>NZ_QGGG01000002.1:16170-473048 GCF_003148475.1 Pseudaminobacter salicylatoxidans | reverse complement strand
GAGGACGGCAAGGACGTCATCCGCGGCTTCGTGCTCGACAAGGGCATGCCGGGGCTGTCGGCGCCGAAGATCGAGGGCAAGCTGTCGCTCCGGGCTTCGATCACCGGCGAGATCGTCATGGACAATGTCGAGCTCGGCGAGGACGCGCTGCTGCCGAATGTATCGGGGCTGAAGGGGCCGTTCGGCTGCTTGAACCGCGCCCGCTACGGCATTTCCTGGGGTGTGCTGGGGGCGGCCGAGGATTGCTGGCACCGGGCCCGGCAATACGGCCTCGACCGCAAGCAGTTCGGCAAGCCGCTGGCCGCCACGCAGCTCTACCAGAAGAAGCTCGCCGACATGCAGACCGAGATTGCGCTGGGCTTGCAGGGCTCGTTGCGCGTTGGCCGGCTGATGGACGAGCACAAGATGGCGCCGGAGATGATCTCCATCGTCAAGCGCAACAATTGCGGCAAGGCGCTCGACATTGCCCGGCAGGCGCGCGACATGCATGGCGGCAACGGCATCCAGATCGGCTACCACGTCATGCGCCACGCGCAGAACCTGGAGACGGTCAACACCTATGAGGGCACGCACGACGTGCACGCCCTCATCCTCGGCCGCGCCCAGACCGGTATCCAGGCGTTCTTCTAAGGCACAAAGCCTCGTAACGGACAGGAATTCGGGCCGCCTCGTGCGGCCCGACCCATTTTGAGGCGTTACCTGGTCGTCGACTGGAACTTGCCCATAAGATAGGGACCCGAGCGCACCGGCTGGTATTTCGGCTCTTCGCCCGGTGCAAGGCACTGTTCGAGGCAGACGATCTCGGCGTCCCAGTTTGGCTGGTGGAAGAAGGCCAGCGACTGGCGACGGTCCATGCCGCCGTCTTCGGGCGAGGGGTTCACCACGCGGTGCATAGTCGAGACCCAGCGGTCGTTCGTCCACAGCGCCATCAGGTCGCCAATATTGATGACGAAGGCGCCCGGCACCGGCGGTACCGGCGTCCAGTTGCCGTCCGGCGTGATGAGTTCCAGCCCCTTCGAGCCTTCCTGCGGTAGCAGGATGGTCAGGCTGCCATAGTCGGTATGCGCGCCGGCGCGCAGCTGGCCGGGCTTGGGCGGCACGGTCTGCTCGGGATAGTTGAGGGCGCGCAGCGCACTGATCGGCGCGTCGATGAAGCGCTCGAAATAGTCTTCCGGCAGCTTCAGCGCCACCGCGAACAGCCGCATGATGCGCGCGGCCAGATCTTCCATCGCCGCATAATAAGCCTTCCAGGCATAGACAAAACCTTCCGGCCCCTGCGGCCAGATGGTCGGCGCATAGCAGAAGGCCAGCGCGTCCTTGTCCGTCAGCCAGGCCGGTGTGAAGAGCGGGCCGCCGTTGAAACTTTCCTTGAGGTCGGGTGGGCTATCCACGTCGCGCGACTTCGCCAGGGCTTCCAGTTCGGGCCCGAGATAGCCATAGGGGTAGCCCTTGTAGGGCGCGCGTGCCCTCTGCTTTTCCTCGGGGGCCAGGTCGAAGAAGTCGTGCGCCTTGTTCCATACGCCATCGATCACGGCCTGCGGCACGCCGTGGTTGGCGATCGCAAGGAAGCCGGTGGAGCGGCAGATCGCGTCTACCTCGGCACCCAGCCTTTCGCGTTCTGCCGCGTCTGCCTGTTCGAATTTCCCAAGGTCGAATACTGGAAACTGTTCTCCAGCCATTGGATACTCCCATTTGCAAAAGTCGGGGCGATCCTAGTCATGGGCTGCCCGGCGATCCAGCCATTGCAGCCGGATATCCCAGAAAGTTGGAGCGGTTTCGGAGTGAATTTCCGGTAGCTTTTCAACGTCCTTCCCGGCACAGTCGGGTGATGTGAAGCGGGGCAATCAGCCATGAGCGCAGCATTCCTTTCCCACCTTGAAACGGAGATTGCCGGACTCAAATCGGCCGGGCTCTACAAATCCGAGCGCGTCATCAGCTCACCGCAGTCGGCGCAGATCAAGGTCGGCGGGCAAAAGCTCCTGAATTTCTGCGCCAACAATTATCTCGGGCTGGCCGACAGCATGGCGCTACGCGATGCCGCCAAGGTAGCGCTCGATCGCTATGGCTACGGCATGGCCTCGGTGCGTTTCATCTGCGGCACACAGGAGGAGCACAAGGAACTGGAGGCGAAGCTTTCCACCTTCCTCGGCATGGAGGACACGATCCTCTACTCGTCCTGCTTCGACGCCAATGCGGGCCTGTTCGAGACGCTGCTTTCCGAGGAAGACGCCGTCATCTCGGATGCGCTGAACCACGCCTCGATCATTGACGGCGTGCGGCTCTCCAAGGCGAAGCGTTTCCGCTATGCCAACAACGACATGGCCGATCTCGAAGCACGGCTGAAGGAGGCGCGCGATTGCCGCTTCAGGCTGATTGCCACCGACGGCGTATTTTCGATGGACGGCATCATCGCCAACCTGCCGGGCATCTGCGATCTCGCCGAGAAATACGACGCGATGGTGATGGTGGACGACAGCCACGCGGTGGGTTTCGTCGGCAAGCATGGGCGCGGTACGCCCGAATATAGCGGCGTCGAGGGTAGGGTGGACATTCTCACCGGCACGCTCGGCAAGGCGCTGGGCGGTGCTTCGGGCGGGTACACCTCGGGCAAGCGGCAGGTGGTGGATTGGTTGCGTCAGCGCTCGCGGCCCTATCTGTTCTCCAACACGCTGGCGCCGGCGATTGCGGGCGCTTCGCTGAAAGTGCTGGAACTGATCGAAAGTGGTGAGGCGCTGCGTGAAAAGCTCTATGCCAATTCCGCGCAATTCCGCGCCGGCATGTCGAAGCTTGGCTTCACGCTCGCCGGCGCCGATCATCCGATAATTCCGGTGATGCTGGGCGATGCGGCGCTCGCGCAGGAAATGGCGCAAAAGCTGCTCGGCCACGGCATCTACGTCATCGGCTTCTCGTTCCCTGTGGTGCCGAAGGGGCAGGCACGCATCCGCACGCAAATGTCGGCCGCGCATTCGACCGAGGACATAGATCGAGCGGTTGCTGCGTTTGGCGTGGTTGGGAAGGAGTTGAGAATAATATAAATGAGGTTTCTCGGGGAATTGACAGAATATATACTTTATGGTGACATCGAAAATGTCAGGAAATGCTCATAATTGCTCCTGAAGGTCCGGTTTTCCGGGTCGTTTCGAGGTTTCTCGGTTGTGGCTGGAAACCGCGTTTTCTGAACCAGTGCGTATCTGTTTGAAATGAGCATAAGAGAATGGGGGGTTAGTGTAGGGATGCACGCGCACGGTTTCTAAGGCGGCCGACTGATTATGGCCGAACTGCCGGCGAAGAAGAGGTTCGACCCCTCTTACTCCTTCAATCAATGACTATACGGAAATTGATTGAGGCCTCAAATGACCAACATGATGCGTGCGCTGGTGAAGGCAAAGGCCGAGCCCGGTATCTGGATGGAAGAGGTGCCGGTGCCGGAGATCGGCCCGAACGACGTGCTCATCAAGGTGCGCAAGTCGGCGATCTGCGGCACGGACGTGCATATCTACAATTGGGACCAGTGGGCGCAGAAAACCGTGCCGGTGCCGATGGTTACAGGTCATGAGTTCGTCGGCGAGGTGGCCGACTTCGGCGCTGGCGTGAAAGACTATCATCTAGGCCAGCGCGTGTCCGGCGAAGGGCACATCGTCTGCGGTCATTGCCGCAACTGCCGCGCCGGGCGCGGGCATCTGTGTCGCAACACGCTGGGCGTCGGCGTCAACCGGCCGGGCTCTTTCGCGGAATATGTCGTGCTGCCGCAGCACAATGTGGTGCCGATCCCCGACGATATTCCCGATGAAATCGCGGCGATCTTCGATCCGCTCGGCAACGCCGTGCACACGGCGCTTTCCTTCGATCTGGTGGGCGAGGACGTGCTGGTGACTGGTGCCGGCCCTATCGGCATCATGGGCGCGCTGGTGGCGCAATGCGTGGGCGCGCGCAAAGTCGTCATCACCGACATCAATCCCATACGGCTCGACCTTGCCCGCAAGCTGGGCGTGCATCACGTGATCGATGCACGGAAGGAACAGCTTCGCGACGTCATGCGCCAGGAGGGCATGACCGAAGGGTTCGACGTGGGTCTCGAAATGTCAGGTTCGGCGGTCGCGTTCCGCGACATGATCGACACGATGAACAATGGCGGCAAGATCGCCATCCTCGGCATCGCGCCGACCGGCTTCGAGATCGACTGGAACAAGGTCATCTTCAAGATGCTGCATCTGAAGGGTATTTACGGCCGCGAGATGTTCGAAACCTGGTACAAGATGATCGCGCTCGTACAGGGGCCGCTCGACGTCTCGGGGCTGATCACGCACCGCATCGGCATCGATGATTTCCAGCAGGGCTTCGATGCGATGCGCAGCGGCAATTCCGGCAAGGTGGTAATGGACTGGTAGGCCAAAGCATTGCTGGCTGTTCTTGCAGCATTAAATTCTGCTGCAAGACCAAACCATGGAGGAATGCCATGGCCTATTCCTATATGCCGGGCTTCGGCAATGACTTTGAAACCGAAAGCTTGCCCGGCGCCTTGCCGCAAGGACGAAACTCGCCTCAGCGCCCCGCCTACGGTCTCTATGCCGAGCAGCTTTCCGGTTCGCCCTTCACGGCGCCGCGTGGCGCTAACGAGCGATCCTGGCTCTATCGCATCCGGCCGAGCGTGAAGCACACTGGCCGCTTCAGGCCTGCCGATTTTCCGCTGTGGAAGACCGCGCCGAACCTCAATGATCATGAAATGGCAATCGGCCAGTATCGCTGGAATCCGGCCTCGGTGCCGCAGGAGCCGACCGATTTCCTGTCCGGCATCCGCACCATGACGACCGCGGGCGACGCCCTCGGTCAGAGCGGGATGGCCGCCCATGTCTATGTCGCCAACACCGACATGGTGGACGATCATTTTTTCAACGCGGACGGCGAGTTGCTTGTGGTGCCGCAAGTGGGGGGCTTGCGTTTCATCACCGAAATGGGCGTCATCGAGATAAAGCCGGGCGAGATTTGCGTGCTGCCGCGCGGGGTGATCTTCAAGGTCGTACCGATCGACGGGCCGGTGCGCGGCTATGTCTGCGAGAACTACGGCGCCAAATTCACACTACCGAACAGAGGACCCATCGGTGCGAACTGCCTCGCCAATCAGCGAGATTTCAAGACGCCCGTCGCCTGGTTCGAAGAGAAGGAGAAACCTTGCAGGCTGGTCGTGAAATGGTGCGGCAGGTTCTATGTCACCCACATCGACCACTCGCCGCTGGACGTGGTCGCCTGGCATGGCAACTATGCTCCCTATAAATATGATCTTGCTTCATTTTCCCCCGTCGGTGCGATCCTGTTCGATCATCCCGATCCGTCGATCTATTCGGTCCTGACATCTCCGAGCGGCGAGGAAGGGACGGCGAATATCGATTTCGTTATTTTTCCGCCGCGCTGGCTGGTGGCGGAAGACACGTTCCGTCCGCCATGGTATCACCGGAACATCATGAGCGAGTTCATGGGCCTGGTTCACGGCCAGTATGACGCGAAGGCGGAGGGATTTGTGCCCGGCGGCATCAGCCTGCACAATATGATGCTGGCGCACGGGCCTGACAGCTCCGGCTACGAGAAGGCATCGCATGCGGAACTGACGCCGGTGAAGCTCGACCACACGCTCGCCTTCATGTTCGAGACGCGGTTTCCCCAGATGCTGACCCGCTACGCCGCCGAAAGCCCAAATCTGCAGCGGGACTATATCGATTGCTGGCGTGACCTGAAGAAGCGTTTCAACGGCACACCGGAAGGCGACTGGTCTTGAGCGGCCGGCTTGTCACCCTTGGCAGCAAGGGCGGGCCGGCGATCCGGCCGGGTGGGCCGTGGCCGACATCTTCGCTGCTGGAGCTTGGCGGCCGCGTCATCGTGGTGGATGGCGGGCTGGGCGTCACGCGCGGCCTGACGGATGCCGGCGTGAACCTGAAGGCGCTCGATCTCGTCTTCATCACGCACCTCCATTCCGATCATGTGCTGGAACTCGGGGGGCTGATACACACGGCCTGGACGGCAGGCCTTGCCACGCCTGTGCAGGTGTTCGGGCCGGCCGGAACGCAGGATTATTGGGACGGCTTTCTCCGGTCGATGAAGTTCGACATCGATATCCGTATCGTGGACGAAGGGCGGCCGGATATTCGCGAACTGGTGAAGGTCAGGGAATTTTCCGAAGGTCTCCTCTGTGAAGAAGAGGGCCTGCGCGTGTCGGCCCTGCGGGTCGACCATCCGCCTGTCACCAATTGCTTCGCGCTGCGCTTCGAGCATGGTGGGCGCAGCGTCGTGTTCTCGTCGGATACTGCGTATTTTCCGCCATTGGCGGATTTTGCACGCAGCGCGGACATTCTGGTTCATGAAGCCATGCTGGAGGCCGGTGTCGATCGTCTTGTGGCGCGCACGGGCAACGGCGCGCGGCTGAAGGAGCATCTGCTTGCCAGCCATAGCTTTGCGCAGCAGGCCGGGCGTATCGCCAGGCAAGCAGGGGTGCGTCATCTGGTGCTGCATCATCTCATTCCGGCGGACGACCCTGCAATCGGCGAGGCGGATTGGGTCGAAGCGGTGCGCGAAAGCTGGGCGGGTGCCTTGACGATTGCGCGCGACGGGCTTGTTGTGGAATTCGCGGACGCTGTGGCCGCATAAGGGAGGACTGCATGAAACTGGCGACGCTCAAGAACGGCTCGCGTGACGGAAAGCTTGTGGTGGTGTCGACCGACCTGACGCGTTGCACCGACGTATCCTTCCTGGTGCCGACATTGCAGGCTGCGCTGGACGATTGGCAACGCATTGCGCCGCATCTGGCGACATTGGCGGAATCACTGGAGCATGGTGCAGTGCCCTCGGAACGTTTCCACGAGCACAACGCGCATTCACCGCTGCCGCGCGCCTATCAGTGGGCGGATGGCTCGGCCTATGTCAATCATGTGGAACTGGTGCGCAAGGCGCGCGGTGCCGCCATGCCGGAGAGCTTCTGGACCGACCCGCTGATGTATCAGGGCGGCTCCGATGCCTTCCTGGGGCCTCGCGACCCGATCCCGCTTGCCGACGAGACCTATGGCGCCGACATGGAGGCCGAGGTCGCTGTCATCGTCGGCGACGTGCCGATGGGCGCAAGCGAGGATGAAGCGCGCGACGCCATCCGCCTCGTCATGCTGGTCAACGATGTTTCGCTGCGCGGCCTGATCCCGGCCGAACTTGCAAAGGGCTTCGGCTTCTTCCAGTCCAAGCCGTCTTCGGCCTTTTCGCCGGTGGCGGTGACACCGGACGAGCTTGGCGATGCCTGGGATGGCGGCAAGGTTCATCTGCCGCTCAATGTCGACCTCAACGGCAAGCCCTTCGGCCGGGCCAATGCCGGTGTTGACATGACATTCGATTTTCCGCAGCTGGTCGCTCATGCCGCCAGGACGCGGCCGCTGGTGGCCGGCACCATCATCGGCTCCGGTACGGTGTCCAACAAGCTCGACGGTGGTCCCGGAAAGCCGGTAGACGAGGGCGGGGTCGGCTATTCCTGCATCGCTGAGTTGCGCACCATCGAAACGCTTGAAAGTGGGGCGCCGAAGACGCCATTCCTACATTTCGGCGACACGGTGCGCATCGAGATGAAGGATCAGACCGGGCACCACTCGATCTTTGGGGCTATCGAGCAGACCGTCTTGAAGTACGAAAACTAAACGAGAGTCGGGCGCATGGACGTGCTGACGCACAATCGTCAGATGGCGCGCAACAATCGTTGGTCGAACGACCGGCTCTATCGCGCGGTGCTGGCGCTCCAGCCCGGCGAGTTCGAGGCGCAGCGGGTAAGCTTCTTCCCCTCGATCAGCGAAACGCTGAACCACATCTACGAAGTCGACCTGTTCTATTTCGACATGCTGGTGGAGGGCGGCGAGGGGCGCAGGCTGTTCGACCGATTTTTCCCCTGTGAAGACCCGGCGAAGCTCGCGGCCATGCAGGCAGAGCTGGACGGCAGGCTGATCGATTTCTGCGATGAACTCGAACCCGACGATCTCGACCGCCATGTGCCGACGGATCGCGGCGAGGCGGGCATCATTCCCGAAAGGATCGGCGATCTTCTGTCGCACCTCTTCCTGCACCAGATCCATCACCGCGGACAGGTGCATGCAATGCTTGCCGGCACGTCCGTCGCGCCGCCGCAACTCGATGAGTTCTTCCTCGACTACGATCTGCGCTTCAGGAAGGACGAAGTGGAGCGACTGGAGCTCTGACGCCAGAAAAGCCGGATCGACGGTTGCCGATCCGGCTGATTGAGACAGGTTACTCCGCCGCCTGGATCTTGATCACGCCGCGGCGGATCTGGTCTTCCTCGATGGATTCGAAGAGTGCGCGGAAGTTACCTTCGCCGAACCCTTCGTCGCCCTTGCGCTGGATGAATTCGAAGAAGATCGGGCCGATTACGGTCTTGGAGAATATCTGCAGCAGGATCTTGGTCATGCCGCCGTTCACCACGCCTTCACCGTCGATCAGGATGCCGTGCGTTTTCATGCGCTCGATCGGCTCGTCGTGGCCATGCACGCGCTTGCGCGACATTTCGTAGTAGGTGTCCGGTGGGCCGGGCATGAACTTCAGCCCGTTATCGGCAAGCCTGTCGGTGGCGTCGTAGATCGCGTCCGTGCCGACTGCGATGTGCTGGATGCCTTCGCCATTATATTTGCGCAGATATTCGGCGATCTGGCTGGTGTCGTCCTTCGACTCGTTCAGCGGAATGCGGATCTTGCCGCAGGGTGAGGTTATGGCGCGGCTGACCAGCCCGGTGATGCGGCCGTCGATGTCGAAATAGTGGATCTGGGTGAAGCCGAACAGGTCGCGATAAAAGTCCCACCACTTGTCCATGTTGCCACGATAGACATTGTGCGTCAGGTGGTCGAGGAAATAGAAGCCGACGCCTTCCGGCTTGGGGTCACGCGCGCCCAGCCAGTCGAACTCGGTATCATAGGCCGAACCCTTGTCGCCGTATTTTTCCACGAAATAGATCAGCGAGCCGCCGATGCCGACAATAGCCGGAACGTCCAGCGTCTTGTCGTCACCGTCATAGGGGGTGGCGCCCTTGGAAACGGCATGGTCGAAGGCGTGTCTGGCATCGACCACACGCCAGGCCATGGAAGGCGCGCAAGGTCCGTGCTTTTCCACGAACTTCATGCCGTGCGAGCCGGGCTCGGCGTTCAGCACATAGTTGATGTCGCCCTGGCGCCAGACGGTGATGTTTTTCGTCCGGTGTTTGGCGACCGGCACATAGCCCATGCGCGTGAACAGTTCGGAGAGCTTTTCCGGCTCCATATGGGCGAATTCGACAAACTCGAAGCCGTCCGTGCCGGCGGGGTTCGTATCGCTGATGGTGGCGGGCGGCGCGTCGTGAGGGAAGGGTCCCATAGTATCTCCTCCTGCGGCCGGAGGCCGCGATTTTCTACATGCGGTATAATACGCTTCCGAAGGTGCACGGTGCTTGCGTTCGAATGCCGAAAATGCTCGGAATGCGCATGGACCGTGTAGGAAAGTGAGCTTGACTATGGTTGATGCGCGTCTTGATCAGTTTGATCGCAAGATACTGTCACTGCTTCAGGCCGATGGCCGGCTCACCAACAACGATTTGTCGGAGCGCGTGAACCTGTCGCCGTCGCAATGTTCGCGGCGGCGTCAGAGGCTGGAGGATGACGGTTTTATTCGTGGCTACCGCGCCGTGCTCGACCGGGACCGTCTGGGATTTCCGCTGGTCAACGTCATCTCGGTGACGCTGGCGACGCATAATCGCGACAATGCGCAGCGCTTCGCCGATCTGCTTGCGCGCCTGCCGGAAGTGCAGGAGGCGCACGCCCTGACCGGCGAGATGGACTATATCCTGAAGGTGGTGACGCCAGACCTGAAGTCGCTGGCCGACTTCGTCAATGGCGTGCTTCTGCCGCACGAAGCCGTGCAGCATGTGAAAACGGCGATCGTGTTGCAGACGCTGAAAGAGACGCAGGCCCTGCCGCTATAGCGGCAGGGAGTGGGAAGGCTCAGCTCCTGATCTGCTGGGCAGCCAGGAACAGGTTGGTCGAGCGGGCGCCGGAGCGGCAATAGGCGAAGACCGGACCTTCGAGTTCGTCCAGAGCCGTTGCCATGGCCTCCGCATCCTCCATGGTGACCGGCTGTCCGCTGACCATGGGCACATGACGGAAACCGAGACCGGCAGCCTCCACGACCTGTCTAATTTCTGCGGCCGAGGGCTGACCCGGTTGCTCATTGTCGGGACGGTTGCAGATGACGCCCTTGAAACCTGCGGCCTTGATGGTGGCGACATCTTCGGTGGTGATCTGTCCCGAGACCGAATAATCGTCGGAAATCTGTCGGTATTCCATAGTGCTCCTCGCAGGCGCTTGGGGCATGGCTCCCGAAAAAATGGCGACTTCGGGAGCAACATGCTCGAAAACAAAATCTTAGAACGAGATGGCGATTCAACGGGAAGCCCTCTCGCTCTGGCCGATTGCGGCAAACATAGTGCGGGCCGCAAGGTTTCGCGAGGCGTCACGCGCCTCGCAAGCAGGATTTTGTTGCCGCTGCCGTTCCGGCGCTCAGGCGGCTTCCGCCAGCTTGCCGGTTTCGGCGGCCTTGCGCAGCAGTTCGGCCGGCTTGAAGATGTCCTTGCCGGTACGGGCATACCAATAATCGAGCCGCTCAACGATCTTGCCGTAGCCTTCGAGGCTTGCCCAGAACATCGGGCCGCCCTTGCCGATGGGGAAGCCGTAGCCGTTGACCCAGACTATATCGATGTCGGATGCGCGCGCAGCGATGCCTTCCTCGAGGATCTTCGCACCTTCGTTGATCAGCGGGTAGAATGTGCGCTCGATGATCTCCTGGGACGAAATCTCGCGACGGTCGATGCCGAGTTGTTTCGCCTTCTCCTCGATCAGGGCCGCGACCTCAGGGTCGGGTGTCGGCGTGCGCGATCCGCTTTCGTAGAGATAGACGCCGCGTCCGGTTTTCTGGCCGAAATGCCCCCGCTCACACAGCGTGTCGGCGATGACTGCCGTCTTGCCCTGCGCCTTGCGGTTGCGCCAGCCGATGTCGAGGCCCGCGAGGTCCCACATCTGGAACGGACCCATAGGCCAGCCGAAATCGGTGAACACATTGTCGACCTGTTGCGGCGTTGCGCCTTCCAGCAGCAGCGGTTCGGTTTCCGCGCCGCGCGCGCCGAGCATGCGGTTGCCGACGAAACCGTGGCAGACGCCGACGACGACCGGCACCTTGCCGATCTTCTTGCCCACGGCAAGCGCCGTTGCCAGCACGTCGGGGGCGGTCTTTGCGCCGCGCACGATTTCAAGCAGCTTCATCACATTGGCCGGCGAGAAGAAGTGGAGGCCCAGGAAATCCTGCGGCCGGCCGGTCGAGGCGGCAATCTCATTGACATCAAGATAGGACGTGTTGGTGGCGAGGATCGCGCCGGGCTTGGCCACAGCCTCGATCTTGCCGAATACGTCCTTCTTCACCGACATTTCCTCGAACACGGCCTCGATGATGAGGTCGCAATCGGCAAGGTCGGCATAGTCCGTGGAGGGGGTGAAGGCGGCCATGCGCCCGGCCTTGGCCTCTTCCGTCAGCGAACCGCGCGAGACGGAAATCGCGTAGTTCTTTTCGATGGTGGCCAGGCCACGGTCAAGCGCTTCGCGATTCATTTCCAGCAGGGTGACTGGAATACCGCCATTGACGAAGGCCATTGCGATGCCGCCGCCCATGGTGCCAGCGCCGATGATGCCGACGCGGGCAATTTCGCGTGGCTTCACGTCCTTGCCGACGCCCGGCACCTTGGCCGCCTCGCGCTCGGCAAAGAACAGGTGGCGCTGCGCCTTCGACTGGTCGCCGGCGACCAGCTTGGCGAAGACTTCGCGCTCTCTGGTCAACGCCTCGTCGAAAGGCAGGGTAAGTGCGTTGCGGACGGCTTCAGCGCAGGCGATGGGGGCCTCCAGCCCGCGTGCTTTCCTGGCGAGTTCTGTCGCGCGCGCATCGACGGCGGCGAGATCGGCGCTTTCGACCAGTTCGTTGCGGTCGCGCACGGCAACCGGTTGTTTGCCGGACTTGACCTGCTCGCGCGCGAACGCGGCGGCCTTGGCGACGAGATCGCCGTCCACCAGCGCATCCACGAGGCCATTGGCAAGTGCGTCCTTGGCGCTGATCGGAGTGCCGGAGACGATCATGTCGAGCGCCTTGAGCGGGCCGACGAGGCGCGGCAGGCGGACTGTGCCGCCGCCGCCGGGCAGGATGCCGAGCTTGACTTCCGGCAAGCCCAGTTTCGCGCTCGCCTCGGCCACGCGGAAATGACAGCCCAGCGCCAGCTCCAGCCCGCCACCGAGCGCCGTGCCGTGGATGGCGGCGACCGCCGGCTTGCCGAGCGTTTCGAGTGCGGCGATCAGATCGCGCAGTTCCGGCTTCTGCATCGGCTTGCCGAATTCGGTGATGTCGGCGCCGGCGACGAAGGTGCGGCCCGCGCAGGCCAGTACGATGCCGGCAACGGACGCGTCGTCGCGCAGGGCGGTGAGGGCGGCCATCAGCGGCTCGCGCACGTGAAAACTCATCGCGTTCACGGGCGGATTGTCGATGGTAACGATGGCGATCTCGCCGTCGCGTGCGATGGTCACGGCCTCGGTCATGCGAAAAACTCCCTGTTGGCGCCTCGGCGCCTGTAGCTGGCTGGTCGGGAGAGAGGCCGTTGCCAGTAGATGCCCGACCTCCCTTCAGGACATGCGCCTGAGTATGTGAAGAGGGGAGGTCGGGTCAACCGCCTTGGGAGGCTTGGCTGATGCGATGTGGCTCAGGCGGCTTGCGTCAGTGCGCCTCGCCGGAACCGCCGACTGCGACGATGTTGAAGGGCTTGCCTGCAATGGCGATGTCGCGGGTCTTCTCGAAGCTGGCGGCATCGATCATGTGCAGTGTGCTCTTCAGCGGATCGGTGACGAAGATCGCATCGCCCGCAACCGCCACGCGCGGGCGCGGGTCGCTCCAGTGACCATCCATGCTGTAGGGCTCGGTGAGCGCCAGCGATCTGGTGATCTTGCCCGAAATCACATCGAGCTGATGCAGCCTGCCGTCCTCGGTGAAGACATATGCGAATTTCGGCCGCACCGGATCGACGGCGAAATGCACGCGTCGCGTGGGCAGTTCGATGCGGCGGAAGGCATCGTCAGCCGTCGGGTCGATCAGCACGATCGCGCTTGGGCCGTAATTGCCAAGGAAATATTGCAGCCCCTTGCCGCCGAGCAGCGTGGTCACTTTGCCCTCGGGCAACTCGTCCGAATAGGGCAGGAACCCGATCGATGGTCCCTTGTCACCGGCTTGCGCGATCAACAGTCCCTTGGCGCAGGCGATGGCGACGATGTTGCCGGACGCCGCCTCGCCATGAAGGTCCGGACAGGCGTGCAGACCGCCTGCCGGCGTGCCCTGCGCATCGAGCACGCGGATGCCCACCGGTAGCTCGTCCGGCTTTTCCTTGTTTGGCTCCGTCACCAGCACATGGTCGCCGAATGTAATGGCGACGCCGTGATGGGGAGCGCCCGTCCTGATCTCACGGACCGATGGCGACCCTGCCAGCACCTCACTTTCCGGAATGATGCGGGCTATGCCTTCGCCATCGAAGAACAAGGCGATGTTGCCGCCATGATCCACGAAGTGGACGGGCCTGGTGCCGGCAACAGCCATATCAAGCAACTTGGTCTCCTCGACCTTGAGGTCGCCATGGTCGCCGTGATCGCTGGTCGAAATGCCGCTGGAGATCGCCTGCACCACATTGCCGTCCCGCTGCACGGCAAAAACGGTCCTGCCGCTGCCGCTGCGGTAAAGAGTTGCTGGGGCCCTGGTGGCAAAGCTTACCAGTTCCGTACCGCTCACTGCGTCGATGACATGAACGGCCGGCTGGCCGTGGTCGGCGATGAACAATCGCCAGGCCGTCTGTTCGTCGGCCAGGGTCGCGGTGGGCATGAAGCCGAGGAGCAGTGCGGCGGCCGAGGCCTTATTGAAGAAGGAAGTCATGGTTTTCCTTTATTATGTAATAACATTACAAGTATGGCTTCGAAAAAGGCGGGAACGCATCCCGCCTGCAAGCCGGATTTTCATCGGTCTGAGGGGAGTGTTCCGTCGAGCACGGGAACACTCCGAAGTTTCGCGGCGTCGAAAGCGGGGTTTTCAGCTGCTCGTTCGACGCTTTGGAAGCGGAAGCGACTTCAGCTTCCCATGATCGCACCCTTGATGGTGGCAATGTTGTTGCGCATCATATCGATATAGGTCGATGCGGGACCATCATTGGACGACAGGGCGTCGGAATAGAGCGTTCCGCCGACTTTCAGGTCGGTTTCCGCTGCAATCTGCTCGATCAGCCGGGCATTGGTGATGTTTTCCACAAAGATGGCCGAGGCCTTGTCTTCTTTCACCTGCCGGATCAGTGCGGCGACATCGGCTGCCGAGGCTTCGGCTTCGGTCGAGATACCTTCCGGCGCGAGAAAGGTGAGGCCATAGGCATGCTCGAAATAGCCGAAAGCGTCATGCGACGTGATGATGACGCGCTTGTCCTGGGGAATGGAGGCAACTGCTGCTTTTACCTCGGTTTCGGCCTCCGCGAGCTTCCGCGTGTAGGCCTCGGCATTGGCCTCGTAGCTGTCGCAGCCCTGCGCGTCAGCGGCGCAGAAGGCGTCCGCGATGTTCTTCACGTAGATTTTGGCATTGGCAATGGACTGGAAGGCGTGCGGGTCGGTGTCGCCATGATGATGGTGCCCGTGGCTTTCGCCTTCTTCATGCGCATGCTCTTCCTTCATCGCGATCGGCTCGACGCCCTTGGTCAGCTCCACGACGGAAGCCTTGGTTGCGCTCGCTTCGACCAGACGCTGCAGGAACCCCTCGAAATGCAGGCCGTTGACAAGCACTATATCGGCCTTGCTCATGGCCATCGCGTCGGCTGGCTTGGGTTCATAGACATGGGCGTCGCCGTCCGGGCCGACCAGCGTGGTCAGTGCGATACGGTCGCCGCCGACATTCTGCGCAAAATCACCGATGATGGAGAAGCTCGCGACAACTTTCAGCGGCTCGGCATAGGCGGAAGCCGTCCCGAATGATGTTAATGTTATAACAGTTGCGAGCGCGGCGCGTCGAAAAGACTTCAGCATCGGAAAGGGGCTCCTTCTGGTTGGATCAGGCGGTTCTGTGATGGTGGCGGCGCATGCGCATGTTGATGACGCCACGCGTGCCGAACACGGTCGAGACAAGATAGACGAAGCCGGCCGAGAGGATGATGGCCGGGCCGGAGGGCAGGGCGGCGTGATAGGACAGCAGCAGCCCCGCAATGCAGGAGCCGAAGCCGATCAGAACGGCCAGAACGCACATCGGCTCGACGCGGGTGCTCCAGAAGCGCGCGGCCGCGGCAGGCAGCATCATCAGGCCGACCGAAAGGAGGGTTCCGAGCGCCTGGAAGCCGCCGACCAGATTGAGCACCACCAGTCCCAGAAAGATGAAATGCACTGGCATGCCCAGTCCGCTGACCGAGCGCAGGAACAGCGGATCGAGGCATTCGGCAACGATGGCGCGCCAAAAGATCACAAGCGTTATCAAGGTGATGACCGAGATTGCTGCGATGAGACCCAAAGCCTCGTTGTTGAGCGCCAGCACAGTGCCGAACAGCACATGCATGAGATCCACGCTCGACCCGCGCAGCGAAACCATCAGCACGCCGAGCGCCAGCGAGATCAGATAGAAGGCGGCCATGGAGGCGTCCTCCTTCTGCACTGTAAAGCGTGAGACCGCGCCCGCGCCCATCGCGACGATGACCCCGGCAATCAGCCCGCCGATGGTCATGGGCACGATCTGAAGACCGAAGAACAGGAATCCGACGGCCGCGCCCGGCAGGATGGCGTGCGCCATGGCGTCGCCGGTCAGGCTCATGCGCCGCAGCATCAGGAACACGCCGACCGGGCAGGCACCCAGCGACAGCATCAGCGAGCCGCCAAGCGCGCGCTGCATGAAGCCGAATTCGAGAAATGGGGCGATCAGGAAATCATACATGGCTCGGACTCAGGCTGCCCGGGGGCCGGATTCGTGATCGGGAAAGTCATGGGTCTCGCCATGCTCATGGTGATGATGGCCGTCATGCGCATGGGCATGTCCGTCCGTATGACCGTGGTCTGGTTCGCACCAGGGGGCGTTCTCGTGCCAGGCTTCGTCGAAGCGACGTGCGCGCAGCAGGTTTTCCGGCCGCAGCGTTTCCTTCGTCGCGCCCCAGGCGATGGGGTTGCGCGCCAGCAGCAGCGTTTCGGGAAAGTGCTCGCGCACGAGGTCCAGATCGTGCACCACCACCATGACGGTGCGGCTTTCGCCATGCCAGCGCTTGATGAGCTGGACGAGGTCGCCGATCGTCTTGGCGTCCACGGCATTGAAAGGTTCGTCAAGCAGGATCAGTTCCGCATCCTGCACGAGAACGCGGGCGAACAGCGCGCGTTGCAACTGGCCGCCAGACAGTGTGTCGATGGGCCGTTTCTCGAAACCCTTGAGGCCGACCGCCATCAACGCCCTGGAAACCTCGTCGCGATCCTGCTGGCTATAGCGTCCCAGGAGGCCGCGCCGGGGCCAAAGCCCGAGAGACACCAGGTCGACGACGCGGGCGGGGAAGGTGCGGTCGAGTTCGGATTGCTGCGGCAGATAGGCGATGCGGGCGTTGCGCACGTTGGAGCAAGAGCCAGCCATCGGCTTGAGCACGCCCACGATCCCTTTCATGAGCGTGGATTTCCCGGAACCATTGGCGCCCACCACCGCGGTCAGCGATCCAGCCTTTACCGAGCCGTTGAGATGATGCACGGCAGGATGGCTGTTGTAGCCCAGCGTCAGGTCACGGAATGTCAGGCAGGCGTCGGTCATCGGGGCTCTTGCAGCACGGTTCTTGTGATCCTGGTGACTGGATATGTGATGTTATTACATTAGTCAACGAGGGTGGACGCGAATTTCACGCAAATCGGCGCACATCCGGCGACGGATCATAATGGATGGGGAGATGTCGGGGATTCGTCCGCGCGGCCTTGCCGGGCGCATGGGCGAAATCTATGAAGACGGGGCAACGACCAACAGGAAGGAAGCCAGCCATGACCATCCGCCGCATCGATGTCGGCCGCCGTATGAGCGACATCGTCATCCACAACAATACGATCTATCTGGCCGGCCAGGTCGGCGCGCCCGGCGCCTCCGTTACCGAGCAGACCACGGCCGTTCTCGCCGAGATCGATGCACTGCTCGCCAAGGCCGGTTCGGACAAGACCAAGATCCTGCAGGCGATCATCTGGCTTGCCGATATGGATACTTTTGGCGAAATGAACGCCGTTTGGGATGCATGGGTGCCGCAGGGCCATACGCCCGCGCGCGCCACCGGCGAAGCCAAGCTGGCCACGCCGGACTACAAGGTCGAGATCATCATCACCGCAGCAGTCTGAGCCCCATCCGGAGCCGAGTTGCCTTGTCGTGTCGCCGCGTGTCGGCGGCATGACCATGCCTCCCGAAGAACAGCCCCTTTCTCCCCTGAGTGCCCCCTGATGCGCGACCGCCGTGCGCCCCGAAAAGCTTCTGACATATTGTGTCGGAGCGTAACGTAAATGTGGCTGAAAACGGGCTGTCAAACACGAAAAAGCCCGAATTGGCGCTTTTCGTCTTCTCATTGATTCAAATGACTTTTTGACAGGGAAATGTCCGACACATTTCCACCTTTCTCCTGTCCCAGGGGGAAAAAGCGGTTTGGACGACGGTGCCATGCAACCAATCGTCATCCGAACTGTTCTGCCGTGTAGTGGCTCGTCCCTGGCGCGGCCTGTTTGTTGTTGAGCGGAATTGATATTGATGAATGTTCAGACCGATCCGGCCTCTCTGGAGAAGGCAGCAAAGTTTCCCGAAACTCTGGAGCACCCGATCCGGTCGAACTTCCTTCCGGAAGAGAAGCTGTTTGCGCTAGGCGCGGCACTCGCGCGCCGCGAGCTTGAAGACTGCTATGACATCGAAGCCTTCGATTTTCAGGCGAGGATCCGCGAGGACGCCGACAAGATCCTGGAGGTCTATCGCGCGACCAACTCGGCGCAGGCCCGCGGCGAAACGATAACGCCGGCCGCCCAGTGGCTGCTCGACAACAACTATCTCGTCGAAGAAACCATCTTCCAGATCAAGCGCGACCTGCCGCGCCGCTTCTATGCCGAACTGCCGACCATAAAGTTGGCGAATGGCGTTGAACTGCCGCGCACGCTGGCGCTGGCATGGGTCTATGTCGCCCATTCCGACAGCATGGTGTCGGCCGACATGTTCAAAGCGCTCATCGACGGCTATCAAAGCGTCGAGCCGATGCGTATCGGCGAACTGTGGGCGCTGCCTTCGCTTCTTCGCTTCGTGCTGATCGAGAATCTGCGCCGACTGGCTGTGCGGGTGAACCGCACCCATGACATGCGCCAGGTCGCCAACGACGTTGCCGACAGGGTGCTGGCCGCCGGCGACGGCGAGGCGCGCCGGGCCATTCTTTCCCACTACACCACGCATGCGCGCGACACCACGTTCGCCACCCAGCTCCTCTATCGCCTGCGCGACGGGTCGCAAAATGCCGGCCGCGCGCTGGTTTGGCTGGAGGACCAGCTCGAGAAATCGGGATCGGACGCAGAGGAAATCATCCTCAGCGAGCACCAGACGCTTTCGAGCGGCAACGTCACCACCGGCAACATCATCCGGGGATTGCGGCTGCTCAATGATGTCGACTGGACGCTCTGGTTCGAGTCGGTCAGCCCGGTCGATTCTCTGCTGCGCCAGCGCACCAATTTCGCCGATCTGGATTTCCAGTCGCGCGACCAGTATCGCGCGGCCATCGAGGATCTGGCGCGGCGTTCCGGACACACCGAGTTCGAGGTCGCCAACCGCGCCATCGAGTTGGTGGAAGCCGGGGAGGGAGCCGATGGCATCAGCCCCGGAAACGACATCGGCTTCCTCCTCGTCGGTCCCAAGCGACAGCATCTGGAACGCGAAATTGGCTACCGCCCGCCGTTCACCATGTGGTTCAAACGGGCCTTCCGGCGCACGGGCTGGCTCGGCATGGCCGTTCCGGTTTTCGCGCTTACCGCGCTGCTTCTGGCGCTCGCGGGGCATGCCCTGGCCAGCCTTGGCATGGCGAGTTCGTCGATCGTGCTGATGCTTGTGCTGTTCTCGCTTCCCGCCAGCGAAGGCGCGATGGCCTTTTTCAATACGATCGTGCTGCTGTTCCTCAAGCCGACGCGTCTCATCGGCTATGAATACAAGGAAGGCGTTCCGGTGGAGGCGCGCACGCTGGTGGTGGTGCCTTCGCTGATCGGCTCGCGCGACGATGTCGAGGAGAACGTCCGCCAGCTCGAAGTCCACCATCTCGCCAATATGCATGGCGAAATCTACTATGCGCTGTTGTCGGACTGGCCGGACAGCTCGGCCGAGCAGAGCCCCGGCGACATGGAAATCCTGGCCTATGCGCGCGAGGAGATCGCCAAGCTCAACAAGCGTTATCCGGCCAGGGGCGCGCCGCTCTTTCATCTGCTGCACCGCCGTCGTCTCTATAACGCCTCGCAAAAGTGCTGGATGGGCTGGGAGCGCAAGCGCGGCAAGCTGCATGAGTTGAACCTGCTGCTGCGCGGAGACGCCGACACCACCTTCCTGCCGCCGGATGCGCCGCTGCCGGAAAAGATCGTCCACGTCATGACGCTCGATGCCGATACGCGCATGACCCGCGATGCGGTGAAGCGGCTGGTCGGCAAGCTGTGCCATCCGCTTAACCGGCCGCAATTCGACGCGGCGCAACGGCGTGTGACCGCAGGCTACGCCATTCTGCAGCCGCGCGTGACCGCATCGCTGACCACCGGCGACGAAGCCTCCTTCTTCCAGCGCGTCTTTTCCTCCAATCGCGGTCTCGATCCATATGTCTTCGCCGTTTCCGACGTCTATCAGGACGTTTTCGGGGAGGGCACCTTCACAGGCAAGGGTCTCTATCATGTCGATGCCATGGAAGCGGCGCTGAAGGGGCGTATCCCCGAAAACGCCGTTCTCAGCCACGACCTGCTGGAAGGCGCGCTGTCGCGCGCCGGACTCGTCACCGATGTGGAAGTGGTGGAGGACTACCCCACCCGCTATTCGGTCGACGCCTCGCGCCATCACCGCTGGGCAAGGGGCGACTGGCAGCTTCTGAACTTCATTTTCCAGCTTGGATCGGGTGTACCGGCCCTGTCGCGCTGGAAGATGTTCGACAATCTGCGACGCTCGCTGGTACCCATTTTCTGGGTCGCTTCGGCCGTTGCGGGATGGACGCTGCTGCCCTTCACACAGGCAGCCCAGTGGCAGGCGCTGCTGATCCTGGTCATTTTCATGGCTCCGACCTTCGACGTGGTCAATTCGATCCTGCCCAAGAGCGGGGATGCCACGCCGCGCGGCCATTTCAGCGCGCTGTTTCGGGATGTCGCATTCGGCACGGCGATGGTGGCGGTACGCGTGGTGCTCATGGCGCATCTGGCCTGGATGATGGGGGATGCGCTGCTGCGCACCCTCTACAGGTTTTTCGTCAGCCGCCAGAATATGCTGGAATGGCGCACCGCTTCACAGGCGCACAAGACGGGCGGCAACGACCTCTATTCCTACTACCGCATCATGCGCGGCGCGGTGGTCATTGCCATCATCGGGCTTGCCATTCCGGTTGCGGCCGATTCCACGGGCAGTTTCGTCGCCTTCTTCTTTGCCATCTTCTGGGCAGGCTCGCCGGCATTCGCCTGGCTGATCAGCCGTTCGGCCGAGACGGAAGACAGGCTGCGCATCTCGCCGCAGGACATACACCGGTTGCGCATCACCGCCCGCCGCACGTGGGCCTATTTCGAAGCCTTCGTGACGGAGGAAGACAACTGGCTGCCGCCGGACAATTTCCAGGAAACGCCGCGCCCGGTGGTGGCCCACCGCACGTCGCCCACCAATATCGGCGTCTATCTGCTGTCGGTGGTGTCGGCGCGTGACTTCGGCTGGATCAGCCTTGCCGAAGCTGCCGAGCGCATAGACCAGACGATGACGACCATCGAGAAGATGGGGCGCTATCGCGGTCATCTCTACAACTGGTACGAGACCAATACGCTGCGGCCACTTTCGCCGCTCTACGTTTCGGCGGTCGATAGCGGCAATCTTGCCGGCCATCTCATCGCGGTCGCGGCGGCCTGCGCCGAATGGGCGGAAGCGCCATCGGTGCACCTGCAGGGCGATTTCGACGGTCTTCTGGATGCGGTCGCCGTCCTCGATGAAAATCTCGACGATTTGCCCGACGATCGCCGCCAGCTTCGACCGCTGCGCCAGCGCCTGCGCGACCGCATCGACGGCATGAGCCGGGCGGTGGCCGCGATCAAGGAACAGCCGGAGATGGCGTCGATCCGCACCATCAATCTGGCGGTGCTGTCGGGCGAAATCCGCAAGCTCGCCAGCGCGATCAACACCGAGGTGCGGTCGCATCGCAGCGAGGTGCTGACCGAATGGGCCGCCAAGCTGGAAGCGGTGTGCGAGGCGCATGTCCATGACGCGCACAGCGACGAGAAGTCGATCGAGGTGCTGCGGGCAAAGCTGAAGAACCTTCAGGAACGAACGCGCCGCTTCGCCTTCGAGATGGACTTTTCCTTCCTGCTGCGGCGAGAGCGCAAGCTGCTCTCCATCGGTTACCGCGTGGAAGAACATCAGCTGGATGAAAGCTGCTACGACCTTTTGGCCTCGGAAGCGCGGCTGACCAGCCTGTTCGCCATCGCCAAGGGCGATATTCCGACCGACCATTGGTTCCGGCTGGGCCGGCCAATCGTCGAGATCGGCTTCAAGGGCGCGCTGTTGTCCTGGTCGGGCTCGATGTTCGAGTATCTGATGCCGCCGCTGGTGATGAAGGAGCCGCAGGGCGGCCTGCTCAACCAGACGAACAAGCTGATCATCCGGCGTCAGATCCAGTATGGCCGCTCGAAGCGCATTCCCTGGGGCATCTCCGAAGCCGCCTTCAACGCGCGCGACCGCGAAATGACCTATCAGTACACCAATTTCGGCGTACCGGGGTTGGGCCTGAAGCGCGGTCTGGCGCAGAACACCGTGATCGCACCCTATGCGACGGCGCTTGCCGCGCAATTCATGCCGCATGAGGCGGTGCAGAACCTGATGAGGCTGCGCCGGATCGGCGGGCTTGGCCGCTACGGCTATCACGACGCGGTGGACTTCACGCCGCAACGTGTTCCCGAGGGCACCAATCATGCTGTCGTCTACAACTACATGGCCCACCATCAGGGAATGTCGATCGCGGCCGTGGCCAATGCGATCTTCGAGGGCCGCATGCGCGATCGCTTCCACAGCGATCCAGTCATCGAGGCGGCCGAACTGCTGCTGCAGGAAAAGGCGCCGCGCGACATTCCGATCGCCACCGTCCGCACCGAGGCGGACGAGCGGCCAAAGGTGGAGGTCGTGGACGACAATCCCGAGACGCGCTCGGTGGTGGAGCCGGCACGGGCGCTGCGCGCCACCAACCTCTTGTCCAACGGCCGCTATTCGGTGATGGTCACGGCGACAGGCTCCGGCTACAGCCGCTGGAACGATCTTGCCGTCACCCGATGGGAGGCCGACCCGACGGAAGACCGCTACGGCACCTATCTCTTCCTGCGCGATACCGATACGGGCGAATGGTGGTCCGCCACCACCGAGCCGAAGCGTGCTTCCAACGAGCACGCCCAGACGCTGTTCTGCGACGACAAGGCGAGCTTCGTGAAAACCGTCGGCACGTTGCGCTCGGAGGTGGAGTGCATCGTGGTGTCGGAAGGCAATGGCGAAGGCCGTCGCATAACCATCGCCAATGACGGGGCCATGGACCGGCATATCGAGATCACCTCCTATGCCGAACTGGTGCTTGCGCCGGAACTGGCCGATGCCGCGCATCCAGCCTTCTCCAAGATGTTCGTCGAGACGGAAATCGCGGCCGGCAATCGGGCGATCTTTGCCAGCCGGCGCAAGCGTGCGGCCAACGAACCCGACATCGCGGTAGTGCATTTCGTCAGTGATGCCAGCGGGCAGACACGCGACACGGAGGCAGAAACCGACCGCCGCGCCTTCATCGGACGCGGGCGCAACATCACCCATGCCGCGGCCTTCGATCCGGGCGCTCAGCTCGGCGGCAATTCGGGCTTCGTGCTCGACCCGATCATGGCGCTGCGCTGCCGCGTGCGCGTGCCGGCCAACAAGAAGGTTTCGCTGACTTTCTGGACGGTCGTGGGCGCCAATCGCGACGAAATCGACGAAGTGCGCGGGCGGCTCGACCACCCCGAGAGCTACCAGCGCCAGGCCATGCTGGCCTGGACGCGCTCGCAGGTACAGACGCGCCATCTGGGCCTGAGCCTTTCGGACGCCGCCAATGTGCAGAAGCTGGCGCGCTATCTGCTCTATCCGGATCCGGCGCTGCGCGTGCCGGCCGAGACGGTGGCGGCAGGGCTTGGCCGGCAGTCGGCGCTGTGGCCCATGGCGATCTCCGGCGATTATCCGATCTTTGCGATCCGCATCAGCGACGTGGCTGATCTGGAAATCGTCGCACAAGCGCTGCGCTTCCAGGAATATATGCGCTCGAGAGGGCTTCTGGCCGATCTTGTCGTGATCAACGAGCAGGCCGCCTCCTATGTGCAGGACCTGCAGCAGGCGATCGAGTCGCTGGCCGAGAACAGCCGCCTGCGCGGCAAGGAACTCGGGCCCCGCCAGCATATCTTTGCCGTGCGCCGCGATCTGATGGACGAGATGTCCTACAGGACGCTGCTTTCGGCGGCGCGGATCGCCCTGCACACCCGCAACGGCACCATCTTCGACCAGATCGAACGTGCCGAGATCGCCGCGCTTCAGGCACGCGACGCGGCATTTGCGGCCGAATCGCTGATGCTCAGCGAGCTGACCGCCGAAATGCATCATACGCCGCTGCCGTCCGCGCGCGCGGTGACGGTTTCAGCGCCGAGCGGAAAGGGGTTGGCCTCGTGGAACGGTTTTGGCGGCTTCGACCGGGGCGGACGCGACTATGTCGTGCGCCTGACGGGCGACCGCGTCACGCCGCATCCGTGGATCAACGTGATCGCCAACGCGAATTTCGGCTTCCACACCTCGGCGGAAGGCGCATCCTTCACCTGGAGCCGCAACAGCCGCGACTTCCAGTTGACGCCGTGGACGAACGATCCGGTGAGCAACCGGCCGGGCGAGGCGATCTATATCTACGACCATACCGACGGAAAGGCGTTTTCGCCGTTCGCCGCCGTCGCCCGCGATCCTTCGATCAGCTACGAGGCCCGGCACAGCCAGGGCGTCAGCACCTTCACGGTAGATCGTGGACAATTGACGGCCGAGGTCACGCAACTGGTTGATCCGGTTGATTCGGTGAAGATTTCCCGGCTACGCATCCGCAATGCCGGCACCGTGCCGGCGCGGCTGCGGGTCTATGCCTATGCCGAATGGGTGTTGGGCAACAACAGGTCCAGATCAGCTTCCAATGTCGTTTCCTCGCAGGATGCGCAGACGGGCGCGCTGTTGGCCACCAACAGCTACAGCCTGGACTTCGGCGATCGCATCGCCTTCCTGGCGAGCGATGGGCAGGCCCAGTCCGTGACCGCCGATCGCGGCGAATTCATTGGCAGGGGCGGGACGATCGAGGCCCCGCATGTGGTGATGCGCGGGCTCGACCTGTCGGGTCGGATCGAGGCGGGACTGGACCCATGCGCCGCAATCGCACGGGACATCGAGGTGGCGCCGGGCGAAGAAGCTTCCATGCTCTTCCTGCTTGGCGATGTCGACTCCGACGAAGAAGTGAAAGATCTCGTGGTACGCCATCGCGCACGCGACTTTGATGAGAGGCTGACCGAGAACGAACGCTACTGGACGGATTTCCTCGGCACGATGCTGGTGGAAACGCCGGACAAGGCATTCGATGCGCTGGTCAATTACTGGCTGCCCTATCAGAGCCTTGCCTGCCGCCTGCGTGCACGCTCGGCCTTCTATCAGGCCAGCGGCGCGTTCGGCTTCCGTGATCAGCTGCAGGACACGCTGTCGCTGATGCTGCACGATCCGCAGCTTGCAAGGGACCAGATCGTCAATGCCGGACATCGGCAATTCCCCGAAGGCGACGTGCAGCACTGGTGGCTGCCGCGCACCGGCGCGGGCGTGCGCACGATCATCTCCGACGATGTCGTGTGGCTTGCGTTCGGCACCGCTTCCTATGTGAAGGTGACCGGAGACACATCCATCCTTGAGGAAAAGATACCTTTCATCGAAGGCGAAGCCCTCAAGGAAGGTGAGCACGACGCTTTCTATACGCCTGAAATATCGAAGAAAACGGCGACGCTTTACGAACACTGCGCGCGCGCGCTCGACCTTGCCATTGCGCGTACCGGCGCGAGCGGCTTGCCGCTTATTCTCGGCGGCGACTGGAACGACGGCATGAACCGTGTGGGCGAGGGCGGCAAGGGCGAGAGCGTCTGGCTCGGCTGGTTCCTGCTGAAGACGCTTGGCGAGTTCGGCGCGGTCGCACGCGCGCAAGGCGACGACAAACGTGCCGACAAATGGGAGAAGCATGCCCGCAAGCTCAAGCGTGCCCTGGAAAACGCTGCGTGGGACGGTGCCTGGTATCGGCGCGGCAGCTATGATGACGGCACGCCGCTCGGCTCGCAGGAATCGGAGGAGTGCAAGATCGACTCCATTGCCCAGTCGTGGAGCGTGCTTTCGGGCGATGCCGATCCGGCACGTTCCAGGACCGCAATGGATTCAGCCATGAAGTTCCTGGTCGATGAGGATCTACACATCATCAGGCTGTTCACGCCGCCCTTTTCGAACACAAACAAGGACCCCGGCTACATAAAAAGTTATCCGCCGGGGGTGCGCGAAAATGGCGGCCAGTACACCCATGCGGCCACCTGGTTTGTCATTGCCTTGGCTGAAATGGGGCGAGCCGATGACGCCTACCGTTGCTTCAACATGCTCAATCCGGTCAATCACGCGCTGGATGAGCAGGCAGCGGAGCATTATCGCGTCGAGCCTTATGTCGTCGCCGCGGACATCTATTCGCAGGGCGACAAGGGCGGCCGCGGCGGCTGGACCTGGTACACCGGGTCGGCCGGATGGCTCCATAGAGCTGCCGTGGAGGGGATTTTGGGAATCAGGCGGGAAGATACCCGCATCGTCGTCAATCCCGTCCTGCCCACCGCCTGGCGGGGCTACGGCGCAACGCTCAGACTGGAGGGTGCCGTTTACCGCATCCGGGTCGTGCGCGGGGAGGCCGTGAAGAAGCTCACCATCGAGGTCGACGGCAAACGCGCTTCGGGTGGCTTTTTCGAGCTCGGGCCGAAGGGCGAACACGACGTCGTGGTCCATGTTCCGGCTTAGCCGGGAAGCTATTTTTGCACGCCCCGATCAATCCGGATCGGGGCGCCATTATTTTGCCGTATGGCTGACATTTTTCTTTAAATCTCAATCCGTTACGTGATCACGTGAGATTACGGGGCGTTTCTCGATGTTGTTTCGAAAAAGCGGAACCAAGACTGTATGTGGGCATTGTCTTGCGATGTCGCGGGCAGCGTCGGGTTCGATGAGGCTTGCTGCACGGCTTTAGTTCTCACGAGGTGAGTTTCGTGTCTTTGCTGGAAGTCTATTTTCGGGCGCTTCGGTATCTGGCTACCGAGAAGAAGCGCGTATTTTTCATCTGCACCGCGAACATCGTGCTGGCGATGGTGACCATCGTCGAGCCCATCCTGTTCGGGCGCGTGATCGACGCCATTTCGGAAAAGCAGGACGTGTTCCAGACGCTGGTACTTTGGGCGGCGCTTGGTGCCTTCAACATCGTTGCTTTCGTGCTGGTCGCTCGCGGCGCCGACCGCCTGGCGCATGCACGCCGCGCGACGGTGCTGTGCGAAACCTTCGAGCAGGTCATCACCATGCCGCTGTCCTGGCATCAGGAACGCGGCACCTCCAGCGCGCTGCACACCATGCTGCGCGCGGTCGAGGCGCTGTTCACCCTGTGGCTGGAATTCATGCGCCAGCACCTGACCACGCTCGTGGCGCTGGCGCTGCTGGTGCCCACCGCAATCTCGCTGGATCTGCGCATGTCGCTCGTGCTGGCGGGGCTGGGCGTTTCCTATCTCATCATCAGCCGCATCGTCATGCACAAGACCAAGGACGGCCAGTCCAACGTGGAGAAGCACTATCAGGAGGTATTCTCCCACGTCACCGATACGGTGAACAACGTTTCAGTGCTGCAGAGCTATAACCGCATCGGGCTGGAGACGCAGCGCCTGCGCAACCATGTGCGCGAACTGCTGCAGGCCCAGTATCCGGTTCTGGACTGGTGGGCGCTGGCCAGCGCGCTACAGCGCCTGTCCTCCACCATCTCGATGATGATCGTGCTGATGGTAGGTGCATTGCTGGTGTCACGCGGCGAACTGCGCATCGGCGACATAGTTGCCTTTACCGGCTTCGCTTCGCTGATGATCAGCCGCCTCGACCAGATTTCCAACTTCGTGAACCAGATATTCGAGTCGCGCGCCAAGCTCGAAGCCTTCTACCAGCTTGAGGATTCGGTGGCCGATCGCAAGGAGCCTGCAGGCCTGCGCGAACTGGAGAACGTCACCGGCCACATCCGCTTCGATAATGTCGGCTTCGAGTTCCCCAATTCAGGTCAGGGCGTGCGCGACATCTCCTTCGAAATCCGCACCGGCCAGACGGTGGCCATCGTCGGCCCGACCGGCGCGGGCAAGACTACGCTGATCAATCTTCTGCAGCGTGTCCATTCACCGCAGCAGGGCCGTATCCTCATCGACGGCATCGACACGGCCACCGTCACGAAGCGTTCGCTGCGCCAGGCTATCGCCACCGTCTTCCAGGATGCCGGGCTGTTCAACCGCTCGATCGAGGAGAACATCCGCATCGGCCGTGAAACCGCCAGCTACGCCGATGTTCATGCGGCGGCCGAAGCCGCGGCGGCACAGGATTTCATCCTGGCCAAGAGCGAAGGCTACGACACCAGCGTCGGCGAGCGCGGCGGCCAGCTTTCCGGCGGCGAGCGCCAGCGCATCGCGATTGCCCGCGCCATTCTCAAGGATGCACCGATTCTCGTGCTCGACGAGGCGACCAGCGCGCTGGACGTCGAGACCGAAACGCGCGTCAAGGAAGCCATCGACCGCGTGCGGCAGGGCAGGACGACCTTCATCATCGCCCATCGCCTCACAACGGTGCGCGATGCCGACCTGGTTATCTTCATGGATAGCGGCCGCATCGTCGAAATGGGCGGTTTCGCCGAACTCTCGGCCACCAATGGCCGCTTCGCGGCCCTGCTGCGTGCCGGCGGTCTGCTGACCGACGAGGATGTGCGCGCGCTCGCGCATGTTTCCGCGCAGCCTGAAGCTGCCTGAAAACATCCGGGGAGGGCGTCTGCGGCGACCTCCCTCATTGCAGGGGCGTGTCGATCGCGTTAGATAGCCCTCATGAGTGAATTGAGCGCGCGGCCCGGCCGCTGGATCGACCTGGCAAATCCGACACGGTTCATGGCGCTGGCCGACAGGCTGGTGCCATGGCTTGCCGCCATTGCCGCGCTGCTATTGGCAGCCGGCCTCTATCTGAGTTTTGCCGCGCCTGAGGACTACCAGCAGGGCAGCACCGTGCGCATCATGTATATCCACGTGCCTTTCGCGTGGATTTCGATGATGTGCTATTCGGTGATGGCGATGTCGGCGCTCGGCACGCTCGTCTGGCGCCATCCGCTGGCCGACGTTTCGCTGAAGGCGGCGGCCCCGATCGGTGCGGCGTTCACCGTGCTGGCGTTGATCACCGGCTCCATTTGGGGCAAGCCCATGTGGGGCACCTGGTGGGTGTGGGATGCGCGGCTGACCTCGGTGTTCGTGCTGTTTCTCATGTATCTCGGCATTATCGCACTTACCCGCGCGCTCGACGATCCGTCGCGCTCGGCACGTGCCGCCGCGGTGATCACGCTTGTCGGCTTCATCAATATCCCGATCATCAAGTTCTCGGTCGATTGGTGGAACACGCTGCATCAGCCGGCTTCCGTGTTCCGGCTGGGCGGGCCGACCATCGACGCCAGCATGCTGTGGCCGCTGATGATCATGGCGGTGGGCTTCACCGTGCTTTTCTTCACGCTGCACCTGATGGCGATGCGCACCGAGATCATGCGCCGCCGCGTGACGGCAATGCGCTACATTGCGGCGCGTCGCGCCGACCGCAAGGCGGATTGACCGGGAGGCATTCCGGACACTTCGAGACAATGGAAAACGCCCGGCAAATTGTCCGGGCGTTCCTCGTTCTCTCTTCAGATTGATGTACGGCGCGGCTGTCACCCGCCGGTGACGCTCATGTGGCGCGATACGGACGGGCGATTGGTGCGGCGGTCGATAACGAAGTCGTGCCCCTTGGGCTTGCGGCCGATGGCCTCGTCGATCGCATTGGAAACCAGTTCGTTGCCTTCCGAGGCGCGCAACGGCGCGCGCAGATCGGCGGCGTCCTCCTGGCCGAGACACATATAAAGCGTGCCGGTGCAGGTGAGGCGCACGCGGTTGCAGCTTTCGCAGAAATTATGCGTCATCGGGGTGATGAAGCCAAGCCTGCCGCCGGTTTCGGCAACTTCGACATAGCGCGCCGGTCCGCCGGTCTTGTAGGGAATGTCGGTGAAGGTGAACTGCCGTTCGAGGTCGGCCCGCAGCAGCGACAGCGGCAGATACTGTTCGGTCCGGTCCTCGTCGATCTCGCCCATCGGCATGGTTTCGATGACGGTCATGTCCATGCCGCGGCCATGCGCCCAGCGCAGCATGTCGGGCAGTTCCATGTCGTTGAAGCCCTTCAGCGCCACGGCGTTGATCTTGACCTTGATCCCGGCGGCCTGCGCGGCGTCGATGCCGGCGAGAACCTTTTCGATGTGACCCCAGCGCGTAACGGCATGAAACTTCGCCGGATCAAGCGTATCGAGCGAAACGTTGATACGCTTGACCCCGCATTCGGCGAGCTCCTGGGCATGGCGGCCAAGCTGGGAGCCATTGGTCGTCAGCGTCAGTTCCTCGAGTTCGCCGCTGTCGAGGTGGCGCGAAAGCTGGCGCACCAGATGCATGATGTTCTTGCGCACCAGCGGTTCGCCGCCGGTGAGACGCAGCTTGCGCACGCCCTTTTCGATGAAGACGGTGCAAAGCCGGTCGAGTTCCTCCAGGGAGAGAAGGTCCTTCTTGGGCAGGAAAGTCATGTCTTCCGCCATGCAATAGGTGCAGCGGAAGTCGCAGCGGTCCGTGACCGACACGCGCAGATAGGTGATCGTGCGCCCGAAAGGATCGATCATATTCATGTGGACGCGCTTCCTCCCACTTACTGCCGGCAGATATCGAGTAATGTCGTATGATCGCCAGCGTCATTCAAGATAGGCTATAACGCTCTTGGTAGCATTGTCGGGGCCGACGCCGCAATGTCGGCTTTGATACAGCAAGGAAATGCGCTTTTCCCGGCCGGCTGACCGGCGTAGGAAGATGGCGAGAATTTTTCAGGGGATGGAATGATGACGGCGCCGAAGGAATTGAGGGTATCGAAGGATCGCAGGACGCTCACGGTGACTTTTCCGGACCATGCGCCGTTCGAACTGCCGGCCGAGATGCTGCGGGTGCTTTCGCCATCGGCTGAGGTCCAGGGGCATTCGCCTGACCAGCGCGTGACGGTGCCGGGCAAGCGCAATGTCGCGATTCTCAAGATCGAGCCGATCGGAAACTATGCCGTGCGCATCACTTTCGACGATCTGCACGATACCGGCATATTCACCTGGGATTATCTGCACGATCTCGGCCACGAAAAGGGGGCGCGCTGGAGCGCATATCTGGCCGAACTCGAGCAAAAGGGACTGTCGCGCGGCTGATCCGTCATGGCGCCGTCATCGGAACGAAATAGGCTAGGTGAAACCGGAGGCTGCAAGCATGTCCGTCATCAAGACTGTCGAGGAACTTGAAGCCCTGTACGGCACTCCCGGCGAAACCTCGCTGGCGAAGGAACTCGATCACCTCATTCCCGAGTACGCCGCCTTCATCGAAGCGTCGCCCTTCGTGACGCTGGCCACCTGCGGACCGGAGGGGCTGGACTGCTCGCCACGCGGCGACCTTGCCGGCTTCGTGCGCATTCATGACGAGCGGACGCTGATGATGCCGGACAGGCGTGGCAACAACCGAGCCGATTCGCTGAAGAACATCATCCGCGACGGTCGGGTAGGGCTTCTTTTCCTCGTGCCGGGCTCGGGCACGACGCTGCGTGTCAACGGATGCGCCCATATCACCACGGATGCCGACCTGTGCGCATCCTTTGCGGTTGAAGGCAAACCGGCCCGCTCAGTGACCGTTGTTGCGGTCGATGCCGTTTATTTCCAATGCGCACGCGCGATCCATCGCTCCGATCTGTGGAATCCGGACAAGCATGCGGATCCGAAATCCCTGCCGACGCCCGGCCAGATACTGGCAGTGACGAGCAAGGCGCGGATCGATGGCGAGGCTTACGATCGCGAATGGCCGCAACGTGCCAGGGCGAGCATGTGGTGAGGCCGGCTATTCCGGCTTGAGCACGTCGGTCACGCGGCGCATGTGATCGCCGATCATGTTGCATTCGGCTGGGGTGGAATGGCCCATCACCTTCTCGATCAGGCTCATATGGACTTTCAGGGCTTCCATCAGCAGTGCTTCACCTGCCGCTGTCAGCGACAGCCGCAGGATGCGCTTGTCCTTGCAGTCGCCCTCGCGGCGCAGGAGATCGCGGCTTTCCAGTTGCGGCAGCAGCATGGTGATGTTGGAGCGCCCCACCAGCAGCTTGCGCGCAAGGTCGTGCTGCGACATGCCCGGATGCCGGTAGAGGTTCATCAGCACGTCGAGCTGTGCCGGCTTCAGCTCCAGCGGAGCCAGCGCGGATGCAAGCGCGCGTTCCATCGAATGGCAGGCGCGCGCGACCGCGACCCAATTGTGAAAGCGCGGGTTGTCCCAGGGTAGCTCTTGCTTGCTGCTCATGCCCGAAATGTCATGTTCACGGTTGAACCGCTAATGGTACCTTCAATATGGCATCAATTGGAATGAAGGTCATCCGGTGACGCTGCGGTAGTGCGCGACATCCGGCCCTGCCGTGCGATTGTTCACAAGGTCCCGGTGCTTTTCGTCGGGCAAGGCTTGCGCCTTCGTCTCACATTGTTGTGAAGCGGCTGGGCAACACAGGCGATAAATTAAACAAAGCCTTAACCAAATCGGTGTGAATCGACAGGGTCGCGTCAAACATCCGCCATGAGCGAACCAGTTTCCTTGCGCGGCGTTATCATAGGAAACTGACCGGAATTGACGACCGGAACGGGTGATCAATGACCTTCAAAAAGCACATCGCAATCGCGCCGGCAGCGCTGGCTCTCGTCCTGGCAGGGGCGGCACAGCAGGCATCCGCACAGAGCCTGTTCGATGTGCTGTTCGGCGGAGGGCGGGTGGAACGCATGTCGCGCGGCGAATTTCCACCGCCGCCGAGAGCGGACAGGATGGTACGGCCGAACGCTTCGTCCGCGCCACGCCACAGGAACAATGCGGTAGCGGCAAAGCCGATCGAGAAGATCACCGGGCCGGTCTATTACACCTACAAAGCCGATCCGCTCGCGCAGGTCGATTTCACGGCGCTCGAATCTGCCGGCAAGACGGTTTCGCTTGAGCCGTCTTTGGAAAACAACGCATTTCGAGAAGCTCTCTCGGGTCTGCAGGATTTCGACCTCTTTGCCGAGAAAGACATCGCCAAGGCCCTGACCGACTACTATTCGGCCAATCCTGATTTCATCTGGGTTTCGGGCGCGACCGCAAACGGCCGCGCGCAGGATGCCGTGCGGGTGCTGGGGGAGGCGGAGAGCTATGGCCTCGATGCCGCCGAATATACGGTTGACGTACCGTCGGCGGGGTTCTCAATGGATGACATGGCCGCGCGCCAGCGCGATCTCATCCGCTTCGAGATGACGCTGTCGGCGCGGGTGTTGCGTTATGTGCGTGACGCGCAGAACGGCCGGGTCGATCCGAACCGGATTTCCGGCTATCACGATTTTCCCGCCAAGCCGCTCGATCTCGTCGGTACGCTGAAGGCCCTGGCCGAAAGCGGCGACACGCGCGCCTATCTGGAATCGCGCCACCCGCAAAACGCCGAGTTCCGGGCGTTGCGGGCAGAATTGGAATCGCTGGAAGCCAGCGCCGAAAACGAGATCGTCGTCGATCCCAAGCTGTTGCTGAAGCCGGGCGGAACCAGCCCCGAGCTGCCGAAGCTGCTCAAGCTCATCCAGCGCGACCATAGCGAGTTGATCGACGACAAATACAGCGAGGTTCTGGCGAGGCTCGACAACAGCGAAGACTATGACAAGGAACTCGTGCCGCTTGTCGAGGCGGTGCAGAAGAAACTCGGCCTCAAACCGGATGGCGTCGTCGGGCCGCATACGGTGAGCAAGCTTGCCGGGACGTCAAAGGCCGACCGCATCCAGAAGGTAATCCTGGCGCTGGAGGAAATGCGCTGGCTGCCTTCCGACCTCGGCAGTCCGCGCGTATTCATCAACCAGCCGGCCTTTACGGCCAGCTATATCGACGGCGATCAGGAAAAGCTGAAGATGCGCGTCATCATCGGACGGCCCGCCAACCAGACCAGCTTCTTTTACGATGAGATCGAGCAGGTCGACTACAATCCCTATTGGGGCGTGCCACAGTCGATCATCGTCAACGAGATGCTGCCGCGCCTGCGCAGCGATCCGGGTTATCTCGACCGCTCCGGCTATGAGGTGATCAATTCGAAGGGCAAGCGCATCCCGTCCTCGTCGATCAATTGGGGGCAGTATGGCGGCAAGGTTCCTTTCAGCATCCGCCAGATCCCGAGCGAAGCGAATGCATTGGGAGAGCTGAAAATCCTCTTCCCCAACAAGCATGCGATCTACATGCACGACACACCGCAGAAAGGCCTGTTCAATCGGGATTCGCGCGCGTTCAGCCATGGCTGCGTCCGCCTGAAGGATCCGCGCGGCATGGCTGCCGCCGTGCTCGACACGAATCTCGACCATGTCGCCAGGAAGCTGAAGGCGGGGCATTCGTCGGAGCGGGTGAGCCGCAAGATTCCGGTCTATGTGGCCTACTTTACCGCATGGCCCGATGCAAGCGGCAAGGTCGAGTATTTCAACGATGTCTATGACCGTGACACGCATCTGAAGCTGGCCATCGACAAGGTCGAGGCCGCGCGTGCGCCAAAGGCGGCCGAAACCGCGCAGGCGCTGTAAGACTTACAGTTGTGCGGGCAAGTCCCTTGCCCGCACGGCCCACTCACCCGGCGGGCGTCCAGACGAAGGTCAGCTCCTCGCGGAATGCGAAGCGCACGATATGGTCGGCCACGACCTGTTCCAGACGCTGCAGGTCGGGAGAATCGACCTCGACGGAAAGCGATGCTTCGTTCGCCTGCAGTTCCACCACCCTGCCGTCACCGAAATCGATACGGCCTTCCGTCGGCGTGAAGTCGACGGTGAATTTGTGACTCCAATGCTTGCAGAGCTGCTGCAGATAGCGGCTGGCGTTCTTGGTTTCGACGACGGCCTTGCTTCTTGCCATGTGATTCTCCTGAATGCGGATGCCGACAGGTCGGTTTCGTCATGAGCCGACTTGATACCGATTTCGATTTTTCGGAAAGGCTGCGTGTGACGAATATGCCAAGCAAAAGGCTTGTTTTCGTCATGCGTGGCAAAGGAGGATGGTGGGCGATACTGGGATTGAACCAGTGACCCCACCCGTGTGAAGGGTGTGCTCTCCCGCTGAGCTAATCGCCCGCCGCCGCCCGAAGGCGAAGCGTGCGGCGATATAGGAGACGACCGGGGTCGAAGTCAAGGGACCGATTACGCTCCGATTGCCATAATGAGCGTTTCGGCAAGATCGATGGTCAATTCGTCATAATGGGAAATGACTTTCGACGGTTCGAACTCGCGCACATGCCGGTCGGTATAGCCGAAATCGACGGCCACCACGGGGATGCCCGCTGCCTTGGCGGTGTCGATGTCGGTTTGCGAATCGCCGACCATTACCGCGCTGGCTGGATCGCCGCCGGCAACGCCGATGGTTTCCAGAAGGTGGCGCGGGTCGGGCTTGCGGAAGGCGAATGTGTCCTGACCGCAGATCGCGGCAAAGCGCCCGCTGAGATCGAGCGCATCCAGCAGCCTGCGCGAGAAGGTTTCGGTCTTGTTGGTGCAGACCGCCAGCAGGAAGCCGGCATCGGCGAAGCGGTCGAGCGCATCGAGCACACCGGGGTAGGGGCGGGAGCGGCCGGGAATGTTCTCGCCATAATGATCGAGAAACAAGCCGTAGAGCCGCTCATGCTCATCGCTGGGAAGCGCCTTTTGATGAGCCGCATATGCGCGCTCGATCATCACGCGGCCGCCATGGCCGACAAAACCGCGAAAGCCGCTTGCATCCGTGCGGGGCACTCCACCGGCGGCGAGACTGTGGTTGAGGCTGTCGAGAAGATCGGGAGCGGTATCGATCAAAGTACCATCGAGATCGAATACGATGATCGGGCGGCTCATGGCGTCTCCTCATGCGTGTCAAAGCAACCGCCGAGCGAATAGCCCGCGCGCCCTTGCGGTGCAAGCTTTGGTGATGATGCCAGCCGGGCAGAAAACCTTTGCCGGACGCCGCAAAAATGATAGGAGCGCCACCGAACAGGAGGGTGACGGTAAATCCCATGGATGCACGAGCTTTGAAGATCGAGGCCGCCCGCGTGGCGCTGGGCCATGTGCGGGACGGCGCGCGCCTGGGGATCGGCACGGGGTCGACGGCGGAAGAATTCGTCCGGTTGCTTGCCGAAAAGGTGGCGGCCGGGATGAAAATCATCGGCGTGCCGACCTCCGAGCGCACGGCAGCGCTGTGCCGGGAACTTGGGGTGCCGCTGTCAACGCTCGATGAAACGCCCGAACTCGACCTCACCATCGACGGTGCCGACGAAATCGACCGGCATCTTTCCCTGATCAAGGGCGGCGGCGGCGCGCTGCTGCGCGAAAAGATCGTCGCGGCGGCATCGCGGCAGATGATCGTGATCGCCGACGAGTCGAAGATGGTCGAGACGCTCGGCAAGTTTCCGCTGCCCATCGAGGTCAACCGGTTCGGCCTCAAGGCGACCGAACTGGCGATTGCGGCGGTGGCCCGCGAGCTCAATCTTTCGGGGCCGCTGACATTGCGGATGACGAACGGCACGCCGTTTGTTACAGACGGTGGACATTTCATTCTCGATGCATCTTTTGGCCGCATTCCCGATCCAAGAGCGCTATCAAATGGTCTTTTCGCCGTTCCGGGGGTTGTCGAGCACGGTCTGTTCCTTGGGTTGGCGCAAGCTGCCATCATAGCCAGCGCCAACGGTGTCAGAACGGTCCATGCGGCCCGATAAACAGGAGTTCTATCCATTATGATCTTGGTCAACCGCGTCCGTCGCTTCTCCGCCGCTCTGGTGGCCTCGGCTGTTCTCGTCTCTGCCCTTCCGGCCTTTGCCGAGGATATTTCCGATGCGCATCTGAAGGCCGCTCGCGAGGCTGTCGCCGCCATCAAGGCCACGGACTTCTACGACGGCATCCTGCCGCAGGCGGCTGCAGCCCTGAAGGAACAGATGATCCAGAAGAACCCTGACCTTCAGGAGATCATCACGTCGACGGTTGATGGCACCGCGCTGAAGCTCGCAGGCCGCCGTGCAGATCTGGAGAAAGAAGCCGCGCTTGCCTATGCGCGGGTGTTCTCGGCCGAAGACCTCACCGCAATCGCGACCTTCTACAACTCGGCGACCGGCAAGAAGCTGCTTCAGGACGGCCCGATCGTGACGCGCGAAGTGGCCAAGGCCGCCGACATCTGGCAGCGCGGCATTGCCCGCGATCTGGCCGAGCAGGCTGCAAGCGCGCTGGAAGTCGTGCTGAAGGAAAAGGGCCTGATCCCGCAGCAGCCCATCAAGCCGGAGGCCGCGCCGGCCAATTGATCTGCGGCCAGCGAATGACCATATGAGTTCAGGAAGCCCGGCGTGCCGGGCTTTTCTTTTGAAGGTCGGGCTTTGCACCTTTCACCCTTCCGGGTAAGGCCGAAAGCCTCTAGATCATGATGCCGGGAAGCGTGAAGCGGCTTCCGGATGGCATCATGGTCTATCTGGCTGGTTTTGCGCATGTATGCGACGCCAAGAGATTCCAGTTGGCTGCAACTTGCTCTAACAGCCTGCCGTCGACGCCAACGGAGAAGGAAACATGACTGCATACGACTATGATCTTTTCGTCATTGGCGGTGGCTCGGGCGGTGTGCGCGCCGGGCGCGTGGCGGCCTCGATGGGCAAGCGCGTGGCTGTCGCCGAGGAATTCCGCTTCGGCGGCACCTGTGTGATCCGCGGTTGCGTGCCGAAGAAGCTCTACGTCTATGCATCCCAGTTTCCCGAGCAGTTCGAGGATGCGGCCGGCTATGGCTGGACCGTGCCGGAAGCGAGCTTCGACTGGCGCAAGCTGGTGGAGAACAAGGAACGGGAAATCACGCGGCTGGAAGGCCTGTATCAGAAGGGTATCGCCGGCGCGAATGGCGAGATCATCCAGTCCCGCGCGACGCTGGTGGACAAGCATACCGTTCGCATCGAGGCGGAAAACCGCACCGTCACGGCCAATCATATACTGATTGCCACGGGCGGGCGCCCGAACCCGCACGCTGCCCTGTCGGGGCATGAGCATTGCATCTTCTCCGACCAAGCCTTCGACCTGCCGGAATTGCCGAAATCCATCGTGATTTCCGGCGGCGGCTATATTGCGGTGGAGTTCGCCAACATCTTCCACGGCCTCGGCGTCGAGACGACGCTGATCTATCGCGGCAAGGAAATCCTCGGCCGTTTCGACATGGATCTGCGGCGCATGCTGCATGAGACCATGGAGCAGAAGGGCATCCGCATTCTCCTGCACTCGGTCTTCGAGAAGGTCGAGAAGCGCGCTGACGGCCGCCTCGATGCGCATGTCACCGGCGGCGAGGTGTTGACGGTCGATCAGGTAATGCTGGCGATCGGACGTATTCCGAACACGGAAAATCTCGGCCTTGAAAATGCCGGGGTGGAAATGGGCAAGTCCGGCGAGATCATCGTCGACGATTATTCGCGCACCAATGTCGACAACATCTGGGCAATCGGGGATGTGACCAACCGCGTGCAGTTGACGCCGGTGGCGATCCACGAGGCCATGTGCTTCGTTGAGACGGCGTTCAAGGACAACCCGACCAGGCCGGATCACGATTGCATCGCGACCGCCGTGTTCTCGCAGCCCGAGATCGGCACGGTGGGGTTGTCGGAAGATGATGCGGCCAAGCGTTTCGCCAATCTGGAAATCTACCGGGCCGCCTTCCGTCCGATGCGTCACACCCTGTCGGGGCGGCAAGAGAAAATGCTGATGAAGCTGGTGGTCGATGGCGATTCGCGCCGCGTCCTCGGCGCGCATATTCTGGGGCCGGACGCGGGCGAGATGGCGCAGCTTCTCGGCATTCCGCTGAAGGCTGGTCTGACCAAGGACGATTTCGACCGCACCATGGCGGTTCACCCCACGGCCGCCGAAGAACTGGTGACCATGTACAAGCCGACCTACCTGGTCAAAAACGGCCGGCGGGTCGAATAGGCGCATGGGAAGTCGTTCGCTTTCGACCTGAATTCCGGGTAGAATAGGTATTCGGCTTCCTGTATAGGGGCCTATCCCGAAATCGCGGGAATTTAACGGGCAGTTTTCTGCCTTCTACGGAAGTATTGGGTGCAACAATGACGAAATGGTCTCCGAAGTCCTGGCGCAACATGCCCATTCAGCAGGTTCCGGCTTTTCCGGATCAGTCCGCGCTGTTTGAAACCGAGGCCCGTCTTGCATCCTTTCCGCCCCTGGTTTTTGCAGGTGAGGCGCGCAAGCTGAAGAAGCAGCTCGCCCAGGTGGCAGCGGGAGAAGCCTTCCTGCTGCAGGGCGGCGATTGTGCGGAAAGCTTCGCCGAGCACGGCGCAGACAATATCCGCGACTTCTTCCGCGTCTTCCTGCAGATGTCGGTGGTGTTGACCTATGCCGGCGCGCAGCCGGTGGTGAAGGTGGGCCGCATCGCCGGCCAGTTCGCCAAGCCGCGTTCGGCCGACACCGAAACCCGCGACGGCGTGACACTGCCGAGCTACCGTGGCGACATCATCAACGGCATCGATTTCGACGAGAAATCACGCCTGCCCGATCCGGCACGGCAGGAAATGGCCTATCGCCAGTCGGCCGCAACGCTGAACCTGCTGCGGGCGTTCGCCCAGGGCGGCTATGCCAGCCTGGAAAACGTGCACCGCTGGATGCTGGGTTTCGTCTCCGACAGCCCGCAAGGCGAACGCTACGAGGCGCTTGCCAACCAGATCACCGAAACCATGAACTTCATGCGTGCGGTGGGCATTACCTCGGAAAACAATTTCGCGCTGCGCGAGACCGATTTCTACACCAGCCACGAGGCGCTGCTGCTCGGCTACGAGGAGGCGCTGACCCGCGTCGATTCTACCTCGGGCGACTGGTACGCCACCTCCGGCCATATGATCTGGATCGGCGACCGTACCCGCCAGCCCGATCATGCGCATATCGAGTATTGCCGCGGCATCAAGAACCCGCTTGGGCTTAAGTGCGGTCCGTCGCTGACGCCCGACGGCCTGCTGCAACTGATCGACCTGCTGAACCCGGAAAACGAGCCGGGCCGGCTAACCCTGATCGCGCGCTTCGGCGCCGACAAGGTCGGTGAGCACCTGCCCAGGCTGGTGCGTGCCGTGAAGCAGGAGGGCCGCAATGTGGTCTGGTCGTGCGATCCGATGCATGGCAACACGATCACGGCTGCCGGCTACAAGACGCGTCCTTTCGACCGCATCCTGCGCGAAGTGCAGGCGTTCTTCGACGTCCATGCGGCGGAAGGTACGCATGCCGGTGGCATTCATGTCGAGATGACCGGCAAGAACGTAACCGAATGCACGGGCGGCGCACGCGCCATCCGCGACGAGGAGTTACAGGACCGCTACCACACGCATTGCGACCCGCGTCTCAACGCCGATCAGGCGATCGAGCTGGCCTTCCTGGTTTCGGAACTGCTCAAGAAGGGCGTCAACCGCAACGACAAGCAGGCCGTGAGCGCCTGAAGCTCTTGAAAATCCAACAAAAAGGCGCCGGTTCCGGCGCCTTTTTCGTATGAACTCAGGAAACTGAGGGAGCGATACCGAAAGGATTACTCCTTGCGGTACAGCATCCAGCTCTTTCCGCCGCGTGCGGTAAGTTCCGAGTGGCAGGTCACGCGGTTGCGGCCATCGAGTTTCGAGCGGTAAAGCGCGCGGTCGGCCTTGGCGTAGAGGTCGTCGGCGGATTCGCCTTCCGCGGCCATGCAGATCCCCATCGACACCGTGACCGGCCCATACTCCGCGCCGGCCTGACTGCTTCCGAAGCGGGTCTGTTCAATCAGCAGGCGGATGTGATTGGCGATCTCGTGGGTCGATTGCTCGCTGATGCCATCCACGATCAGCGCGAATTCCTCGCCGCCGGTGCGGGCCACAAACATGCTTTCGCTGACGCTCGTGCGGAAGATGTCGGCAATCGTCTTCAATATCCTGTCGCCGACCGGATGGCCGTAGCGGTCGTTGATCGCCTTGAAGCGATCGATGTCGGCGAGGATCAGCGCCTTGAACAGAATGCCCTTTTCGCTGTTGTAGATGCCGGCGATTTCCTTGTCGAAGGCGCGCCGGTTCCACAGGAGGGTGAGGGGATCGGTGTCGGCCAGCCGCTTGTATTCCTCAAGCTTGCTCTTGACGCTTTCGAGCTCCGCCGACTTCTCGTGCAGCGTCTCGGCAACCTGCTGGCCATGGTCGATGGTGGAGCGCGTGGCCATCGACATGGCGTTGGCCACTTTTTGCAGAAGCTCCCGGCTGATCTGCTCCCGGCTGTTCAGTCCGCCGGAGGTCTGGTCAAGTATCTGGCCGTAGCGTTCGAGATGAGTGCGCTCGCTGCGCAGCAGGGACGCTATGTCCTCAAGCTCCTGGGCGATAACGTTGCGCGCCTGCTCCACAATGCTCTGATTGTGATTCTGAGCGAAATATTTGCGGCCGAGCTGATCGAGTTGTTCCTGTGTCGGGCGGTTGCCGAGTTCGATGACCTCAAGGCTCAGCCTCGGATTCGATCCCGACAGAGCCTCATAGAATATCTCATAATTGCGCGGCAAACCCACCACGCCCATCTGGCGCATGGTCATTGCCACGGTGGTTGCGAGGTCGTCGCCGGGTTCGCCTGGGGCGACTGCAGCCTGCATTCGTGCTCCATTTTCCCGCAGGAACCTGAAAATCGGGTTCCTGTGCCGATATTCCGGCCTGTGAGGCCCTGACGTGTATCGGGGAGCATTTCCCGCAATGGCACAGAGATGGCCCCCCGACCTTTCCCGCGCCTATGTTAAGCGTGCCGAGATAAACTTTCTTTAAATGTCGAGGCAAGTGAAATTTTCGGAAAGACTACGCGTTCCGCAAGGTCATTGCCTCCTAAGTGAATATCTTTCAATAAAGACATCGATAAAACATTATATGAATATGTTTGCACGAAGATCTGCTATCGATTGTCACTACAAGTCGGGAAGGCACGGATGGGTAACTCACGGACGGGCTCCTGCGGTTGCGGAGCGGTGCGCTTTACAGCGAAGGGGCGACTGCGCGGCGTCGTTTACTGCCACTGTTCGCAATGCCGCAAGCAGAGCGGCCATTTCTATGCGGCAACCAACGTGGCGGAAGCCGATATCGGCATCGAGGGCGCGGAAAACATTACCTGGTACAGAGGTTCCGAAACCGCGCAGCGTGGTTTCTGCCGTGTTTGCGGATCGGCGCTTTTCTGGAAGCATGACGATCTGGATACGATCTCGGTCATGGCTGGAGCCTTCGATACGCCGTCTGGATTGCAGGGACAGAGCCACATCTTCGTTGCCGACAAGGGCGACTATTACGAGATCGACGACGGATTGCCTCAATTCGTCCGCTCGACACGGGACATAAAGGTTGCGGACGAGTGAACGGCGATCCCTGCAGCGTCGCCGGTTGTTGAACGGTTCGTCGCACGGTCGCGGACTGCCTGAGCGGGGCGACGCGTCATATATTGTGGTCAAGGAGAATAGCCATGGCCACTATGCCGACTTTGTTCATTTCCCACGGCGGACCCAGCATCGTCATCAGCGACACCCCTGCGCGCCACTATCTCGAAACGGTTTCGAGCCTTGTGCCCCGGCCGAAGGCCATCGTTATCGTGTCTGCCCATTTCGAGACCCATGGTGTGACCGTGGTGACCGACCCGAAGCCGGAAATGATCTATGATTTCCGTGGTTTTGCGCCGGAACTCTATGAAATGGTCTATTCCGCGCCGGGTGAGCCCGCACTGGCCGAAAGGGTGCTGGAACTGCTTGAGAAAGCAGGGCTGTCGCCTTCGCGTCTGGGCAAGCGCGGATATGACCATGGCACCTGGACGCCGATGAAGCTGGCCTTCCCGGAAGCGGATATTCCCATAGTGCAGGTTTCGATCGACCCGGCGCGCGACGCGTGCTGGCACTATGCGCTTGGCCGTGCGCTTGCGCCGTTGCGCGAGGAGGGCGTCCTGCTGGTCGGTTCGGGCCATGTCACGCACAATCTCAGGGCCTATTTTTCCGTCCTGCGGCAGGGCGCCGAAGTCGATCCGGCGCTTGCGGGAAAGGTGACGGCGTTTACGGACTGGTTTGCCGAGAGGTTCGCCGCCAGCGATCTGCGGGCCTTGCTCGACTGGAAGAACAGTGCGCCGTTCCCGGCGGATAACCATCCGACGGACGAGCACCTGATGCCGATCTTCTTCGCCTATGGTGCCGCCGGCGAACAGCCTAAGGCGGAACGGGTGCATAATTCTGTCGATAACGGCTTCTTCGCCAACGATTCCTACCTGTTCCGCTGATGGAAGCTGGCTGGGGCTGCAGGCGTTCTGACGAACGCGTTTCCGCTGCTCCAGCCGCAGGGTTTCTTAGCCGCATTTGTACGACGCCGGACGATTCCGTCCGGCTGCAAAATGCTCTAGATAAACCTTGCGGTGATTCGGCAAGGATATTTCGGCATGGAAAGACTGATCAATGCCTTCCTCAACTCGGTCAGGGCGTTCGGTCGGCTGATCCGCAGCGAAACCGCGTTCCAGCAGGAGGTGATCCTGTTGCTGGTCGCCATTCCCGTGGGCTGGTTCATTGCCACGAACTGGGCCGTCTATGCGCTGCTGATCGGCGCGATTCTCATGCTGATCATGGTCGAAGTGCTGAACACCGGCATCGAGGCCACTTGCAACGCGATCTCGCGCGAGTTCCACATCGACATCCAGCTTGCCAAGGATTGCGGGTCGCTCGCGGTGCTGATTGCGATCATCATTACCCTCGGCATTTGGGGATTTGCCCTGTTCGAGCGGCTGGCAGGAGCATCCGCCTGACCGGCGCTCCGACTGCCCAGACATATTTCCGTCCAGTCTGAAACTGCTAGGATGCGCGTCGTTTCGACGGAGGAGGCAATGCTCGATTTCGAGAAAATCCGTGCCAGGGCCGCCACGCGCAAGGGCGGCACGGACGTGCTCGCCAGCCTGCTGGGGCCGGCTCCCGACAATGCCGCGGTGGCAAAGATCTCCGATGACCGCATTCTGTCCACCATGGCCGAGCGCGTCTTCGCCGCGGGCTTCGTATGGCGGGTGATCGAGCAGAAGTGGCCGGGTTTCGAGGAGGCTTTTCTCAACTTCGAGCCCAAGCGGCTTCTCTTCCAGCCAGACGACTTCTGGCACGAACTGGCTTCCGACAAGCGCATCGTGCGCAATCCGCAGAAAATCCGTTCGGTGCGGGACAACGCGGCCTTCGTCGAGCGCCTGTCGAAGGAGCATGGCGGTTTCGGCAGGTTTTTGGCCGAATGGCCGGCCGACGACCAGGTCGGTTTGATGGCTTATCTTGCCAGGCACGGCAGCCGGCTGGGCGGCAATACCGGGCAGTATTTCCTGCGCTGGCTGGAGTGGGACACGTTCATCGTCTCGCAGGACATGGGCGCGGCGCTGCGCGACGCGGGGCTGGAGATTTCCGAGAACCCGACCTCGAAGCGCGACCTGCAGCGTATCCAGGATCAGGTGAATGCCTGGGCCGCGCAGACCGGCCTGCCGCGCAAGCACATTTCGCGCATTCTGGCGATGTCGATCGGCGAGAACCATGCGCCGGAGGCGATCCGCGAATATATGGGCGAGTAGTGGCGCAATCGAACGGCATTGCCGGTTGCGTGCTGCCGCGCTACACCGCTTGCCATGATCACGAAGCCTGTTGCCCGCGATACTCTGCGCATTGCCGTAGCCCAGCTTAACCCGACTGTCGGCGACATAGCCGGCAATCTCGCCAAGGCGCGGGAGGCGAGGGCGGATGCGGCCCGGCAGGGGGCGGACATCGTCCTTTTCACCGAGCTTTTCATCGCCGGCTATCCGCCGGAGGACCTGGTGCTGAAGCCGGCATTCGTGGCCGCCTGCGAGCGCGCGGTGCAGGAATTCGCGGCCGAAACGGCTGACGGCGGACCGGGCGTCATCATTGGCACGCCGCTCACGCGCAACAGCGGCACGCACAATTCGGTCATCATCGCCGATGGGGGCAATATCATCGCCGAGCGCTACAAGCTCGACCTGCCGAACTATGGCGAGTTCGATGAAAAGCGCGTGTTCCAGTCCGGCCCCGACATGCCGGGACCGATCAATTATCGTGGCGTCAGGCTGGGCGTTCCGATCTGCGAGGACATCTGGGGTGATCTCGGCGTCTGCGAGACGCTGGCCGAATCGGGTGCGGAAATTCTGCTGGTGCCGAACGGCTCGCCCTATTATCGCGGCAAGGTCGATGTGCGGCATCAGGTGGTCATCAAGCAGGTCATCGAGACCGGCCTGCCGCTGATCTATGCCAACCAGCTCGGTGGGCAGGACGAGCTTGTGTTTGACGGCGCTTCCTTCGCCATTTCGGCCGAAAAGACGCTGGCTTTCCAGATGAGCCAGTTCGAGGAAGCCGTCGCCGTCACCACATGGAGACGGGGCGACGATGGCTGGGAGTGCGTCGACGGCCCGATGTCGAAAATTCCCGAGCGGGAAGAGGCCGACTATCGCGCCTGCATGCTGGGGCTACGTGACTACGTGAACAAGAACGGCTTCAGGAATGTCGTGCTCGGCATGTCGGGGGGGGTCGATTCGGCCATTTGCGCGGCGCTGGCCGTCGATGCGCTCGGCGAGGAGCGGGTGCATGCGGTGATGATGCCTTACCGCTACACGTCCGGTGAATCGCTGAAGGACGCCGAGGATTGCGCCCGCGCGCTGGGGTGCCGCTATGACATCGTGCCGATCCATGAACCCGTCGAAGGATTCATGCACGCGCTGACGCAGATTTTCGAGGGCACGCAGGAAGGCATCACCGAAGAGAACCTTCAAAGCCGTGCGCGCGGCACGATCCTTATGGCGATCTCCAACAAATTCGGCTCGATGGTCGTCACCACCGGCAACAAGTCGGAAATGTCGGTGGGCTACGCCACGCTTTATGGCGACATGAATGGCGGCTTCAATCCGATCAAGGACCTCTACAAGATGCAGGTCTATGCGCTGGCCCGCTGGCGCAATGGCACGGTGCCGCCGGGCGCGTTGGGGCCTTCCGGTGAGGTGATCGCGCAAAACATCATCGACAAGGCGCCCTCGGCGGAACTGCGCGAGAACCAGACCGACCAGGATTCACTGCCGCCCTATCCGGCGCTGGACGACATTCTGGAATGTCTGGTCGAGAACGAGATGGGCGTGGACGATATCGTCAAGCGCGGCCATGACCGCGATCTGGTGCACCGGGTCGAGCATCTGCTCTACATTGCCGAATACAAGCGCCGGCAGGCCGCGCCGGGCGTGAAGATCACCAAAAAGAACTTTGGACGCGATCGTCGCTATCCGATCACGAACAGATTCAGGGATCGCAACTAGTTTTCCAAAGGTCGCCGGGAGGCTGCCATGGCGGATTATGAAATCAGCTTCGATCGCGCGCGGATCGATTTCCGCGCCACTTCCGATATTCTGAAGGCGGCCTATTGGGGCAGGCACCGCACCGATGCGGGCCACGAGCAGGCCTTCGACAATTCGCTGTGCGCCGCCGCCTATCTGGACGGACGACAGGTCGCCTTCGCGCGCGCCGTTACCGACCGGACCTATTTCGGCTATCTGTGCGACATCATCGTCTGGCCGGAGCATCGCGGGCAAGGGCTGGGGCGTAGGCTGGTCAAGGCCTTCATTGAGCATCCCGAGCTTGGCGGCATCCTGCACTGGGGTCTTTCCACGTCGGATGCGCACGGCGTCTATGAGAAGCTCGGCTTCGTCCGCGGCATGGACGGGCAGTATATGCGCCTGTCGCGCACGCCGGCGGCATAGAGCATTTTGCGGTCGGACGGAAACGTCCGACGTTGCACGAATGCGGCCAGGGAAACAAAGCGGGAGCAGCGGAGGCGCGTTCGTCAGAACGCCCTCTGCTCTAGCCGGTTTGTTGCAGATATGCTGCACTGCTTGAGCCAGTGCGGTTTTTCCTGGTTGTACGCTTGGCGAACAAATTCGATTCGCCTATAAGCACTTTCCCGCGTTTCCCTTTTGGGAGGTCCGAATGACAGGATTTGACATCGTTATGCGAGGTTCCGAAGCCTAGCTTCCGGGCGTTCAGCCAATCGACACAGATGTCGGTGGCGCGCGTTTCGGTTCAGGCTTCCTTCAACCTCGGTCTCCGCCCGGATGCGTTCCGGCCGGTGGTCATTTCATTCGCACCAACATCGAATTCGGGCGAATATCGCCCTTCGCGGTGTTTCCAATAGCTGATTTTTTCGAGGTCGGGCGGTTTGTTGCGCCCGAATAATATCATGGCTCGTTTTCGTATTGATTGGCGTGGCAACGCCTTCCGCAGCGTGCTGGGCTTCACGGCCCACCACTGGCGGCTCCAGCCCGTCCGCATCACCGTCATCATGGTGGCGGTGTTGCTTTCGACGCTGGCGGATGTTCTGACGCCGCTCTATTCGGGCCGGCTGGTGGATGCCGTGGCAAGCGGCGCTGCCAGCGATGCCGTGGCGTGGAATGCCGCCTTGTCGGCGTTCTTCATGCTGCTGGCGCTGGCACTGGGCGCAATCGTGATGCGCTATTTCACCTTCATGGGAGTGGTGAAGCTCACGCTCAGGATGATGTCGGACATTGCGGGGGATGCGTTCTTCCGCATCCAGCGTTTCTCGACGGACTGGCACGCCAACTCCTTCGCCGGCTCAACCGTGCGCAAGGTGACGCGCGGTATGTGGGCGCTTGACCTCCTGAACGACACGATCCTGATCGCGCTTCTGCCGTCGCTGGTCATGCTGGTGGGCTCGACGCTGCTTCTGGGCTGGTACTGGCCGATGATGGGGCTGATCATCGCGATCGGCTCGCTCGTCTACATTGCGGTCACGGTCGCGCTGTCGCTAGGCTATGTCGCGCCGGCGGCCAGCCTTGCGAACCGGTGGGACACGAAGCTTGGCGGCGCGTTGGCGGATGCGGTGAGTTGCAACTCCGTGGTCAAGGCGTTCGGCGCCGAGCATCGCGAAGATGGCCGCCTGGCCAGGGTGCTGGGCAAGTGGCAGCACCGCACCGACCGCACCTGGTCACGCGGGACGATCAACGGCACGGTGCAGGGAGCGACATTGCTCGTGCTGCGCGCAGCGGTGATCGGCTTTGCGCTGCTTTTGTGGGCGCGCGGGCAGGCGAGTGCGGGTGACATCGCCTTCGTACTGACCTCGTTCTTCGTCCTGCAGGGTTATCTGCGTGACGTGGGCATGCATGTGCGCAACCTGCAACGCTCGGTCAACGATATGGAGGAACTGGTCGATATTCATGGCCAGCCGCTCGGCATCGAGGACAAGCCCTATGCTGAGCCGATCCTGATCACCGACGGCAGGATCGAGTTCGACAAGGTGACGTTCCACTATGGTAACCACCATTCGCCGCTCTATCGCGACTTCTCGGTCACGATCAAAGCCGGTGAGCGGGTGGGACTGGTCGGCCATTCGGGTTCGGGCAAGACGACTTTCGTCAAGCTCATCCAGCGGCTTTACGATGTCAGCGGCGGGCGCATCCTCATCGACGGGCAGGACATCGCCCAGATGGAGCAGGCCTCGCTGCGCGCGCAGATCGCCATCGTGCAGCAGGAGCCGATCCTGTTCCATCGCTCGCTGGCCGAGAACATCGCCTATGCCCGGCCGGGCGCCACGCAGGCGGAAATCGAGCGGGCGGCGCAGCTTGCCAGCGCGCACGATTTCATCACCCGTTTGCCCAAGGGCTACGGCACGCTGGTGGGCGAGCGCGGCGTGAAACTGTCGGGCGGCGAGCGCCAGCGCGTGGCGATCGCGCGCGCCTTCCTGGCCGATGCGCCGATCCTGATCCTCGATGAGGCGACCTCGAGCCTCGATTCGGAATCGGAAGTGCTGATTCAGCAGGCGATGGAGAGGTTGATGGTGGGTCGCACCACGCTGGTCATCGCGCACCGGCTTTCGACGGTGCGGGCGCTGGACCGGTTGCTCGTGTTCGACCGGGGCCGCATCGTGGAGGAGGGCGACCACGCCGCGCTGATCCGCCTGACGGACGGCATCTACCGCCGTCTTTTCGAGCGGCAGGCTCTGGAACTGACCAAGGGCCTCGTATGATCTGTGCGGGCCGTGCCTTTGCGCGGCCCGCACGCCTTGCTTGCCTTGCCAAGGCCATATGCATCCATTAACCCGTGCGCATGACCGTTACCGTTCGCTTCGCCCCTTCGCCCACCGGCCGCATCCATATCGGCAATGCGCGCACCGCGCTGTTCAACTGGCTGTTTGCCATGAAGAATGGCGGCCGCTTCGTGCAACGCTTCGACGACACCGATCTGGCGCGCTCGAAGCAGGAATATGCCGATGCGATCCTCTATGACCTGCACTGGCTGGGCATCTTCCCGGACGCGACCGAATATCAATCGCGCCGCTTTGAGGTCTATGATGCAGCGGTGGAGAAGCTGAAGGCCGCGGGCCTGCTCTATGCCTGCTACGAGACGGCCGAAGAGCTGGAATTGCGCCGCAAGATCCGCTTGTCGCGAAAGCTGCCGCCGGTCTATGGCCGCGAGGCGCTGAAGCTGACGGACGAAGAGAAGGCGGCATTCGAAGCGGAGGGCCGCCGGCCGCATTGGCGTTTCCTGCTGCCCAATTTCAAGGACGACCCGTTCGAAACGGAGCGCACGGAAGTTCATTGGAATGACATCGTGCGCGGCAACGAGACCGTAGACCTTGCTTCGCTGTCCGATCCGGTTCTGGTGCGCGAGGACGGCACCTATCTCTACACGCTGCCTTCGGTGGTGGACGACATCGAGATGGGGATCACCCATATCATCCGCGGCGACGATCACGTTACGAATACCGGCGTGCAGATTGCGCTGTTCAAGGCTCTGGGCGCCGAGCCGCCGGCATTCGGTCATCACAACATGCTGACGACCGGCGACGGCGAGGGGCTTTCCAAGCGCACCGGCGCGCTTTCGATCTCGGGCCTGCGCGAATCCGGCATCGAGCCGATGTCGGTCGCGTCATTGGCGGTGCTGATCGGCACCTCTGAAAGCGTTGCCGCCGTGCCGGCCATGTCGGAACTCGCAGCCCGCTTCGATCCCACGACGACGTCGAAATCAGCGTCCAAGTTCGACCCCGACGAATTGCTGGTGCTGAACCGCACGCTGCTGCACAACATGCCGTTCAGCGAGGCGCAGGACCGCTTGTCCGCGCTCGGCATTTCAGGCGAAAAAGCCGAGCCGTTCTGGCTGGCGGTGCGGGGCAATCTCGATCGGCTGTCGGATGCGGCAGGCTGGTGGCGGGTCGTGCGGCAGGGGCCGGAGCAGCCGGCCGAGCTTTCAGGCGAGGATGCCGACTTCGTGGGTCAGGCTCTTGACCTGCTGCCTGAGGAGCCGTGGGACGGGACGACCTGGAAATCCTGGACGCAAGCCGTGAAGGAAGCGACCGGCCGCAAGGGCAAGCCGCTGTTCATGCCGCTGCGCCTGGCGCTTACTGGGCTCTCTTCCGGCCCGGAGCTCGCAGATCTATTGCCTCTTCTGGGTCGGGAAGGAACGTTGGCCCGACGACCCTGACGCGGCGGTTCGGGTCCAGATCATGTTCGGGCAACTGCTCGGAAGCATTGGCTTGCGTGGCGCTTTCCGATTTGACAGGCGCCGCGACGGTTTCCGGCCGGACAATGGATGAGGATTTGGTAGGGTCCGCTTCCATGAGCGGCGCTTCCGGCGCGGGCGGATTGCCGGCGATCGTCTCCAGGCTCTGCGCTGGCGTGTCCGCCATCGTTTTCGAAACCGCTGCGGTGTCCTGCTCGACGTCGGCGGTCGTGATGTCTTCGGTCGATTGGACGGCGGGGATGCTGTCATCGGCCGCATTCAACTGCTGCTGTGCTGGTTCACGGCAGCCATTGGCAGCGAGTTCCGCAAGAATCTGATCGGGCGAGGCGGCACGCCGCGCGGTAACAAGCCCGTCGCGCTTGCGTTGCAGCACGCCGAGATTGCGCTCCATATTGGCAAGATTGGCATTGAGCCGCCCGCAATCCTCGATGCCGCGATTGACATCGGCCAGACCGCAACCCGCAATCTGGGAGCGATTGCGCACACGCACGATCTGCTCGCGCTGCTTTGCAATGGCGGCGTCGTATTTCGCGGTATTGCGAGGCAAGGGTTTGCTGGCGGATGCCAGACGCGCTTCAAGCTGGTTGCAAAGCTGCGTGCCCGCGAAGGCGGATGGCGCAGCCACGCCTGCCGCCGATGCCAGCGCGAAAATTGCAATTGCGCGCACGAACCCGCCCGATTCGGCCGTCATGTATAACCCCGAGCTTCTGTTGCCTTCGCAGGCCGGACGGTGTCGTCCAGCCTTACCCTCGATCTAGCAGCGGCGGGTTAACCGCCGCTTTACACTTCGCAACAGCCTGTGGAAGCCGGTCAGGCCGGCTTGGTAAGGGTTGCCTGTGCCCTCTGCCCGGCCTCGACGACCGCGAGGGCGGTCATGTTGACCACGCCGCGCGAGGTGACGGATGGCGTGAGGATATGCGCGGGCTGCGCCGTGCCGAGCAGGATCGGCCCTACATGCAGCGCATCGGTCATCTGCTTGACCGTGTTGAGCGTGATATTGGCCGCGTCGAGATTGGGGAAGACCAGCAGGTTGGCTTCGCCCTTCAGCGTGGAATGCGGATAGACGCGCTGGCGCAGATGTTCCGACAGTGCCGAATCCGCGTGCATTTCGCCGTCGCTTTGCAGGTCGGGCGCGATCCTCTTCAGGATGTCGGCTGCCTCCCGCATCTTTATGGCGCTCGTTGCGTCACGCGAACCGAAGTTGGAATAGGACAGCAGCGCGGCCTTGGGCTCGATGCCGAACCGGCGGATTTCCTCGGCCGCGAGGATCGTCATTTCGGCGATTTCCTCCGCGCTCGGATCGAGCGTCACATAGGTGTCGGTGTAGAAGGTGACGCCACGGCTGGAAATCAGCATGGAAAGTGCGGAGAAATCCCGGTCGCGTACCCCCTCGCGCGTGCCGATGATGAGCGATACGTTGCGCAAATGGCGGGCAAAGCGCCCCTCGAGGCCGCAGATCATGGCGTCGGCTTCGTCGCGGCGCATCGCAAGGCCGGCGATCACCGTGCTGTCGGTGCGCACCATGGTGCGTGCGGCTTCCTGCGTGATGCCGCGCCGGCCGCCAAGTTCGATCAGCAGTTCGACATAGTCGCGATAGCGCGGGTCGTCTTCCGGGTTGATGAGTTCGAAATCCTTGCCGGGACGGATGCGCAGGCCGTAGCGGCGCAGGCGAACGTCCACCACGCTCGGGCGACCGATCAGGATCGGCTGGGCGATGCCTTCTTCCAGCACCACCTGCGCGGCGCGCAGCACGCGCTCGTCCTCGCCATCGGCATAGATGACGCGCTTGGCGCCCGATGCCTTGGCCGCGGAGAAGACCGGTTTCATGACGAGGCCGGAGCGGAAGACGAAGCGGTTGAGCCGATCCAGATAGGCCGGAAAATCCTCGATCGGCCGCGTGGCGACGCCGCTGTCGCATGCGGCCTTGGCCACCGCTGGCGCAATTCGCAGGATCAGGCGCGGGTCGAAAGGCGAGGGGATCAGGAAGTCCGGCCCGAAGGTCGGCGTCTCGCCCGAATAGGCTTTTGCCGCCACGTCCGAGGGCTCCTCGCGCGCAAGTGCGGCGATGGCGCGCACGGCGGCCAGCTTCATTTCCTCATTTATGGCGCTGGCGCCGCAATCCAGCGCGCCACGGAAGATGTAGGGGAAGCACAGGACGTTGTTGACCTGGTTGGGGAAATCCGAACGGCCGGTGCAGATCATGGCGTCGGGGCGGGCTGCGCGCGCCACCTCCGGCATGATTTCCGGCACCGGGTTTGCCAGCGCCAGGATCAGAGGTTTTTCCGCCATGAGCTTGAGCAGTTCCGGCTTCAGCACCCCTGCCGCCGACAGGCCGAGGAAGACATCGGTACCCTCGATGACATCCTCCAGCGTGCGCGCGTTGGTGTCCTTGACGTAAGGGTCCTTCCAGCGGTCCATTTCCTCGGTGCGGCCCTTGTGGGCGACGCCGTAGCGGTCGGTGACCCAGATGTTCTCCACACTGGCGCCCAGCGAGACAAGCAGGTTGAGGCAGGCAAGGGCTGCCGCGCCCGCGCCGGAGGTGACGATCTTGACCTCCTCGATGTTCTTGTCGGCCAACGCCAGCCCATTGAGGATCGCCGCGGCAACGATGATGGCGGTGCCGTGCTGGTCGTCATGGAAGACGGGAATGTTCATCCTTTGCTTGAGGCGGTCTTCCACCTCGAAACATTCGGGGGCCTTGATGTCTTCAAGGTTGATGCCGCCGAAGGTGGGCTCAAGGGCCGAGATGGTTTCCACCATCTGGTCGACTTCGGGCGCGTCGATCTCTATGTCGAAGACGTCGATGCCAGCAAATTTCTTGAACAGGACGGCCTTGCCTTCCATCACCGGCTTGGAGGCCAGCGGGCCGATATCGCCCAGGCCCAGAACCGCCGTGCCGTTGGAAATCACGCCCACCAGATTTGCGCGGGCCGTATAGTCGGCCGCCGTCGCCGGTTCCTCCTGAATGGCAAGGCAGGGAGCGGCGACGCCGGGGGAATAGGCCAGTGCGAGATCGCGCTGATTGCCCAGCGGCTTGGTCGCCTGGATTTCCAGTTTTCCCGCTACCGGATATTTGTGGAAGAACAGCGCCGCCTCGTTGAGATCGGAGCGCGCAGCATTGTCTTTTTCGGTGTCCATATCAGCCGCTTAACCCGCCATTTTTGGTCGTTCACAAACGTGTTTTAACACGCGATCCCGCCATTTCGAGATCGTTATGCGATCGAAAGGCGGGTGAGCGATAAAGAATCGTGATTCCAATTGCTTGGCCTCACTATCTCTTCAATTGAGTCAGATGTGTGATCGCCTCAGAAGGCGCTCACATAAAGTCCGCCGTCGACCGGGATGTTCTGGCCCGTCAGATAGCCGGCGTGAACCGAGCACAGGAAGGCACAGATCTGACCGAATTCCTCCGGTGTTCCGAGCCGCCTGGCCGGGATGTCCACCGACAGCTTGGCCTTGCGCGCGGCTTCTTCTTCCGGCGTCTCCTTGCCCCTCACGCCCTGCGTGGTGCGCAGGCGGTCCGTATCCAGCTTGCCCGGCAGCAGGTTGTTGATGGTGACGTTGCGGTCGGCCACCGTGCGCGCCACGCCGGCCAGGAAGGACGTCAACCCGGCGCGTGCGCCAGACGAGACATCGAGGCCCGGAATGGGGACATATACCGACAGCGAGGTGATGTTGACGATGCGGCCGAAGCCGCGCTCGGCCATGCCGCCTATCACCGCCTGAACGAGTTCGATCGGCGTGATCATGTTGTTGGTGACACCGTCGAGAATCTTCTCGCGGTCGAGTTCGGCAAGGCGGCGCGGCGGCGGTCCGCCATTGTTGTTGACCAGAATGTCGGGCGCGGGTGCTGCCGCCAGCAACTCCTTTTGCACGGCCGGATCGGCCACATTGCCCACCACTTCGATGACCTTGACGCCGAACCGCTCGCGCAGCTCGCGCGCTGTCTCGGCCAGCTTTTGCGCGTCGCGGCCGTTGACCACCAGATCGCAACCCGCCTCGGCCAGCGCCATCGCGCAGCCCTTGCCCAGCCCGCGGCTGGATGCGCACACAATTGCAGTCTTGCCTCGAATGCCGAGATCCATGGTCTGTTCCTCCGGAAATGAAAGCCCGCAGCCTGGTTCGCGTGGACGATCAGGGTTTGGGTGGCCGAGTCGGATTTAGGTCCTGAACGGGAGAAAAGTGCAAGGCAATGTCGAGCATTTTCGACGCATTCAGAGCCAATCCTGCCCTTCATAAGCCCATGAGCGCGATTTCCAGGGCGCTGGCTGAAAACTGGCCCGATGTCCGCGCGGCTGTGGCCCGATGCGAATGGCCGGCGAGGGGGATGCTGCCTGGCATGCGCCATTCTCCGAATGCGCGGCCCATGTTAAGCAGTTCGACGTCACGGCCGGAGCTTCACATCGAGTCGTGCGCCGGACCCATGCTTCCATGCCGCCCTTGCAGACGCTTTCGCCCGAGCAACTTGTCAAGCCGAGACAGTTCGAACTGCGCATTTCGCTCATTTTCCTGACGATCTTCGTGTCTCTGGGTATCCATCTGCCGTATTTTCCGCTGTGGCTGGAAGCGAAGGGGTTCGCGGCGGAAGAGATCGCCATCATACTTTCGGCGCCGATGTTCCTGCGCGTCGTCACCACGCCCTTCATCACGGCCATGGCCGACCGCGCGAAGGACCGGTCGAACATTCTGGTGCTGATGATCGCGACCGCGCTGCTGCTTTCCCTCGGCTATTTCCTGCAGCCGACCTACACGGTGGTTCTGGGCGTTTCGCTGGTTTTGGCCGTGTTCTGGACACCGCAGACGCCGCTGACCGATTCGCTGGCGCTGTCGGGCGTACGCCGCTTCGGCTCGGTCTACGCCAGGATGCGCATCTGGGGGTCGATCTCGTTTCTGGTGGCGAACTTCATCGGCGGCGCAATCATTGCCGCATATGGCGCGACCACCGTGCCGACGATGATTTCCGTGGGGCTGGCGGTCGCCCTGGTTCTTTCCTTTTTCGCGCCGCGCCTGGGACAACCGCGCAAGGCTTCGCCGCTTTCCGCGACCGACATACAGGAAGCCGCACCAAAACTGCTCAACGCCTATTTCCTGTTCTTCGTCATCGGTGCGGGCATCATCATTGCAAGCCACGGCTTTCTTTACGGCTTCGTCTCCATCTACTGGAAGTCCATCGAGCTGAGCGAAACGCTGGTCGGTCTTCTGTGGGCGTGGGCGGTGGTGGCGGAAGTGGGGATGTTCATGATCTTCACCCGCGTCTTCAGCCATATCCGCACGTCCACCCTGTTGGTCATGGCCGGGGTGGCGGCAATGGCCCGATGGCTGCTCTATCCGCTGATATGGCCGGCCGGTCTGGGCGTTATCGGCTTCTTTGCGGTGCAGACCCTTCACGCCTTTTCCACCGGACTCATTCTGATCGGCTTGCAGAAGATGATCGGCGAGACGGTGGTGGAGGAACGCATGGGCGCAGCCCAGGGCATCGCCTATTTTGCGAACGGCTTTGCGATGGCGGCGGTGACGCTGTTTTCCGGCGCGCTCTACGACCGCCTCGGCGTTGACGGCTTCTTCGTCATGGCCGGGGTGGCAGCCATCGGTCTTGGCTTCATACTGCTTGCGGCGAGATCAGCCCCAAAGCGCCGGCTGGGGCGGTGACACGAGCGAGCCTTCGTAGACGAGACCCGGCGAGCGGTCGCGCGCCAGCAGAAGCGGCCCATCAAGGTCCACGAATTCGGCGTCCTGCGCCAGAAGCACGGCCGGCGCCATCGCCAGCGATGTGCCGACCATGCAGCCGACCATGATCGAGAAGCCCAGTTGCTGCGCCCTGTCGTGCAGCAGCAGGGCGGCAGTCAGGCCGCCGCTCTTGTCCAGCTTGATGTTGACGGCGTCGTAAAGGCCGAGAAGCGAATCGAGATCATCCGCAACATGGACGCTCTCGTCCGCGCAGATCGGCACCGCATGGCGGATGCTGGCCAGGATCGCGTCCTTGCCGGCCGGCAGCGGCTGCTCGATCAGCGCCACGCCGAGTTCGGCGGCGATCGCCATGTTTTCCTCGACATTGTCCTCGGTCCAACCCTCATTGGCATCGAGGATCAACCGGCTTCCGGGCGCGGCGGCGGTCACGGCGCGAATGCGGGCGACGTCGTTGTCGCCACCGATCTTGACCTTGAGCAGCGGGCGGCCGGCATTGTCGCGCGCCTGCGCCGCCATGGCTTCTGGCGTACCGAGTGAAAGCGTATAGGCCGTTTCCAGCGGCCTGGGCGGCATGGTGGAAACATGGTGCCATGCCGGTGTTCCCGACATTTTGGCTTCCAGGTCCCACAGGGCGCAGTCCACCGCATTGCGCGCGGCCCCGGCGGGCATCGCTTGCAGCAGGGATTTGCGGTCGATGCCGGAGGCGATTCTGGGGGCGATGGCTTCGATGGCGGCTTGCACGGCTTCCATCGTTTCGCCGTAGCGCTTGTAAGGCACGCATTCGCCGCGACCGCTGACGGTGCCATCGGTGATGGTGCAGGTGATGACCTCCGCCTCGGTTTTGGAGCCCCGCGAGATCGTAAAGGTTCCGGCTATCGGAAAACGTTCTGCACTGACCGAAAGGACACGCGGCATGTTTTTCTTCCTTTGCGTTTCAAAGCATCCGCCGGACGAAAGTGACAGACTCACCCTGACGGGATAAGACAGGCGACCATGGTGATCAATGCCGACACGAAGGCGGTCAGCGCCAAAGAGAACCCGCCGCGCGTGGTTGCGCTGGAGCGGGGCGGCGCGGCCGATTATGCGCTGACCGGAGAATGGACGACAAGGACCGTTGCCTCCGTCGACGCGGACATGCGCAAGCTGGAGGCGGAGCACGGTGAGGCTCCCCTGACCCTCGACCTGTCGCAGGTCGAGAAGATCGACACGGCCGGCGCCTGGCTGGTCGAAAGGCTCGTCACCGCGCGCGCGGCGCAGGGCTCCGGCCTCACGCTTGAGGGGCAGAGCCAAGAGGCGGCGATCCTTCTGGACGCAGTGCACGAGGCGACGCAGCGCGGCGAGCCCGTTCCCGCGCGGCAGGAGCCGAATTTCCTCATCGCCTTCTTCGAGACGGTCGGGCGCGGGGTTTATTCCATGCGCGACGATTTCCTCGCGGCCATGAACATATTGGGGTCCACCATCCGCGGCGCGCAGATGAAGCTCGGGCGCGGCCACGCCGTCAACATCGCGGCCATCTTCAATCAGATCGACAAGATGGGCGTCGGCGCGGTGCCGGTCGTGTTGCTGATGTCCACCATCGTGGGCGCGATCGTGGCGCAGCAGGGCGCATTCCAGCTCCGCTATTTCGGCGCCGAGATTTTCGTGGTCGATCTGGTCGGCATCCTGGTGCTGCGCGAACTGGGCGTGCTGATGACCGCGATCATGGTCGCCGGCCGCTCGGGAAGCGCCATCACCGCCGAAATCGGCTCCATGCGCATGCGCGAGGAGGTCGATGCGCTGAAGGTCATCGGCCTCAATCCGGTCGGCGTCCTGGTGTTTCCGCGGCTGGTAGCGCTGGTGATCGCCTTGCCCTGCCTTACCATCATCGCCGATTTCGCGGCGTTGGGCGGCGCCATTGTCATTTCGTGGTTTTATTCCGGCATCACCCCGGCGGCATTCATCGACCGGCTGCGGGTCGGCATCGATGTCGGAACGGTTTTGACCGGGCTGATCAAGGCGCCGTTCATGGCGATGATCATTGGCATCATCGCCTCGGTCGAAGGGTTGAAGGTCGGCGGCAGCGCCGAATCGCTGGGCGAGCATGTCACCGCGTCCGTGGTGAAGTCGATCTTCATCGTCATCGTGCTGGATGGCGCATTCGCCATCTTCTTCGCCTCCATCGGTTTCTGAGGTGCGGATGACCGGGCAGCAGGCAACACAGGCGACGAGCGGAGCGGTTCAGCGAGGCGACGACGACATTGTCCTGTCGGCGCACAACGTTACTGTCGCCTTCGGCGACAATGTCGTGCTCGACAATCTGTCGCTGGACATCCGGCGCGGTGAAATCCTCGGTTTCGTGGGGGCATCGGGCGCGGGCAAGTCGGTCCTGTTGCGTGCGATTCTCGGCCTGACCAGGAGGCGCTCCGGCACGATCCGCATCTTCGGTGTCGATGTGGACAAGGCCAGCGAGCTGGAGCGGATGCGGCTGGACATGCGTCTGGGCGTGCTGTTCCAGCATGGCGCGCTGTTTTCGGCCCTGACGGTTCTGGAGAATGTCCAGGTGCCGATGCGCGAATATCTCGATCTGCCCAAGCGGCTGATGGACGAACTGGCGCTGCTCAAGATCGAGCTTGTCGGCCTGCCGCGCGACGCCGCCCAGAAATTCCCCTCGGAGCTTTCGGGCGGCATGATCAAGCGCGCCGCGCTGGCGCGCGCTCTGTCGCTCGATCCGGACATCGTCTTCCTCGACGAACCCACTTCGGGCCTCGACCCCATCGGCGCTGCCGAGTTCGACGAACTCGTCTCCAAGCTGCGCGATACGATGGGGCTCACCGTCTACATGGTCACGCACGATCTCGACAGCCTGTTTGCCGTGTGTGACCGAATTGCCGTTCTCGGCAAGAAAAAGGTATTGGTGGAAGGCACCATCGAAGACATGCTTGCCAGCGAGGAACCGTGGGTGAAGTCTTACTTTCGTGGTAAGCGCGCACGACAGCTCGATTTGACTGCAAGGGGATAGAACCAAAGCCGCTTATGGAAACCAGAGCCAATTACGTCATCGTCGGAATTTTCACGGTCGTTGCAATTCTTGCCGCCTTTGCCTTCGTCTACTGGACGGCGGCGATCGGGGAGAGGGGCGAGACGGCCATGTTGCGCGTGCGTATCCCCGGCTCGGCTTCCGGCCTGACGCGTGGCAGCATCGTCATGTTCAATGGCGTCAAGGTGGGCGATGTGCGTCGGGTTTTCATCGACGTCCAAAACCCGACCGTGGCGATCGCCGATACAGAGATCGACAGGCTGACGCCGATCACCAAATCCACGCAGGCCGATATCGGGCTGGCGAACCTGACGGGCCAGGCCAATATCGAGCTCAAGGGAGCCGATCCGCGCGAGCCGAACCTGCTCGACGAGGCGGAAGCGCAGGGCAAGATTGCGGAGATCACCGCCAATCCATCCGCCGTCACCAATCTGCTGCAAACCGCGCAGGACATTTTCAAGAGGGCGGATCACGTCCTCAATCAGGTCGAAGGTTTCGCCGGCGACGTGCGCGGGCCGCTGACGCAAACGGTGACCAATGTCGAGAAGTTTTCCGAAGCGCTCGGACGCAATGCCGAGGGCGTGGATCGTTTCCTCGACAATGTCAGCAAGCTGTCACAGGAGCTCGCCGGCGTTTCTGGCAAGCTGGAAGGAACGCTCAATGCGGCCGAAGACCTGCTGCGCTCGGTGGACAGGGAAAAGGTCGCGCAGATCGTCACCAATGTGCAGAAGTTCACGCAGGAACTCAGCGAGAACAGCAAGCAACTGGACGAGATCATCACCGGGGTGGAGAAGACCGTAAGCTCCGTCAACAGCTTCGCGCAGCAGGGCACCGACACGCTTGCCAAGGTTGACGGCATTCTCGAGAGCGTGAAGCCCGACACCGTGCGCACGACGCTCGACAATTTCGAGAACGCGAGCCGCAATGCAAATCGCGCCGCAGCCGACATCGCCAAGGTCACAGAGACGTTCGGCGATCGGGCCAACGACATCGACAAGATGGTGTCCGACGCGACCGAGCTGGCTCATCGCCTGAATGCGGCATCGGTGCGGGTGGACGGCATTCTGCTCAAGGTCGACAAGCTGCTCGGTTCCGGCCAGACGGAAGGCGTCATGGCCGAAGCTTCATCGACGCTGAAATCCTTCAAGCAGGTTGCCGATACGCTGAACCAGCATCTGAGCGCCATTCTGGGTGGACTGCAGCAGTTTTCGGGTTCAGGCTTGCGTGACGTCGAATCGTTCGTGCGCGACGGTCGTCGCTCGATCAATCGCATCGAGCAGGCCATTACCGATCTGGAGCGGAATCCGCAGCGCATCATTACCGGTGGAGAGGGTACAGTGCGCCAGTATGACGGACGCGCGCGACGTTGACACCGACGGCCGCCCATTCGAAGAAGGGCAGGCCGACAACAGGCACCGGCAGAAGCCGGAGGGACATCTTGGGGACGGGACTTGCGGTGAAGGCAGTGCAATTCATGGCGGGGGGAGCGGTTGCGCTGGCGCTTTCGGGCTGCGCGTTGCTGCCGGGCGGTGGCCCGGCTCCGCTCGACACCTATGAACTGACAGCGCCCTCCAGCCCGGAAAAACATGCGCGCAAGCGCATGCAGATACTCATAGCCGAGCCGTCGGCGCTCAAGGCGCTGGACGGGCAGAACGTCGTCATCAAGCGCACCTCCGGCGTGATTGAATATCTGAAGGGCGCGCAGTGGGCGGACCGCCTGCCGCGTATCGTCCAGGCGCGGCTTGCCGAGACGTTCCAGCATTCCGGCGCTTTCGCCGGTGTCGGCCTGCCGGGCGAGGGGCTGGCGATCGACTATCAGGTCATCGTGGAACTGCGCAGCTTCCAGGTGCATGTCGACGGTTCCAGCAATGCCGAGATCGAGCTGTTCGTGCGGCTGCTGAACGACCGCAACGGCGAAGTGCGCGCCTCGCGCAGCTTCACCGCCAGCGCACGGGTAAGCGGCAGCGGCAATGATGCCTATATGCGCGCGCTCGACCGTGCATTTGGTGATGCGGCGCTGCAGATCGTCGCCTGGACCGATACCAGCATCTGAAGTTTCACCCAAAGCCGTTGATTTCGTCGCTCGGCAGGCGTGGTCCGCGCGTGCGGTTTCGCGCGTCTTTCTTTCAGACGGAAGGACTTCCGGGTCGCCCAAGAACAACCAACGAAAAAGGCGGGAAAATTTCCCGCCTTTTCAGTTCTCTCTTGTATCTCTCCTACCGAAGCCGGCCGCTTGCGTGGGCAAGCATGGTGTAGACCTTGCCGGTGTCGGACGAGAGATAGGTCTGCGTCATGACGTTGTCGGCATCGTTGCGCGAGACGTCCTTGAGCAGTTTTTCGAAGTCTTCGCAGTAGCGATCGACGGCGGCACGGAACTCGCCATCCGCCTGATATTTGCGGCGGATTTCGTCGAAGGTCTGCTGGCCCTTGAGCGTGTAGAGGCGGCGGGTGAAGACGTCGCGCTCGCCGCGGCGATAGCGGTTCCACAGCTCGATCGACGCCTCGTGGTCAATCGCGCGGGCGATGTCGACCGACAGCGAATTCAGCGATTCCACCACATGGGCCGGTGAGCGCTGGCTGGTCACGGGGCGAGGGGCTTCCGCGACGGATGCCGGGCGCGCGGCGTCATCACGCGACGCGCCGGTAAGCAGGTCGCGCACCCATCCTCCCGAACGCGGCGCGGCATTGCCTTGCTGCGGGCGTGCGGGAACCGGTGCCGGGGCGCGTTCCATTTCCAGCGTGCCGCGCAGCGGCGCATCGGAAGCCGGCGCGCGCGGCGCTGCGGGAGCCGGTGCAGGCGCCGGGCGGCGCGGCTCGGGCTGACGCGTGGAAACGTCAACCGTGCGGCCGGACTTCGCGACGATGTCCGAAAGCTCCTTGAGCGCGTTGATCTGCTCGGTCACGGCGCGACGCATGGCCGTGGTGGACTGCTTGGCTTCCTCGGGCATGTCGAGCACGCCCTTCTTCAACTCAGCGCGCGTCTGGTCGAGTTCGCTCTTGATGGAGCTTGCCGTGCGGCGCATCTCCTCGGTCGCATCGGCGAAACGCTTGGTGGCCGAATCCACGACCTCGGAGATCGCGCTGCGGATCTTGTCGGTAGAGGCGAGCGTGCGGTCTTCCGCCTTTTCGAGCGCCTTGCCGACAAGGTTCTCGAAGGACTTCATGACGCGTTCGAGGTCTTCCGACTTCTTGACCAGCCCAACGGCCAGATCCTCCAGCGAGGACTGGCGCTCGAGCGTGTGCTCGAGGTTGTTCTGTGCGGAACCCAGCAGCTCGGACGCGCTGGAAAGCAGGCGGCTGTGCTCGTCGAAGCGGGTCGCGATGGATGCCACTTCCTTGAGCGTGTTGGAAGACAGTTCGGTAAGGCGGGTGGCGTTGGAATCCACCAGTCGCGCCGAACTTGCGAAGGTCTGCGCAGCCTTCTCGGTCGTGGCGGCGAAGGCCTGCGTGCTGCCGACAAGGCGCTCATCGACATTGGCGAGATTGCCGGCGGCCTTCTCGATCAGGTCGTTGAGCTGTGCGCTCGACAGGGAGAGCTTGCCGATCAGGTCGCTGACGTTCTCGGCGAGGTTGGTGCGCGCGCCTTCCACCGCCGACAGGGTTTCGGCCGTGCGGTTGGCGAGGGCGTTGACCAGTGCGGCATTTTCCGTGCGCAGACGCTCGGTGGCGCGCTGGGTCGCCTGTTCCAGACCGCGTTGCAGGTCGTCGCCGGTCTCGGCGAAACGATCCACCAGCGGCCGCGCGTTCTCGTCGAGGATCTTCGAGATTTCGGCCGAGCGCTCGGCGAGCATCTGGTTCAGCTCGCGCGTGTTCGCGCCGATGGTGCGGGCAGCTTCGTTGGTGCTGTGGCCGATATGCTGGCCGACAGCCGTGAAGGTCTCCGCGATGGTGTCGGCGCGCGCAACGAGCTGGGCTTCGGCCTGCGAGACCTGCTCGGTGAGCTTCTGCCCGACGGTCTCGGCGCTGGAAGCGAGGCGATTTTCGGCGCGCGCAACATGCTCGTCCACACGCGCGGCCACGGCCTCGATGCCGGAGGCAAAGCGCTGGTCGGCGTTGGAAAGCGTCGTCTCGATCGCCTTGGTGCGATTTTCCAGTTCCTCCGCGGTCTGCTGGGCGCGGGCCACCACGCGGCTCTCGGTTTCGGACAGCACATTGGCGATGCCGGAGATGTGCGAGCCGATGAGCGAGGAACCGTCGCTGATGCGAGCAGCGATGCGCTGGTCCGCGGTTTCGAAGATCTGGCCGATCTCGGAAGCGCGCACGGTGAGGGCTTCCGCCGTCTCGGTGACGCGGGACGCCAGCCGCTCGTCGGCCTCCTCGAAGTTGCGGACGATCTCGACGGCGCGGGCACCGAGCGTGGTCGCCCCATCGTTGATGCGCGAGATGAACTGCTGGTCCGCGGCGTCGAAGATGCGGCCGAGTTCGGCGGCGCGGGCGGCCAGGGCCTCGGCGGATTCGCCGATGCGCTGGCTCAGCTTCTGGTCGGCGCTCTCGAAATTGGCGAGGATGTCGCCGGCGCGGGCGGCCAGCGAGTTGGCGGTTTCCACCGCGCGGGCCACAAGCTTCTGATCGGCATCGTCGAAGGTGCGCACGATGTCGCCGGCCTTGGCCGCGATCGTTCCAACCGCTTCCTCGGCCTGCTGGATGAGCGCGCCCGAGGCTTCCTGTGTACGCGCGGCCAGGCGATTGTCCGCCTCTTCGAAGGCGCGGGCGATGTCGCCGGTCCGGGCCATCAGCGCACCCGCCGTTTCCTCGGCGCGGGCGGCGAGGCGGCCATCCGCTTCCTCGAAGGCGCGGGTGATGTCGCCGGCGCGGGCGAGCAATGCGCCGGACGTTTCCTCCGCGCGCGCAGCCATGCGGCCGTCCGCTTCCTCGAAGGCGCGGGTGATGTCGTTGGCGCGGGCGAGCAGGGCGGCGGCGGTCTGTTCGGCGCGGGCCGCGATCTGGCGGTCGGCGTCCGTGAAGGACTTGCCGGCTTCCTCATTGAGGAGGGCGGTGACTTCCAGGACCTTTTCACGCAGCGCGCCGGCAACCGAAATGGCGCTGCCTTCCAGCACCTGTCGGACATTGTCGACGCCGAGGGTGAGGGCGCGCTCCATCGTGCTGGTGCGCTCTTCGATGACGCCGGTCTGGCGACGGAAAGCTTCCTCGATCTTCTCGACGTCGGAGGCCAGCGCGTCGGAAATGTCGATGCGCTTGTCGGCGATGAGCTGGATATGCGTGGTGACGGCCTCGTCGATCTCGCGACGCGTTTCGGCAAGGCGGGTGAGATCGTTGTCCAGCGCCTGGGTCAGCATATCGCGGCCGTCGGAGAGGCGACCGATATGGGCTGCGATGATCTCGTCCACGCCTGAGCGGCCTTCGGCGATCCGGGCCATGTCGGCTTCCAGCGCCTGCGACAGCACGTTGCGGCCTTCGGCGATCTTCTCCACCTGCGCGGTGACGAGCCCGTCGATTTCGGCGCGCGCGCCGGCGAGCTTGTGCAGGTCGGACTCCAGCGCGCGGCGCAGGATGTCGCGGCCTTCGGCCAGCTTCTCGACCTGACCGGCCACCAGCCCGTCGATGCCGGAGCGGCTTTCCGAGAGCTTTTGCAGGTCTTCCTCAAGCGTGCGGGCCAGCATGGCGCGGCCTTCCTCCAGGCGGCGCGTCTGGCTGGCGATCAGCCCTTCGATGCTGGCGATGTCGGCTTCCAGCGCCTGCGTCAGCACATTGCGGCTTTCGCCAACCTTCTCGGCCTGACCGGCGACGAGATTGTCGAGGCTTGCGACGTCGGCTTCCAGCGCCTGCGACAGCAGCTTGCGGCCTTCGACCAGCTTGTCGGCCTGCGCGGCGATCAGCCCCTCGATGTTGGAAATGTCGGCTTCCAGCGCGCGGGTGAGCACGTCGCGGCCATGCGTGAGGCGTTCGAGCTGGGTCGAAACCACACCCTCGATGGAGGAGTGGCTTTCGGCCAGCCTTGCCAGGTCGGATTCAAGCGAACTGGTCAGCATACGACGCTTTTCGTCGAGCTGGTCGGCGTGGCGCTTGACCATGTCGTCGATGGTGGCGAGATCCTGCTCGAGGGCGCGGCGCAGGATGTCGCGACCTTCGGCCAGCTTCTCGACCTGGCCGGCCACGAGACCGTCGATGCTGGAGCGGCTTTCGGCCAGCTTGTTCAGATCGGCTTCCAGCGCGCGGCGCAGGATGTCGCGGCCCTCGGCCAGCTTCTCGACCTGACCGGCGACGAGGCCGTCGATGCTGGAGCGGCTTTCGGCCAGCTTGTCGAGGTCGGCTTCCAGCGCGCGCTTGAGGATGTCGCGGCCTTCGGCCAGCTTCTCGACTTGCCCGGCCACAAGGCCATCGATGCTGGATCGGCTCTCGGCAAGCTTGTTCAGATCGTCCTCGAGAGCGCGGGTCAGGCGCGCGCGGCCTTCGTCGAGCTTCTCGAGCTGCCCGTCGATCAGGCGGTCGATGCCGGCGCGGCCCTCGTCGATCTTTCCAAGGTCGGCTTCGAGGGCGCGGGAAAGCACGTCGCGGCCTTCCGCGAGCTTCGACACCTGACCGGCGACAAGCTCGTCAATCTGCGTACGGGCTTCGGAGAGCTTGCCCAGATCGGATTCCATGGCGCGCGACAGGATGTTGCGGCCTTCGCTCAGCTTGCCAATATGGCCCGTGACCATTTCGTCAATGTTTGCGCGAGTTTCGGTCAGCTTGTGCGAGTCTTCCGTCAGCGCGCGGGCAAGGCCGGCGCGGCTTTCGGCCAGGCGCTCCAGATGTTCGCCGAGCGAAGCGTCGATGGTGGCGCGCGACTCGTTGATCTTGCGCAGATCCTCGTCCAGCGCCTGAGAGATCATGGTGCGGCCTTCGGCCAGCTTCAGCACCTGCAGGCTGACAGCTTCGTCGATGCCGGCGCGGCTTTCCTCGAACCTGGCGAGATCGGCCTGCAGCGTCGAGGTGATGCGCTCGCCGGTCTCGGCAAACCTGCTCGCATGGGCGCTCACGGTGTCGTCGATGTCGCGGCGCGCTTCTTCCAGCTTCTGCAGATCGGCGTCGAAGGCATTGGAAACGAGGTTGCGTGCCGATTCCAGGCGGCCGGCGAAGTCGCTGGCGCGGGCCTCCAGCATGGAGGAGGTGGACATGACCATGTCGGCCATCTGCGCGCCGATCCTGGCGCGGCCTTCCTCGATCATGGTCGACAGGTTCTGGTTGCCGTCGGTGAAGGTGGTGGCGATTTCGCGGGCGCGCTCGACCAGCGTTTCGTTGATCTGGCGGGCGCGGGCCTCCAGCGCGGCGTTGAGCTTCTGCGTGCCGGTGTCGAGCGCCTCGGCGCGGGTCTGGAACTCGCTGATGAGAGCCTGGCCACGCTCCGCAAGCGTGTTTTCGATGGCCTTGAGATTGGTTTCGAATTCCGTGTTCAGGTTGCGTGCAGCGCCACCCAGCAGGGAAACCATGCCGGCCGTGCGATCGTCCAGAAGCTCGGACAGCGAGCGAGTCATGTCGTCCGTGCTCTGGGTCAGCTTGGCGATGCGGGTGTCGAGCAGGCTGGCGAAGGCCTCGCCCGACGTGGTGATACGGTCGCCCATCGCGTCGAGGCGCTGGTCGATCGAATCGAAGATGGACGAGCCGCTTTCGTTGATGCGGTCGATCAGCGAATCGCCGGAATCGGTGATGGTCATCGACAGCTTGGTCGATGCGTTGAGGATGTTCTGGCGGATGACGTCTCCGGCCGAATCCAGCTCGTCGCGCAGCGTTTCATGCGCGCCTGCAATGGAAGCGCGCACGCGCTCGGCGTGGGTGACGACGGCTTCACGCTCGACGCCCAACCCGTCCACGAGTGAGCGGATGCGCGACTCGTTCTCGGAATAGGAACGTTCGATCTGGTTGACCTCGGTGTGAACCAGCGTCTCCAGTTCGACGGCGCGGGCAAGCGTGCGCTCGATGCCTTCGCCCATGGCGGCGACCTCGCGGCGAACAGCCTGGCCGACCGTCATGATGCGGTCCTGGGCGAGGTTTTCAGGTTCGGCGAGACGGAAGGCGACTTCGGTCATCGACTGCGCGGCAAGACGCATCTCCTGTGCGCGGCGGATCATCGCCGCAAAGGCCCAGAACAGGATGATGGGCACGATCGTGGCGACGCCGAGGAGGATCAGATAGGGCTGTGCCAGCACCTGCTGGATGGAACGGATTTCGAGCAGCGGCGGCGTGAACAGCACATTGGCCAGAAGAAAGCCGCCGCCGACCCAAAGGAGGGACAGAACCGCGATCATCCAATAGATGCCGCCGGACGAGCGGCGGTTGATGCCGTTCAGCATCGTGCGATAGTCGCGCTGCTGGTCGTCGTTTGCGGGCGAAAGGCCGTTGGGGCGGGCCGGGCTCGTTTCGACAGGGCGCAGATCGGTGGCAGCCGGCGCGGGCTGGCTTGCCGGCCTGGCCGCGGGGGCAGGTGTCGCATTCTGGGCCATCTTCTCGGCCCGGCTCTCGCGGGCAAGCTCGTCGGCCGCCTGGGAAATCTGCGCCTCCAGGTCTTCCATGGAGGCTGCTATGTCGAGTTCGTCGGCGCCTGCCGCGAGGTCGAAATCGAGTGCTTCCTCAAGCTCCTTCGCAACATCGAGGTCGAGATTCTGCGTTACCGAGCTTTTTTTCGCCATTTCGCCGTTACCCTGTACTAGTGCCGCGAGGCCGACAAAATCCCGGCCTTAAAATGCTCGCGAGCGAGGCTTATTATGGACTTTACGTATCGTACTGGCACAGGCGGGTAAAGGAAACTTGAATCCCGAACGATGCGTAAAAGTTTAAACATGTGGTTAATGCGCCGGTGATTCTGGCGGATTTGCGGGCAGTTTGGCGGATTTTTCGATTAACCCGTTATCCACATGATTGAGGCACGGTCTCTCGCCGGAAGAGGCAATCACGGATGAAGGTGAAGATGGGCGCAGAGGAATCCAATGGTGTCGCATTTTCGATGCCGGGGGGCGAAAACTGCGATCGGGCCACGTCACGGCCGATCGATCTCATTCATCTGGGCAAGCAGACGATGGGCGACCGGGCGCTTGAGCAGGAAGTGCTGTCGCTGTTCGTGCATCATGCGCTTCAGGTGCGCGACCAGATCGCCCACGCAGGCAACGACGAGCGGCTGCGTCTGGCGCATGGCCTGAAGGGTTCCGCGCGCGGGGTGGGGGCCTTCGCCATAGCCGATTGCGCCGGCGAGATCGAACAGAGCCCGCAGGACGCACGCGTCGTGCAACGGCTTGCCCGTCTCATCGAGGAAGCCCGCGACTTCATCGCGGCGATCAATCGTTGAAAATTTCGGATTGAAATAGCGTTTGCGTCACTGAGGGACGCATTTGCGCGGCAGTTGACTTGCTCGCCGGAGTGATTATCTCGGCTGCATACTCGTTTCAGGAACTGTAATGACCAAAATTTCTATCATCGCCTTCGACGGCACCCGTTTCGACGTGGAAGCCGAGAACGGCTCCACCGTCATGGAAAACGCGATCCGCAATGCCGTCCCCGGCATCGAGGCGGAATGCGGCGGTGCCTGCGCCTGCGCCACCTGCCACGTCTATGTGGACGAGGAGTGGACCGATATCGTCGGTGAACCGGAGGCGATGGAAGAGGATATGCTGGACTTCGCCTACGAAGTGAGGCCCAATTCGCGCCTGTCGTGCCAGATCAAGGTGCGCGACGAACTGAACGGCCTCGTGGTGCGGGTGCCGGAACGCCAGGGATAGACGTTCGCTTTCCATCGCGGGGCGCGTTCGGATTTCCCGTGCAAGGAAACGCCGATCAACGCGTCCGCGAGCGTGTAGATGGAAGGCAGCAAAACGGATGTCCTGATCATCGGCGCGGGGCCGGTGGGCCTGTTTGCCGTGTTCGAGCTCGGCCTGCTCGACATGACCTGTCACCTCGTCGACATTCTCGACCGGCCAGGCGGGCAATGCGCCGAACTCTATCCCGAAAAACCGATCTACGACATTCCGGGCTGGCCGGTCATCACGGCGCAAGGGCTGGTCGACCAGCTCATGCAGCAGATCGCGCCGTTCAAGCCCGTTTTCAGTTTCGGCCGGATGGTCACGAGCCTCGAACGGATTGAGCATGAGGGATTTCGCGTTGGTCTGGACGACGGCCAGACGGTAAACGCCAGGGTGGTCGTGATTGCCGCCGGCGGCGGTTCATTCCAGCCCAAGCGGCCGCCGATCCCCGGTATCGAAGCATTCGAGGGAAAGAGCGTCCTCTATTCGATCAAGCGGATGGAAGCCTTGCGTGGGCATGACCTCGTCATTGTCGGCGGCGGCGACTCGGCACTCGACTGGACGCTGAACCTTCAGCCTGTCGCCCGGCGGGTGACGCTCGTGCACCGGCGTCCCGAATTCCGCGCCGCACCTGACAGCGTCAACCGGATGCGGGCTTTGTGGGAAAGCGGCGACATCGACTTCCGCATCGGCCAGGTCACGAAGCTGGACGGAGAGGATGGCCAGCTTTCAACCGTGACGATCAGGGAGGCGGACGGAGAAACCAGGGTTGCCTGCACGCGGCTGCTGCCGTTTTTCGGGCTTACCATGAAACTCGGACCCGTTGCCGACTGGGGGCTCAGCCTCCACGAAGACCGCATTCCGGTCGATACAGAGAAGTTTCAAACCTCGACGTCCGGCATCTTCGCCATCGGCGATATCAATACCTATCCGGGCAAGCTGAAACTCATCCTGTCGGGTTTCCACGAGGCCGCGCTGATGGCGCAGGCGGCCAAGCGGATCGTCAGTCCGGGAGAACGGATCGTGTTCCAGTACACGACATCTTCCACCAGCCTTCACAAGAAGCTGGGTGTGCCGGATTGAGACGTGCGCCGGTTCAGCCCCTTATGCGCCCGGCCTTCATCTGTTCAAGACGGTACTTCAGCAGGCGCAGGATGCGGCTTTCGAAATTCTTGCCTTCGACGCGGTCGAAATCCGCTTGTGCCCGGTCATGGCGGGCGAGCACCTTGGCGGTGATCTCCTTGGCCTTGGTGGCGGCGATCTGGCAGTTCTTCTGCTTGCCCATCGCCTTCAGCGATTTTTCCAGTTCGGCCGCGTAATTCTTGGCAATGACCACGTGGCTTTCCTCATGGCGCTTGATGTCGGCCGACAGCGTGTCCCAGATCAGCTTGACGTCGGGGTCGGCCTTGCGCGGCTTGCGCCATCTGGGAAGGATCAGCTTGGCGCTCACCGTGGTCCTGGCGTCGACGATCCGGCAAAAGCCTTCGCCCTGCGCATAGGCAAGCTTGGTGGTGAACTGCATGCGCGTGGCACCGGGATGACGGCTGCCCGACGTATTCACATGCGGGCCGCGCTGCGAGAGCTGTTCCTCGATATCGTCGAGCGTGTTGCCGTGGATGGAAAAATAGCTGTAGCTCTTCGAAACGCTTGCGGCTCCGGCCGGCATTGCCATGCAGGCGATGGTTGCGGCAGTCAGCACGGCACGCTTCATGATATTGCCTCTTGAGATACCTTGCTTTACGGCCGTTCTGTACGCAACGGAAGCCGCCGCTCATCGCATTCTTGAGGGAATGCGTTGATTTTTCGTGGCCTCGCTTCCTATCCAAGAGCAGGCGACGATGACGACACGATGGCAACTGGCGCATGGACGCCATCTGGATATCGGCGCGAAAGCGCTGATCATGGGCATATTGAACGTCACGCCAGACAGTTTTTCGGATGGCGGCAAGTTCGTGGACCCGGAGCGCGCCATAGAGCAGGCGAGACGCATGGCGGCAGATGGTGCGGCCATCATCGATGTCGGTGGCGAATCGACCCGGCCCGGCGCCACGCCCGTATCGCCGGCGGAAGAACAGGCCAGGGTGTTGCCGGTCATCACGGCGCTGGCGCGGATGGATGACATTCTCATCTCCGTCGATACCTATCGCGAGGAAACCGCGCGGCTGGCCGTCGAAGCGGGCGCGCATATCGTCAACGATGTCTGGGGTTTGCAGCGCGAACCGGGAATTGCCCGGCTGGCGGTGGATACCGGGGCGGGGCTCGTCATCATGCATACCGGCCGCGAGCGCGAGAAGAAGCCCGACGTGATCGCCGACCAGTTCGCATTTCTTCAGGAATCGCTGCGCATAGCGCGGCAAGCCGGCGTGCGTGACGAGCAGATCCTGCTCGATCCCGGCTTCGGTTTCGCCAAGGATGCCGACGAGGACCTGACGCTGATGGCGCGGCTGGAGGAATTGCACCCTCTGGGCTTCCCGCTGCTCGTCGGCACCTCGCGCAAGCGCGTGATCGGCCATGTCTCGGGACGCGACTTCGATGAGCGCGACGTGGCGACCGCCGCCACCAGCGTGGCGCTGCGACTGAAGGGGGCGGCGATTTTCCGCGTCCACAATGTCGCAATCAACGCAGACGCGCTGGCCATGGCCGATGCTATTCTTGCGCGCACTCCCGCCCGGCCGGCCTGAGCGTCGGAAACATTCCTGCAGAAAGTCGAGGTGGCGCTTGTCCAATTCGAAGAAAGAGCGCGTTTATCTGAGCCTCGGCGGCAATCTCGGCGAGCCCGCAAAGGCGATGGGCGAGGCGCTGAGGATGCTCGATGCCGATCTGCGGACGGAGGTCATAGCGGTCTCCTCGCTTCATCGCACGCCGCCCTGGGGCAAGCTGGACCAGCCCGATTTCCTCAATGTCGCGGCCGAAATCCAGACCACGCATTCGCCGCGTGCATTGCTGGATCTGTGCCTGGACGTCGAGCAGCGTCTCAAGCGCGTGCGGCAGGAACGCTGGGGACCGCGTCTGATCGACATCGACATTCTGGCCTTCGGCGATCATGAAATCCATGAACATGGGCTCGAAGTCCCGCATCCGCGCATGTTCGAGCGGGCATTCGTGCTGGTGCCTCTCCTCGAGATCGCACCTGATTTCTCGCTGGGCGGGACGCGGGCATCGGAGCGTGTCGATCACGTCGACAAGGCCGGAATAGAGCGCCTGCCGTCCGGCCGCGACTGGTGGAAGGGCTAGAACAGCGGGCGTTCTGACGAACGCGATTCCGTTGTCCCAGCCCGGTATTCTTAGCAGCATTTGTGCGACGCCAGGCGATTCCGTCTGGCTGTAAAATGCTCTGGCCTTCCCAATCCGCTAACGGGCTCCGGGTTTCAGGGCATTGCAGATCAGCCGGCGAAGCCGCCTGAATCCAGATATGCCTGTTCCTCGGGCGTGGTTTCGCGTCCGAGCGCAGGATTGCGATGCGGGAAGCGGCCGAAGCGCTGGATGATGTCACGATGCTCCAGCGCATATGGCATGTAGGATTCGTCCAGCTTCTGCGCCAGTTCCACCGAGCGATACTGGTCGGCGATGCTTTCCGAATGTTCGAAGGGCAGGTACATGAAGACCCGCAATTCGGGATCGACCCTGTCGTCATGGCCGGCCTCGATCGCCTTGTCCGCGATATAGCGGGCGAGCGGATCGGTGGCGAACATATGGGCGGTGCCCCGGAAGCAGTTTCGCGGAAACTGGTCGAGCAGGATGATCAGCGCCAGCGCGCCGTCGGCGTGGTCGGCCCAATGATCGAGTTCGCGCCGCGCGGCGGCGAAGTGAAGGTCGCGGAAGCTGTCATGGAAGGTGCTGTCGAAGGCGGCATCCCTGGTGAACCAGCGGTCCGGTCCGGCATTGCTCCAGAACTCCACCACATCGGCATGTTTTTCCATGGTCGTCTTCATCCGTCTTGTTCTCCTTCAGTTTCCGCAGAGTGCCCGAGCACGCTTGCCGTTTCCTCGTCCATAGCACGGCCGGGACGCCGGGGCGGCGTCAGCGGCGCGGGCACCGGCGCATTGCCCCTGGGCGGCATGTTGCCCTTCATGAAGCCACGCCCGGCCTGCAGCCCACCGGCAAGCTGGGCGTCGAGGCGGGCGGCATCGCGCTGGCGCACATCCTCGATGATGTCGGCCGCCTCGTCCTGATCGACGCCGAGATGTTCCAGGGTCGCCTGACCGAACACCAGCGCCGATTCGAAGGTTTCGCGGATCTGGTATTCGACGCCGCTCTGGATCAGGTCCATGGCGATGCCGCGGTCATAGGCCCGCGCCAGCACCGGGATAAGCGCAAACTCCGCACGCATCTGCTCCGCGATCCTGACGGCGGTTTCGCCCTTGTCGACGCAGATCAGCACCGCACGGGCGCGGCCGGCGCCTGCGGTGTGCAAAATATCCAGCCGGGTGCCGTCGCCGTAATAGACCTTGAAGCCGAAACTTGCGGCCGCCTGGATCATCTCGACATCGTTGTCGATGATGGTGACGTCGATGCCGCGCAGCAGAAGCGGCTGGCTGGCGATCTGGCCGAAGCGGCCGAAGCCGATGATGAGCACGCTGCCGCTGAGGTCTTCGGCCACATCCACGCCGTCGAGGCTTTGTTCCGGCTCTGAGGTAAGCAGGCGCAGCGCCGCCATCGCCAGCGGCGTCAGCACCATGGACAGGATGATGATCGCGGTCAGGATGGCGTTGGCTTCGCCGTCGATGATGCCGACCGTCATCGCGGACGAGTAGAGGACGAAAGCGAATTCGCCGCCCTGTGCCATCACCACCGCACGCTCCAGCGCCATCGGGTGGCTGTTTCCGAGGCCACGGGCAACGAGATAGATGCCGATTGCCTTCACCAGCATGTAGGCGACGACATAGAAAGCGATCATCTGCCAGTTGGCGGCGACGATGCGCAAGTCCAGCGACATGCCAACCGCCAGGAAGAAAAGCCCCAGGAGAACGCCGCGAAACGGTTCGATGTCGGCTTCGAGCTGGTGCCGGAAGGTCGATTCCGACAGCAGCACGCCGGCCAGAAATGCTCCCATGGCCATCGAAAGGCCGCTCACCTCCATCGCAAGCGCGGAGCCCAGCACCACCAGCAGGGCGGCGGCAGTCATCACCTCGCGTGCATGCGAATCCGCCAGGATGCGAAAGAGGGGGTTGAGCAGATAGCGTCCGGCCACGACGAGGCCGACAATTGCCGAAAGGCCGATGCCGATGGATGTCAGGCGGTGCATCCAGCCCAGGTCTTCATGCGCGGCCGGGGCGAGAAATGCCACCAGCGCCAGCAGCGGGACGATGGACAGGTCCTCCAGAAGCAGGATCGAAACCATGCGCTGGCCGCCGGGCGTGGAGAGTTCGCCGCGTTCCTCCAGTATCTGCATGACGATCGCCGTGGAGGTCAGGACAAAGCCCGCGCCGGCCACGAAGGATTGTGCTGCCGAAAAACCGGTCAGGAAGCCGACGCCTGTGAGCAGAACGGCGCATACCCCGACCTGCGCCACGCCGAGGCCGAAAATCTGGCGGCGCATGCCCCAGAGGCGGGAAGGCTGCATTTCGAGGCCGATGATGAACAGGAACATCACCACACCGAGCTCGGCCACATGCAAAATGGCGCCCGGATCGTAGAAAATGCCGAGCCCGAACGGACCGATGGCAAGGCCGGCGGCCAGATAGCCGAGGATGGAGCCAAGGCCGAGCCGCCGGAAGATCGGCACGGCAATGACGCCGGCCGCTAGCAGCGCCACGACTTGAGGAAGCTCACTGCCGGAAGTCTCTACGGCCATGCGTCCTGTCCTGATCATGATGGAGCGGCGCGCCAACGTCACCGCGAAAGGGCAGGATAAGTGCTCGCAAGCGTGACGAAAAGACCGCGCCTGCCTTTTCTTCAGCGGGTGATCAACGACGGAAAGTGAACTGTTTTCATGCGTTTGGCCAAAACGTCATGGAAATTGTCGCACAACGGCGATAATCAGGAGAAAGGCTGGCAGGGACGGGCTTGGGAAGAGTGGCGGAACTATATTGCTGCGATTTTCAAGGAGAACGGATTGATGAAGACATTTTCTTTCATCGCCGCCGGCGTGTTGGCGGTGGTCGTCTCGGCCTGTTCGCGTGAGCCCGATTGCACCAGCGAAATGCTAGCCGAAAAGACGCAGGAATTGACGACTGCATTGCGGGAGGCGTTGGAAAAAGATCCCTCCAGGGCGGCGGACCTCACCAGGAAGGTGCAAGACATCACCACACGCTACCAGCGCGCGACGACCTTGCAGGATGCCTGCAAGGCCTATGACGATCTGATCGAGTCAATGGGGAACTGAGCGCCATCGCGGATGGCCGCCGTCACGATCTTCGGCGCTCGCGCCGTTACTTGCGCGCGATGGTACCTACCGCGGTGTCGTCCACCCGCTTCAGGCTCACGCCGATGACGGGAACGAGCTGGTCGTCGACGCGCACCGACACCGTCACGTTCATGGAGTTGCCGTCCGCCATGCGGGCCTGCATCACGCCCTTGAGTTGGTTGCGGTTGAGAGTAAAGACCACCTTGCGGGCGTCCACCACATTGCCGGAAACGATGTCGAGGCCTTTTCCGGCCGCGCCATCCAGGAACACGCCCTTGTAGGTTCTGGCGCTGGTCTGTTCGACGGTTGCCGACATCTTCTGCGTGAACACGCCGACGCGGCAGCCGCCGTCCAGCGTCATGCCGACCTTGCTCGCCGGCGTGGTGCCGGTGAAATTGCAGTTGAACTTCGTGCCCTTGTACTTGCCGGCGACGATTTCGCCGGGGCCGACCCATTCGCCTTCCACGCTCTGGAAGAACTTCTTGTCCCGCTCCGACCCGCGGACCGTGTCGGCCATGCTGGCGCCGGTGGTGGCAAGCGCCATGGCTGGCAGCATGGTAAGCAGGAATGCGCGTTTCATCAGGGAACACCCGGCACAAATTGGGAACACGTTTACGATGCTCGAACCATGAACAAGATTGGTTAATGCTTCGTCACCTGGGCCGGAATTTGGCCGCTGGCGATCTCAATTCTCGGGCTTTTCGGCTTGCCTGCGCGCCGCAAACGAACTCAGCGCCGCGAGGAAATCGCCTATCCCCGGACGTTTCAGCGCGGTAAAGGGCAGGGGGCGAACGGTGTCCATCGCGGCGATGCCGATTCTGGCGGTCATCATGCCGTTGACCACGCCCTCGCCAAGCTTGGCGGAAAGCCGTGCCGCCAGCCCGTGGCCGACGATCTGCTGGACGAAACTGTCACCCGCCGCGATCGAACCCGTCACTGCCAGATGCGCCAGCACGCTGCGCGCGAGGCGGAAGAAACCGAGTGTGCCCGGCCTGCCGCCATAAAGCTCAGAAAGCCGGCGGATCAGGCGTCCGGCCTCGAAGACCACATAGGCAATGTCGACCAGCGCGCGCGGGCTGACGGCGGTGGCGAGTGACACGCGCTTGGCCGCGTCGAGGATAAGCACCTTGGCGCGCGCATCCAGCGGCGCCAGTACCTCGGTTTCGGCGAGTTTGACCAGGTCGGCGCCGTCGATGACATCGTCACGCAGATCGGCGAGCATCCGGCGCCCGGCCGCGGTGTCGGCTTTGTCCGCGACGAGCGCGGCAAGCTCATTGGCGACGGCGCGGGCGGTATTCGGGTCGTTGCGGGCGATTGCGTCGAGCGCGCGGTTCCGCAGCTTTTCGACGGAGGCGAGGCGCATCAGCGCCAGCATCTCGCGCATCACGATCAGCACCAGCGCGACCGCCGCGATCACCGCCACGCTGGCGGCGAACCAGCCCAGCCATTCGGCCCGCTCGAAAAGATCGCGGATCAGCCGGTCGGTCCACAGGCAGAGGGTGAGCGAAACCAGTATGCCGAGCGCTCCGAGGAAGATCGCGCCGAGCCTTGATCGCTTACGCGGGGCCGTCGCCGGTGGCGGTTCGCTGGCGACGATGTCTGGCTCGTCGAACACGTCGATTTCGGCCGGAGTGACGATTGCGACATCTGTCTTGATGGCGCGTGGCTTGCGTGCTGCCTTCACGGCGTCGCGCTGTTCGGTGGGCTGCTTGTCCGGTTCCTGAGGCGCCTCTGGATCCAGGCGGAACGCGGCGGGCTTGCGGGTCATGCCAGGCGATCTCCGATCAGGAACTGCAATGCGCGGTCGAGCCGGATATGCGGCAGGGAAAGGGTGACGCCTTCGGCCGTCCGTTCCAGCCGGGGCGGACGGAACCGCACGATGCGGATGGCCGGGTCGTCCTGATCCTGGCGATGGTTTTTTGCGTCGCCGGCTTCAAAGACAGAATCCACTTTTGCCGGCAAGTCACCGGGAAATATGGCTGTTTCCGTTTTTCCGTCGAAGATCTCGCCGCCGATCGTCTCGCCTTTCAGCGGCGTGCCGATGATGACGGGCAGTGTTTCGCGGCCTTGCTTGACCGTGCCCTCGCGGGTGGCGCGCACGGCGGCCATGGCTACGACATCGACATCCGCGCCGGTGAGGTTGGCGCGCCCGGCGGCACGCTGCGTCAGCCGGCGCACGATTGCCTGCAAGCGGTCATGGCTTTCGTGGTGGAGGTGATCGGCCTTGGTGGCAGCCACGAGGATGCGGTCGATCCTGCGGGTGAAGAGATCGGTGAGGAAACTGCCGCGACCGGGACGGAAGCAGGCGAGGATTTCGGTGAGCGCACGTTCCAGATCGAGCATTGCGGCTGCGCCCGAATTCAGCGCCTGCATGGCGTCGATCAGCACGATCTGGCGATCCAGCCTGGCGATGTGCTCGCGAAAGAAGGGCTTGATCACATGGGTTTTGTAGGCCTCGTAACGCCGCTCCATCATCGCGTGCAGCGAACCGGGGCGGGCCTTGCCGTCGCCGAGGTTCGGCAGCGGGGCGAAGGTCAGCGCCGGCGATCCGTCAAGATCGCCCGGCATCAGAAAGCGCCCCGGCGGCAGGGTGGACAGCGCGCGCTCGTCCAGCTTGGCAGCCTTCAGATAGGCGGCGAAGCCCTCGAACAACTTGCGCGCCACCATTTCGTCGGCGTCGGCATCCGCGGCGATTTCGCCCGACAGCTTGCGCCATGCTTCCGAAAGATCGGCGCGCACAGGCAGTTCGGCCAGCTCGAAGGCGTCGTGCGAGAATTCGCGATAGGACTTGCCCAGAAGCGGCAGGTCGAGCAGCCATTCGCCGGGATAATCGACAATATCCACCGAAAGGCGGCCGCGTGAGAACATGCGGTTCCAGCCGGATGCGGATTCATATTCGATGGTGAGCCGTAGCTCGGAAATCGCGCGGGTGGAGTCGGGCCAGATGCGCTCATCGACCAGCGCGTGGATGTGATCCTCGTACTGGAAGCGCGGAACGGCGTCGTCGGGTTGTTCTTCGAGGAAGGCGCGGGCGATGCGGCCCGATTTCTGCGCCTCGAACAGCGGCAGCCGCCCGCCATGGATCAGATTGTGTACGAAGGCGGAGATGAAGACGGTCTTGCCGGCCCGCGAAAGGCCGGTCACGCCCAGCCGCAGCGATGGCGAGAGAAGATCGCTCGCCCGGCTCGAAACCGTATCCAGCGCGATCCGCGCTTCGTCGGTGAAGGTGGTCAGAGACGCCAAACGCTGCTCCCCGCTCCGGCAATATTGCCGCATATAGGCTATGCGTCCGGGTTTTGAAATGGCTTGGCCGCGTGCAAGCCGGCGTCAGAGGGAAGGGGGCGTCAGCACGGCTTCCAGATAGCCGGTTCCGGGTGTTGCGTCCGAAAGCCTGCCTTCGAAGCGCAGGACGGCAAGGCCGGAGGTCGGGAAGCCCGCATGGAGGGCGGTTTGTGCGCAGTGTTCGCCCGATGGCGCGAGCGCCATGGCGAGGTCCTCCAGCATCGGATTGTGCCCGATGACGAGCAGGCTGCCGACATTGCCAGATTTGCGGATGATCGAAAGATAGCCGGTGGCGTCCTCGCGATAGAGGTCATCGAAAAAGAGAACGCGGCCGGTGTCGGCATTGCTGGCTATGCCTTCCAATGTCTGGCGGGCGCGCACGGCATTCGAGCAGAGGGTAAGTTCGGGCACATAGCCCTGCGCGCGCATGGCTATGCCCGTCGCCTCCGCATCGACTAACCCCGATGCGTCGAGCGGGCGGTCGAAATCGCGCATGCCGGGCGACGCCCATGCGGCTTTGGCGTGCCGAAGAAGGAAAAGCCGGCTGACCATGACGCCCCTCGATTGATTTCATTTTGTCGATTGGTCCCCATGGGTCTAGCGGGTGGCCGTTGACAGCGCAACAAGGCGATCGCTGTCTTTTTTCCTTAATACCGCTGGCCTTTGCAGCATCGGCGCAAGGTTTCGGAAGCAGCGCTGCAGGTATCATCCAGAACGTGTGCTGACATTTGTGTGAGCACTCTGCTGATTGCGCTTGTGTACCCATGGGGCAATGAATATATAGGCGCCAAAAACGGGTAATGGGGTGAGTCGAATGAACGAACTCGTTGATGCCGCTTACGTTCCCACGGAAGACGAACCGTTCATGAACGAGCGGCAGAGAGCCTACTTCCGTCAGAAGCTCATCACCTGGAAGAGCGACATTTTACGCGAAGCGCGCGAGACGCTCGAAATTCTTCAGCAGGAAAATGCCAATCATCCCGACCTTGCGGATCGGGCATCATCGGAAACCGACCGTGCCATCGAATTGAGGGCGCGCGACAGGCAGCGCAAGCTGATTTCCAAGATCGATGCCGCACTGCAGCGCCTGGATGAAGGCACCTACGGCTTCTGCGAGGAAACGGGCGAGCCGATTTCGCTGAAACGTCTGGACGCCAGGCCGATTGCTACCTTGTCGATCGAGGCGCAGGAGCGCCACGAACGACGTGAAAAGGTCTATCGGGACGACTGAGAACTGTCGGTTTGATGATCATAAATAGATAAAAGGCGGCTTCGGCCGCCTTTTTCATGTTCTCCGACAACTCGCGGCGACAACTGACCGTGGCATGCGTTCCGCATGGCCGCAAGATTCAGGGAAAGTAGGCGCGACCGATTTGCGTTCTCACCGTTTCTGGTTGGAAAGTTCGCCCAGCAGCTTGGCCATTTCGTCGTCAAGCGAAACTTCGGGTGCAGCCTCGGCCTGCTTTACGGTTTCCTCGAAGGTGCTCTCGAGTTCCTTGATGAGGGATTCGTCGAAATCGTCACGCGAAGGCGTCTGGACGGAAGGGATCGGCGCGGCTGCGGGCTGCGGCTCGGAAATCGTCGGCTCCTGGTATGCCGGTTCCTGACGTGCCGGGGCCACGGCCGGCGCTGCGGCGGCCAGTGGCAGTGCCGGTTCCGGCCGTGGCGCGGGTGCCGGGGCAGGACGTTGCGCAACGGGCGCCGGCTGCGGAGAGGCCACCGGCGGTAGCGGGGCCGGGACCGGTTGGGTCGGCTGAACCGGATAAGCAGGCTGAGGCGTTGCGACAGGCGCGGATCTTGGTGCGGGTGCCGGCTGTTCCGGCGCGCGCGGCTGCGGCGCGGGACGGGGTGCCGGCTGGGGTTCCAGGGCGCGCGGACGTGGCGCCTGTTCATGATTGTTGGCGTCGCCGGTCAGGGCCGGGCGGCGCTGCACCATGCGGATGTCGCGCTCGACCACGATGTCGGCCGAGCCGCCGATCAGCAACAGGTGCTCGACGTCGTCGCGGCGCACCAGAACCAGCCGCCTTTGGCTGTCCACGGCGGTTGCATCCATCACGGCCAGCCGCGTCTTGCGGTTGCGTCCGCCGGCAACGAAGGTGCCGAAGGTGAGGCTGCGGAAAAGCTTGATGATGATCAGGACGATGACAAGCAGTATGAGCGCGGCGAACGTCCACAAGAGCGCCGACGTGTATCCCGGACCTGCAACGTTATCCAACCATTCCATCGTCCGCTTCCCCCGGCTCGTTTTGTTTTCGCGCGCGACACTAAACCGTTGACCGATCTGTCTGCAAGTTGCACTCACGCGTCAATGAACCGCGGAATTTGCAATGCCTTGCCGCGCCCGGTTTTTCCCGGCGCTTTTTCAAGCTAAGCCTATCCGGGTCTGACAGAATGTGATTCAACCGTTCCGCTTGCGAGAATACCGCAGAACCGGGGAAATTGGGCAGAAACCTATGGCCAAGGAAACGCGCGGCGATTTTTATCCCGTACCGATCGTCGACCAGAGCACCCGCCCCGGTGCGATAACGCGGCTTGTCATCTTCATCCTGGTGCTGACGGTGGCGGCAATCGTCTTCGGCCTGTTCCGCGAAAGGCTGGGCGATCCGTTCCTGCTCGGTCTGCTGGGTGTGCTCGCCATGATCGGCGTGGGCTACCTCTTTGCCACGGCAATCGGCTTCGTCCAGATCGCGCCGCGCTCGACCACCGACGAACTGTCCAAGGCCTTTGTCGATTCCATGGCGCAGGGCCTTATCGTCACCGACACCAAGGGCAGGGTCATCTACGCCAACCGCGCCTATGCCGACATGACGGGCGCTACCACCGCGACCGACGTCAAGACCGTGGAAGGGCTTCTGTCCGACATTCCGGAGGCCGCCCCCACCATCTACCGCATCGCCTCGGGCCTGCGCGACGGGCAGGCGGGTGACGGCGAGTTTCGTCTTTCCCAGGCCATCCGGCCCGGCGCCGAGCCCGGTGCCCGCTGGTACCGGGTGCGCGGCCGCGCTTTCAACGCGCCGGGTCAGCGCCAGCCGCTGATGGCCTGGCAATTGGCCGATATTTCCGCCGAACGGGCGGAGCAGGAGCGCTTCTTCCTCGATCTGCAAAAGGCGATCGACCATCTGGATCACGCCCCGGCCGGCTTCTTCTCGGCCGACCAGGAAGGCCGCATCACCTATCTCAACGCCACGCTGGCGGAGTGGCTGGGCATCGATCTTGCCAGCTTCACGCCCGGCGCCACCACCCTGCGCGAGATCATCGCCGGGGATGGCATGGCGCTGGTGCAATCGGTGCGGGCCGATCCGGGCACGACCCGCAACGCCATCATCGATCTGGACCTTGCGACAGTGACGGGCGAGGCGCTGCCGGTTCGTTTCATGCATCGCGTATCGGCAAGCCGGGAAGGTGCGAGCGGGCCGAGCCGCACCATCGTTCTCAACCGGACGCAGGGCGAGGATGCGTCTGCGGAATTGCGGGCTTCCGAGGTTCGCTTCACGCGCTTCTTCAATTCCACGCCGATGGCCATCGCAGGCGTCGATCAGGAGGGACGGCTGCTGCGCACCAATGCGCCGTTCCTGTCGCTGTTTTCTTCGGTGGTAGACCGCGATGCGGTGGATCGGCGGGTGCGGCTCGAAACCGTCATCCATGAACGCGACCGCCCGGCGCTGGCGACCGCTCTGGAGAGGGCGCGGCAACGGCAGGCCGACATCGCGCCGATCGAGACGGTGCTGCCTGACAATGAAGAGCGGCACCTGCGCGTTTACGTCAATGCCGTGGCGGATGGCGCCGCCGGCGAGGGCGCGGAGGAGGCGGCCATCGTCTATGCCGTCGAAACGACCGAGCAGAAGGCGCTGGAAGGCCAGATGGCCCAGAGCCAGAAGATGCAGGCTGTCGGCCAGTTGGCGGGCGGCATCGCGCATGACTTCAACAATGTGCTTACCGCCATCATCATGTCGTCGGATCTGCTCCTGACCAATCACCGGCCGTCCGACCCGTCCTTCCCGGACATCATGAACATCAAGCAGAACGCCAACCGCGCCGCCTCGCTGGTGCGGCAGCTGCTGGCCTTCTCGCGCAAGCAGACGATGCGCCCGGAGGTCCTGAACCTGACGGATGTGCTGGCCGACCTGCGCATGCTGCTGCAGCGTCTCGTCGGCAATCCCGTCAAGCTGAAGGTGGATCACGGCCGCGACCTGTGGCCGGTGAAGGCCGATGTCGGCCAGTTCGAGCAGGTGATCGTGAACCTGACGGTCAATGCCCGCGACGCCATGCCCGAGGGCGGCGAGCTGACCATCCGCACCAAGAACGTCTCCACCGAGGAATGCGCGGCCTATGCCTATCGCGAACTCGTGGCCGGCGACTATGTGGTGGTCGAGGTGCAGGACAGCGGCACGGGCATTCCGCCAGACGTGCTGAAGAAGGTGTTTGAGCCGTTCTTCACCACCAAGGAAGTGGGCAAGGGCACCGGGCTCGGCCTGTCCATGGTCTACGGCATCGTCAAGCAGACGGGCGGCTTCATCTTCTGCGATTCCGAGGTCGGCAAAGGCACCGTATTCCGCATTTTCCTGCCGCGCCATGCCGCGGAAGTTCGCGTCCTGGCCGAAGCCGGGGCGATGCAGCCCGCGACGGCCGAGGCCAACGGCGCTCAGCCGATCAAGGTCGCGGAAGCCTCGCGCGATCTTTCCGGCTCGGCCACCGTGCTGCTGGTCGAGGACGAGGACGCCGTGCGCATGGGCGGCATGCGCGCGCTCACCTCACGCGGCTACACCGTGCATGAGGCTTCGTCCGGCGTTGAGGCGCTGGAGGTCTTCGACGAGCTCGAAGGCAAGATCGACATTGTGGTGTCCGACGTGGTGATGCCGGAAATGGACGGGCCGACGCTGCTGGGCGAATTGCGCAAGCGCCAGCCCGACATCAAGTTCATCTTCGTGTCCGGCTATGCCGAGGACGCATTTGCCAAGAACCTGCCCGCAGATGCGCAGTTCGGCTTCCTGCCGAAGCCGTTTTCGCTGAAACAGCTTGCGACGGTGGTGAAGGAAGTGCTGGAGAAATAACGGTCCCGAGCCCATCTTTGCCGAGGTCCATGCATGCCGAGCTTGGCCTTGCGCAATGGTGAGTCGGCATCCTATTTATCGAAAGAACCTATCTTTCCATGATTCCGCCCGGCTTGTCGCCGGAACCCATCCTGACAAAGGGACGCTTTGATGAGAGACCCCATAGAGACCGCAATGAACCTCGTGCCGATGGTCGTGGAACAGACCAATCGCGGCGAGCGCGCCTACGACATTTTCTCGCGGCTTCTCAAGGAGCGCATCATCTTCATCACCGGCCCGGTCGAGGACGGCATGGCGACGCTGGTCTGCGCGCAGCTCCTGTTCCTTGAAGCGGAGAACCCGAAGAAGGAAATCTCGCTCTATATCAACTCGCCGGGCGGCGTGGTGACCAGCGGCATGGCGATCTACGACACCATGCAGTTCATCAAGCCGGCGGTTTCGACGCTCTGCATCGGGCAGGCCGCGTCCATGGGCTCACTGCTTTTGTGCGCCGGCCACAAGGACATGCGCTTTGCGACGCCCAACGCGCGCATCATGGTGCATCAGCCTTCGGGCGGTTTCCAGGGCCAGGCCTCCGACATCGAGCGCCACGCCCAGGACATCATCAAGCTGAAGCGCCGCCTCAATGAAGTGTATGTCAAGCACACCGGCAAGGACTATGACACGATCGAGCGCACGCTTGATCGCGACCACTTCATGACGGCCGACGAGGCACAGGCTTTCGGCCTGATCGACAAGGTGATCAGCTCCCGCGAAGCGGTGGAAGCGCCAGAGCCCGCACCGTCGAAGTAATGATTCGATCCCCCGGCGAGAGATTGACGCAGTTTTGACACCGCTTGCGGCAATTCTGTCACAATTAACTGTTTCCTCGACGGGGGCAGCGGCCTACGTTAAATCTATGTTGAGCTTCGGCGGCTTAGCTTCCGGACAAGGGGCACCGCCGGTGGCTGCATCGTTCCTCCAGCCGTTGAACGACGGAGAACGGTTCGGATGCAGGGCGTTGGCACGGCGGCGCTTGCCGCCAACAATAAGTTTGGGTTCAGCCAGAATACCGGCCGGGCAGCACTGAAAGGACTTGGATAACATGAGCAAGGTCAGCAACGGCGGCGACTCCAAGAATACGCTCTATTGCTCGTTCTGCGGCAAGAGCCAGCACGAAGTGCGCAAGCTGATCGCCGGTCCTACCGTTTTCATCTGCGACGAGTGCGTCGAACTGTGCATGGACATCATCCGCGAGGAGAACAAGACCTCGATGGTGAAGTCGCGCGAGGGCGTGCCCACGCCGCAGGAAATCCTCCAGGTTCTGGACGATTATGTGATCGGCCAGCCCTATGCGAAGCGCGTTCTGTCGGTGGCGGTCCACAACCACTACAAGCGGCTCGCGCACGCTTCGAAGAACAACGATGTCGAACTGGCGAAGTCGAACATCCTGCTGATCGGCCCCACCGGCTGCGGCAAGACGCTGCTGGCGCAAACGCTGGCGCGCATCATCGACGTGCCGTTCACGATGGCGGACGCCACCACGCTCACCGAGGCGGGCTATGTCGGCGAGGATGTCGAGAACATCATCCTGAAGCTGCTGCAGTCGGCCGACTACAATGTCGAGCGTGCCCAGCGCGGCATCGTCTACATCGACGAAATCGACAAGATCAGCCGCAAGTCGGACAATCCGTCGATCACCCGTGATGTGTCGGGCGAAGGCGTGCAGCAGGCGCTGCTGAAGATCATGGAGGGCACGGTCGCTTCCGTGCCGCCGCAGGGCGGCCGCAAGCACCCGCAGCAGGAATTCCTGCAGGTGGACACGGCCAACATCCTGTTCATCTGCGGCGGCGCCTTCGCGGGCCTCGACAAGATCATCTCCGACCGCGGCCGCAAGACTTCGATCGGCTTCGGCGCGACCGTCGCCTCTCCGGAAGAGCGCCGCACCGGCGAACTCTTCCGCCAGGTGGAGCCGGAAGACCTGTTGAAGTTCGGCCTCATTCCCGAATTCGTCGGGCGTCTGCCGGTTCTGGCTACGCTGGAGGACCTGGACGAGCCGGCGCTGGTGCAGATCCTGTCGGAGCCGAAGAACGCGCTGGTCAAGCAGTATCAGCGGCTGTTCGAGATGGAGAATGTGGAACTCACCTTCCACGAGAACGCGCTGTCGGCAATCGCCAAGCGCGCCATCGAGCGCAAGACCGGCGCGCGGGGCCTGCGCTCGATCATGGAAGCGATCCTGCTCGACACCATGTTCGAACTTCCGGCGCTGGAAGGCGTGCAGGAAGTCGTCATCTCCGAGGAAGTGGTGACCGGCAGCGCCCGGCCGCTCTACATCTATTCGGAGCAGAAGGAAAAGAAGGGCAATGTCAGCGCCTGATCTCGGCGCTGCCTTCCCGACCTGTCGAACGGCGCCGCAAGGCGCCGTTTGTCTGTCGTAAGCTGCTGTTTTTACGACCGGCAGGTTCTGGGCGAACGCACCCGGCAAACACTGATTTGTGCTCCGCCCTTGATCTTTGTTTGCCGGGCATCCACCTAACAGCGTGAAGGCCGTGGCTGTATTCCGTGCTGAAGAGCTTCTGGTGAAACAGAGGTAGGCGGGACGGTGCACGGCCGTTAATATGAGAATCGCGGTTGGCTAGAATGCGACTGCGATAAGAAAGGTTGGACAATGGCCAAAGTAACCAGGTCTTCCGGCGACAACGTCTTCGCAGTGCTCCCGCTGCGCGACATCGTTGTGTTCCCGCACATGATCGTGCCGCTCTTCGTCGGGCGTGAAAAGTCGATCAAGGCGCTGGAAGAGGTCATGGGCGCGGAAAAGCAGATCCTGCTTGCGACCCAGATGAACGCTGCCGACGACGATCCGGAGCCGGACGCCATCTACGATGTCGGCACGCTCGCCAATGTCCTGCAGCTTCTGAAGCTGCCGGATGGCACTGTGAAGGTTCTGGTCGAAGGCGCCGAGCGCGCCAAAATCACCGGTTTCACCGAGCGTACGGACTTCCATGAAGCCGCCGCCACCGTGCTCATCGAGCCGGAGGAGGAGGAGATCGAGATCGAGGCGCTTGCCCGTTCCGTGGTCGCCGACTTCGAAAACTATGTGAAGCTGAACAAGAAGATTTCGCCCGAAGTGGTCGGTGCGGCCAGCCAGATCGACGACTATTCCAAGCTCGCCGACACGGTCGCTTCGCATCTCGCGATCAAGATTCCCGAGAAGCAGGAAATGCTCGGCACCCTTTCGGTGCGCGAGCGGCTCGAAAAGGCCATGGGCTTCATGGAAGCCGAAATCTCGGTGTTGCAGGTGGAAAAGCGTATCCGCTCGCGCGTCAAGCGCCAGATGGAGAAGACGCAGCGCGAGTACTACCTCAACGAGCAGATGAAGGCGATCCAGAAGGAACTCGGCGAGGGCGAGGACGGCCGCGACGAGGCCGCCGAGCTCGAGGCGCGCATCAAGAAGACCAAGCTTTCCAAGGAGGCCCGCGAAAAGGCGGATGCCGAGTTGAAGAAGCTGCGTTCGATGTCGCCCATGTCGGCCGAATCCACCGTCGTGCGCAACTATCTCGACTGGCTGCTGTCAATCCCGTGGGGCAAGACCTCCAAGGTTCGCAACGACCTGCATGTCGCGCAGGAAGTGCTGGATCACGACCATTACGGCCTCGACAAGGTCAAGGACCGCATCGTCGAATATCTGGCTGTGCAGAGCCGGCAGAAGAAGCTGAAGGGCCCGATCCTGTGCCTCGTGGGACCTCCCGGCGTCGGCAAGACCTCGCTCGGCAAGTCCATTGCCAAGGCGACCGGACGCGAGTTCGTGCGCATGGCGCTGGGCGGCGTGCGCGACGAGGCCGAGATTCGTGGACACCGGCGCACCTATATCGGCTCGATGCCCGGCAAGGTCATCCAGTCGATGAAGAAGGCCAAGAAGTCCAATCCGCTCTTCCTGCTCGACGAGATCGACAAGATGGGCCAGGACTTCCGTGGTGATCCGTCCTCGGCGCTGCTCGAAGTGCTTGATCCGGAACAGAACTCCTCCTTCATGGATCACTACCTGGAGGTCGAGTACGATCTGTCCAACGTCATGTTCGTGACGACGGCCAATACGCTGAACATCCCTGCGCCGCTGATGGACCGCATGGAGATCATCCGTATCGCCGGCTACACGGAAGACGAGAAGGTCGAGATCGCCAAGCGGCACCTGATGCCCAAGGTCGTTCGCGACCATGCGCTGCAGCCGAAGGAGTTTTCGGTGAGCGACGACGCCCTGCGCGGGGTCATCCAGACCTACACGCGTGAAGCAGGCGTTCGTAACCTTGAGCGCGAGCTGATGAAGCTCGGGCGCAAGGCGGTGACCGAGATCATCCGGACCAAGAAGAAGTCGGTCAAGATCACGCCCGACAACCTTGCGGACTATCTCGGCGTGCCGCGGTTCCGCTTCGGCCAGGTGGAAGCCGACGACCAGGTCGGTGTCGTAACCGGGTTGGCCTGGACGGAGGTCGGCGGCGAGCTGTTGACGATCGAAGGCGTCATGATGCCCGGCAAGGGCAAGATGACGGTCACCGGCAATCTGCGCGAGGTGATGAAGGAATCGATCTCCGCCGCGGCCTCTTATGTCCGCAGCCGGGCCATCGATTTCGGCATCGAGCCGCCTCTGTTCGACAAGCGCGACATCCACGTGCACGTGCCGGAAGGCGCGACGCCCAAGGATGGTCCGTCGGCCGGTACGGCGATGGCCACGGCAATCGTCTCGGTGCTGACCGGCATTCCGGTGCGGGCCGATGTGGCGATGACGGGCGAGATCACGCTGCGGGGCAGGGTGCTGCCGATCGGCGGCCTGAAGGAAAAGCTGCTTGCAGCTCTTCGCGGCGGCATCAAGAAGGTGCTGATTCCGGAAGAGAACGCCAAGGATCTGGCGGAGATTCCGGACAATGTGAAGAGCGGCCTGGAGATCATCCCGGTCAGCCGCGTTGGCGAAGTGCTTCGCCACGCGCTGGTGCGGATGCCTGAGCCGATCGAATGGGTCGAGCCCGTGGAGGCTCCGGCTGCCAAGTCGGAAGCGTCCGACGATGCGGGCAAGACGCTCGCGCACTGAGGGCCGCAAGGATAAATTGTGGCAGGAATACAAAAAGCCGGGCCTCGCGCCCGGCTTTTTCGTTGAAAACCGCGGAAAACCAAGGGGTACAGGGTTTTTCCAGCTTGGTTGCGGCGTCGGTTCTTTCTAAAGTCCGATCCCTGCCGGTTGAGTCTTTTGTCCCGGTTTTCTCATGGAAGGAAATTTTTATGAACAAGAACGAATTGGTGTCTGCTGTCGCTGAAGCCGCCAAGCTCTCCAAGAGCGATGCGCAGTCCGCCGTTGAAGCGGTGTTCTCCGTGATCACCGGCGAATTGAAGAAGGGCGGCGATGTTCGTCTGGTCGGCTTCGGAAATTTCACCGTGTCAAAACGCGCCGCTTCGACGGGCCGCAACCCGCAGACGGGTGCGGAAGTGCAGATTCCCGCTCGCACGGTCCCGAAGTTCACGGCCGGCAAGGGCCTCAAGGACGCCGTCAACTGAGCAGTCCTGTATTCGGACTTCGAAAAGCCGGGTGGGTTTCCTCCCGGCTTTTCTTTTGGAACATGGGGTCGAAGCGGATGCTGTGCCGCAGGCCGCTCGAATCACCAGCGATAGCCGCGCGGGCAGCGGGCTACGTAGCGGCGACCATGACGATCCCGGAAGTAGCAGCGGCCCGGTTCGCTGGCTCGCCCGATGAGCGCGCCCGCGGTCGCACCGATGGCGCCACCGATAAGCGCACCGCCGACATCGCCGGACACCGCGCCGCCTACGGCCGCACCCGTTGCACCGCCGATAAAGGCACCTTGCTCCGTGGGGGTACAGGCGGCGAGCGCCGCAGTTGCGGCCAGGGCAAATAGGACGTTCCGCATTTTTGTGCTCCCTCAAAAACAATCAACCTGCATCAACACTTCGGGAGGGGAATTTGTTCCGTAGATCGCACGTGAGGGCGCTGCTGGTGTCGGCGGGCGTGACGGGCAAGGCACGCGCTCAAGCCACTCTGGCGATCCCGAGGGTGCTTTGAGGTGGCGTGCAAGGCTGCAGGAGCGGCAGGCGCGATCTGGCGAACGCTGACTGCTCGGTGGGCCCGGTGAAGCTGAGGCGCGGTTCGTACACGCAACTTAGCGTGCGGAAAAATCGATGATTTGCGTGGTGGGCGATGACGGGCTCGAACCGCCGACATCTTCGGTGTAAACGAAGCGCTCTACCAACTGAGCTAATCGCCCTTACGCGAGCGCGACGTTTAAGCGGTTCGTTTTCCAACCGCAAGAAAAATTCGCGAAAATGGCCGGGCAACCGTGCCGGACAGGAACAATCCACAGGCTTGGGAAAAAACATTCGTCAGAATGCAAGAATGACGCTTCAGGCCGCTTGACACTCCATGCCGAACGCCTTAATCCCCCACCCATCGACGCGGGCCACACACCAAGCGGTGGCCAAGTCGGAAGCGCGGGTGTAGCTCAGTCGGTTAGAGTGCCGGCCTGTCACGCCGGAGGTCGCGGGTTCGAGCCCCGTCACTCGCGCCATTCTTTTCAAAGGCTTGAAGCCTTTTCTTCCTCGGAAGTTTCAACTTCGGCTCGTCGGATTTCTGAGGCGGCGCTGTCCGCTTCATCTCGAAGTAATTGCAGAGATTTGCATTCCGTTCTTTTCAAGGACGCATTAACGCCTTGTTGACCGCGCATCGGGATGATGGCGGTGTCTACGGTCGCGTTTTGAGTACCGTGGCGGCAATCCGCCCAGGCAACAGGCCCGTCGTCCGACAACGGATCGACGGGCTTTCCTTTTTCGAATCGATTCGGGTCGAATTGCCTGCGGCGGAACTTCCAACCCGCTCTGAACGGCTCTAGCTTGCGCCTTTCTTTGGGAAAGCGAGCGATTCGATGGAACGCATTGTCTATGTGAACGGCGAGTACGTCCCCGAACAGGAAGCGAAGGTTTCCGTTTTCGACCGGGGGTTCCTGTTTGCCGATGGCGTTTACGAAGTCACGGCCGTGCTCAACGGCAAACTGGTGGATTTTGACGGCCATATGCGCCGCCTGCACCGGTCGCTTTCGGAATTGCAGATGGCCATGCCGTGCGATGAAGGCGAGCTGCTGGCGATCCATCGCGCGATGATCGAGAAGAATGCGCTCGTCGAGGGCATGATCTACATGCAGATCACGCGGGGCGCGGCCGATCGCGACTTCACCTTTCCAGCCTCGGCGACGCCGACCCTCGTTATGTTCACGCAGACCCGCTCCATCATCGACAGCGCCCAGGCGAAGACCGGCGTGCGCGTGGTGACGGTGGAGGATCTGCGCTGGGGCAGGAGGGACATCAAGACGGTTCAGCTGCTCTATCCGTCGATGGCCAAGATGATCGCGCAGGGCAAGGGCGCGGACGATGCCTGGCTGGTTCAGGACGGCATGGTGACAGAGGGCACCTCGAACAACACCTATATCGTCACGGCGGACGGCACCATCGTCACGCGCGACCTGTCGCATGACATATTGCCGGGCATTACCCGCGCTGCCGTTCTGCGGTGCGCGCGCGAATTGCAGATGAAGGTGGAGGAACGCGCATTTTCCGTGGAGGAGGCGCTTGCGGCCAGGGAGGCCTTCTCCAGCTCCGCGACCGGCTTTGTCAGTCCTGTGGTCGAAATCGACGGCAAGGCGCTGGGAGACGGCCAGCCCGGCCCTGTGGCGAGGCGTCTGCGGCAGGTCTATATCGAGGAAAGCCTCAAGGCTGCGATCTGAGGCCGGTCTGGCCGGGTATCAGAGATACTGGCCGACCTGCTTGCCGAGCTTGAGGAAGCGCAGCGGGTTGAGCGCTTCGCCCTTGTAGCGCACCTCATAGTGCAGATGCGGGCCGGTGGAGCGGCCCGTGCTTCCGACCTGGCCGATGGCGTCGCCGCGGCTCACCTTCTGGCCTTCCTTCACATCTATGCGGCTCAAATGGCCGTAGCGCGTGGAAAAGCCGTTTCCATGGTCGATCTCGACCATGCGCCCATAGCCGCCGTTCCAGCCTGCCCTGACGACGGTTCCTGGCGCCGTCACGCGTGCGGGCGAGCCCTGAGGTGCGCGAAAATCCATGCCCGAATGCAGCGCCGGCGTGCCGATCAGCGGATCGCGCCGCACGCCGAAGGTGCTCGACACCGAACGCCCGGGTGCTGGGTTTGCGATCGGCAGCCGCCGGGCCGTGTTTTTCATCTTGTCGAGGCGGTCGAGGCTGTCGTCGAGCTCGCGCATCTTCGCGTCGAATTGCGACGGGTTGTCGAGGGCGATCAGCGGGCCGCCAATGTCGCTTTTCCCGAAATCGTCATCCATAGAGGGCAGGTCGGCGGCCTCGAAGGCCTGCGCGATGGCGTCGGCGGTCTGGTAGGCGCTCTCGGTCAGCGAATCGATACGCGCCAGTTGTTCGCCCTCGATCTTCTGCAGCGACTTGCCGATGGTCGCAAAGAGCCTGTCCGCCTTGTCGGCCGCGGACGGGGTTTCGGTGCCGCGCATGTGCAGCGGCCAGATTTCGTTCAAGCGCTCCACGGCAGGGGTGGCACCGGCAAAAGCCAGAACCTGAGCAGGCAAGCCGTCATTCAGCCCGGCCCGGATTTCAGGCCTGGCGTCGGGCTGGGCGGGAGAGGGAGTATCCTCCAGCGTGTCGGCGCGCTCGAGCAGCGGTTCCAGCCGCCCGTGACGGCTGGTAAGCTGCGCCTGTCGTTTCAGAAGCTCGCTGACCTTGGTGTCGACGAGTTGCTGGTCGAGAAGCTGGCGGCTGGTTATGCGGTCCACCTGCGCGCGCAGGGCCGAGATGCGATCCTCATAGGCCTGCTGCAATCGCGCCTGGCGTGCCGTCTGGGCGCCGATGAGGTCGTCGCGCAGTACCAGATAGGATGTGGCAAGCAGATAGCCCACCGCCAGCGCGGAGAGGGCGGAGCCGAGGGCCGCAGCTATCCAGGGACGCACGGTGAAATGCCTGACGTCGTTGCCGCGCGCGATGATGACCGTATGTGGTTCGACGCGCGTGCCGAAGACAGTCGGTTGACCAGATTTTTCCACGATCGATTCCCCGCCAAGCAACGACCGTCGCGATTACACATTGTTAGGGTTAACAAAGGCTTTGGCTTCGCCGGAATTGACCGGACAGGCAATGAAAAAGGCCCGCCGGAGCGGGCCTTGGTGGTGAAACGGAAGGCTGCCGCCGGATGACCCGGCGCGGCGCGGTCACAGTGCCTGAACCGCTTCCAGAACCTGCCGGGCATGGCCCGGCACCTTCACCTTGCGCCAGATTCTGGCGATCCTGCCGTCCGGCCCGATCAGGAAGGTGGAGCGCTCCACACCCATATATTTGCGGCCGTACATGCTCTTTTCGACCCATACGCCATAGGCTTCGAGGGTCTTGCGTTCCTCGTCGGCGACGAGTTCCACCGAAAGGTTGTGCTTGGACTTGAACTTGTCGTGGCTCTTAACGCTGTCCGGCGAGATGCCGATGATGGCAGCCCCGGCCTTTTCGAATTCCGGCTTCAGCGCCGAGAAATCGATTGCTTCGGCCGTGCAGCCGCTGGTGTCGTCCTTCGGATAGAAATAGAGGACGACCTTTTTCCCGCTGAGATCGGCAAGCTTCAAGGCGCCGCCGCCATCGCGGGGGAGGTCGAAATCGGGAGCTTTTTGCCCGGCTTCCAGTTCGGCCATATCAATGCCCTTGTTTCAGGTTACGCGCGAAGCCTCAGACATATAATGTTGTGCACGGATTCGTCCACGACTGAGGCGTTGCGGCGGGATTTCCGTTTGGAGCACACGGTACCAAAACACGAAAAGATCCGTTTCCGCCGTCATGAAATAGCGGATCTGGGGACCTTTCCTTCCGCGGCAAGCCCGGATTTGCGCAAGGGTCGCCGCCGCTTGCGCGCTCGCGTCACGAAGATCGCGGCCGGATCGGTCGCCTGCACGCTCGCCGCGTTCTGTCTGTTCATCGCGCTGCTCTATTTCGTCGGGCTCTCGGGTATCGGCACGGCTCCGCTGCGCACGGAAGCGGAAAAGGCTATCCGGGCGTTCGCGGGCATGGATGTGGATGCCTCGATGGGGCCGGCAGGCCTGTCGATCGACGCTTCCCGGCTCGTCGCGCTCGAGGTTCGCGATGTAAGCGTGAAGGCGAAGGGCGGCGCGCCCGTCGTCGAAGCGGGCATGGTCCGTTTCGGCCTGCGGTTCCTGCCGCTTATGGGCGGGAACATCCGGCTGGGCAGCGTGAAGATTTCCGACGCGGTGGTGACTGCGTCCTCCATGCCTCTTTCCGACCGCAGCGACTGGACGCAGGCTCTCAGGAACGAGCGGGGGCTGATCGACCCCGACAAGCTGGCCCAGGTCGTCTTTGCCGAGGTTCACAGGGCTTTCGATGCGCTTGAGGCAGGCTCCACAGGCCAGATCGAGCTGCAGAATGTGAAGTTCGCCTTGCCGGAAGACGGCCATGTGCGCACGATCCTGGTGGAACACGCGCGGCTGACGGCCGGCGCGCCCGGCGAGATGAGCTTTTCGGGGGAGGTGGACATCGACGGCCGGAGCGTCGCGCTCACGGGGACCTCGGCGCGAGACACGGTCTCGGGGCGTATCAAAAGGCTGGAGATCAACGCGGACGCCCCGGTCGTAGTGACGCCGCCGACACCGGCTGATCCCGATGGGAACGCAAATTCGCTCGGTTCGCTCAAGCTTGCCATTGCCGGTCACGAGGGCATCGGATCGGACCCCGACCGGCTGACTGCGGCAGTGACGCTCGGCGATCTGGTCGTGGATCTCGACAAGGACGGCACCTTCGAGGGGGACGTGGAGCTGAATGCCACGCTGGCGGCCGGTTCCGACAAGCTGGAGATCGATCGGCTGCGCATAACCACCGGCCGCAGCGACCTGGAGTTCAACGGGGCCGTCGGCCCTCGTCCGGCGGTGGCGGGCAAGGACGCTGTTCCGCTCTATCGCTATGAACTCGTCAGCACCAGAACGCGGGTCGCGCCGACGGATTCGCCGGAACCGGCACTGGATTTCCTGGCGCGCATCAGCGGCACTTTCGATGCCGACAAGATGTTGCTGGTCGCGGACCAGATAGCTGTCAAAAGCGGTCCGGGAGAGGCGCTGGGAAGCGCATCCTTCGACTTTTCCGGCAGCAGGGTGCCGGGCATCGCGCTCGACCTTCAGGTGCATGACATGCAGGTGTCGCATGTCAAGCAATTGTGGCCGTGGTTTTCCGCCAAGGGCGCGCGCCACTGGGTTATGGACCATCTCTTCGGCGGCCGGGTTGTGGATGGGCTGGTCCACTTCCAGGTGCCGCCGGATCGGCTGGGAAATGGCGTGTCGCTGAGCGCCGATGAAGTGTCCGGCCGTTTCGAGGTGGAAGATACGCGTTTCGACACTGCCGGGGTGATTCCTCCCGTTCGCGACGCGATCGGCATGGTGGAATTCAAGGGCAACGATGTCGACGTCTCGCTGCGCTCGGGAACGGTCTATCTGCCGAGCGGCAGGACCGTGGACGCGCGCAATGGCACCATGCGCATTGCCCATGCCAACCGCCCGCCGCTTATCGGTGAGCTGGATATGGACGTTGCCGGAGATGCTGACGCGATTACCGAATTGGCCTCATACGAGCCCATCGACGCGATGCGCTTCCTCAAGATGAAGCCGGACGATTTCAGCGGCAGCGTGAGCGGGCATGTCACGGCCGATATTCCGCTGCAAAAGGGAATGGCCACCGACCAGCTCGATTGGCGCGTGGTGCTGGACTATGAGGGGCTGTCTCTCGCCAAGCCGCTGGACGACCAGAAGATCAGCGACGCCACCGGAAGCATCACCATCGAGCCGGACAGGGCGGTCATCGACGCCAAGGCCAAGCTCAACGGCATCCCGGCGGAAGTCGCCCTGGTCGAGCCGCTGGGTAAGAACGGGCCGAAGCGGGAGCGCAACGTGACGCTCGTGCTCGATGACAAGACGCGCGAGGCGCAGGCACCGGGCCTTGCAGGCCTGATGAAAGGCACGCTGCGGCTCGACCTGCAAATGGCCGGGGACGCGCAGCGGCAGGACGTCACGGCGGATCTGACCGCGCTCCGTCTCGACCTGCCCTGGATCGGCTGGTCGAAGGGGCCGGGAATTCCAGCCAGGCTGAGCTTCACGCTCGACAAGTCGGAGGGTGTTTCGAGGCTTTCCGATTTCCGGCTGGAAGGAAAGCCCTTTGCCATCGCCGGTTCGTTGACATTGGCGGACGGCAATTTTTCCGCGGCTCGTTTCGATACCGTCCGGCTCAATCGCGACGACAATGTCGCCGTGTCCGTGAAGCGCATGGGCAAGGGGTATTCGATCAATGTCACCGGCAGCTCGCTGGATGCGCGCGCGCTCATCAAGCAGTTCACCGCCAGCGCAGGCGACGACAAGCCGTCGTCGAGCGTTCCCGTGTCGCTCTCGCTCGATGTCGACAGGATCACCGGTTTCGGCGGCGAGCGGCTTTCCAACGTCGCCATGAGCTACAACGGCGCCGCCGCGCGGATAGACGGCATGAAGCTGACGGCCAATACCGGCTCCGGCAGCGCGGTCACGGTGCGCAATTCAACCGAGGGCGGGCAGCATACGCTCCAGATGCAATCCGCCGATGCGGGCGCGATCCTGCGTTTCCTCAATATCTATGACCATATGCAGGGCGGTTCGATTCGTCTGTCCTTGTCGGACAATGGCGGCGGCCCCATGCGCGGCCGCGTCGACGCCAGCAATTTCTGGGTCGTCAACGAGCCGAAGCTCGCCTCGATCGTATCGACCACCCCACCGGGCGATCGGCGCAGCCTGAACCAGGCGGTCAAGAGCGACATCGACACGTCGCGCGTCCAGTTCGAGCGTGGCTCGGCGCAGATCGAGAAGGGGCCGGGCTACCTGAAGATCGGCAATGGCGTGCTGCGCGGACCGTTGATCGGCACGACGTTCCAGGGCACGCTCTACGATCAGAACGGCAATATGGCCATGACCGGCACCTTCATGCCCGCCTATGGGCTGAACCGCATTTTCGGGGAAATCCCCATCGTCGGGGCCATTCTCGGCAATGGTCGCGACCGTGGCCTGATCGGCGTGACCTACAAGCTTCATGGCAACTCGAAGTCGCCCAATCTGGAGATCAACCCGTTGTCGGTGATAGCGCCGGGCATTTTCCGCTCGATTTTCGAGTTTCAGTAGGACTGCCCGCTCGCGGCGCGGGCGAGGATCGGCCAGATTTATCGCATATGGACTGCTTTTGATCGGGTAGCCATATCCTCACCCTTGGATCGCGCCGGAGAAATCCGCCGCAAATGAAAAGCCCGCCGGCGCAATGCGTCGGCGGGCTCCTGTGCTTCGCGATCCCGGTTCCGGTCAGGCCGGCCGGACCAGAATGTGCTTCTTCTTGCCAAGCGAGAGTTTTAGCACGCCATCGGCGGTCAGGTCGGCTGTGGTGACCATGCGGCGCTCGTCCGACACGGGCGTATCGTTGAGGCGCACGGCACCACCTTGCACATGGCGGCGGGCCTCGCCGTTGGAGCCTGCAAGACCGGCGGTGACGAACAGCGCCAGCAGGCCGATGCCTGCCTGCAACTCGTCCTGTGCGATCTCGACGGTCGGCAGCGTGTCGGCGAAAGCGCCTTCCTCGAAGGTCTTGCGGGCGGTTTCGGCGGCCTGCTCGGCGGCTTCGCGGCCGTGCAGCATCGCCGTCACCTCGGTGGCCAGCACCTTCTTGGCGTCGTTGATCTCCGAGCCGCCGAGCTTGCCCAGACGGGCGACCTCATCGAGGGGCAGGGCGGTGTAGAGTTTCAGGAAGCGCTCGACATCGGCGTCTTCGGTGTTGCGCCAGTATTGCCAGAAATCATAGGCCGAGAGCATGTCGGCGTTGAGCCACACGGCGCCATTCAGCGACTTGCCCATCTTCGCGCCCGACGCGGTGGTGAGCAGCGGCGAGGTCAGCGCATAGAGCTGCGGCGTGTTCATGCGATGGCCGAGGTCGATGCCGTTGACGATGTTGCCCCACTGGTCCGAGCCGCCCATCTGGAGGCGCACGCCGTAGCGCTTGCTGAGTTCCACGAAGTCGTAGGCCTGCAGGATCATGTAGTTGAATTCGAGGAAGGACAGCGAGTGCTCGCGGTCGAGGCGCAGCTTCACCGAATCGAAGCTCAGCATGCGGTTGACCGAGAAGTGCTGGCCTACATCGCGCAGGAATTCGAGGTAATTGAGCGGCCGCAGCCAGTCGGCATTGTTGACCATCAGCGCATCGCACGGGCCTTCGCCGAAGGTCAGGTAGTTGGAGAAGACCTTCTTGATGCTGTCGATGTTCGACTGGATCGTGTCGGTGGTCATCAGCTTGCGGGCCTCGTCCTTGAAGGACGGGTCGCCGACCATGCCGGTGCCGCCGCCCATCAGGGCGATCGGCCGGTGCCCGGTCTGCTGCATCCAGTAAAGCATCATGATCTGGATGAGGCCGCCCGCATGCAGGCTGGGCGCAGTCGGGTCGAAGCCGATATAGGCCGAAACCGTTTCCGTCGCGAAAAGCTTGTCGAGGCCGGATTCGTCGGACATCTGGTGGACGAAGCCGCGCTCGGAAAGGATGCGCAGGAAGTCGGATTTAAAGGCGGACATATCTTTCTTTTCCCGAGAGAAACCGGGCCTCTCATACGGCGCGGCAAATTTGACTGCTGCCGTTTAGCACCCGGCGGCGCAGAATCACAAGAACGGCAGGCAAAATGACTCAATCGACGCGCTGATCGGCCGCTGATTTGTACGATCCGGATCGCGTTTTGGGTAAAATTCGCGTCGGATTACCCGTTTTGAAGCCCGCCATAGGAGCGCACCAGCCTGGCCATCTCTTCCGCCTGGGGCGAGGGCTCGGTATCGAGCCCGCCGGCGACGCCGGAACGGTCGGCGACAGGGCGATTCTGGCTGACCTTCCACTTGCCGGAGATTTCGGCGATCTCGATTTCGAGGCCGATGATGCCCTTGAGCTGCGACCGGACAAATGTCTCGGGTGCATCCGTCACGGCCCATGGTTCCGCCCGGTCCGCTTCGTGGGCGGTGGTCAGTTCGGACACCTGACCAGCGAGCCAACTGGCGTCGTCGATCACCCGCGCCCGGCCGCGCACCTGCACCATGGCGTAGTTCCAGGTCGGCACCACCTTGCCGGTCTCCCGCTTGGTCTCGTACCAGGAGGGCGTGACATAGGTGTCAACGCCCTGGAAGACGACAAGAACCGGCGCATCCGGGTTTTCAGCGATCTGCCGCCACTGGCCGTTGGCCTTGGCCATATGCGCCCGCAGCCTGCCGTGAGGCGCGGACCCGGCATCCAGTAAAAACGGCACGGGATTGGCCGTGATGCCATCTTCCGTGCCGTTGGAAATGAGCAGGCCGAGCGGGTGCGCGCGGATCAGCGCATGCAGCACGTCCAGCCGGGTTTCCACGAAATGAGGCGGCTGGTACATGGCTGCGTTCCTTTGTCAGATTATCTGAGGCGCTTCGGGCGCGGGTCGGCCAGCTCGCCGGCGAGACGCCGGTCGAGATAGTCGGCGCATTCCTCGATCAGAACTTCGCTGTGATTGGCAAAGAAGTGGTTGGCGCCCGGAATGGTCTTCTGGGTGATGGTGATGCCCTTCTGGGTGTGCAGCTTGTCGACCAGACCCTGCACGTCCTTGGGCGGGGCCACCTTGTCGGCGTCGCCATGGATGATGAGGCCGGAAGACGGGCAGGGCGCCAGGAACGAGAAGTCGTAGGTGTTGGGCTGCGGCGCGACCGAGATAAAACCTTCGATCTCCGGGCGACGCATCAGGAGCTGCATGCCGATCCAGGCGCCGAAGGAATAGCCGGCTACCCAGCAGGATTTCGAATCGGGATGCAGCGCCTGGATCCAGTCGAGGGCGGCCGCGGCGTCCGACAGTTCACCGGTGCCGTGATCGAATTCGCCCTGGCTGCGGCCGATGCCGCGGAAATTGAAGCGCAGGGTGGTGAAATCCCGCTTCTGGAACATATAAAAGAGGTCGTAGACGATCTTGTTGTTCATCGTTCCGCCGAACTGGGGGTGCGGATGCAGGATGATCGCGATCGGCGCGTTCTTCTCTTTCGACGGCTGGTAGCGGCCTTCCAGACGACCCGCCGGACCGGCGAAAATGACCTCAGGCATGAATGACTCCACTTGACTCGCGCAAAACTTGACTGCCAATCGAAACAATTCTCGCCGCTGGTCTTGACGCGCGATATGCGTGTTCTTACAAGCTAGTTTAGAATTGTTCAAAAGTCGGTGGGTCACCACCGCTTTGGCAAAGCGGGTAGATAGGACGTCTGGCCTTGTAATTTCAAGGAAATAACGTTCGAGCCGCCCGAATGTTGACTTAAAGGATCGATCGAGCACGTATGGCCGCCACCCGCGCCTATCTGGATTATAATGCGAGCGCTCCGCTGCTGCCATTGGCGCGTGCGGCGATGCTTGCGGCGCTGGATTCTGCGGCCAATGCCTCGTCCGTCCACAGCGAGGGGCGGGCGGCGCGCCGCATCATCGAAGATGCCCGCCGTAACGTCGCTGCGCTGGTCAATGGCCAGGCCGAACATGTCGTCTTCACCTCGGGCGCGACGGAAGCGGCGACCACGCTGCTGACGCCGGAGTGGCAGATGGGGCGTGCGCGCCTGCGCATGGGCAAGGTCTATGTCAGTGCCGCCGATCATCCTTGCCTGCTGAATGGCGGCCGTTTCGGGGCAGAGCGCACCGCGCATGTCGGCGTGAACGCGGACGGCATCCTCGATCTTGAGGCGCTTGCCGCGATGCTTGCCGCGCATGACAAGGCCGAGGGCCTGCCGCTGGTGGCTATCCATGCGGCCAACAACGAAACCGGCGTTGTCCAGCCGCTCGAAGAGATCGGCAGGATCGTCAAGGAAGCCGGTGGCGTGCTCGTGGCCGATGCGGTTCAGGCCGCTGGCCGGATTCCGCTCGATATTTCGGCCGGTTATATCGATTTCCTGATCCTGTCTTCACACAAGATCGGCGGCCCCCAGGGTGCGGGCGCTTTCGTTGCGTGTTCGGACCTGATGATGCCGAAGCCGTTGGTCGTCGGCGGCGGCCAGGAAAAGGGCTTCAGGGCCGGTACTGAAAACCTTGCCGCGATTGCCGGTTTTGGCGCAGCTGCGGCACAGGCGTTGGAAGCGCTCGCTGGCGTGAACGAGATCTGTGACCTGCGTGACGAGATCGAGGCTTCCGTTCTCTCGCGCGCACCGGATGCGGAAATCTTCGGGCGGCAGGCCGCGCGCCTTGCAAATACGACTTTCTTCGCAATCCCCGGCATCAAGTCGGAAACCGCGCAGATCGCTTTCGACCTCGCCGGCGTTGCGCTGTCGGCAGGTTCGGCCTGCTCTTCGGGCAAGGTCGGCCCCAGCCACGTGCTGAAGGCCATGGGACATGAAAATCCGGAAGGCGCGCTGCGCGTTTCGGTCGGCCTCGCGACCACGCGGGCCGAGGTTCAACAATTCACGGCGGCGCTGTCCAGTTTGCTGGCGCGGCGTGCCGGAAAGCCGCAAGCCGCATAGGCGGCAGGCAATTTGGTCGTCGGACCAAGAAGTCGGTGTATCTCGGGGCGCCTGCGGCGCTTTCAGCGGATGAATTTCCCGGCCGGATACACTATATGGAACTTACGCCGCGCTGCGGTGCCATAGTTTGAAAACTGCCGGACCTTGACTCCGGCGTGGATGGAGAACGCTGATGCCTGCAGTGCAGGAAACGATCGAGCAGGTCCGCAAGATCGATGTGGACCAGTATAAATACGGTTTCGAGACCGAGATTGAGACGGAAAAGGCTCCCAAGGGCCTGAATGAAGACATCATCCGTTTCATTTCCGAAAAGAAGAACGAGCCCGAGTGGATGCTGGAATGGCGCCTTGGCGCATTCCGCCGCTGGCTGACGCTCGAGGAGCCGACCTGGGCGCGCGTCGAATATCCGAAGATCGATTTTCAGGACATTCATTACTACGCGGCACCGAAGAACCAGTCGGGACCGAAGTCGCTGGACGAGGTCGATCCCGAACTGCTCAGGACCTATGAGAAGCTCGGCATTCCGCTGCGCGAGCAGGAGATCCTTGCCGGCGTGCAGAAGCCGGGCGAGTTCGACGAGATCGGCGACAACGTCTACAAGTCCGGCCGCGTGGCGGTGGATGCCGTGTTCGACTCGGTGTCGGTCGTCACCACTTTCAAGGAAGAGCTGGCCAAGGCCGGCGTCATCTTCTGCTCGATTTCGGAAGCCATTCGCGAGCATCCGGAACTGGTGAAGAAGTATCTCGGCACGGTTGTTCCCACGACGGACAATTTCTACGCGACGCTGAATTCGGCGGTGTTCACCGACGGTTCCTTCGTCTACGTGCCCAAGGGCGTTCGCTGCCCGATGGAGCTGTCGACCTATTTCCGCATCAACGAGCGCAACACCGGCCAGTTCGAGCGCACGCTGATCATCGCGGAAGAGGGGGCTTACGTCTCCTATCTGGAGGGCTGTACTGCTCCCCAGCGCGACGAGAACCAGCTTCACGCGGCCGTGGTCGAACTGATCGCGCTGGACGATGCCGAGATCAAATATTCGACGGTGCAGAACTGGTATCCGGGCGATTCCCAGGGCAAGGGCGGCATCTACAACTTCGTCACCAAGCGTGGCGATTGCCGTGGCGCGCGCTCGAAAATCTCCTGGACGCAGGTGGAGACGGGTTCGGCAATCACCTGGAAGTATCCGAGCTGCATCCTGCGCGGCGACGACAGCCAGGGCGAGTTCTACTCGATCGCGGTTTCGAACGGCTACCAGCAGGTCGATTCCGGCACCAAGATGATCCATCTGGGCAAGAACACCAAGAGCCGGATCATCTCCAAGGGCATCGCGGCGGGCTTCTCGCAGAACACCTATCGCGGACAGGTTTCGGCCCACCGCAAGGCCGAGAACGCGCGCAACTTCACCAATTGCGACTCGCTCCTGATCGGCGACCAGTGCGGCGCGCACACCGTGCCCTACATGGAAGCGAAGAACTCGACCGCACAATTCGAGCATGAGGCGACCACCTCGAAGATTTCCGAGGACCAGAAGTTCTACGTCATGCAGCGCGGCATTCCCGAGGAAGAAGCGATTGCGCTTATCGTCAACGGCTTCGTGAAGGAAGTCATCCAGGAGCTGCCGATGGAGTTCGCCGTGGAGGCGCAGAAGCTCATCGGCATCAGCCTCGAAGGATCGGTCGGCTGACCGGATTTTGGAATTCAGGAAGAAGAAAAAATGCTTGAAATCAAGAACCTGCATGCCCGTGTTGCCGAAAGCGGCGTCGAGATCATCCGTGGGCTGAACCTGACGGTTAAAGACGGCGAAGTTGCCGCCATCATGGGCCCGAACGGCTCGGGCAAGTCGACGCTGTCCTATGTGCTGGCCGGCCGCCCGGACTATGAGGTGACCGAGGGCGAGATTCTCTACAATGGCGAGTCGATCCTCGAAATGGACCCGGCCGAGCGTGCCGCCACCGGTGTGTTCCTTGCGTTCCAGTATCCGATGGAGATACCGGGCGTGGCGACCATGGAGTTTCTGAAGGTGGCGATGAACGCCCAGCGCAAGGCGCGCGGCGAGGACCCGCTGTCGATCCCGGATCTGCTGAAACGCGTGAAGCAGGCCGCCGGCGAACTCGACATGGACATGGGCATGCTGAAGCGCCCGCTCAATGTCGGCTTTTCGGGCGGCGAGAAGAAGCGCGCCGAAATCCTGCAGATGAAGCTCCTGGAGCCGAAGCTGTGCGTGCTGGACGAGACCGATTCCGGCCTCGACATCGACGCGCTGAAGATCGTGGCCGATGGCGTCAACCAGCTCCGTTCGCCGGATCGCTCCATCGTGGTCATCACCCACTACCAGCGCCTGCTCGATTATATCGTGCCGGATGCCGTGCACGTGCTCTACAAGGGCCAGGTCATCAAGTCGGGCGACAAGTCGCTCGCCTATGAGCTGGAAGAAAACGGCTATGCCGGGATCATCGAAGAGGCCGCATAGGTGACAGTGATGAACATACACGCAACTCCCCAGCGCACGGCGGCCGAAACGGCTCTGATCGATGCGTTCGGCGAGCGGCTTTCGCTGCTGCCGGGCGATGGCGACGTGATGGTCAAGCGCGACAATGCCATCGAGGCGCTGAAGGTGGGCCTGCCCACCAAGCGCGTCGAGGCGTGGCACTACACCGACCTGCGCCGCCTGCTGTCATCGGTTCCCGCTTATGACGAAACCGCGCGGCCCAGGGCCGTCGCACCTGTGTTCGAGGGCTCGGCGGTATTGCCGATGCTCAACGGCGCCTCGGTGAAGAAGCTGCCCTCGATCGAGGGCGTCACCGTCCAGTCGCTTGCCGACAAGCTTATCGACGGCAGCTTTGCGCCCGCGCTCGATCTGGATCGCGCCGACGATGCGATCGGCGCGGTGAACGTCGCCTTCGTGGTCGATGGCTATTTCGTCGACATCGCCGCCGGAACGCAGCTTGCAGCGCCGCTGGAACTGCAGAATGTGCAGGGCGGCGGCCAGGCGCATGTGCGTTTTCCCGTGCGGGTCGGCACCGGCGCCAAGGCGACACTGGTGGAACGCCAGACCGGCGACGGCGAGAACGCCTTCGTCAGCTCGGTCAGCCAGCTCACGCTCGACGAGGGTGCGGAAGTGCTGTGGGTGATCGTTCAGGATCAGCCCGAAAGCATGACGCAACTTTCCCAGTTCAAGGCCGAGATCGGCAAGGACGCGAAGCTGACGCTGTTCATCATGAACGCCGGCGGCAAGCTGGTCCGCGAGGAGATCCTCGTCAATACCAAGGGCGAAGGGGCGGTCTTCACGCTGCGCGGGGTCAACCTGCTGGCCGCCGACAGCCACACCGACGTAACCATGGTGCTCGACCATTCCGTGCCCAATACCAGCTCGACGGAAGTGATCCGCAATGTCGTGACCGGCAACGCGCATGGCGTTTTCCAGGGCCGCATCAATGTCGCGCAATATGCGCAGAAGACCGATGCGCGCATGGCATGCAACACGCTGCTTCTGTCCGATGACGGCGAGTTCTCGACCAAGCCGGAACTGGAAATCTTCGCCGACGACGTGCAGTGCGGCCATGGCGCCACCGTCACCGAGATCAACCGCAACCATCTCTTCTACCTGATGGCGCGCGGCATCGACGAGAAGACGGCGCGCGGCCTCCTGGTCAAGGCATTCCTGGCCGAGGTCATCGAGGAACTGGAAGACGAGCCCGTGGTCGATGCACTGGAAGTGCTGCTCGACAACTGGTTCCAGACACACGGGTGAGCCATGAACGCACCGGCGAAAATCGTTGAGGGTTATGACGTCGAGGCGATCCGCCGCGACTTTCCCATCCTTTCGCGAGAGGTTTACGGCAAACCCCTGGTTTACCTCGACAATGGCGCTTCGGCCCAGAAGCCGCAGGCCATGCTGGATGCGGTGAACCATGCCTATGCCAACGAATACGCCAATGTGCATCGCGGCCTGCACTTCCTCTCCAACGCCGCGACCGACGCCTATGAGAAGGCGCGCGAAACCGTTCGGCGTTTCCTGAATGCGGGCAGCGTTGACGAGATCGTCTTCACCCGCTCGGCGACCGAGGCGATCAACACGGTCGCCTACGGTTTCGGCATGCCCAATATCGGCGAGGGCGACGAGATCGTGCTGTCGATCATGGAGCATCACTCCAACATCGTGCCCTGGCATTTCATTCGCGAGCGTCAGGGCGCGAAGCTGGTCTGGGTGCCGGTGGACGATCAGGGCGCCTTCCAGATCGAGGAATTCGAAAAGCGCCTGACAGACCGCACGAAGCTGGTCGCCATCACGCATATGTCGAACGTGCTGGGCACCGTCACGCCGATCAAGGAGATCGTGAAGATCGCCCATGCGCGCGGCATTCCGGTGCTGGTGGATGGCAGCCAGGGCGCGGTTCACCTGCCGGTGGACGTGCGCGACCTCGATTGCGATTTCTATGTTCTCACCGGCCACAAGGTCTATGGGCCGAGCGGCATCGGCGCGCTTTACGGCAAGCGCGAGATGCTGGAGCGCATGCGCCCCTTCCAGGGCGGCGGCGAGATGATCGAGGAGGTGACGGAAGATTTCGTCACCTACAACGAGCCTCCGCACCGCTTCGAGGCCGGCACGCCGCCCATCGTGCAGGCAATCGGGCTCGGCGCGTCGCTGGAATATGTGGAAAAGATCGGCCGTGAGGCGATTGCCGCGCATGAAGCCGATCTCAAGACCTATGCGCATGAGCGCCTGCGCGCCATCAATTCGCTGCGCATCATCGGTGATGCGCCGGGCAAGGGCGCAATCGTGTCGTTCGAGCTTGAGGGCATCCATGCGCACGACGTTTCGATGGTGATCGATCGTCAGGGCGTTGCCGTGCGGGCCGGCACGCATTGCGCGCAGCCGCTGTTGAAACGCTTCGGCGTAACCTCCACATGCAGGGCATCGTTCGGTATGTACAATACCATGGCCGAAGTGGATGCATTGGCCGAGGCGCTTGAAAAAGCGCGCAAATTCTTCGGGTGACCGCGATGGAAGACGCAAGCGCAGCAGCAATCGAAACGAGCCCGGCCGACGGGCAGGACGGCAACGCAGCACAGGTTTCCGCGATTCCCGCGGAAGAGCTTGTGCGGCTGACCGACGACATCATTTCGGCGCTGAAGACCGTTTACGATCCGGAAATCCCCGCCGACATCTACGAACTCGGCCTCATCTACAAGATCGACATCGAGGACGACCGCTCGGTGAAGATCGACATGACGCTGACCGCGCCCGGTTGCCCGGTGGCCGGCGAGATGCCCGGCTGGGTGCAGAACGCCGTCGGCGCGGTGGAAGGCGTTTCGGATGTCGAGGTCAGCATGGTCTTCGATCCGCCGTGGACGCCGGACCGCATGTCGGAGGAAGCGCAGATCGCGGTCGGCTGGTACTGACCGGACGTGGCGCGCCATCAGGCATGGGGCTTGAACGAAACCGGTTTCTTCGCCATCCTGAGCATATCGATCCGGCGGGCCTTGAACCCGCCCGGCATGGAGACTGAAATATGGGACGCTTTGCCGTCATCAACATGACCGAGCGGGCCGCCGCCCGCGTCAATGAGATCGTTGCCTCGCGCGACAATGCCAGGGGCATTCGCCTGGGCATCAAGAAGGGCGGCTGCGCGGGCATGGAATACACGATCGACCTCGTGACCGAGCCTAACCCGGGGGACGACCATATCGAGCGCGATGGCGCGCATGTCTATGTCGCGCCGGAAGCAGCCCTTTTCCTGCTCGGCACCGAGATGGATTTCGAGGTGACGACGCTGCGTACCGGCTTCACTTTCACCAATCCGAACCAGAGTTCGGCCTGCGGCTGCGGTGAATCGGTCGAACTGAAGCCCGCCGACCTGAAACAGCTTGCCGAAGCCCGCGCCACCGACGCGGCCTGAGCGCTTTCCATGGCCTCATTCCACCCATAGCCGCAGGCGCTTGTGCCAGTCGGCAATCGATTCGTGCGGGTAGAGGTCGAAGGTCAGGTCCCCCGGCCTGATGTCCGGCTCCACCCAGGACGCCTTGTATTTCAGCATCAGGTGGACGCGCTGCGGCGCCTTGGGCAGTTCGCTGTCAATAGCCGAGGCGAAGGGATGCACCAGTTCCGGCCAGGTCGGATCGTGGAGCCAAAGTGCTGCGCCGCATTCGCGGCAGAAGCGGCGCTCGCCACTGGAAACTTCCGGTGTCGGCCGTTCCTCGTCGCAAATGGTCGCGCGATAAAGGCCGAGATGCTTTTCGCCCGTCACTTTCAGCGTTTGTGAAATCCCCGCGAGGTTGATCGTATAGCCTCCGCCGCCCTGCTGCTTTCGGCATATCGAGCAGTAGCAATACTGGTAGGGCACGGGCGTGTGGCTCCGCACCTCGAAATGAACGGCTCCACAACTGCATGATCCCTTGAGCAACATCGGCATCGGTGCTTTCCTCTTCGCAACGGTTGGCCTTGCAAGGATTTAGAGCATGATCCTGGAAAGTCCGGGGCCATCCTTGGAAGGGTCATGCTCAAGCAAATGGATAAAGCGCGATGACGGAAGCCGATATTGCCGATCTCTTCGCCGGTCTCGGCCCCATCAGCGTGCGCCGGCTGTTCGGCGGCAAGGGCATCTATTTCAACGGCATCATCTTCGCCATCGAGATCCGTGGCGAGTTGATGCTCAAGGCCGATGCCGAAAGCGCCCCCGATTTCGCGGCGGCCGGGTGTACGCAATGGACCTATGTCGGATCACGCCACGGCAAGGAGGTGGCGATGCCCTATTGGACGGTTCCGGAAAGCGCCATCGATGACCCTGATGAAATGACGATCTGGGCTCGCAAGGCCTATGAGGCCGGCCTGCGCGGAGAAAAATAGCGGAATTTCGTGGCCTGCTGCCCGGCTTTTTCAAAGCCGGGCAGCAGGTTGCGATCGCGTCTTAAAGCGCCTTGGCGATCTTGGCGGCGAGGCGCGCGTTGTTTTCCACGAGCGCGATGTTGGTCTTGAGGCTCGCGCCGTCGGTCAGTTCGAGGATGCGGGCGAGCAGGAAGGGCGTGACCTCCTTGCCCGAAATGCCCTGCGCTTCGGCATCGCGCTGCGCGGCGGCGATATAGCCGGCCATGGTCTCGACCGGGATTTCGTCGGCTGCCGGCACCGGGTTAGCCACCAGCATGCCGCCACCGAACCCAAGCGCCTGGCGCGTGCGGAAGAAATCGGCAATGTCGTCGGCCGCATCGAGGCGAAGCGGGGCGGCATAAGGCGAGACGCGCGACCAGAAGGCGGGCACGACGTCCGAACCGAAGGCGACGACCGGCACGCCGCGCGTTTCCAGCACTTCCAGCGTCTTCTCGATGTCGAGAATGGCCTTGGCCCCGGCCGAGACAACGACCACCGGCGTGTGGGCGAGTTCGTCGAGATCGGCGGAGATATCAAAGCTCTTTTCCGCGCCCTTGTGGACGCCGCCAATGCCGCCGGTGGCGAAGACGCGGATGCCGGCCAGATGTGCCGCGATCATCGTACCCGCAACGGTGGTGCCGCCGGTGCGGCCCTGCGCCACGGCAAAGGCGAGGTCGGCGCGCGAAAGCTTCATGGTGCCGGTGGTCTTGGCCAATGCCTCGCGCTCGGCATCGGAAAGGCCGATCTTCAACCGGCCGTCGATGACGGCGATGGTGGCCGGAACCGCGCCTTCGTTGCGGATGATCTTTTCCACATTGGCGGCCATTTCGCTGTTTTGCGGATAGGGCATGCCGTGGGTGATGATGGTGCTTTCCAGCGCCACCACCGGCTTGCCGGAAGCGAGCGCCTCGGCGACCGGCGCGTGGATGTCGATGAAGGGACGGGCGGTTTCTGGCGTCATGTGATGTCTCCGGTTTGGGCGCCTTCATGCAGTTCCCTGGCCTCCGGCACAAGGGACAGCACTGCGGCAAATTCCTTCGCCGACAAATCCGGCACGGATTTGTCGCTTTCCACTGCCAACACGGCGGCTGCAACGCCTTCGCGCAACGCCTCGCGCAGCGGCAGGCCGCGCAGCATGGCAACCGTGGCGGCCCCGGCCAGCGCATCGCCCGCGCCGGTCACGTCCACCACCTTGCGCGCCGCTGGCGGCGTGATGGAAAACAGCTCGTCGCCGTCGAAGCCGATGACCGAGCTTTCGCCGGCGGTGACGACACCCCGCGCGAGGCCGCGCCGGCGCAGCACCTGAATAGCGGTCGCAATGTCGGTGTCGTCGGTTTCGGCCAGCGCGCGGATTTCGCGGCGGTTCATGAACAGGCAGGCGAGGCCGGGGAACAGGCCGTTCAGGCGCACCACTTTGGCCGGCGAGACAGCGATGACAAAGACCGGCTTGCCCGAGACAAGGTCGATCAGGTCGCGCAGGGCATCGGCAGGCAGGTTGCAGTCGCACAATATCGCTTCCGCGCCGGCAACCGCCTCGCGGATTTTCGCGCGGCGCATCTGCCTGGGAAACGCCATCTCATAGAGCGTCATGTCGGCAAAGCCGGTGATGACGTCCCCGTCGCGATCGAGGATTGCCGTGTAGCTCGGCGTGGTGCGGTCGAGAAACACCGCCGAAAGGTCGGTGATGCCTTCCTCGGCGATGGCGCGCGCCACCATGTCGCCGGCCGCATCGCCGCCGCGCACCGACATCAGGGAGGCTTTCGCGCCACGGCGCACGGTGTTGCGCAGCGCATTGAAGACGCCGCCGCCGACATCCTCGCGCATGGTGCCGGGGTTCGATGCGCCGGGAACATAGACGCCGCTGACCTGGCCGCGCCGATCCACATGCGCGCCGCCGAACGCCAGAATTCCGGGAGATTTCATGCCTGTGTCCTGTCCAAACGAACCGTCGCGGACATTATGGCCTTGCCGCGCGCCGGGCAATGCGTTCCGGCGAATCGCACATTTCGCGAGCCAGGGTCGCCGCACACGCGCACAACTGCGTGAACGCAAAAGGCAATTGTCGCGTACAAAAATGGAACAAATTTGGAATTCCATTTTTCTTCAATATGTTAAGTCCTATTGCAAAAAGAGAACAAAAGAGGTACAAGCAATATAAAGAAGGGGGAACTTCCAGCCTTCATTGACGCCCAAGGGGTAATGTATCATGGCTCAGAATTCGTTGCGGCTTGTTGAGGACAATTCGGTGGACAAATCAAAAGCTCTGGATGCTGCGCTGTCGCAAATCGAGCGCGCTTTCGGCAAGGGCTCGATCATGCGCCTCGGCGCGAATGAGAAGATCGTAGAGATCGAAACGGTTCCGACCGGCTCGCTCGGGCTCGACATCGCGCTCGGCGTCGGTGGCCTGCCGCGTGGCCGCATCATCGAGATTTACGGCCCGGAAAGCTCGGGCAAGACCACGCTGGCGCTGCACACCGTGGCGGAAGCGCAGAAGAAGGGCGGCATTTGCGCCTTCGTGGACGCCGAACATGCGCTCGACCCCGTCTATGCCCGCAAGCTGGGCGTCGATCTGGAAAACCTGCTGATCTCGCAGCCCGACACGGGCGAGCAGGCGCTGGAAATCTGCGACACACTGGTGCGCTCGGGCGCCATCGACGTGCTGGTGGTCGACTCGGTCGCCGCGTTGACGCCGCGCGCCGAAATCGAGGGCGAGATGGGCGATTCGCTGCCCGGCCTGCAAGCCCGCCTGATGAGCCAGGCGCTGCGCAAGCTCACCGCGACCATTTCGCGCTCCAACACCATGGTCATCTTCATCAACCAGATCCGCATGAAGATCGGCGTGATGTTCGGCTCGCCCGAGACGACCACGGGTGGCAATGCGCTGAAATTCTACGCCTCGGTGCGCCTCGACATCCGCCGCATCGGCTCGGTCAAGGACCGCGACGAGGTCGTCGGCAACCAGACCCGCGTGAAGGTCGTGAAGAACAAGCTTGCACCGCCCTTCAAGCAGGTGGAGTTCGACATCATGTATGGCGAGGGCGTGTCCAAGACCGGTGAACTGATCGACCTGGGCGTCAAGGCCGGCGTGGTCGAGAAGTCGGGCGCGTGGTTCTCCTACAATTCGCAGCGGCTCGGCCAGGGGCGTGAGAACGCCAAGACGTTCCTGCGCGACAATCCCGACACGGCGCGCGAGATCGAGATGGCGCTGCGCCAGAATGCCGGCCTGATTGCCGAAAAGATGCTCGATGAGGGCAGGGAAGACGATTTCGACGAGGCTGGTGAAGCCTGACCCTATTTGCAGGTTCTGAAATTCGGCAGGCCGTCGGTAATTGTTCCGGCGGCCTGTTTTCATTGTGCGGGCGTCTGGAAATCGACGGCTTCCGGCATTCTGGACAGCGTAGAATGCCGGGGCTAAAAGGCCATGTTCATTTTCCGCCTGCGGCATGGCGGAATTTCTCGCAAAGGCAGTTACATGAGCGGCGTAAACGAAATCCGGTCGACCTTTCTCGACTATTTCCGCAAGAATGGCCATGAGGCGGTGCCGTCGAGCCCGCTCGTGCCGCGCAACGATCCGACCCTCATGTTCGTCAATGCAGGCATGGTGCAGTTCAAGAACGTGTTCACCGGGCTCGAGACGCGCAATTATTCGCGCGCCGCGACCGCGCAGAAATGCGTGCGCGCCGGGGGCAAGCACAACGACCTTGATAATGTCGGCTACACCGCGCGCCACCACACCTTCTTCGAGATGCTCGGCAATTTCTCCTTCGGCGATTATTTCAAGGAGAACGCCATAGAGTTTGCCTGGAACCTGATCACCAGGGAATTCGGTATCGATCGCGAAAAGCTGCTGGTTACCGTCTATCACACCGATGACGAGGCGGCCGGTTTCTGGAAGAAGATCGCCGGCCTGCCCGATCAGAAGATCATCCGCATCGCCACCAGCGACAATTTCTGGGCGATGGGCGATACCGGCCCCTGCGGGCCGTGCTCGGAGATTTTCTACGACCATGGTGAAGGCATCCCCGGTGGCCCTCCCGGCAGCCCCGACGAAGATGGCGACCGCTTCATCGAGATCTGGAACCTCGTCTTCATGCAGTTCGAGCAGTTGACGAAGGACGAACGCGTCGCGCTGCCGCGCCCGTCGATCGATACCGGCATGGGGTTGGAGCGCATCGCCGCCGTGCTGCAGGGCAAGCACGACAACTACGACATCGATCTGTTCCAGGCGCTGATCCGCGCTTCGGAAGAGGCGACCGGCGTCAAGGCCGAGGGCAAGAACCGCGCCAGCCACCGCGTGATTGCCGACCATCTGCGCGCGTCGAGCTTCCTGATCGCCGATGGTGTGCTGCCGTCGAACGAAGGCCGCGGCTATGTGCTGCGCCGTATCATGCGCCGCGCCATGCGCCATGCGCAGCTTCTCGGCGCGTCGGAGCCGCTGATGTGGCGGCTGGTGCCGGCGCTGGTGCGCGAGATGGGGCAGGCCTATCCCGAACTGGTGCGCGGCCAGCCGCTGATCACCGAGACGCTGAAGCTTGAGGAGACCCGTTTCCGCAAGACGCTGGCGCGCGGCCTCAACCTGCTGTCGGACGCGACCGATACGCTTGGCACCGGCGACCGTCTCGACGGCGAGACCGCCTTCAAGCTCTATGACACCTACGGCTTCCCGCTCGATCTGACGCAGGATGCGCTGCGCCAGCGTGGTATTTCCGTCGATACCGACGGCTTCAATGCGGCGATGGAGCGGCAGAAGGCTGAAGCGCGCGCCAACTGGACGGGTTCGGGTGAGGCGGCGACCGAAGCGGTCTGGTTCTCAGTCAAGGACAAGGTCGGCGCGACCGAATTCCTCGGCTACGAAACCGAGCAGGCCGAAGGAGTGGTGGCCGCGCTGGTCAAGGGGGGCGAGCAGATCGACGCCGTTCAGGCCGGCGACATGGTCGATATCGTGGTCAATCAGACGCCGTTCTATGGCGAGTCCGGCGGCCAGGTCGGCGATACCGGCACCATGACCGGCGAGGACTTTGCCATCGAGATCACCGATACGCAGAAAAAAGGTGACGGCCTGCTCGTCCACTCCGGCAAGGTGGTCAAGGGCAGCGTCAACACCGGCGCGGCCGTGGAAATGAAGGTCGACCATGAGCGTCGGACCAGGCTGCGTTCCAACCATTCGGCTACGCACCTCGTCCATGAGGCGCTGCGCGAGGTTCTGGGTACGCATGTCGCGCAGAAGGGGTCGCTTGTTGCGCCGGAGCGCCTGCGTTTCGACTTCTCGCATCCCAAGCCGATTTCGGCCGAGGAACTTGAGCGCGTCGAGACCATGGCCAACGAGATCGTGACGCAGAACAGCCCGGTCGTCACCCGGCTGATGGCGGTGGACGATGCCATTGCCGAGGGCGCGATGGCGCTGTTCGGCGAAAAATATGGCGACGAGGTGCGCGTCGTGTCGATGGGCACGGGCCTGCATGGCGACAAGGCCGGCAAGTCTTATTCGACTGAACTGTGCGGCGGCACCCATGTCGGCGCCACGGGCGACATCGGCCTGGTGCGTCTGGTGTCGGAAGGCGCGGTGGCGTCGGGCGTGCGCCGCATCGAGGCGCTGACCGGCGAGGCAGCGCGCCGTCACCTCGACGAGCAGGACCGCCGCCTGAAGGCGATCGCGTCCGCGCTCAAAGTATCTCCGGCCGATGCGCTGTCGCGCGTCGAGGCGCTGGTCGAGGAGCGTCGCAAGCTCGAGCGCGAATTGACCGACGCCCGAAAGAAGCTGGCGTTGGGCGGCGGTTCGGCCGGCAATGGCGCTGCTGCCGGAAACGAGACGGTGGCCGGCGTCGGCTTCATGGGCCGCGTGGTTTCCGGCGTGTCGCCCAGGGACCTCAAGCCGCTGGCCGACGAGGGCAAGAAGTCGCTCGGCTCGGGCATCGTGGTGTTCGTCGGCGCGGCCGACGACGGCAAGGCCAGCGTGGTCGTCGGCGTCACCGACGATCTCACCCCGCGCTTCAGCGCCGTCGATCTGGTGCGCGTCGCTTCCGCCGCGCTCGGCGGGCAGGGCGGTGGCGGCCGGCCCGACATGGCGCAGGCCGGTGGTCCCGACGCGACCAGGGCCCAGGCCGCAATCGATGCCGTGAAGACCGCGCTCCGGTAGGCGCGGCCAATCCTTCGGCTCCGGGCCAGGTGCTTCGAGCCTTGTAAATGCGGATAAAAAAAGCCCCGGATCGCTCCGGGGCTTTTTTTCGTTCAGGCTGTCACGCTTATGCGGACATTGCGATGCGCAGGTTCTCGTCGATCTTGTCGAGGAAACCGGTGGTCGAGAGCCAGGGCTGGTCAGGGCCGATCAGCAGCGACAGGTCCTTGGTCATGAAGCCGGCTTCCACGGTCTGCACGCAGACATGCTCCAGCGTGTCGGCGAACTTCTTCAGCTCGGCATTGTTGTCGAGCTTGGCGCGGTGAGCGAGGCCACGCGTCCAGGCGAAGATCGAGGCGATGGAGTTGGTCGAGGTTTCCTCGCCCTTCTGGTGCTGGCGGTAGTGGCGGGTAACGGTGCCGTGCGCGGCCTCCGCCTCGACGGTCTTGCCATCCGGCGTCATCAGCACCGAGGTCATCAGGCCGAGCGAGCCAAAACCCTGTGCAACGGTGTCGGACTGCACGTCGCCGTCGTAGTTCTTGCAGGCCCAGACATAGCCGCCCGACCACTTCAGGCTGGAGGCGACCATGTCGTCGATCAGGCGGTGTTCGTACCAGATCTTCTTTTCCTTGAACTGGGCCTCGAACTCCTGCTCGTAGACTTCCTGGAACAGATCCTTGAAGCGGCCGTCATAGGCCTTCAGGATGGTGTTCTTGGTCGACAGGTAGACCGGATAGCCGCGCAGCAGGCCGTAGTTCAGCGAGGCGCGGGCGAAATCACGGATCGAATCGTCGAGATTGTACATGGCCATGGCCACGCCCGAACCCGGCGCGTCGAACACTTCGTGTTCGATCACCTGGCCGTCCTCGCCGACGAACCTGATGGTCAGCTTGCCCTTGCCGGGGAACTTGAAATCGGTGGCGCGGTACTGGTCGCCGAAGGCATGACGGCCGACGATGATGGGCTTGGTCCAGCCCGGCACCAGACGCGGCACGTTCTTGCAGATGATGGGTTCGCGGAAGATCACGCCGCCCAGAATGTTGCGGATGGTGCCGTTGGGCGATTTCCACATCTTCTTGAGGCCGAATTCCTCGACGCGGCCCTCATCGGGGGTGATGGTGGCACATTTGACGCCGACGCCATACTGCTTGATCGCGTTGGCTGCGTCGATCGTGACCTGGTCGTCGGTGGCATCGCGGTTCTCGACGCTGAGGTCATAGTATTTCAGGTCGATATCCAGGTAGGGGTGGATCAGCTTTTCCTTGATGAACTGCCAGATGATGCGGGTCATCTCGTCGCCGTCGAGTTCGACGACAGGATTGTCCACCTTGATTTTTGTCATGGAAATGCCTCGTTCTGAGAGCGGAACGTAATTGTTCCAAAGGTTTTGCAAAGGGAGCCAGCGCCCCTATAGCAAAGCGGTGTGTGCGGCGCAAACGCTACCAACGCAGCAGGCGAACGGGCAGTTTCGTTTCGCTGCGACTTGTGCCAGACAGGGCGCCTTCAACCAGCTCAGACAGGAAAAATGGCAGGCACGGATCGCGAGAAGCAACTGATCGCCGAAGGACCGGCGATCATACTGGTCGAGCCCCAGCTCGGCGAAAATATCGGCATGGTGGCGCGCGCCATGGCCAATTTCGGACTTTCGGAATTGCGCCTGGTCAATCCGCGCGACGGCTGGCCGAGCGAGAAGGCGCGAGCCGCCGCCAGCAAGGCCGACCACGTCATCGATGGCGTGGTGGTGTTCGACACGCTGGAAGACGCGGTGGCCGACCTCAACTTCCTCTACGCGACCACGGCGCGCGAGCGCGACGGCTTCAAGCCGGTGCGCGGCCCGGAGGCGGCGAACCGGACGCTGCGCGCGCGTCATGCTGCGGGCGAGCGCACCGGCATATTGTTCGGGCGCGAGCGCTTTGGCCTCTCGAACGAGGAGGTCGCGCTCGCCGACGAGATCGTGACCTTCCCGGTCAATCCGGCCTTTGCCTCGCTCAATATCGCGCAGGCCGTACTGCTGATGTCCTATGAGTGGATGAAAACGGGCTTCGAGGCCGAGCAGACGCCTTTTGCCGGGCCAGAGCTGATGCCCGCTAGCAAGGAGCACCTGAACGGCATGATCGGCCATCTGGAAGCCGCGCTCGATGCGCGCGGCTATTTCCGCCCGGCCGCGAAAAAGCCGAAGATGCTCGACAATCTGCGCGCTGTGCTGACCCGGCCTGCCTTCACGCAGGAGGAGATCAAGCTGTTGCGGGGCGTCATTTCCTCGCTCGATTATTTCTCGCCCAAGACGCCGCGCGGCGCCGGCTACCCGGAAAGGAAAGCGAAAGCAGATCGTGATACGCATGGGGACGCAGACGACACGTGACAGGCGAGGGGCGCTGACGAGATGACCGACCGGCCGGTGCTGATGTTCGATTCCGGCATTGGCGGGCTCACCGTGCTGCGCGAGGCGCGTGTGCTGATGCCCGACCGCCGTTTCGTCTATGTGGCCGACGATGCCGGCTTTCCCTATGGCGATTGGGAGGAAGAGGCGCTGCGGGTGCGCATCGTCGAACTGTTTGCCCGGCTGCTCGAAGAGCACCGACCGCAGATTGCGGTTATTCCCTGCAATACGGCCTCGACACTGGTGCTCTCCGATCTGCGCGCGGCCTTTCCCGATACGCCCTTCGTCGGCACCGTGCCGGCGATCAAGCCTGCGGCCGAGCGCACGCGCTCGGGGCTGGTGTCGGTGCTGGCAACGCCCGGCACGGTCAAGCGCGCCTATACGCGCGATCTCATCCAGTCCTTCGCCAATGAATGCCATGTCCGCCTCGTCGGCAGCCAGAACCTCGCGCGCATGGCCGAAGCCTATATTCGCGGCAGGCCGCTGGACGACGAGGCGGTGCTGGCCGAAATCTCACCCTGCTTCATCGAGCAGGAAGGAAAACGCACCGACATTGTGGTGCTGGCCTGCACGCACTACCCCTTCCTTGCCAATGTGTTCCGCCGGCTGGCGCCCTGGCCGGTGGACTGGCTGGACCCGGCCGAAGCCATTGCGCGGCGGGCGCTGTCGCTTGTTCCGGCGGCATGCGTGGCCGAGCCCGGGCATGAGGCGGATGTGGCGATCTTCACCTCTGGCGGCGCCGATTTCCTGACCCGGCGACTGATGCAGGGTTTTGGGCTGACGGTCGCTTGAAAGCGGTTTTACCGGAACAAGCCGGCAGGCTGCGGGTTTTCCCCTACACGCGGATGAAGGAGAAAAACCATGCCCGCTACATCGAAAGCCCAGCAGATGGCCGCAGGCGCTGCCCTTGCCGCCAAGCGTGGCGAGATCAAGGTCAGCGAGCTGAAGGGCGCATCGAAGGAAATGTATGAGTCGATGAGCGAAAAGCAGCTCGAGGAGTTCGCCGAAACCAGGCGCAAGGGCCTGCCCGAACACAAGACCAAGCACTGAGCGCGCAATCCGCCGCCTTATTGCCGGTGACGAACGCCGCCGAGGCCGGAAACGACCAAAAAGACGTTGACTTTCCAGCTTTGGCCGCTTATCCACCCGGCAGCCGCGCAGAGATGTGTGGCTTTACGTGTCCCGTGGGTTTTTCCGCCAGCTTTGCGCGGGAAATCCTGTCAGGTCTCGAAAAAGGAGGCCAGAGGAGGGCGCGTTTCCTTCGCTCGTAGCACGAGGCTCCGGGCATATTTGTTTGAAAGGGAATGCGATGAGCAAGCGCGAATCCGCAAAATACAAGATCGACCGCCGTCTTGGCGAAAACATCTGGGGCCGTCCGAAGTCCCCGGTCAACAAGCGCGAATACGGTCCCGGCCAGCATGGCCAGCGCCGCAAGGGCAAGCTTTCGGACTTCGGTCTGCAGCTGCGCGCCAAGCAGAAGCTGAAGGGCCACTACGGCGATATTTCGGAAAAGCAGTTCCGCAAGACCTATGACGAGGCTGCGCGCCGCAAGGGCGACACCCCGGACAACCTGATCGGCCTGCTCGAGTCGCGCCTGGACGCCATCGTCTACCGTGCCAAGTTCGTGCCGACGATCTTCGCTGCCCGTCAGTTCGTCAACCACGGCCACGTCAACGTCAACGGCCGCCGCGTCAACATCGGCTCGTATCGCTGCAAGGTCGGCGACGTGATCGAGGTGCGCGAGAAGTCGAAGCAGATGGTAATGGTTCTGGAAGCCGTTGGCCTGGCCGAGCGCGATGTGCCAGACTACATCGAAGTCGACCACAACAAGATGGTCGCCACCTTCCAGCGCGTTCCGGCGCTGGCCGACGTGCCGTTCGCCGTTCAGATGGAACCGAACCTGGTCGTCGAATTCTACTCGCGCTAATCTGTCCGCGAGCATCATTTCGGAAAAGGCCGCCTTCGAGGCGGCCTTTTTCTTTGCCCGTTGCCCTGCGTTCGGTGTTGTTTTAATTCGGGCGAAGAAACCGAAGCAGGAATACGCGCCATGAACATGATGCCGGAAACGATCGCCGATCTGGAAGGCGATGCCTGCCATCCGATGTTTCGCGATACGCCGCCGGGCGTGGAGTTCAACAAGCTGCGCAAGCGGCTGCTGCGCCAGACGCGGCAGGCGCTGGATGACTTTTCCATGGTGAAGCCAGGCGAACGCTGGCTGGTGGCGCTCTCGGGCGGCAAGGATTCCTACGGCCTGCTGGCGCTGCTGCTCGACCTCAAATGGCGCGGTTTCCTGCCGGTGGACCTGCTGGCCTGCAATCTCGATCAGGGTCAGCCGAATTTTCCCAAGCACATTCTGCCGGATTTCCTGAACCGCAACGGCATTGCGCACCGCATCGAGTATCAGGACACCTATTCGATCGTCACCGACAAGATCGACGAGGGCAAGACCTATTGCTCGCTCTGCTCGCGTCTGCGGCGCGGCCATCTCTATCGCATCGCCCGCGAGGAGGGGTGCTCGGCGCTGGTGCTCGGCCACCACCGCGAGGACATTCTGGAAACCTTCTTCATGAACCTGTTCCATGGCGGCCGGCTTGCCGCCATGCCGCCCAAGCTGCTCAATGACGAGGGCGATATGCTGGTGCTGCGTCCGCTGAGCTATTGCGCGGAATCCGACATGGTGAAATTCGCCGATGCAATGCGCTTCCCCATCATTCCCTGCGATCTCTGCGGCAGCCAGGAAGGCCTTCAGCGCAATGCCATGAAAACCATGCTCGACGACATCGAGCGGCGCATGCCCGGCCGCAAGGATACGATGATCCGCGCGCTGACCAATGTGCGGCCGAGCCATTTGCTGGATCGCAACCTGTTCGATTTCGCGGGCCTTCTGGCCTCATAAGGAACGGGCGGCCATTGGCCGCCCGCTTTTCTCATACCGGTTTGTGATGCGGCTGGAACAGCCGCCCCTTCTCCGCGATCAGCACGAAGACCAGCCCGACCACCGACACCATGAAATAGCCGGCGGCGAGCGGCGTCGTGGTGCCGTCGAAGGCCTGACCGATCAGCGCGCCGATGAGGCCGCCGCCAGCCGTTCCCATGAAGCCGAGCACGGAGGAGGCGGTGCCGGCCACATGGCCGAGCGGCTCCATGGCGAGCGCGTTGAAGTTCGAGCCGATGAGGCCGAACTGGAACATGGCGAGCGTGAACAGCAGCAGATAGAGAGACAGCGGCAGATAGCCGAGCATCAGCGACAGCACGAACCAGACGAAGCTCACCAGGATGAAGCCGATGAGCGCGCCATGCGACAGCCGGCGCATGCCGAAGCGGCCGACGAGACGCGAGTTCAGGAAGGACGACAGCGCCATGAACATGGCAACGCCCGCGAACACGACAGGGAACATCGCGCCGAGGCCATAGATGCCGACATAGATCTGCTGGGCGGAGTTGATGAAGCCGAACAGCGATCCGAACACGATAGAGGCGGCGAGCGTATAGCAGAAGGCCACGCGATTGCTCAGCACGATGCCGAATCCGCGGATGATGACCGCGGGCGTGAACGGGCGCACATCCGCGGAATCGAGCGTTTCGGGCAGGCGAAACCAGATCCAGAGCGACGCGAGTATGGCGATTGCGGCCATGAAGCCGAAGATCAGATGCCATTCGCCGAAGATCATGACGACCTGTCCGACGCCGGGGGCAACCACCGGGACGATCATGAACACCATCATCACCAGCGACATCACCTCCGCCATTTTGCGGCCGCCGAACACGTCGCGGATGATCGACACCGTGATGACGCGCGTGGCGGCCGAGCCGATGCCGTGTACGAAGCGCAGTGCCAGCAACGTGCCGAATGTGGGCACGAACATCGCCGCACCCGCCGCCAGCACATAGATTGCCATGCCCAGAAGCAATGGCGGACGGCGGCCGAAACGGTCCGCGAGCGGGCCGTAGGCGAGCTGGGCAAAGGCAAAGCCCAGCAGATAGGCGGAAATCACATACTGCCGATGGTTCTCATTTTCGACACCGAGGCTGGCGCCGATTTCCTGCAGGCCGGGCAGCATCATGTCGATGGCAAGCGCATTCAATGCCATCAGCGTCGCCATCATGGCGATGAATTCGACCTTTCCCATGCCCTGCAGGCGCGGTTCGTGCACTGTGGTCGATGCGTCCATGCTTTTTTTCCCTCGAAACGGCAATAAAGGCGCCGGAACGGCCGGCGCCTTTCAAAAGTCCCGAGCGATGCCGGAACGGACTATAAGCAGCGGTCGGTCAGGCGGCCCGAGTGGCCACGCCCTTGCCTTCGAAAAGGGCCTGCAATTCGCCGGCCTGGAACATTTCACGTATGATATCGCAGCCGCCGACGAACTCGCCCTTGACATAGAGCTGCGGAATGGTCGGCCAGTTGGAGTAATCCTTGATGCCCTGACGCAGTTCCATCGAGGTCAGCACGTCGATGCCTTTGTAATCGACACCCACATAATCCAGAATCTGGACGACCTGGCCGGAGAAACCGCATTGCGGAAAGCCGGGCGTGCCCTTCATGAACAGAACGACGTCGTTGTTCTTGACCTCGTTGTCGATGAAATCCTTGATACCGCTCATCAGATTTGCCTTTCATCCCCCGCATGCGCAGGGCTGTAATAGTTGATCCATCAAATAACCCCAATAGCCGGGGGACACAAGGTCGCCCCTGACGAAGCGTGGCAGGAGACCTGATAAAAGGGTCCCTTCGCGTGCGATGAACAAGGCTGAAAAGGGATTGCCGTGCATTTGATCGTGAAACGGGGAGTGGCTTTGGGGGTCTTCATCCTCGCGCTGGGTGCTGCGGCTTTCGCGGCCATCTGGTGGCTGAAACCACGGCCCGAGCCGAAGCCGCAGCGCGCCGCCGCGACCCTTCCGCAGTTCTGCCGGGATCAGGATTTCGAAGGTGTGGGCTATGTCATCTGCGAGATCGATACACGCGAATATGCGCTGGAATTGTTTCACGCCGATGGGGGCAGCAAGGCTTTCGGCTCGCTCAAAGCCTTCGACGCCGCAATGGTGGGGCAGGGCCGTCGGCCGCTCCTGTCGATGAACGCGGGCATGTATCACGAAGATTTGTCCCCCGTTGGCCTGCTGGTGGAGCAGGGCGTTCAGGTGAGCCCGATCACTCTGGCGGATGGAAAGGGCAATTTCTTCATGAAGCCAAACGGGGTGTTCAGCATCGCGAAGGCAGGAACGGTCGCGATTATCGAATCGTCGGTCTATGCGGTGGCCTCACCCACGGTGGCGTTTGCGACGCAATCAGGCCCCATGCTGGTGATCGATGGGGAACTGCACAAGCGTTTTGAGGAAAACGGATCTTCCCGCTACATCCGCAACGGCATCGGCATTCGTGATCCGCATACGCTGATGCTGGCGATTTCGCGCAAGCCTGTAAGTTTCGGAAGCTTCGGCCGCCTGTTTCGCGATGCGCTGGCCTGTCCGAACGCGCTCTATTTCGACGGGGCCATTTCCGCAATGTCGAACGGCAGGGAGATGATCGTGGGCGGAGCCCATCCGGTCGGGCCGATCCTTGCGGTGTTTGAAAAGGAATAGTGGATCGCGGCCGGATCGATGCCGTCCGGCCGCGAAAGGTTTCAGTCCGGCGCGCTGGTCTGGAGGGCAAGGGCGTGCAGAACGCCGCCCATATTGCCCTTCAACGCGTCATAGACCATCTGATGCTGCTGGACGCGGCTCTTGCCGCGAAAGCTTTCGGCGACGACCTCGGCGGCATAGTGGTCGCCATCTCCGGCAAGGTCACGAATGGTCACCTTGGCATCGGGGATGCCTTCCTTGATCAGCCTTTCGATGTCGTGTGCGTCCATTGCCATGAGATTTTCCTGTTAGCTGTCCATGAAGCGCGGGAACCACGATTCATGGGCGTCGGTCATTTCTGACACAGGTATCGCACGGGCTTCGCCGAGTTTCAATTCGGTGCCGCCGGTGGTGCCGATCCAGGGGGCGAAGATACCCGTATCCTTGTTGCGCTCCTCGAAGAACCAGTCGACGCGGTCGCGCGGGATCGTCACCAGATAGCGCCCCTGATCTTCACCGAAGAAGGCAGGAATGGGAGACAAGTCCTTCAATTGATTGACGGTTGCGCCGATGCCGGACGCCATCGCCATTTCTGCAAGGCCGACAGCCAGGCCGCCATCGGAAAGGTCATGCACGGCGGTCGCGATGCCGTCGGCAACCAGCGCGCGGACGAAATCGCCTACTTTCTTCTCATGTTCCAGATCGACCGGCGGCGGCGGACCATCGGTGCGGCCGTGGAGGTCGCGCATATAGACCGACTGCGCCAGATGCGTGCCCCAGGATGCCGGCGCGCCGACGAGCAGGATCGCTTCGCCTTGCGCCGCAAAGCCGATGCGCGCCATTTTCGACCAGTCGCGGATAAGGCCGACGCCGCCGATGGTGGGCGTGGGCAGGATGCCCTGACCGTTGGTCTCGTTGTAGAGCGAGACGTTGCCGGAGACGATCGGGAAGCCGAGCGCGCGGCAGGCATCGCCGATGCCGGTGACGGCCTTGACGAACTGCCCCATGATTTCAGGGCGCTCGGGATTGCCGAAGTTCAGGTTGTCGGTGGCGGCGAGCGGCTCGGCGCCGGTCGCGGTCAGGTTGCGCCAGCACTCGGCCACGGCCTGCTTGCCGCCCTCATACGGATCGGCCTCGCAATAGCGGGGCGTCACGTCTGATGAGAAGGCGAGGGCCTTGGTGGCATGACCTTCCACGCGCACCACGCCGGCATCGCCGCCCGGAATCTGCAGCGAGTTGCCCTGAATCAGCGTGTCGTACTGTTCCCAGACCCAGCGGCGGCTGGAAAGATTGGGGCTGTCGAGGAGCTTCAGGAGCGCATCGGCCACGTCGGCGTCGGGAATATCGTCCTTTGCCAGCGGCTCGGGCTTGCCCGGCTCGACCCACGGGCGGTCATATTCGGGCGCCTCATCACCGAGTTCCTTGATCGGCAGGTTGGCGACTTCCTCGCCCTGATGCAGCACGCGGAAGCGCAGGTCGTCGGTTGTCTTGCCGACGATGGCGAAGTCGAGCCCCCATTTGCGGAAGATCGCCTCGGCCTCTTGCTCCTTTTCGGGGCGCAATACCATCAGCATGCGCTCCTGGCTCTCGGAGAGCATCATCTCATAGGCGGTCATGCGCTCTTCGCGCACCGGCACCTGATCGAGATCGAGTTCGATGCCGAGATCGCCCTTGGCGCCCATTTCGACGGCCGAGCAGGTGAGGCCGGCCGCGCCCATGTCCTGGATGGCGATGACAGCACCGGAGGCCATCAGTTCAAGACAGGCTTCCAGAAGGCACTTTTCGGTGAAGGGGTCGCCCACCTGCACGGTGGGGCGCTTTTCCTCGATGTCGTCGCCGAATTCGGCAGACGCCATGGTGGCGCCGCCGACGCCGTCGCGACCGGTCTTGGCGCCGAGATAAACGACCGGCAGGCCGACGCCTTCGGCCTTGGAAAGGAAGATGCCGTCGGTCTTTGCAAGGCCGGCGGCAAAGGCATTGACCAGAATGTTGCCGTTGTAGCGGGCGTCGAAATTGACCTCGCCGCCGACGGTCGGCACGCCGAAGGAGTTACCGTAGCCGCCGACGCCGGCGACGACGCCGGCCACGAGGTGTCTGGTCTTGGGATGGTCAGGCGCGCCGAAGCGCAGCGCGTTCATGGCAGCCACAGGGCGGGCGCCCATCGTAAAGACGTCGCGCAATATGCCGCCGACGCCGGTTGCGGCGCCCTGATAGGGCTCGATATAGGAGGGGTGGTTGTGGCTCTCCATCTTGAAGACCACGCAATCGCCGTCACCGATGTCGACCACGCCGGCGTTCTCACCCGGACCCTGGATGACCACGTCGCCCTTGGTCGGCAGGGTGCGCAGCCATTTCTTCGAGGATTTGTACGAGCAGTGCTCGTTCCACATGGCCGAGAAAATGCCGAGCTCGGTGAAGGTCGGCTCGCGCCCGACAAGCTCGAGGATGCGCTGGTATTCGTCGGGCTTGAGCCCGTGCGATGCGATCAACTCGTCCGTGATCTTCACGGTGTTGGAAATGGTCATGGGATCGGGCCTTTTCCGGTCAGTTCAAAAGCGGGATTCAGATTGGGTTGCAGGGTTTGGTTCGGGGCAACCTGCGTCCCGTGTATCGTCAGGCGGTCGCAAAACAGGAGCCGTTGCCGCTTGCCCAGCGCGCCAGATCGGCCTCGATGCGCGCGCCCAGAGGCTGCGACGTCAGCGGACCGAAATGCTCGATGCGGCTGGAGCCGCGCGCCTGCACGACCAGCAGCGGCAGGCCGCCATAATCGCGGACCGGCACCAGCAGGAAACGGGGGGTGCCGCCGAAAGCGTTCAGCTCGTTTGCCATGCGATAGGATTTGAAGGCCGGATCCTTGCTGGCGAACCAGCATTTGTGCGCGGCGATCGCCACCGGTTCCATGGCCCGCAACGCCGCGCTCTTGCCCGAGCCGCCGCCCCCTTCCGACGATTTCGACCCCGCCTGGCAGGCAGCCAGCGCAAGAAGGCAGGAGATTGCCGCTGTAACCTTGCAAAGCTTCTTCATGCCGCGCGTTTCGCCTTTCGGATCAAGGATTGCGGTCTGTCGAGTTGGTGGCTGGATCAGGTCAGGCGTCGACCAGTTCCCGTTGGGCGCTGCCGAGCACGCTTTCGAACAGCCCGCGCCCATCGGTGCCGCCATGCGCCGGCTCGATCAGGTTTTCGGGATGCGGCATCAGGCCCAGCACATTGCCCCTGGCGTTGACGATGCCGGCGATGTCGTTGATCGACCCGTTGGGATTGGTGCCTTCGGCATAGCGGAACACGACCTGGCCCTCGCCCTCGATGCGCGCCAGCGTCCCGGCGTCGGCGAAATAGTTGCCGTCATGGTGCGCGACCGGGCAGCGGATGATCTGCCCCGGCTGATAGCGGTGTGTGAACGCCGTGTTGGCGTTGGCAACCTGCAGCTTTACTTCGCGGCAGACGAATTTCAGTGAACTGTTGCGCATCAGCGCGCCGGGCAGCAGGCCGGCTTCGACCAGGATCTGGAAACCGTTGCAGACGCCGATGACCGAAACGCCCTTTGCGGCCTTTTCAGCCACCGCGCGCATCACAGGCATGCGGGCGGCAATGGCGCCGCAGCGCAGATAATCGCCATAGGAAAAGCCGCCGGGGATGACGATCAGGTCGACATCGGGGATCTCGGTGTCGGTCTGCCAGATGGTGACGGGCGCTTTGCCCGAAATCTTGGTCAGCGCCGCGATCATGTCGCGATCGCGGTTGAGGCCGGGGAGGACGACGACAGCAGATTTCATTTTGGTTCGTAGGGCCTTTGCGTTTCGGCAAGTTCGCGCAGTTCGAGGTGGCGCTCTATGCGGTCGAGGCTTTCGTCATGCCTGTCGAGCTTCGTGTAAATGTTGTGAACGTCGCTCTGCATTGAAAGCATGTGGCCGCGAATGGCTATCAGCTCGTGCTTGACTTCGCGGACACCGTGCTCAAGTCCGTCGAGGCGGGATTGAATTTTCTTCAGCGCCTCGTAGAGCAGGTCGCTTGAAATTTCAGCCACAACCGCCTCCGGTTCAACCTCAGGTTATGGACACACTATAGTTCTCGATGACCGTGTTCGCCAGAAGCTTGTCGCACATGGCCTTGAGGTCGGCTTCGGCCTTGGCCTTGTCGGCGCCTTCGATCTCGATGTCGAAAACCTTGCCCTGGCGCACCTGTCCCACGCCTTCGAAGCCGAGGCCGTCGAGCGCATGCTCGATTGCCTTGCCTTGCGGGTCGAGCACGCCGTTCTTGAGGGTAACGGTTACGCGGGCCTTGATCACGGGTATTTCACTCCGGAAAGTCGACTGGAAGTTGTTCGGGCGCGACTTGGTCGCGCCCGAGGTTAGGTTCAGTGCTTGACGAGGACCGGGCCGGTCGGCCGCGGCGGCTCGTTCTCATTCATGATGCCGAGCCGGCGGGCAACTTCCTGGTAGGCCTCGACCAGTCCGCCCATGTCGCGGCGGAAGCGGTCCTTGTCGAGCTTGTCCTGGGTGTTGACGTCCCACAGACGGCAGCTGTCGGGCGAAATCTCGTCGGCGACGACGATGCGCATCATGTCACCCTCGAACAGGCGGCCGCATTCGATCTTGAAATCGACGAGCTGGATGCCGACGCCGAGGAACAGGCCGGAGAGGAAGTCGTTGACGCGGATGGCAAGCGCCATGATGTCGTCGATCTCCTGCGGGCTCGCCCAGCCAAAGGCGGTGATGTGCTCTTCCGACACCATCGGGTCGTCGAGCGCGTCGGCCTTGTAATAGAATTCGATGATCGAGCGCGGCAGCACGGTGCCTTCCTCGATGCCGAGGCGCTTGGCCAGCGAACCGGCGGCAATGTTGCGCACCACGACCTCAAGCGGAATGATCTCGACTTCCTTGATCAGCTGCTCGCGCATGTTGAGGCGGCGGATGAAGTGGGTCGGGATGCCCATCCGGTTCAGATGGGTGAAGATGTGCTCGGAAATGCGGTTGTTGAGCACGCCCTTGCCGTCGACGATGTCGTGCTTCTTCTTGTTGAAGGCGGTGGCGTCGTCCTTGAAGAACTGGATCAGCGTACCCGGCTCAGGTCCTTCATAAAGGATCTTGGCCTTGCCTTCGTAGATGCGGCGGCGGTTTTTCATCTCATTGTTCTCTGAATTCAAGGGCAACGGCACCTAACCGCTCCCTGCTTCTCGCGGTGGAAAGCGCGGAGCCAGTGGGTTTCAACGGGGTCTCTATCCCAAAAGCGGCGTTTCCTCAATCGACAAATATGCGTGATCCGCCGCTTTCCCAAGCGAATTGCCGCACCGCAGCAAAGTCCTGCCCATATTGACCCGCAAACAGCTTTCGTTTTCTGTTCTACAAACCCATATACACTATCACGAATCGGCATCGTACCGGAGGAACTGCGTATGACGAGCATGAAAGACCGCGAGGAAACCTTCGAGAAGAAGTTTGCGCTCGACGAGGAACAGCGGTTCAAGGCAGTGGCGCGGCGCAACAGGATGCTTGGCCTGTGGGCGGCCGAGAAGCTCGGCAAGAGCGGTGAGGACGCCGAGGCCTATGCCAAGGAGGTCGTCATCGCCGATATCGAGGAAGCCGGCGATCACGATGTTTTCCGCAAGATCCGCAAGGATTTCGATGAGGCCGGCATCCAGCAGTCGGACCATCAGATCCGCCGCCAGATGGATGAATTGCTGGCAACGGCGATCGAGCAGGTCAAGGCCCTGTAAACGCAGCCTTCGGCTGGACCAACGAACCGCCTGCTTGCCGGGCGGTTTTTCTTTGCCTTGAAACCGGTTCCGGGCCAGATTGTGGCACAATCCGCAGGAGCCCGTCATGACTTTCGCTTCCCGCCTCAACAATGGTGAAACGCTGATCACCGCGTGGTCCAGTGTTCCTGACGCGCTGACCGTCGAAATCGTGGCGGCGCAGGGGTTCGACGCCGTCGTGCTGGACATGCAGCATGGCGGCCATCATGAGGACAGCGTGCTGCGCAGCGTTCTTCCGGTGTTGCGGGCGGGCCGGCACCCGGTCGTGCGCATTCCCGTCGGCCGTTTCGACATGGCCAGCCGCGCGCTCGACTTCGGCGCGGAAGCCGTGATCGCTCCCATGATCAACTCCGAGGAGGACGCGCGAGGCTTTGCGGCCGCGATGAAATATCCTCCGGTGGGCGAGCGTTCCTGGGGACCGACCTTCGCTGCCCCCCGGCATGGCAATACGGATTCGGTCGCATGGCTGCATGAAAGCAACGCCAGGACCGTGTCCTTCGCGATGATCGAGACGCGGGCGGCGCTGAATGCGCTGGACGGCATTCTGGAAACGCCTGGCATCGACGGCATCTTTGTCGGCCCGGCCGATTTCTCCATCGCCTGGACCGAGGGCGGGACGGTGGATTCCACGCTTGAGGACATGATGGAAACGCTGGCGCGCATTGCCGCGCGTGCGAAGGAGGCCGGCAAGCACGCCGGCATGTATGTTGTCGACGCGGCCATGTGCGGCCGGTTCGTGGAGATGGGCTACCGCTTCCTGGCGCTGGGCACTGAGCATCGCTATATCGCGCTGGGCGCCGACAGCCTGCTTAAAGCCGCGCATGAAAGCCTGGGCACTCCCGCAGCGCGAAAGACCACGGGCGCTGCGGGTTACTGACCGGTCAGCCGGGCAGGCGTGTCAGGAAGTTGGCGAAGGCCATGGAGCCTTCGGGCCACGGTCCGAATCCGGATTCGGCATTGATGTGGCCGGCATCGCCGGCATGGATCAGGTGTGCGCCCCACGCCGCTGCTATATCGGCCACGATTTCTTCCGAGCAGAACGGATCGTTGCTGCTCGATACGACCATTGAAGGGAAAGGCAGCGGGTCGCGCGGATAGGGGCCGAAGGTCATGAGATGTTTCGGCCGGATCGCCGGATTGGCGACATCGGGTGGTGCGACGAGAAAAGCTCCCGCAACCGGCTTCCTGAACAGCGGTACGGCGTGGACGACCGCCGGCACGCCGAGCGAATGCGCCACGATGACGACAGGCCTTTCGGCCTCGTTCACCGCCTGCGCGACGGTTTCCACCCAGTCTTCGCGCACGGGCTTCGACCATTCCGCCTGCTGCACCCGTCGCGCCGTTGACAGTTTTGCTTCCCAGCGGCTCTGCCAATGGTCCGGGCCGGAATTGGTGTAGCCGGGAACGATGAGGATATCTGCGTCTTTGACCTTCATGGGCGCGCATGTAGCGGCGAGCCGGCCGCGGTGCAACCTTGCAAATAGACAAACCGGCGTGACCTGACGATGTAGGGCGAGCTGTCTCGGTTTGCTGAACGCCGTGTTCGCCAACTGCTATCTTGTGTGAACGACCGATTGTGCTGATCTAAAGGCGAACGAAACAGCCGTGTTGGCCGGAGCGAAAAATTGGATCTGACACGACGCAAACTGGTGGGTAGCGCCGCCTTGCTCGCTTTCGGGGCGGCGGCGCGACCGGGCCATACGGAGCCAGACATGAACACACTGCCATTTGCGGCCACCACGCCGATCAGCGTTTCCCGCGTCGGCCTGAAGGCAAGGGATGCCGATACGCTCGCTGCCTATTATCGCACGGTGGTGGGGCTCGACGAATTGTCGCGGGACGGAACGGTCATCACGCTGGGTGCGGCAAACCGGCCGTTGCTCGACATCGAGGCGGATGCGGCGGCAAAGCCGGATGATCCGCGCAGCGCCGGGCTGTTCCACACCGCGTTCCTGCTGCCCGAGCGCGCCGATCTGGGCCGCTGGATAAAGCATGCCATCGACCGACGCATTCCCGTCGATGGCGCATCCGACCATCTGGTGAGTGAGGCGCTTTATCTGACCGATCCGGAAGGCAATGGCATCGAAATCTATACAGACCGACCGCATGAAGACTGGAAATGGAACGGCCCGCATGTGGAAATGGCGACGATCGGGTTGAATATTCCCGATATCGTCGCATCGGCCGGTGATACCGAATGGAACGGCGCGCCGGAAAACAGCATCATCGGCCATGTGCATCTGCGTGTCGGCGACCCGAAGGAAGCCGAGGCGTGGTGGGGCCGGGAGTTCGGCTTCGATACGGTGGCTGAATATGGGGCGCAGGCGGTGTTCCTGTCTTCGGGCGGTTATCACCACCATATAGGCGCCAATTCATGGCAAAGCTCGAATGCCGGAAAGCGCGACGCGGGCCGTACAGGGCTGAACTGGGTGGAGATGCGCTCGGCGAGCGCGAAGGCGAGCGAAATCCGTGAAGACCCGTGGGGTACGGTGATCCGGACCGTGCCGGACGTGGCTTGACAGCACCCGCAAAGAAAAAGGCCCGCCAGGGAGCGGGCCTTTTCCAGTCCGGGAGGTCATGCGGCAAGAACGTTGCCGCGACCGTTTGGTTCCCTCAGCTTTCGCCGAACACCCGCCTGAAGATCGTGTCGACATGCTTGGTGTGGTAGCCGAGGTCGAACTTTTCGCGGATCTGTTCTTCCGAAAGCGCGGCGCGAACTTCCGGGTCGGCCAAAAGCTCCTCAAGGAAATCCTTGCCTTCTTCCCAGACTCTCATGGCGTTGCGCTGAACGAGGCGGTAGGCGTCTTCGCGGCTCACGCCGGCTTGCGTCAGTGCCAAAAGCACGCGCTGCGAATGCACCAGCCCCCGGAACTTGTTCAGGTTCTTCAGCATGTTGTCGGGATAGATCACCAGCTTCTCGATGACGCCGGCAAGCCGGTTCAGCGCGAAGTCGAGCGTGATCGTGGTGTCGGGGCCAATGGCGCGCTCGACGCTCGAATGGCTGATGTCGCGCTCATGCCAGAGCGCCACGTTTTCCATCGCCGGCGTGACAGACATGCGCACGAGGCGGGCAAGGCCGGTGAGGTTTTCGGTCAGCACCGGGTTGCGCTTGTGCGGCATGGCCGAGGAACCCTTCTGGCCGGGCGAGAAGAATTCTTCCGCCTCCAGCACCTCGGTGCGCTGCATGTGACGGATTTCGATGGCGATGTTCTCCATCGACGAGGCGATCACGCCCAGCGTGGCGAAGAACATGGCGTGGCGGTCGCGCGGGATGACCTGCGTGGAAACCGGCTCGGGTGCGAGACCCAGCTTTTCGCAGACATATTCCTCGACGGACGGATCGATGTTGGCGAAGGTGCCGACCGCGCCGGAAATGGCGCCGGTGGCGATTTCGGCGCGCGCGGCGACCAGACGTGCGCGGCCGCGCGCCATTTCGGCATGGAAGCGGGCGAAGGTGAGGCCCATCGTGGTCGGTTCGGCATGGATGCCGTGGCTGCGGCCGATGCGGATCGTGTCCTTGTGCTCGAAGGCGCGCGTCTTCAGCGCGGCCAGCACGCGGTCCATATCGGCCAAGAGCAGGTCGGCCGCACGCACGAGCTGGATGTTGAGTGTGGTGTCGAGCACGTCCGACGAGGTCATGCCCTGATGGACGAAGCGGGCGTCGGGACCGATGAACTCGGCCAGGTGGGTCAGGAAGGCGATCACGTCATGCTTGGTGACGGCCTCGATCTCGTCGATGCGTGCGACGTCGAATTTGGCCGCGCCGCCCTTTTCCCAGATCGTCTTTGCCGCTTCCTTCGGGATGACGCCGATCTCGGCCAGCGCGTCGCAGGCATAGGCCTCGATCTCGAACCAGATGCGGAATTTGGTTTCCGGCGACCAGATGGCCACCATTTCCGGGCGCGAATAGCGAGGGATCATGTCGAGCTGTCCGTTAAGCGTTGGGTTGGCCGCGTCCTAACAGACCATGCCCCATTCCTCAATGCGGCAGACCGCCAAGCCGGGGGAATATGCATCCAAAACCGGTCTCGCGGCGTTATCGGCGTGTATTTCCAGAAGGGAGGAACGTCCGTGACCGCTGCTGATCAATTGCACGAAGAAACCATCAGGCAGATACGTGAGGATATGGAGGTGATCGGCGCCGACGGCGTGCATGTCGGCACTGTCGATGCCGTGACCGGGGACCGCATCAAGCTCACCAAGCGGGACAGCGGGCAGGGGTCGCACCGCCATCACCATCACTATATCCCGCTTATCCTCGTGGCCGAGGTGGAGGGCGACAGGGTGCGCCTGTCGGCCAATTCCGATGTCGCCGTCAGCTTCGAGGAGGAGGAAGACTCCAGTCCGCCTGGAGCATGATGCCGAAAGGCGTGAAGCGTCTTTCAGATCACATCATGGGGTATCCGATTGTTTTTGCCGCATGTTCTGGCGGGTAACGCTTACAGCTTGCCGGTCACGGCCATCCAGCGATGGTCGGGTCCTTCGAAGCCAATGCTGCGAACGGCGATCAGCACAGCATAGACCGGCTGTGCACCCTGGCCATAAAAGGTCTGAATACCGCCGATGCGATAGCCAATCGGGCAGTTGCGGCTTTGCGGGAGGGTTTCATCTTCATGCAGGAGCCGGGTCTGCGCGCCGTCGCGGGTGCCGATGCGCAGCAACCGGAACCCCATGGTCTCGCCAAGCGCCTGGCAAACCTCCGGCCCTTCCTGCGGAAACTCCACGAGGCGGAATTCCAGTTCGTCATCTATCGCCGGAAAAACGGGGCGCGGGTTCACCGCCATCCGGTAAGGGTCGCCATTCAGTTGCGTGACTGGGCGGAAGCCTGCGGTGTAGCCGCGATTCCCTTCAAGTTCGGATTGTTTCACAATTTTCTCGCCCTGGTCGCGGGCCTTGTCGCGGACGGTGGAAAGGGCGGCATTTTCGTCATCGATGCGCACCCGGACCGGTGTGCCGGGCAGGAATTTGTCGGTCGCCGTGTCGATGTAGAAACGGTTGGCATAGGGAAAGCCGGAGCCGTCCTGAATGCCGTATTCCTCGAAGGCGAAGATGCCGCCATCATGGCTGAAGCCGAGGATATTCAGGGTCGCGGCATCGCCGGCGCAGGCCGATGACGCGGCCGCAATCAGGGTGGCGAAGGCAAGGCCAATCTGCTTGATGAAACGCATGGCGTGGATTCCCTCCTGCATTGACTGCGAGCCTGGGCCCGATCCGTGGTGACGGCAGCTCAATCCTTCAACGATGACCACACCGGCATGAGGTCGCCCGAGGCTGCCGTTGCGGAATATACGGCCCGCGCGATGGCGCGTGCCATTGTGGCGCCGGCGGCGGCGTAAAGGTCGGTGATGCTGTCGGGGTCAGGCGCAATGCCGCTCTTTCCGGTGGCGAGCGCAAAGACGAGATCCCCGTCCATCGGCGTATGGGTGGGCCAGATCGCGCGGGCAAAGCCGTCATGGGCGGCAATCGCCAGACGCTTGGCAGCAGGTTTGGTCAGAACAGCATCGGTGGCGATCACGGCAATCGTGGTGTTGGCGCCGGCGACCGGCCGCCGGCGGAATTTCAGTTCGATGTCGGTGCTATTCGGGGGCAAGGGCGAGGGCAGGCCAAGCCCGCCGAACTCGTCGCCGATCTCGAAGGGGGCTGCCCAGAAATGCCGGCCGCCGCCGACCGTGACCGCACCGACCGGGTTTGCCGCCACCAGCGCGCCGATGGTGATGCCGCTTTCCAGCGCGGTCGAGGCTGAGCCGAGGCCGCCCTTGAGCCCGGCCACCAGCGCGCCCGTGCCGGCGCCAGCGGTGCCGATCCCGAACCCGGTGGCCGCGTTCTGAACGGCCTCGTAGCCGAGTTCGCGGTAAGGCGGATAGCGGCCCCAGTTCTTGTCGCCGCCATTGATGAGGTCGAACAGAATGGCGCCGGGAACGATGGGAATGCGCTGATCGGCCACCGCGAAGCCGATGCCGCGCTCGCGCAGCGCCGCCTGTACGCCGGAGGCGGCATCGAGCCCGAAGGCCGAGCCGCCCGACAGCACCACGGCATTGATGGCTTCGACCGAATTGTGCGGCTCCAGGAGGTCCGTTTCGCGCGTGCCGGGCGCGCCGCCCAGCACCTGCACGCCGGCCACGGCAGGTTCGTCGCAGAGCACTACGGAGACGCCCGATTTCAGCTTGGCGTCGGCCGAATTGCCGACCCGAAGCCCGGCGACATCGGTGATGAGATTGCGAGGGCCTGCCTTGAAGCTCATTGCACGTCCACCGGCGTGAAGCGTGTCCCGTCATAGCGGAAGACGCGGTAGGGGTTTTCGGACAGATCACCTTTGTCGTCGAACCTTACAGGCCCGATCGCGGTCTGGAAATCATGTTCGGTGAGCGTTTTTTTCAGGTCGCCGGATGGCCCCGCATCGGCAAATGTCCTGCGCGCCACCTCCACCGCAGCATAGGCTGGCAGGACATAGCCTTCCGGGACGATGCCTTTTGCCTTGAACTCGCTGACCACGGCAGGGCGCGCGACTTCCTGCCATTCGGGCAGGGCGATCTTCAGCGTGCCTGCCGCCAGCGGCACGGGTCCGGCAGCGGCGCGCAGGGCCTCGCCGCCGGCGAACACCATGTCAGCTCCGATCTTGTGCGCGTCGCGCGCCATGATGGCGATGTCGTCACGGTCGCCGCCGACAAAGACATGCGTGGCGCCTGCCTTGCGCAAACGGCCGACGAGGCCGATCTGGTTGTCGAGCTGGGGCCGGAACGTATCGTTGAAGACAGGCTTCAATCCATCCTGTTCGGCGGCATTGCGAAAGCTTTCGGCCAGTTCGCGACCGTAGATCGTGCCGTCATCGACGATTGCGAAAAGAGCCTCGCGCCAGAGTCTTGTGAGCAGACGTGCCGTCGCCTCATGTTCGCCGTCGGCGCGGGGGCCGAGACGGAACACCGGCCAGCCGGTCTTTTCGCGGCGGTCGGTCAGGCTGTCGGTGCGCACACCGATGGTGATGACGGGAATACCGGCCTCTTTCAGGATCGGCATGGCCGCTTCGATGGATTCGCCACAGAGAAAGCCGGTCACGATCCGTACGCGGGCTTCGACGAATTGCCTTGCAACCCTGGCGCCACCTTCGGCCGTGCAGGCGTCGTCACCGATTTCAAGCGCGACCGAGCCGTCTTCGGCCGCGGCTTCGGCGCCGCTGCGCATCTGCGCGCCGAGGATGGCGGAGGAGCCGCTGAGCGGGGCAGAGATGCCGAGCCGCAACGGTTCGGCACAGGCGATGCCGGCCAGCAACAGGCCGCCCAGAACGCCGATGACCGAACCTGCAATTCGCATGCTTTCCGCGTGTCTCCAACCGCGCCGACAGCCGGCGTTATTCGGGGCCCAGAGGTAAAGGCTGGCTGCGCTTTCCGCAACACGCTAATTGGGGCGGTATCGCGACTGGCCCAAACCGCCTCGCTTGTGAGGGCGGTTTGGCACGCATATATACCGGGCAACGGACCAAATTCGGGATTCTCTCTTGTGCTGAAGAAATACGATGTCGAGCCGCAGGCCTATCGCGACGCGATGGCTCATTTCGCCGGTGCCGTGCATGTCGTGACGACCGACGGCGCGGCCGGAAGACGTGGCGCGACCGTGATTGCGGCCTGCTCGGTGTCCGACACCCCGCCGATGATCCTGGTGTGTCTCAATCGCCAGAACCCGAACAACGACCTGTTTCTCAAGAACAGCAATTTCGCGCTCAACACGCTTGCTGCGCATCATCAGGAACTGGCGGCCGCCTTCTCGGGCATAACCCGCCTGCCGCCTGAAGAGCGCTTTGCGCTCGGCCGCTGGGAGACGCTTGCCAGCGGCGCGCCGGTCCTTGCCGACGCGCTTGCGGTGTTCGACTGCGAGCTGATGGACACCAAGGATCTAGCCACCCATCGTGTCCTTTTTGGCAGGGTGACAGGCTTGCGGGTGGCCGATAACTTCAAGCCGCTGATCTATCATGATCGCGGCTACCACGTACTTGGCCGATGAGGCCCATGGAGACGCAATGACCGAAGCGGCGCGACCGGTACCCGGCTCCATCGACGAAACGATGGAGATGCTGACAGGGGCCGACTATGTCGCTGACCGCGCGCTGGCCACGGTTCTGTTCCTGAGCCTGCGCATGCAGCGCCCGCTGTTCCTCGAAGGGGAGGCGGGCGTGGGCAAGACGGAAATCGCCAAGGTGCTGGCAAGCGGGCTCGGCCGCCGGCTGATCCGCCTGCAATGCTATGAAGGGCTCGACGTTTCCTCCGCCGTCTATGAGTGGAACTACGCCGCCCAGATGATCGAAATCCGTATGGAGGAAGCGGTCGGGGAGGTCGACCGGCGCGACATGGAGCGCAACGTCTTCTCCGAGAAATACCTGATCCGCCGCCCAGTGCTGGACGCGCTGACCGGCAAGGCAGACGCGGCTCCCATCTTCCTGATCGACGAACTCGACCGTACCGACGAGGCGTTCGAGGCATTCCTGCTCGAAATCCTGTCGGACTTCCAGGTGACTGTGCCCGAACTCGGCACGATCAAGGCGGAAGAGCCGCCGATCGTCATCATCACCTCCAATCGCACGCGCGAAATCCATGATGCGTTGAAGCGGCGCTGCCTCTATCACTGGGTCGATTATCCGGACGCCGGGCGCGAGCTGGAAATCGTGCGTCGCAAGGTGCCGCACGCCAACAGCCGGCTGTCGGCCGAGGTGGTCGGCTTCATCCAGAAGCTGCGCGAGGTCGATCTGTTCAAGGCGCCGGGCGTGGCCGAGACCATCGACTGGGCAAGCGCGTTGACCGAACTCGACAAGGTCGCGCTCGATCCCGAAACTGTGTCCGATACGATCGGCGTTCTCCTGAAATACCAGGACGACATAGCGCGTATCCAGCAGGGCGAGGGCCGCCGTCTTCTCAAGGAAGTGAAGGCGGAGCTGTCGGCTGCGGAGTAGGTGGTGATGGTGGTATGACCGCAGGCGCCTCCCAAAACCTTCCGGAATCGGTTGCCCACCCCGATGGACGCATTGCCGACAACATCGTCTATTTTGCCCGCGCGTTGCGCAAGGCAGGCATGCGCGTCGGCCCCGCTTCGGTGAAGGATGCGATCGAGGCGGTGCTGGCGGCCGGCATCGGCTCGCGCGAGGATTTTTACTGGACGCTTCATGCGGTTCTGGTGACCCGCCACGAGGATCACGCAACCTTCGACGAGGCTTTCCGCCTGTTCTGGAAGTCGCGCGAATTGATCGAGAAGATGATCGCCATGTTCTCGCCGGTCGCGCCCGATAACCGCGAAAAGCAGAAGCTGCGTGCTGCCGAAAGCCGCGTGGCGCAGGCGATGTTCGAGGGGCATGAGAAAAACCAGCCGGCGCGTGAGGTGCCGGAAGTCGAGATCGACGCGCGCTTCACCGTTTCGGGCAAGGAGGTGCTGCACGGCAAGGACTTCGCGCAGATGAGCGCCGACGAGATCGCCGACGCCAAGCGCGCGATTGCCGAACTGCAACTGCCTTTCGATACCGTGCGCACACGCCGTTTTCGTCCCGATACGCGCGGGCGCATCGATCCGCGTGCGATGATTCGCTCGGCCTCCCGCACCGGTGGCCAGCTTATCCTGCCGAAATTCCGGTCAACTCGCGAAATCAGCCCACCCATCGTGGTTCTGGCCGATATTTCCGGCTCGATGAGCCAGTACACGCGCATTTTCCTGCATTTCCTGCATGCGCTGACCGAAAAGCGGCGGCACGTGCACACTTTCGTTTTCGGCACGCGGCTGACCAATCTGACACGGCAGATGCGCCACCGCGACCCTGACGCGGCGTTGGCCGACTGCTCGGCCACGGTGCAGGACTGGTCCGGCGGCACGCGCATTGGCGATGCGCTGCATGAATTCAACCGGCTGTGGTCGCGGCGGGTGCTGGGGCAGGGCGCGGTCGTGCTTCTGATCACTGACGGGCTGGAGCGCGACGACGTGGCGGGGCTTTCGGAGGAGATGGCGCGGCTCAGGCGCTCTTGCCGGCGGCTGATCTGGCTGAACCCCCTGCTGCGTTTCGACGGGTTCGAGGCGCGGGCGCGGGGGGTAAAGGCCATGCTGCCGCATGTCGATGAGTTCCGGGCGGTCCATAATCTTGACGCGCTCGCCGATCTGTGCGCGTCGCTGGACCGGCGAACGTCTGTGGATGTCGACCCGCGCCGCTGGCTTGAAAGTGGCAAGGCTGCGGCGGCATGATCATATAGTCTCTGTGCGATGGAGGAATCGTCATGGAAAACGCTGCACATCTGGACGCCAGCCGCGATCCGCTGCTGATCGCGGAGGAGTGGATGAAAAGCGGCCGCGATGTCGCGCTCGCAACCGTCGTGGAGACATGGGGGTCCGCGCCTCGCCCGGCTGGCAGCCATCTTGTCATCGATGCCGAAGGCAATTTCCAGGGATCGGTTTCGGGCGGGTGCGTCGAAGGGGCGGTGATTGCCGAAGCCGCCGACGTGATCGAGAGCGGCAGGCCGCGCATGCTGGAATTCGGCGTGGCCGACGAGACGGCCTGGCGTGTCGGGCTTTCCTGCGGTGGGCGTATTCGCGTCTATGTCGAGCGGCTGGGGTAAGCGCCATGGATCCGCTCAATCTCAAGAAGCTCAACGCCGAACGCGTCGCCCGCCGAGCGGCAATCCTCGTTACCGACCTGGACGACGGCCGCGATCGTCTCGTGCGCGAGGGCGATGCGGTTGCCGGCGATCTGGGAACTGCGATTGCCGAGGCGTTCAGGACGGGATCGTCGCGCGTCGTGGAGGCGGAAGGCCGCAGCTTCTTCCTCAACGTGCATCTGCCGCAGCCCCGGCTGATGGTGATAGGCGCGGTGCATATCAGCCAGGCGCTGGCGCCGATGGCAGGGATTGCCGGTTTTCCGCTGGAAATTATCGATCCGCGCACCGCTTTTGCCACGCAGGAGCGTTTCCCCGGCGTGACGCTTTATCCGGAGTGGCCGCAAGACGTGCTCAAACAGCATCCCCTCGACACCTATACGGGGCTGGCGGCGCTGACGCACGATCCCAAGATCGACGATCTCGCGCTCAAGGCAGCGCTCGACGCCGGCTGCTTCTATGTCGGCGCGCTGGGCAGCCGCAAAACCCATGCAAGGCGCGTGGAGCGTTTGATGGGAATGGGGCTCGCCGCTGAGGAGATCGACCGGATTCATGCTCCGATCGGGCTCGATATCGGCGCGGCAAGCCCCGCTGAGATCGCCGTGGCGGTGCTGGCGCAGGTCATTCGCACCTTCCGCTCGCGCGATGCAGCAAGACAACCGAAGGGGCAGGCAGCGTGAAATTCGGGACGGTTCCCATCGACCAGGCCGAGGGCGCGGTGCTTGCGCATTCGCTGATGGCCGGCGGCAAGCGGTTTCGCAAGGCGTATCTGCTGGAGGCGGAAGACATTGTTTTCCTGAAGGAAGCCGGCATCGGTGAACTGGTGGTGGCGCGCCTCGAACCGGGCGATCTGGGCGAGGACCCGGCCGCGGCGCGCATCGCCAAGGCGCTTACCATCCGCAATATCGAGGTGAAGCCGGCGGCGACCGGCCGCGTCAACCTCCATGCAAGGGAGGCTGGCGTGTTCACCGTCGACAAGGCGCTGGTGGACGCGATGAATGCCGTCGATCCGGCGATCACGCTCGCTACCGTGGCGGATTTTGCCGAGGTGCAGCAGGGGCAGATGGTTGCGACCGTGAAGATCATCCCCTTCGCGGTTGCCGGCGATCTGGTCGACAAGGTGGTGACGCTCTGTACGGGGCGCGAGGCTTTCGCCGTCGAGCCCTTCCGGGCCTTGCGGATCGGCGTCGTGCAGACCGTCCTGCCGGGGATCAAGGAGAGCGTTCTCAACAAGACGACCGAGACGACGCGCGAGCGCTTCGCCCGCTCGCAAAGCGAGATCACGGAGGAGCGCCGCACGCCGCATGAAACCGCGCCCGTTGCCGAGGCGGTGGGCGCGCTGATCCGCGACAATGACATGGTGGTGGTTTTCGGCGCCTCGGCCATGTGCGATTTCGAGGACGTCATTCCGGCGGCGATTGCACAGGCGGGTGGCAAGGTCATCCGTGCCGGCATGCCTGTCGATCCCGGCAATCTGCTGGTGATCGGCGACATAGACGGCAAGCCGGTGATCGGCGCGCCGGGCTGCGCCCGCAGCCCGAAGGAAAACAGTTTCGACTGGGTGCTGGACCGCGTTATCGCCGGCCTGCCGGTGTCGTCGATGGACATTGCCGGCATGGGCGTGGGCGGTCTGCTGATGGAAATCCCCACGCGGCCGCAGCCGCGCGAAGTGCGCGAAAAGCCGGTCCCCGTGCAGGTTGCGGCGGTGGTGCTCGCCGCCGGGCGCTCCAGTCGCATGGGCGGCCCCAACAAGCTGATGGCGCTGTTCGGCGACCAGCCTCTGATCCGCCGCGCCGCCGAACGGGCGATTGCCAGCCATGTGGCCCCGACCGTGGTGGTTACGGGTCATCAGGCCGAGCGCGTGGAGGCCGCGCTGGCGGGGCTGCGGGTGCGGATCGTGCGCAATCCGGATTTCGCGACCGGGCTTGCCTCGTCGCTCAAGGCCGGCATTGCCGCACTGCCGGCCGAGATCGACGGCGCGCTGATCGTGCTGGGCGATATGCCGGGCATCACCACGAATGATCTGGAGCGGATGGTCGAAGCCTTCCGTGTCAGCGGCGGGAAATCGGTGGTGCGCGCCACCTATGATGGCCAGCGCGGCAATCCGGTTATCCTGCCGCGGTCCGTTTTTCCGGCCGTGGCGAGCCTGCAGGGCGATACCGGCGCGCGGCATATCGTCGAAGCGGAGGGTGTAAGGATCGTCGATGTGGAGATCGGCGCGGGCGCTGCCCTCGATGTCGATACGCGCGAGGCGTTGGAGAACGCCGGCGGCGTGCTGCAGGAAGGCTGAGCAGGGGGAATCAGGACGCATGACATTTCCGGTTCGGTGGCGCAGCGCCGTTGCGGCGGGAGTTCTGGCGCTGATATTGCCTTCGCTGGCTTTGGCTGATCGGCTGACACTCGCTCCTTTCAAGGATGATCTTTTCGCTTATCCGGGGGTGCTCTCAACCGGCGATGGCGGTGCTTACACGGTTGTCGATTATCGCGAGATGCGCGACATCAATGCACGCGATGAAGTCCCCGAGCGGCGCGTGCGCGGCAAATATGTCTCGACCGGCGTGCGCGGCGTGCAGAAGGACCTTGTGCTGAAGACCGACGCTGGCGATGTCCGCCACTTCGCGGTCGGTGCGCAGCAGGGTGCAAAACTGATCGTCATCTACCTGCACGGGCAGGGAGGCAGCCGAAGACAGGGCGTGGACGATTTCACCTTCGGTGGAAATTTCAACCGGGTGAAGAACCTGATGGCCGAAAATGGCGGTCTCTATCTCTCGCCCGACTTTCCCGATTTCGGCGACAAGGGAGCCGCGCAGATCGCGGCGCTGATTGCGCATTATGCCGAACGGTCGCCGGGCGCTGCGGTCTTCGTCGCCTGCGGCTCGATGGGCGGGGCGCTGTGCTGGAAGCTTGCCGCCGACAAGACGGTCGCGCCAAAGCTTTCCGGCCTGCTGCTGCTCGGCTCGCTATGGGACGAGAGCTTTTTCAACAGCGCGGCTTTCAAGCGCAAGGTGCCTGTGTTTTTCGGGCAAGGCAGCCGCGACACGGTGTTTCCGGTGGACAGGCAGGAAGCCTTTTTTCGTGCGATCTCAGCCAGATCGCCGGGCTATCCGACGCGCTTCGTGCGCTTCGAGAGCGGCACGCACGGCACGCCGATCCGCATGACGGACTGGCGCGGCGTGTTGAACTGGATGCTGTCGCTCAGGCACTGACCTTCCGCCTCGAGGATCACGGAGCGGTGTTGTAGTCGAGCACCGTCTCGGGATTGACCACACCGTCGTAAGATGCGTCCACATCATATTGCACAAGGCTGAAATCGCCGTTGCGGAACAGCCAGATGCCGTTGGACGAGGCATCCCCTTTGGCCCGCCATTTGCCGTTCGAGGTGATGGTATGGGCGTCGGGATCGTAGGACGAGTTGATCAGCGCGTTCTCGTCGCGGAAGCCGATGACATTGACGGCTTCGACCTTGCCCTCGGGATTGTTGCCCTCATAATGGATGTCGAGCTCGGGCGTTGCGAAATGCAATTCGCGCAAGCCGCGTGCATCGTCGGCCAGATAATAGGCGTGGATTTGGTTGTAGGCGCCGGCGGTGCAGAAGAAGCGGATGAGGCGTGCCGTGCGCTCGGGCCCGTCCGCGCCGCTCTGGCTGTCGTGATAAGTGATCGTGTAGTCTTCAGGTTTGATGGCATCATCCGGCTGATCAGCGGCCAGGGAGCTGCATTGGGCGGCATGGGTTGCCCTGAAGGCCGCCTTGGCCTGTTCCATCGCCGCATCGCGAGGCGGCGGGGGAGGTCCGTCGCCACAGCTTGCGGGCAGGGCCTGGTCGAGCGGCTTGTCGCTCGGCTTCAAGTCGCCTTTTTCGATATGCATGCCGACAAAGGGCGGTTCGGCCTGAATTTCCGGGTTTGCAAGGCGCACGGTGTAGCAACCGGCAAAAACCTTCTGGCTGCCGTCTTTCTGACGCGCGAGGATGGCCACAGGGACGCTGTAGTAAACGCTTCCGGCAGCCCCTTCCGAGCCCGGTTCGCCAATATTGGCACGGACTTCCTCTGTATCCTTGAAGCCGTCCATGAACTGCTTGAAATCTTCGGTCGGCTTGCTCTCACCGAAATAGCTCCAGGCGCGCGCGTATTCGTGCCGGTTGATCGCGCTGTAGAAGGAACGTATCAGCGCGCCCGCATCCGAGCGATCGTCCACATAGGGCGGTTCGGCGGCGGCCTGTGCCGCGCCGCAGGCGAGGGTCGAGGCGGTAACTGCAAGCAGAAGTCGTTTCATCGAGCGATTCTCCGTGTGCACAATATCTCCGGTGGATTGCGGCGCTGTCGTGACGGTCGACGTGTTGCGCGGAGGGCATAACAGAACCAAACTCAGCTAAATTTCTTGTCTTGTCGCCAAGCGATTTTTAACGAGCGCCGGCCTAGTGTCGGCCTGAAAGCCGATCGGGAACTGACGGCGCAGGAGACTGTCTTGGGGACCAACGCCGATCCGGATTTCGCTTCCTTGCTCGACGATCTTTTCGTCGCGAAGAAGACGCATGAAGAAACCTCGCCAAAACCTTCTGTTCCCTTTGACTACCTGTCCGTTGCCGACGAACTCTATTCCGGTCGCATCAAGGTTGCGAGCGATGTCGCGGCAGCCGAATATCGCGAGGCCAGCGAGACTTTCGAAGCCGGGTTTGCCGCGTTGCTCGCCAGTCTCGACGCCTTGGCTTCCGAGCGAGCGGAAACGGCGGAGGAACTGCTGCCGATCGACCCCGAAGCCATCGCGCGCGAACTCGATCTGGCCACCGCCAGGGCCAGCGCCGATTTCAGCAAGCTGCGGCGCAACTTCGCTTTCCACAACCATCCCGACCGCGTTGCGCCGCATCTGCGTCAGCGCGCCATGGTGCGTATGCAGGTGGCCAACATGCTGATCGACGACGCCAAGCGGCGCGCGGCTAAGGCCGCCAAGCGCTGATCTTTATCTGGAGCATCGGGAAATCATCGGTTATGCATGGCCGCATCCTTTGCGCGCATTCGCGCACGCCAGCTTCCGGAGATTGTCATGCAGAAGCGCCGCCTCGGCCGCACTGATCTATTCGTTTCCCAAATCTGCCTCGGCACGATGACATGGGGCCAGCAGAACACGGAAGCCGAAGGCCATGCCCAGATGGACTACGCTTTCGAACGCGGCGTCAATTTTCTCGATACGGCGGAGTTGTACCCGATCCCGCCCAAGGCGGAGACGCAGGGGCGCACCGAAACCTATATCGGCAATTGGATGAAGGCCCGGGGAAATCGCGACCGCGTGATTCTGGCGTCCAAGGTGGTTGGCCGCACCGCCAATGAATGGTTCCGGGGCGGACGCCCGTCCAAGCTGGTGCGCGCCGACATTCTCGACGCCATCGACAAGTCGCTGGCGCGGTTGCAGACCGACTGTATCGACCTCTACCAGATCCATTTTCCCGACCGTCCGATCGAGTGGGGTGCGAATCCGAGCCGTGTCGGCAACGCGCGTGCGGAGCGCGTGGCGGACGAGACGCCGATCGCCGAGACGCTCGGCGTTTTCGATGAACTGGTGAAGGCCGGCAAGATCAGGCATCTGGGCCTGTCCAACGAAAGCTCCTGGGGTGTGATGCGCTTCATTGCCGAAGCCGAGCGCGGCGTTGGCCCGCGCGTGGCTTCCATCCAGAACGCCTACAACCTCGTCAACCGCACCTTCGAGGTCAACCTGACCGAGGTCTGCGATCGCGAGGAGGTTTCGCTGCTTGCCTATTCGCCGCTTGCGCAAGGCTATCTGACTGGAAAATACGACCATGGCGCACGGCCCGAGGGCGCGCGCAGCACATTGTTCAATCGCGGCCAGCGCTATGAAAAGCCTTATGCGGCCGAGGCCTTGCTTGCCTATAACGAACTCGCGCGCAGCTTCGGCATGGAGCCGGCGCTGTTTGCCAATGCCTTCGTTTCGCACCGCTGGTTCGTGACGTCCAACATCATCGGCGCCACTTCGTTGCCGCAGCTCGAAATGGCGCTCGATTCGACCGAGGTGACATGGACGGAAGAAATGCAGACGGCGGTCGACGACATCCACCAGCGCGTGGGCAATCCCTGTCCGTAACCGGCATGGTGGGTCGTTTTGGCAACTGGACCAGCGGTGCAAAGCGGCTAAGGTCGCCGCGGGTTTCAGGAGAGGATTTTCAATATGACTGATATCTGGTTCCGCACCGGTGAAGCGACTGTCCTGGCAGTCGACGGGCAGGCCACCGATGCCATGCCGGAAGTGCTGATCGGCTCGGTTCGCGGCCCGGTAGGGCAGGCGTTCGCCTCCATGATGGGGCAGACCAAGGGCCATACGCGCATGTTCGTGGTGCGTGATCTCAATCAGGCCGTGCGTCCGGCGACGATGATGACCACCAAGGTCACAATCAAGAACATGGCCTATGCCGAGTTGTTCGGCGGCGTCGTGCAGGCCGCGATCGGCGACGCCATCGTCGATTGCCTCGCTGAAGGCGTTCTGCCCAAGGACCAGGCCGACGAGTTGTGCATGATCATCATGGTCTGGCTCGATCCGCGCTGCGCCGAGGACGAGAACCTCGACAAGAAGGACCTCTACCGCACCAACTACGAGGCGACCAAGCTGGCGATTGCGCGCGCCATGACCGGGCAGCCGACGGTGGACGAACTGATCGCCAACCGCAAGACGGTCAAGCACTACGCGCTTGAAGACGTAATCGATTACGAATAAAGCACGGCTGCGTGCGCAAGCACGCATCGGGAGAGAAAAATCATAGGGAGGCGCCGCGCGAGCGGCGTCTTCTTGTTTTTGGAAAACAGGCGCTGGCCCCTCGGTTTGGCTTTCGTGGCTGTGCGCATCTTCGCGCTGCCGGCATATGAAGCCTCAGCCGGGCGAGCGGCTCTGATTTTTGTCGGAAGTACCAATGACCACTATCGTCACCTCACCCAGCACGACTGCCGCGTCGCAGCGCTTTGCCTTGGTCGCGCTGGTGGCGGGCGCCATCATGATCGGCTGCTCGCCCATCTTCGTGCGTCTCTCCGAGGTGGGGTTGCTGACGACCGCTTTCTGGCGCGTGGCGCTGGCCATGGTGCCGCTGCTGATCTGGTCGGGCGCGACTTCCGGCCGCGAAGAGGCGCGCGAACGCCCCATCACCATGAGGGATCGCCTGGAACTGGCGGTGCCCGGCTTCATGCTGGCAGGCGACCTCGTGGCCTGGCATATATCGCTGCATATGACTTCGGTGGCCAATGCCACGCTGCTCGCCAATATGGCGCCGATTTTCGTGACCCTGGGCGGCTGGCTCCTGTTTCGCACGCGCATCAGCACCGTGTTCCTTGTCGGGTTGGCGCTGTCGCTTGCCGGCGTGATGATCCTGAAAGGCGGGTTCGGCGCGCTGGGCGGAGGCGATACGCGCGGCGATGGCCTCGCCATCATCGCGGCCATGTTCTACGCCGGGTACATGCTGTCGCTGTCGCGGCTGCGCAGCCGCTTCTCCACCCTTACCACCATGCTGTGGACGACGGCTTCGGCCGGTGTCTTCATCCTGCCGCTGGCGCTGTTCTTCGAGACCGGGTTCTTTCCGCAAACGCTGTTTGCCTGGGCGATCCTGCTCGGGCTCGCCTGGATGACCCACGCAAGCGGGCAGGGGCTTATCATCTATGCGCTGGCCTGGCTGCCGCCCGCCTTTTCGTCGCTGACGCTGCTGATCCAGCCGGTGATCGCGGCAATCCTGGCCTGGGTGGTGCTGGGCGAGCAGATCGGCGCGATGCAGGCGGTCGGCGGTATCATCGTGTTGATCGGAATATTGGTGGCGCGCAGGGGTTAACCCCGCGCGCATCGTATCGTTTCGTCGGAGACGCCGGCGGGGTTCAGGCGCCCTCGACGACCGAAAAGCCCTCGAACTGCGGATGACCGGCATAGAGCGGCTTGTTGGAGCCGGCGTTCTTGTGCGCGTTGCGGAAATTCTCCGACTTCGTCCAGGCGACGAAATCCTCCTGGCTTGCCCAGACGGTGTGCGAGGCAAACAGCGTGTAGCCTTCCTCCTCGTTGACCGGACCGCGCAGAAGGTGGAACTGCCGGAAGCCTTTCATTTCGGCGAGGCTGGAATCGCGGTTCTTCCAGACGTCCTCGAAAGCTTCCTCAGAGCCCTTCTGCACCTTGAAGCGGTTCATCGCGATAAACATTGGTCGATCTCCTTTCTTTCGGATGGGGTCGGGCCTCGATGGCCAGTGTCCACAGCTTGTGCCGGCATTCAAGCCGGACCTGAGACAAAGGCCGGGCAGGGGATGCCCGGCCTTGACGCAGAACGGTGTGAGCGGGCGCCGTACCGCGCCTTTTCGTGGAACTCTCCTCCCAATCCCGTCGGCACGGGCTATAGCCCGAATTTGATGTCGGTGCGGGTTTGGGGTTTCAGAGAGCGCAGGCAGGCATCGGGTGCGATGCCTGCGCCCGTGCAATGCGTGGCGGTGTTGATCAGCACGCGGCTGATCTTCGTACAGTCGGTTTTCGGCAGGTCGAACCGGCTCACTTTCGTCTTGCCGGCCGGCAACTCCTTGAAATCGAGCACAGTGAGGCGGTCGACCGCGCCGGCATCGTCGAAAAGGGCAATCTCGAAGGCTGCGCGGGAAAGCTCGCCGCCGAGCGTGTTGTTGACCACAAAGGTCAGCCGGCAGCCCTTGTCCGATGGCTCGGCGCCGTTGAGTTCGAGGGTGAGGGCAGGCGCGGCAGGGGACTCCTGCGCATGCGCCAGCCCTGCGGTAACAAGCGACAACACCACAGCGGAGGTCATGACGCGGATGAACGTTGTCGCCTGAAACATGGGTTACCCTCCGAAGCGCATCGTGGCCGCGAGCTTGAATGAAACGCCGGGCTCGTAGATCGGCGTGGTCGTCGTGGCGTTGAGCGGGTTGGCGTATTTCACGTCGAAGATGTTGTCGACGCGGAAGTTCACGTTGAAGTTCTCGCTCGCCTTGTAGGTGGCGAAGGCGTTGACGAGGGTGAAATCCCTGGCGGTCTTGTTGCCCTTGGGCGCGCCGTTGTACTGAACCTCGCCGCCAATCAGCAGCCTTTCTTCCAGGAATTTGAAGCCCACCTGACCCGTGACCTGCGACGACGGGATCGTGGTGAGGTCTTCGCGGACACCGGCATAGGATACGGTGTGGCCGTCGATGATGGAAGCCGACAGGCCAAGGAAGCCCCAGGCCGCATCGTAGACGCCCTCGAATTCGAAGCCCTTGATCCTGGCATTGGCAAAGTTCTGATATTGCGAGCAGATCGGCGCATAGCTGACGGCGGGATTCATCAGGAGATCCCAGCGTACCGGGCAAAGACCGGTCGTATCGGTAAATGCCGAAATCGTGGTCTGGCCGATATAATCGTCGATATCGTTGTTGAAATAGGCCGCCTTGACACGCAGCGCGTCGTCGGGACGGATCATGCCGTCGACGCGATAGTTCACGCCGAACTCCCAGGTCTTGCCGGTTTCCGGCCTGAGGTTGGGATTGGGCAGGAATGGGAATGTCGCCCCGCTGGGGTGCATGCCGTTCATCAGCGTTTCGGTGATCGAAGGCGAGCGGTAGCCCTCGGCATAGGTACCGTAGAATTGCAGTCCTTCCAGCGCCGCAGTCTGGAATGGCGATACGCCGATGGTGATACGCGGCGACAGGCGATCGCCGGAGTTGCTGGCAGCCTCACTTTCGAGTTTGTAGCTGTCATATCGCAGGCCGGCGACAACCTCGAGCCATTCCCAGCTGATCTTGTCCTGCACATAGGCACCGCTGACGCGACGCTTGCCCGAAGGCGTGTAGGTATCCATGCTGCCGCTGGGATCGCGGGTCACCATGTCGTCGCTGACCCAGTCGCCACCGTAGGTGAGTTCGTGGCCCAATGCGCCGGTGTCGAAGCGCGAGGTGTTCCAGATGTCGAAACTGGTGGTGCCCAGATCGTAGGTGGTCTGCGATCCGGCCGGGATCACTGTCGGATAGCCGGTCTGCGGATCAAACTGACCGCCCACCAACGTCCTGATATAGGTCCGGTCCAGATTGGTCTTGTTGTGAGCGGCATTGATGTGAAGATCGAGCCAGCTCAGGTTCTCGTCGGTGACGTTGTAGCGTGCGGTGAACGTGTTCTGCTTCAGATCGAGGTCCGAGACGGGGGAGCCGCCACTCACCTCGTTCCAGCTGTCGCTGGCGCCGACCCAACCGAGCTTCAGCTCGCTGTTTTCGGTAGGGCGCACACTGGCCTTGAGCATGCCGCTCAGAATGTCGAACGAACTGCCGGCGACCCTGTCGCCGTCGCCGTCCTTGTACTCTCCGTAATCGCGATAGACGATGTTGCCGAGCACGCCGGCATTCTCGCCGATGCGATATGCGCCGGTGGCGCTGGTGGTCCAGCCTCTGCCATTGGTTTCATACTGTCCGGTTACCGAGCCGGCCCAGGTTTCGCCTGGTCGCAGGAAATCTTCCGCGTCCTTCGTGTCGAAGAAGACGACGCCGCCGATCGCACCGGAACCATAGGTATTGGCGACCGGGCCGCGGATGACGTCTGCCGACTGGATGAGTTCCGGATCGATCCAGAATGTCGAACCCGTACCGTGGCCCGACCGGCTGAAATCCTGTCGCGCGCCATCCACGATCACCTGCACGCGGCCGAAATCCTGCAGGCCGCGGATATTGACGCTTGAGGCCGCACGCCGGGCATCGGATTGCATGGTAATTCCCGGAACGCCGAAGAATACGCCGTTGGCCGTGGTCGCCATGCGCCGTTCCAACTGCTCCTGATCGACATGGCTGACCGATGCCATTGTGTCGATCGCGGATTCGCTGGTGCGACTGACCACCGTGATCTTGTCGAGAACGGTGATGGTGTCGTCCTTCTTCTGCTCGGCCTGCTCGGTGTTTTCCTGATTGGTCGCAGCTTCCTGCGCCGCTGCCGTCGCCATGCCGAGGGCCAGCGTTGCCGCGCCCGTCATCAGGACTGACGAATATCTCGCGCGTCGCCTGAATTTCTCCGCTCCGTCATTGCCCGACGAAGCCCCCGCCTTCCGAGCCATCTGCCCCATACCCGTAATTCTCCAGTGTCATTGTTGCTGCGGGCTGGCCCGAAGAGGGCATGGCTGGCGAAAATTCGTTTGCGCGGAGCGTTTTAAATCTTGACTCGATTACTCCGGTATTGCACTGACTAGTAAACATGATTGATCGAGTCAAGATTGATTTCGCAACTGCTGAAACGAGGCACGCGATTGCGAAGTCGGACAATGCAAGGCACCGGCAAACAAGGGGTCAAACGACCATGAACAGCCACAATCACGACGCTTTCCATCACCGCAGCAATAGGAACGCCGTCGAGGCGGCCACGCAACCTGAGCACACGCTTCTGTCATTGCGGACCGTTTCCAGCGCAGCCCTGTTCGGAAGCGAGCATGAGATCGGCATCGATCATCGCGGGTCGCTCTATCGCCTGAAAATCACCCGTCAGGGCAAGCTCATTCTCAACAAGTAAAATTCCGTAGCAGGGGGTCAATTCCAATGGATGCTCGCGTAAAGCCCGCGCCGCACGAAATACGTCTGGCGAGAGCCGACAATCCCAAGATGCGCGAGCGCGATCTTGCCGCCCAACTCGGCGTCTCCGAAGCCGAACTGGTGGCCGCCTATATCGGCGACAGCGTCGTACGTCTCGATCCGCGCGTGAACGATTTGCTGAACGGGTTGGAAGCCGTCGGCGAGGTGATGGCGCTGACCCGCAATGAAAGCGCGGTTCATGAAAAGATCGGCGTCTATGACAAGGTCGTCACCGGCGAACATGCCGCGATGGCGCTGGGCGAGAATATCGACCTGCGCATCTTCCCGAAACTCTGGGCGCATGGCTTTGCCGTGGAAAAGCGCGACGGCGACGAAATCCGCCGCAGCCTGCAGTTCTTCGACAAGGCGGGCAATGCCGTGCACAAGGTGCATCTGCGCGCTGGATCGAACCTCTATGCCTACCAGAATCTGGTGGAGCGTCTGACCGCCGCCGACCAGAGCCAGTCGATCGATATCGATGACAGCAATGTTGCCAGAAAGCCGGCTCTCGAGGGCGGCGCAAGCGCGGAGGATTTGCGCGACCGCTGGAGCAAGCTCACCGATACGCATCAGTTCTTCGGCATGCTGCGCACGCTGAAGCTCGACCGGCTGCAGGCGCTGCATATGGTCGGGCAGGATTATGCGTGGCAGATCGACAATGACGCACTGACCGCAATGCTCCACCATGCAGTGGAGGGGCAGACGCCGATCATGTGCTTCGTGGGCAACCACGGCTGTATCCAGATCCACTCCGGCCCGATCCAGAACGTCAAGCCGATGGGGCCGTGGATCAACATATTCGACGAGACTTTCCACCTGCATCTGCGGACGGACCATGTGCGTGAACTGTGGGTGGTGCGCAAGCCGACCAAGGACGGCCATGTCACCTCGCTGGAAGCCTATGATGCGACGGGCGAGCTGATCATCCAGTTCTTCGGCAAGCGCAAGGAAGGCCAGGACGAGCGCGAGGAATGGCGTTTCATCGCCGAAAACCTGCCGCGCATCCCAGCAGCTGCATGAGGTGAATTCGATGTCCATATTCAGCCCCGCAACGGGAGCGCGCGCCGCCATTCTTGGCGTCGTCGCGCTTCTTGGCTCGTTCGCGGCCGGGCAAGCCGAGGAAGGCGTTGCCGTGTTACCGGACGCATCGCGCGTGGTGGCTATCGGCGGCTCGGTGACCGAGATCGTCTATGCGCTCGGCGAGGAAAGCAAGCTCGTTGCCCGCGATTCCACCGGCACCTATCCGGAAGCGGCGCTGAAACTGCCGGACGTCGGCTATATGCGCGCCCTGTCGCCGGAAGGTGTGCTTTCGGTGAATCCGAGCGGCATTCTGGCGTTGGCCGGCGCCGGCCCGAAGGAAGCGGTGGACGTACTGAAGAAGGCAAGCATCACTTTCATCGAAGTGCCGGAAAGCTTCGACCATGAGGGCATCCTGAAGAAGATCGAGGTGGTCGGCCACGCCCTCGGCGCGGACGAGAAGGCAGACGCGTTGGCAAGGTCGGTGGATGCCGATCTCAAGGCGGCCGAAGCGTTGACGGCCAATGTGGCGGAGCGCAAGCGCGTTCTGTTCATCCTCAGCATGGAGGGCGGCAAGATCCTCGCGGCGGGTGAGAACACCGGCGCCAATGGCATCATCAGGCTTGCCGGCGGGGTGAACGCCATGGAGGGCGTCAACGGTTACAAACAGCTTTCCGACGAGGCGGCCCTGACCGCAAAGCCCGATATTATCCTGATGATGGATCGCGGCGGCGAGGATCATCTGGCAAACGCCGATGAAGTATTCTCCAATCCGGCCCTGGCCTCGACGCCGGCAGCCGCAACGAAGAACCTGGTCCGCATGGACGGGAGCTATCTGCTCGGCTTCGGTCCGCGCACGGCAGCCGCCATCCGCGATCTTGCCGCCGCCCTTTATGGCGACCAGATCAAAGGCTGATCGAACAATGGTCGATGGTGTTGCCGGCAGGCTCGGCACGGTGGACAAACGCGCGTCCATGGGCGACCGCTCCGGGCGCGCGAAGCTTGCAATCGCCCTGCTGACGGCGTTGCTCGTTCTGACGATGCTTTTCAGCCTGGCTTCGGGGGCGTCCGATGCGTCGGCTTTCGCGGTCGTGCGTGACTGGCTGTTCCCATCCTTGTCCGATGGCTCGGCGCTTTCGGCACGGGATCGCATCATCGTCTATGACATACGTCTGCCGCGCGTTGTGCTCGGCGTGCTGATCGGCGCGGCGCTCGCCGTATCGGGCGCGGTCATGCAGGGCCTGTTCCGCAATCCGCTGGCCGACCCCGGCCTGGTCGGCGTGTCTGCCGGGGCAGGGCTCGGCGCTATCGTGGTGATCGTTCTGGGCGGCACCTTTCTGGGACCGGTGCTTGCGCTGTTCGGCATCTACACCTTGCCGCTGGCTGCTTTTTTCGGTGGGCTGGCGACCACGCTCATCCTTTATCGCGTCGCGACGCGGCGAGGCCAGACCTCCATCGCCACCATGCTTCTGGCCGGTATCGCACTCGGCGCCATGGCGGGTGCCTTTTCGGGCATCATGGTCTATCTGGCCGATGACCGGCAATTGCGCGACCTGACATTCTGGGGCCTCGGCTCCCTTGCCGGCGCCACCTGGACCAAGATCGCATCGGCCGGCCCGATCATCGTGCTCGCGCTGATCGTGTCGCCGTTTCTCGCGCGCGGACTGAATGCGCTGGCGCTGGGGGAGGCGGCGGCGCATCATCTCGGCATTTCCGTCCAACGCTTCAAGAATGTCGCCATCGTCTCGGTGGCGGCGGCGACCGGGGCGTCTGTCGCGGTCAGCGGCGGCATAGGCTTCGTCGGCATCGTGGTGCCGCATCTCCTGCGCCTGTTGATCGGTCCGGACAATCGTTACCTGCTGCCGGCATCGGCGCTGCTGGGCGCGTCCATGCTGCTTCTGGCCGATGCTGTCAGCCGCACCATCGTTGCGCCGGCGGAACTGCCGATCGGCATCATCACCGCCGCTGTCGGCGGACCGTTCTTCCTGTGGATACTGCTGCGCAAGCGCGGCATCCTCGACCTGTGAGGAGCCTGCCATCCATGATCGAAGCTCGCGGCATCTCCGTCTCCATCGGCACCAGGCGCATCATCTCCGATGTTGATTTCGACGTGCGTCCGGGCGAGGTGGCAGCCATTGTCGGGCCGAACGGCTCCGGCAAGACCACTTTCCTCAAGGCGCTGTCGGGCGATCTGCCTTATACCGGCCGAATCGTCATCAACAATCGCGACATGGCCGGGCTGAAGCCCTGGGAAACCGCGTCGATGCGGGCCGTACTGCCGCAGGCGACCGCGTTGTCCTTTCCCTTCACCGTGCACGAGGTGGTCAAGCTCGGCCTGATGAGCGGCCGTTCCGGCGCGCAGCCGGGAGAGGAGCGCAATCTGCCCCAAAGGGCACTTGCACGCGTCGATCTCGACGGCTTTGCCGGCCGCTATTACCAGGAGCTTTCGGGTGGCGAACAGCAGCGCGTGCAGCTGGCCCGCGTGCTGTGCCAGGTCTGGACGCCGGTGCTGAATGGCAAGCCGCGCTATCTGTTCCTCGACGAACCGGTCTCCAGCCTCGACATCAAGCACCAACTCATAATCATGGAGATTGCCCGCGACTTCGCGCGCGGCGGCGGTGGCGTGGTTGCGATCCTGCATGATCTCAATCTGACGGCCATGCATGCAGACCGCATTTGTGTCATGCACCGGGGGCGACTGGCGGCAGCCGGAACTCCGCAGGATGTGATGACGGACGAACTGATTTCCAGAGTGTTCGAATGCGACCTCAAGGTCGGTGCATTGCCGGCTGGCAATGTGCCTTTCGTACTGCCGCAATCGGTCTCCCTGTAGATCGGCTTTTACCGGACGCAAAAGCAGGAGGCCGCGCCTTGCGGGGCGCGGCCTCCTGCTTTTGAAGATAACCGGCTGCCTGCCTTATGCCGCCGGAGCGCGGCGCTCCTGCAACTCGTCGATGCCAAGCAGCGTGCGCATGTTCGGCCGCGCCTTCACCAGGTCGTCGATCGTATGCTTGGCAAGCACGGTGAAGAAGGCGTTCAGGGCTTCGCGCAAGGCCGCATTGAGCCCGCAGCTATCGACCAGCGGACATTCGGTCGCGTCATTCTCGAAGCACTCGGCCATGGCGAAATTCTCTTCCGTCACGCGCACCACGTCGAAGAGGGTGATCTTGTCAGCCGCCTTGCCCAGCCTGACACCACCGTGGCGGCCGCGCACCGTTTCAACGAATCCAGCCTCCACCAGCGGCTGCAGGATCTTGAAGAGGAAGAGTTCCGATACCGTGTAGGCCTGTGCGATTTCGGGAATCCGGCTAAGCCGGTCGTTGTTGGTTGCGCAATACATCAGAATGCGTATCGCATAGTTGGTCTGGCGCGTAAGCCGCATGGTCGTTCCTTCGCGAAATGCTGGCCGGGACGCGCAAGAGGCACTGCGCAGGCTCCAGTCAGAGCAGACATTTCCTTTGAAATCGATCCGGCGGGATCGATGGCGTCCACCATTGAATATGGCGTACAGTTTGGAATAATTCCAGACTTTATAGACAATACTTTCAGATTTACGTCAAGTTTTTCCGCGGCGTCGCGGGGCGTCCTTTCTGAACGTCAGCCAGCAGGTTTTGGCATAGCAAGGTTGCGTCAGCCTGCCTTGCAATCCGTGTTGCAGTGCACAATATACACGGCGTCAGAGTCGTAGACTCGCGGGAGGAGCCCTCGAGGAGTACGACATGCATGGAAATGCATCTCAAATCGCCCCGCTCACGGGCCATATACGTCAGCTCAGGCCCTCGGACCTGCCGCGCTTTCGCGATCACCTGCTTCGGCTCGATACAGAAAGCCGGCGCGACCGTTTCAACGGCTTCGCCGACGACGCTTTCATAACCGGTTATGCGGAGCGTTGCTTTGCGCTGGGCACCACCGTCATCGGTTATGTCGAGGGCAACAAGGTGCTTGGCGCAGCCGAACTGCATGAGCGTCCCGAAATTGCCGAGCCAACCGGCGAGATCGCCTTCAGCGTCGAACGTGAGCTTCAGCATCGCAGCCTTGGCGGCCGTCTTTTCGAACGGCTGATCGCCAATGCGCGCTGGTTGGGATACACGCGCTTGCTGGTCACCACGCACCCGCAGAACGAGGCGATGAAGGCGTTGGCGCGCAAGTTCAACGCAGCACTCTCTTTTCAGGCGGGAGAAACGGTCGGTGTGATCGAACTCGATCCGCCCGCACCCGCATTTGCGAAGGCAGGTACTGGCCCTTTTGTGGCAGCTAGGCGTGGCGGCGCCGGCCTTGCGGCGCTGCCACCTACCGTGGCTTTCCTGCATTCCTGAGCAGAACGGCGCAGGGCGCTTTCGCTCTCCCAAGACAGAGGGTGGCGCACCTGTCGGTGGATGGTAGTGTAGCCCGCATTCGCCACCGGGATTGCCCATGCCATCGAATGACCCGACAGCCGCCGGATCGCGCGGCGACGCGGCCAAGCTCGCAGCGCTTCGCCGCACAAAGCTGATCGCCACAGGCGCGCTTTGTCTTTGCGTCGCTCTGTTTGCGGTTTCTCGACTGCTTCAGCCACGCTATCCATGGCTGGGCTTTGTCGCGGCTTTCGCGGAGGCGGCAACCATAGGCGGGCTCGCCGACTGGTATGCCGTTGTTGCCCTGTTCAAGCGACCACTGGGCTTACCCATTCCCCATACCGCGATCATACCCGCCAACCAGAACCGTATCGCCGACAATCTGGGCCGCTTCATCGAGATCAATTTCCTCGCGCCCGCACCGGTGCGTGAAAAGCTGCAGGAGGTCGATTTCGCGGCGCTGGTGGCCGACTGGCTCTCCGATCCGCATCGGGCCGAAGGCCTGTCGCGCTTCGTCGCGCGGCTGGTCCCGCAGACACTTGCGGCAATCGACCGCTCGGGCCTGCGCGATTTCGTGGCGGAGCGCATGCTGGCGCAGCTCGACAGGGTGCAGATTGCGCCGCTGGCGGCAGAGCTCTTGTCGGCCTTCACCGAAGACAGGCGGCACCAGAAGCTTTTCGATCAGCTCACGCGCGTGATCGGCGGCTTTCTGGCGGATGAGGACGCGCTGGCGGCCATGCGCGAGAAAATCCGCAACGAACTGCCGTCGCTTTTCAACCTGTTTCGCGCCGATGCCTACCTGTTGAAAAAGATCGTCGCTTCCGCCAGCGGCCTGCTGGAGGAAATGCGCGCCGATCCCGAGCATCCGCTGCGGCACGAATTCGACCGCTTCGTTCATAAATTCATAGAGGACTTGCGCACTTCGAAGGCTTATGCGCGGCGGGCCGAGGCGATGAAACGCGATTTCCTGGCCCGGCCGGAACTGAAATCTCTGACGGGCGATGTGTGGGAGAGCCTGAGGCGGCTGATCGAGCAGGATGCGGCCGCTCCCGATTCGAAGATACGCGAGCATCTCACTGGCATGTTCGTGGAAGTGGGGCGCAACCTTGCCCGCGACGAGGCGATCCGTGCCGACATGAACGAAGGCTTCGTCGTGGCGCTGTCCTCTTTCGTGGAAAGCCAGAAGAGCGGCGTGTCGGGATTCATCGCCGATCAGGTCAAGCGTTGGGACCTCGGTCAGCTTACGCATCTGATGGAGATCAATATCGGGCGGGACCTGCAATATATCCGCTTCAACGGCATGTTGATCGGGGGCATGGCAGGGCTCGTCCTTTATGTCGGCGAGCTCCTCTTTCTGGACCGTTGATTGCGGGCAACAGCCCGCTGGCATCGCATTCAAAATGCGGAAGGCCCGGACAAATATCTTTTGCGCAGTGCGGGAAGCTGCTAGGTCCGATCCTCGACAGGAACGGCCCGGCGGGAGGAATTGCCGGGCCGGCCGCCGGTGTCCTTAGGGTCGGTATGGCGGCGAAATGCGTGGAGATGCCGATGTCCAGACCAGCCCCGACCTTCGCCGAACTGAAGGACATGATCGGACAGGAACTGGGCGTTTCCAAATGGGTTACGGTTGACCAGAGCCGCATCGACCAGTTTGCCGACTGTACGGGGGATCATCAATGGATTCATGTCGATGCCGAGCGTGCCCGCCGGCATAGCCCGTTCCGCAACACGATCGCCCACGGCTATCTGACGCTGTCGATCATCGGTGCATTGGGGCAGGAAATCGGCGTGATCCCCGAAAACACGCAGGCCGCCTTCAACTACGGGTTGGACCGGGTGCGCTTCGTCGCGCCGGTGCGGGTCGGCTCGCGTATCCGCCTTCGCGCGCGGCTGACGGCGGTGGAGGATCGCGGTCCGGGCCAGTACCTGCTGAAGGCCTATAACGAGGTCGAGATCGAGGGCGAGGAAAAGCCCGCCCTGATCGCCGAAACGCTCATCATGCTTTACGAGCGGCGCAAGAAGCCGGTGCAGGCCTGATACGGCTCATTCGGCATCCGGCTGGTTCCTGGGCGCGGCCTTGATGAAAGCCGGGAGTTCCATGCAGTTCGCCGCGATCCGCGAAATGGTCGGGTAGGGCGTCATGTCCACCCCGAAGCGGCCGTTGTTGGCGACCTGCGCGACAAGGCATATGTCGGCCAGGCCGGGTGTGTCGCCATGGCAGAAGCGGCCGGTTTGCGGACTTTCGGCCAGCATCTTTTCCATTGGCGCGAACGTCTCGCCCACCCAATGGCGGAACCATTCCGCGACCGCCGCGTCGTCAGCGCCGAAGCGCGTGCGCAGCATGTTGAGAATGCGCAGATTGTTCACCGGGTGAATGTCGCAGGCGACCATCTGGGCCAGCATGCGCACCCGCGCCCGACCGAGCGGATCAGCGGGCAGCAGCGGCGGCTCGGGCGCCACCTCGTCGAGGAATTCGACGATCGCGAGCGACTGGGCGATCATCGTGCCGTCCTCCCACACCAGCGCCGGCACCAGGCCTTGCGGGTTGACGGAGAGATAGCCGGGTTCGCGCTGTCCGCCATGGCGCAGATGGTGCGCGACATAGGTATAGTTCAGCCGCTTCATTTCCAGCGCGATTCGCACGCGGTAGGATGTCGAGGAACGAAAGTAATTGTGCAGGACGATTTCGCCCATCAGCCTGTCTCCATGTCGTCTGGTGCTTCTGCGATGGGAGGTCCATACAGGCGCACCATACTATTTGCCAATAAGCGGTTGCATCACGCTCGACTACCCTTGGAGCGGGCGGAGCGAATTGAGGCCATGAACAGTTCATCATCCCTGCGGAGATGTGTCCGGCATGCCTTGATTCCTGCGGTTGCATGACGGAGTGTTGGCCATGAGCGCTGCCAACGACAAAGCCCGCTTTCTCATCGTCGACGATCACCCGCTGTTTCGAGAGGCGCTGCACAGTGCAGTACGCATGGCCTATCCGGACGTCGATACAGTCGAGGCCCGCTCGATCGCCGAAGCGCTGGAAATACTGGCGGGGCCGAAACCCTTCGAACTGGCGCTGCTGGACCTGAGCATGCCCGATGTGCACGGCTTTGATGGATTGCTGCAGCTTCGCACCCATCACCCCCGGCTGCCGGTCGTGGTGGTGTCCGGCCATGAGGAACCCAAGGTGATTTCGGAGGCGCTTTCCTACGGTGCGGCGGGGTTTATCCCGAAATCTGTGCGCAAGAGCGACCTGGCGCAAGCGATTCGTACCGTGATGGATGGCGCGATCTACGTGCCCGAGACCTACAAGCCCGCGACGCTTGACGCTGAAAGCGCCGACCGCGCGGAAATGGTGCGCCGGCTCGCGACATTGACGCCGCAGCAGCTACGCGTGCTGCAGATGTTGCGGCAGGGTCTGCTCAACAAGCAGATCGCCTTCGAACTGCAGGTCGGCGAGACGACGGTGAAGGCCCATGTTTCCGAAATCCTGCGCAAGCTCAATGTCTACAGCCGCACGCAGGCCGTGATCGAGGTCGCCAAGCTCGACAATCCGGATATGTTCCGTGAGCAATCGGGATTTTAGGGCTTTGGAAAAACCGCAATGAATGCACCACGATTCGTTTTCAAAGACCATTTTTGCAGCGCTGCGGATGCCGATTTTCCCTTTGAGATCAGGAAGATCGACATCCAACTAGCTTAGCAGTTCAGAAAACGCGGTCCAGCCGCAACCATGCGCAACACGTATCGACTGTCTACAGTAGCTTAGCAGTTCAGAAAACGCGGTCCAGCCGCAACTACGCTCCGACGGTAGTGTGTGCGAAAGCGAGCTTAGCAGTTCAGAAAACGCGGTCCAGCCGCAACATGCCGACCAGCCGCTTGACCATCAGCGCCAGCTTAGCAGTTCAGAAAACGCGGTCCAGCCGCAACTCACGGCGCTGCAGATGGAAGCGATCGGCGAGCTTAGCAGTTCAGAAAACGCGGTCCAGCCGCAACTTATCCTTCCTCACTTAATTGCGCGGATTTAGCTTAGCAGTTCAGAAAACGCGGTCCAGCCGCAACCCAATTGAGTCAGTATCGGTGATGACATTCAGCTTAGCAGTTCAGAAAACGCGGTCCAGCCGCAACGTCCAGCCGTGACGGTGCATCATCGGCAAGAGCTTAGCAGTTCAGAAAACGCGGTCCAGCCGCAACTGACCGTGCTGGCGGTTGCTTTTGGGAGGGAGCTTAGCAGTTCAGAAAACGCGGTCCAGCCGCAACGCCAGCAGGTCGGCAATGCCTTCCTGCAATAGCTTAGCAGTTCAGAAAACGCGGTCCAGCCGCAACGAGTTTTGCGAGGGGCATCCAAACACACCCAGCTTAGCAGTTCAGAAAACGCGGTCCAGCCGCAACGATGATTATCTCGAATATCGCAACGTGGTTAGCTTAGCAGTTCAGAAAACGCGGTCCAGCCGCAACTGGCTTCGCGATGGCTCTTGGCTTCTCCGTAGCTTAGCAGTTCAGAAAACGCGGTCCAGCCGCAACTGCCTTCTTCGGCGTGCAGTCTGCCGACCTAGCTTAGCAGTTCAGAAAACGCGGTCCAGCCGCAACACCGCACAGATCGCGACGACAAGCCAGAACAGCTTAGCAGTTCAGAAAACGCGGTCCAGCCGCAACGCCTCCTGTCCATCCTCAACGGCGGTGATGAGCTTAGCAGTTCAGAAAACGCGGTCCAGCCGCAACCACACAGCGCCTTTACCTGCCGCTGGGTGAGAGCTTAGCAGTTCAGAAAACGCGGTCCAGCCGCAACTCTGGGCTGCGAATGCCGTGGTAACCACCGAGCTTAGCAGTTCAGAAAACGCGGTCCAGCCGCAACAGCAGAAGGCGGCGGGCAACTTCGGCGGCTAGCTTAGCAGTTCAGAAAACGCGGTCCAGCCGCAACGCATTTCCGGCGAGGGCTGCACGCGCGTCAAGCTTAGCAGTTCAGAAAACGCGGTCCAGCCGCAACGATCGGTGGCTGCACGCGCCGGGATGATTGAGCTTAGCAGTTCAGAAAACGCGGTCCAGCCGCAACGAGATTTCGGCCTTGATGAACTCGACCGAAGCTTAGCAGTTCAGAAAACGCGGTCCAGCCGCAACTGCAACTGTCGAGCCCGTCTCCTTCGTGTCAGCTTGCAGTTCAGAAAACGCGGTCCAGCCGCAACAGCCGAAGTGACACCAGTGTCACCTAGGATAGCTTAGCAGTTCAGAAAACGCGGTCCAGCCGCAACAAAACCAGCGAACGAACCGATTTGCCTTGCAGCTTAGCAGTTCAGAAAACGCGGTCCAGCCGCAACTAAACCTGTCTCATCTGGCGCATGACCCCGAGCTTAGCAGTTCAGAAAACGCGGTCCAGCCGCAACGCTATGGTCTGGAGTTCGTCGAGGAGAACCAGCTTAGCAGTTCAGAAAACGCGGTCCAGCCGCAACGTTCAGGCGAGCAGATGTGCCAGCAATGCGCGCAGTTCCGCGGGCTTTAGCGGTTTGCGCATCAGTTCCACGCCAATCTTCTGTGCAATTCGGGCGACCTCGTCGGTCATGTCGGCGGTGACGATCAGGGCGGGGACGTCGCGTCGCAGATGGGAACGGACTTCCGAGATGGTGACGCTGCCGTGATCGCCTCCTTGCAAATGCTGGTCGGCAATCACGATGTCGGGCACCCAGGCGGTGTCGCCGAGCGCACGCAAGGTTTCGGCCGTCGAAGCGGCCGCACGCACCGAGCATTGCCAGCGCTCCAGAAGCGCGGTCATGGCCTGACGGACTTCCGGGTCGTCTTCGACCAGAAGCACCCTCGTTCCGAACAGGCCGTAGCCGCGTGGCAATTCCGGCCCCATGCTTGTCGGGCGCGGCTCGATCGACACCGTTTCGGTCGGCAGAAGCTCGAGGTGGAACACCGTACCGCGACCCACCCTCGATGAAAGGGCGATAGGGTGGCCCAGCGTCTCGGTCATGCGGCGCACTATGGAGAGGCCGAGACCCAGCCCGCCGCCCGCCAGGTCGGCTTCCGTTGCCTGCGGTGCGCGGTGGAATTCCTCGAAGATGGCCTCGCGCTGCTCTTCGGGGATGCCGCACCCCGTATCGGCCACCTCGATCCTGATCTTGCCTGCGCGGTGGCGCACCCCGACCAGAACGCCGCCGCTGCGTGTGTAACGGATGGCATTGGAAATTATGTTCTGAAGGATGCGGCGCAGCATGGTCCGGTCCGAACGAACCACCACGTTGCAGGGGCGGAATTTCAGTTTCAGGCCTTTTTGTGCCGCGAGCGGCCGGAAATCCGATCTCAGCGAGATGAACAGGGGTTCGAGCGCAACGTCCGATATTTCGGGCTCCACGACGCCGGCGTCGAGCTTGGAGATGTCGAGCAGCGTGCGCAGCAGGTCTTCCATCGTTTCGAGGGAGCGTTCCACCTGCCGCACGAGCTTGCGGCCCTCGTCGCAGGTTTGCACCTCGGAAAGCGCCGAAACCGAAAGATGCGCGGCGTTCAGCGGCTGCAGGATGTCGTGGCTGGCGGCGGCGAGAAAGCGCGTCTTGGAAAGATTGGCGCGCTCGGCATTCTCCTTGGCCGCGACCAGATCGATGTTCGACTGTTCCAGCCGTCGCAGGATGGAGCGCAGTTCCTCGGTGCGGGTGCGCACCCGGTTTTCCAGATTGATCGCGGTCTGGAAGAGCGAGAATGCATTGCGCTGCTGATCCATCGAGCGCTCGACGCGCGAGATCAACGCCTGGTTGATCTTTTTCAGTTTCTCGATGTCTTCGATATCGCGGATGGACATTTGGGGCTGGCTGTCATTCCGCGGCATGTCGCTGGCCAAAAGCGATGCCGGTGAAGGTCTGGTTCAGGTGCATGGAACGATATTGCTCGCCATAGGTTCCAAACCCGATCACGCGGTTGGCCCGATAAAGCTCGGAAATGTCGCGGAACACCTGACGGTTGCGGGCATCCAGCCGGCGCAGCACGCAGTCGAAGCCCAGAACCAGATCGATGCCGCCGAGTTCCTCGCCCACGGCCTTCAACGCCGAGCGAGTCGATTCCACCATGCCGGTCGGTTCCGCAATCGAGAGTACGACCCCGTCATCGATGGCGCAATAGAAGGAAAGCGAGCCGTCGTCATTCATCTTCTGGATCGAGCGGCAGTAATATTCCCCGCCCACTTTCACCACCACCGGGTGCGAGGCGAAGCTGAGCGGCGTCATGGCTCCATTGACGATGCCGACCGCGGCGGCGAATTCCTCGGCCGCGCTCCCGGCGTTGAATTCGTGCACGATGCGCCGCTCCGGGTCCGAGGCCGTTACCACCAGCTTACTGCCGGTCGGCACGAAGTTTTCCGTCTTGAAGACGTGGAAGGGAATGTTGGTGGCGATCAGGATGACGACGGCGCAGTCGCTATCGACGTCGCCGTTCGAAATAAGCGTCGTGGTTTCGAATTTCAGGTCGTCGCCGGCCGATCCGCCGATCAGCGGTATGTCGTCGAGACTCCAGTGCAGCGCGGATGTGACCGCTTCTTCCGCATAGGAGAGACCGTCGATCAGGCACAGCGCGAAGACATTGCGCGACCGCGGCAAGCCATCGGTGCGCATATGGAGGGTGCGCCGCAGACCGGCGATTTCCTGAGTTATCCCATCCATGCCGATGGAAGAGAGGTTACGGATCATCACGCTCTGCGCCGTGAAGCAGCCACGCGGGAACAGCATCGCCACGACATGGCCGTCCTGGAGGCCATCGGGCGTAATCTCGCCGGCGGTCGAACAGCCCGCATGGGGCAGATGCGGCGCGTGGCGCTTCAATGCCAGCGAGAGCGTCCGCGCGCTCATCAGCGATTGCGAAAAGAAGATGAGTGCGAATTCCGCGTCGATGGCGGCGGCTTCCGCAGCGATTTCACGGGCAAGGCTGTCCGCGCCGGGCCGAGCGCAGGTCAGGGCCGTCAGGCCGCAAGCATAGCGTGTCCGTGCACAGACCAGCGTAGTTCCTCCCAACCCCGCCGTCGACGCCGTCCGTCTCTGTCGAGAGCGCGCCGCCGCAGCCATTGTTGTCTGCGAAAGTTGCATTTGGCAATGGGCTGCCTGAGCGGTGCGTATCCGAAAGTACAATATACGGCGTTTGGGCCGCTCTGCATTCTCCCGCTTTGTGTGGAATTCGGAATATACTTTTATGGCGTCTTGCGACGCGAGACATGCGCCGTCCGTTGCCAGGCAGGCGGGGCCGGCGAGGGCACCGAGGGAGGTTTCATGTCGGAAGTATCGTTGGTTGTGAACGGCCGGCGCGTGAGTGGCGTGGCCGAAGACCGCACGTTGCTGGTCCATTTCCTGCGCGAGCATCTGGGACTGACAGGCACTCATGTCGGTTGCGACACGTCGCAGTGCGGCGCTTGCGTCGTGCATGTGGATGGCAAGGCCGTGAAATCCTGCACCATGCTGGCCGCACAGGCGTCCGGCTCGACCGTCGTCACCATCGAGGGCCTGGCGGACGGCGCGGACCTGCACCCTGTGCAGGCGGCGTTTCGCGAGCACCACGGCCTGCAATGCGGCTTCTGCACGCCGGGCATGATCATGGCCTCGGTGGACATCATCAATCGCCATCCCGAAGGGCTGGACGAGGCAACCGTGCGCGCCGAGCTGGAAGGCAATATCTGCCGCTGCACGGGCTACCACAACATCGTCAAGGCGGTGCTGGCGGCTTCAAAAACGATGGCCAAGGGCAAGAGCAAGGCCGCTTCCAGGGCAAAGAAGGCGGCATGAGGCAGGCTGGCGCAGGCGACAAGGCTCGCTGACGATCCGAAAGGGATCGGTTTGCAGCCGGCGTTATTCATATTTCGCTCTTCGCTTTAGGGTTCCGGAGGAGAACTTTGATGGGCATTGAAGGTATCGGGGCGCGGGTGACGCGCAAGGAAGACAAGAGATTCATCACCGGCGCGGGCCGTTATGTCGACGACATGGCGGTGCCGGGCATGAAGCATGCAGCTTTCGTGCGCAGCCCCCATGCGCATGCGCAGATCAGGAAGATCGACGTCAAGGCGGCGCAGGCCATGCCGGGCGTCATCGCGGTGCTGACCGGCAAGGAGCTGAAAGCCGACGGCATCGGCAATCTCATCTGCGGCTGGATGATCCATTCCAGGGACGGCACGCCGATGAAGATGGGTGCATGGTCGCCGCTGGCGGTCGACAAGGTGCGCTATGTCGGGGACGCGGTCGTCATCGTGGTGGCGGAGACCAAGGGGCAGGCGCGCGACGCCGCCGAGGCCGTCGAGATCACCTACAAGGAATTGAAGTCGGTCGCCGACGTGACCGAGGCTGTGCGCAAGGGCGCGCCGCAGATACACCCCGAGGCGGAAGGCAATCTGATCTTCGATTGGGAGATCGGCAACGTCAAGGAAACCGAGGCTGCCTTCAGGAACGCCGCCCATGTGGTCAAGATGGATGTCATCAACAACCGTCTCGTTCCCAACGCGATGGAGCCACGCGCGGCGCTTGGCCACTACGACAAGGCGGAAGACCACTACACTTGCTGGACGACCTCGCAGAACCCGCATGTCGCCCGCCTGGTGATGAGCGCGTTCTACAATGTCGCGCCGGAGAACAAGCTGCGCGTGATCGCGCCGGATGTGGGCGGCGGCTTCGGCTCCAAGATCTACATCTATCCCGAAGAGATTGTCTGCCTATGGGCCTCGAAGCGGACCGGCGTTCCGGTCAAATGGGTGGCGGATCGCACCGAAAGCTTCCTGTGCGATGCGCATGGGCGCGACCATGTCACCCATGCGGAGATGGCCTTCGACCAGAACCACAAGATTCTCGGCTTCAAGGTCGAGACCATGGCCAATCTGGGCGCCTACATGTCGCTGTTCTCATCGGCGACGCCGACCTATCTGTATGCAACGCTTCTGTCGGGCCAGTACGACATTCCGGCCATCCATGGAAATGTGAAGGCAATCTACACCAATACCGCGCCGGTCGATGCCTATCGCGGGGCAGGGCGTCCCGAGGCCGCCTTCCTGGTGGAGCGCATGATGGAAGTGTCCGCGCGCCAGTTCGGCGTTTCACCGGCCGAACTGCGGCGCAAGAACTTCATCACCTCCTTTCCGCACCAGACGCCGGTGATCATGAACTATGACGCGGGCGACTTCGCGGCCTCCCTCGATGCGGCCATGAAGGCGGCCGACTATGCCGGCTTTGCCAAGCGCAAGGCAGAGGCCGCAAAGCGGGGCAAGCTGCGGGGCATCGGCTTTTCCTGTTACATCGAAGCCTGCGGCATCGCGCCTTCGGCCGCCGTCGGCTCGCTCGGCGCCGGCGTGGGCCTTTGGGAATCGGCCGAGGTGCGCGTCAATGCGGTCGGCACCATCGAGGTGCTGACAGGTTCACACAGCCATGGCCAGGGCCACGAGACCACCTTCGCCCAGCTTGTCGCGGGGCGCCTCGGCGTGCCGCTCGATTCCATCTCCATCGTCCATGGCGACACCGACAAGGTGCAGATGGGCATGGGCACCTACGGATCGCGCTCCGGTGCCGTCGGCATGAGCGCCATCGTCAAGGCGCTCGACAAGGTGGAGGCCAAGGCCAAGAAGATCGCGGCGCATCTGATGGAGGCCGACGAGGCCGACATCGTGATCGAGAACGGGGCGCTGAAGGTTGCCGGCACCGACAAGAATGTGCCGTGGTTCCAGATGGCGCTGGCGGCTTACACCGCCCACAACCTGCCGGCGGGCATGGAGCCGGGGCTGAAGGAAACCGCCTTTTACGACCCGGCCAACTTCACCTTCCCGGCAGGCTGCTACATCTGCGAGGTCGAGATCGATCCTGACACCGGGGTCACGGATGTCGTACAGTTCGTGGCGGCGGATGATTTCGGCAACATCATCAATCCGATGATCGTCGAGGGCCAGGTGCATGGCGGTCTGGCGCAAGGCATCGGCCAGGCGCTGCTGGAGGGCGCGCATTACGATGGCAGCGGCCAGCTTCTGACCGCGAGCTTCATGGACTACACAATGCCGCGCGCCGACGACCTGCCGTCGTTCAAGGTTTCGACCTCGAGCACGCCGTCGCCTTCCAATCCGCTTGGCATGAAGGGCTGCGGCGAGGCGGGCGCCATCGGTTCGCCACCCGCCGTCATCAATGCCATCACCGACGCCATCGGCACGGAAAACCTGACGATGCCGGCAACACCCCAAAAGGTGTGGGCGGCGATCCATTCGGCGGCGAAACACTGAGGAGGAACGATCATGTATTCGGTCAACTACCATCGCGCTTCCTCGCTCGCCGATGCGGCAAAGCTTGCGAAGACAGGTGACGCGAAATTCCTGTCGGGCGGCATGACGCTGATCCCGGCGATGAAGACCCGGCTGGCGGCGCCTTCCGACCTCGTCGACCTCGGCCACATCGCCGAACTCAAGGGCGTCAAGGTCTCCGGCAAGTCCGTGGTGATTGCGGCGGGGACGACGCATTACGAAGTTGCCAACGACGAGAAGCTGAAGAAGGTCTGTCCCGCCATCACCGAACTTGCCGGCATGATCGGCGACCCGGCGGTGCGCTACCGCGGCACCATCGGCGGTTCGATCGCCAATAACGATCCGGCAGCCGACTATCCGTCCGCGTTGCTGGCGCTCGATGCGGTCGTGGTCACCAACAAGCGGCAGATCGCAGCGGACAAGTTCTTCAAGGGCCTGTTCGAGACAGCTTTGAAGGATGGCGAGATCGTTACCGCCGTAGCCTTCACCGCACCGGCCAAGGCAGCCTATCAGAAGTTCCGCAATCCCGCTTCGCGCTATGCCATTGCCGGCGTCTTCGTGGCCAAGGGCAAGGAAGGTGTGCGTGTCGCGGTGACCGGCGCGGGCGATGACGGCGTGTTTCGGGCCAAGCAACTCGAAGCGGCGCTGACGAAGAAATTCGACGCTTCCGCACTCGACGGCGTGACTGTGTCATCGGACAATCTGATGAGCGACATCCATGCTTCGGCCGAATACCGCGCCAATCTGGTGCTGGTCATGGCCCGGCGTGCGGTGACGGCCGCAAACGCGCGGAGTTGAGCGGCCGGACTTTTCTGCGAGGGGAAGGGGCCGCTTGTCGGCCCCTTTGCCGTCTGCGTGAATTGCCTGCGGGCGAACTGCCCATCTTTTGACTCAACCCTGCCCAATGGCTAGATCATAATGCCGAAAAGTGTGAAGCGATTTTCGGACGATATCATGATCTATCTGGTTGATTTTGTTGCGTGCGACATCAAGTGATTCCACCTGGCTGCAACATGCTCTAAGTCTTGGCCGAGTTTTCAGCCGCAAGGCATTTCTGGACAGGCAGGGTCGAGTGAAGATTTACGTAAAGATCGCGGCCGGTATTCTGGCTCTGCTTGTGGGGGCCGCCTTCGTGCTTTGGTATCGCGTCGCTTCGGTCGGCCAGGAAGCGTTGCTTGATATCGCCACACAGGCCAATCTGTGCAAAACCGCCGACTGCGCGGAAGGCATCGATGAGGCATCGTCCTATCTGGCCGAGGAATTTGGCCTGTCGCCGCGCTTGGTCGAATGGTGCGTCGGCGTCGACACGCTTTCCGAGCGCATGGGGCAGAAGGGGCTGGTGAACCGCTCCTGGTGGATCAATCTTCTCTACGAACCCTGCGGCGAGCCTGTCGTGGATTGACGGCAGGCCCCGGAGGAGGTGAGCGCAATGCACTGGATGCATGACGGTATCGCGCTGATCGAACCCTATGTCGCGGCCTATGGCGCCTTCGCGGTCTTCGTCATCATCTATTTTGAATCTCTCGGCGCGCCGCTGCCCGGCGAAAGCCTTCTGGTGGCGGTTTCGGCCATTGCCGCGCATGGCGATGTCAATCTCGTCCATGCCCTGCTGGCGGCTTTTGCAGGCGCGGTGCTTGGCGACAGCACCGGCTACGCCATCGGCCATTTTGGGGGACGGCCGCTGCTGTTGCGCTATGGCGGCTATGTAAAGTTGACGCCAGAGCGGCTTGGCGAGCTTGAACGGCTGTTTCGAAGAAAGGGCATGTGGATTGTCATGGGCGCCCGCTTCGTCGCCATCCTGCGCCAGCTCAATGGCTTGATTGCCGGTAGCGTCGCTATGCCCTGGCCGCATTTTCTGGTGGCCAACGCCATCGGCGCGGTCGCATGGGTGCTGGTGTGGGGGCTTGGGCCCTATCTGGCGGTGGATAGTTTCCGGACGATCCTGCGTTTCTAGCTGTCGGTGTGACCCTTTGCCGGTCAGCTATTCTCCGCTGCGACCCGGCTCGTATTGCATATCTCGCGTGTAGATCCGGTTGAGGATGTCGCAGGCCGTTTCGGCGCGCGATTTCGGACGATTGATCAAGAATTGACTGCCCAGAGACGCTGGCCAGTTGCAAAGGTTGTCCCAAACCTTCCAGGTGCCATCGAGGTTTTCGATGCATTCAAATCGTGGTTGGACTTTCTTCAGCAAGCCGCGCCTCGCCAGTTCATCCCCCCGGCCGTGACATTACTGGACGTAAGTATTGCGGCGCAACACAATCGTTGTGTCGCGCCGTAACCGGAACGTCCCTTTCGCCAGCCCGCCGTCAGTCAGGCGGCGTTGCTGCGGAGAGCTTGAGCAGCATGGCTATATGCATCCTCGGCGAGGATTCCCTTGTTGAACGCAAACCACTGAAATGCCTCGCGGGCATCTTTGCCGGTCCTCTCGCCATGGAGTGCCTTGCGGCAAACTTCGATAGCGCCAGAGTGGTCCAGATCACGAATGCCGTGCCATTCAATGAGAATGTCGTAGGCATCGATGATGCTCTCGATCTCCCGTGAAGATCCGAAGCCGATAAAAACCGAAATGGGTTGATCGAACTTGACGTGCTTCATCTGATATTCCTCTCGTGAACACCCTTTCCAGCGTCTAAAAGAGGCGATACGGGGATCGGTTCGGTCACAAATGAAGACCTTGACGTGCAGTTTTGTGAGAGGTCGATCACGGCAGCGGCGTTCAAGAGCGGCGGAAGCTTAGGCAGTCCGCAGGCTTCCGCGTTTCTTGTTACCGTCCAGCCTAACGGCGCTGCCTGCGCATGCGGACCCGCCCCGCGCCGCCGCGTGGTTCGACGGAAGGTCGAGGCCGCGTCAACATGACGAACGATCACGCCGGTGCGGGACTTGGTCGCAACGGTGTCACATAGTATAGGGTCCACCTTGAACGATCTTGAGTTCGGGAGCACGTGCCAGGTGCTGACCCTCACGTGCAAGTGCTGGCAGCCAGCATGTTGGTTTTATAAAGATTATGGAATATCAGGATCATAAGCTCTCAATTGCGCCCATGATGGACTGGACGGACCGTCACTGCCGGTTCCTCCATCGCCAGCTTACGCGCAAGGCGCTGCTTTATACCGAAATGGTCGTGGCGGATGCGGTGATCCACGGCGCGCGGGAGCGGCTGCTTGGCTTTTCGCCGGAAGAACATCCGGTCGCGCTGCAGCTTGGCGGCTCCGATCCGCAGAAACTCGCCGAAGCGGCCCGCATCGGCGAGGGGTTCGGCTATGACGAGATCAACCTCAATGTCGGCTGTCCGTCGGATCGCGTGCAGTCCGGCACCTTCGGTGCGTGCCTCATGAAAACGCCCGAACTGGTGGCCGAATGCGTGACTGCGATGAAGCTGGCTGTGAAAATCCCGGTCACCGTCAAGTGTCGCATCGGTGTCGATCAGCAGGACCCGGAAGTCGCATTGGATGCGCTTGCGGATCGGGTTTTCGCCGCTGGCGTCGATGCGTTGTGGGTGCATGCGCGAAAGGCCTGGCTGGACGGGCTGAGCCCCAAGGAAAACCGCGATATTCCTCCGCTGGACTATGGGCGGGTTTATCGGCTGAAAGAGAGAAATCCGAGCCAATTCATTGGGATAAACGGCGGAATTCAGACACTGGATGAGTCAATGATGCATCTTGGCCAGGTCAATGGTGTGATGCTCGGCCGCGCCGCCTATCATACGCCGGGCATTCTGGCCGGGGCCGATGCGGCGCTTTATGGTGAACCCGCGCGCGAAATCGATTTCGAAGGATTGATCGACACCATGGCCGCCTATGCGGCGCGCCATATCGAGCAGGGCGGCAGGCTCGCCCATGTCACGCGCCATATGGTCGGATTGTTCCACGGCCAACCCGGTGCGCGTCGTTTCCGCCAGATACTTTCCACCGATGCGACACGGGTGGGAGCTGGACCGGAAATTCTGCACAAGGCCTTCGCCGCCGTCGAACTGGAGCGTGCCGGGCAGGCCGCCTGAAAATCCGAGAAGAGGTTTGAGATTTGCGCCCGCGGTCGTCCGATCCGGGCGTTTTGCGTTGAGATGGGAATTCTCTTGTCGAATCGATAAGTGTTGGCTTATCTATCTGCATGATGGATACAGAGAGAATTTTCCGCGCGCTTGCTGACCCTACCCGCCGGGCCGTGTTCGAACGGCTGGCGGCCGGTGAGATGAGCGTGGGCGACCTCAAGGCCGGGTTCGATGTTTCGCAGCCTGCGGTTTCTCAGCATCTGGCTGCCTTGCGAAAGGCCGGGCTGGTGAGCGAGCGGCGTGAGGGGCGGAACGTGTTCTATCGGATCACGCCGGAAGGTTTGGCGCCTCTGGCCAACTGGATGCAGCGCTATCGCGATTTCTGGCCGGAACGTGTGGAGCGCCTGAAAACCGTGCTGAAGGAGATGGAACAATGAACGAGCGCTCGCAGCAGGACGAAATCACTGTCGAATGCACAGTGCCGGACGCTCCCGAAAAAGTCTGGCGCGCGCTGACCGTACCGGAATTGCTCGCCGCGTGGCTGCTGCCCAACGACATCCGACCGGAAGAAGGGGCGCGGTTTTCCCTTGATGGCGCGCCGGGCGAGGGTGGCAGCGTCGAATGCGAAGTCCTCGAGATCGAGCCGCAACGGCTGATCCGCTATTCCTGGCGTGACAAGGGCACGGCCCGCGACGGACTGGAGACTACCGTTTCCTTTCGTGTGCTGCCGACGGCGGACGGCGGCACGCGTCTGCGCATCGTGCATGAGGCGCGGGTGCTGGTGAGGAAAGCCGTGGGGCAACGCCTCATGGCCTGCAATTCAAATGTTACCCCTACGATGAAAATGGCGGCATGAGCGGGAGAGGGAAAATGAGCGGAACGAGCAATCTGGTGCCGATGGTCATCGAACAATCGAGCCGCGGCGAACGCGCCTTCGATATCTTCTCGCGACTGTTGCGAGAGCGGATCATCTTCATCAACGGCCCGATCGATGACAGTGTGTCGGCGCTTGTTTGCGCGCAGCTTCTGTCGCTGGAATCGGACAATCCGAAAAAGGAGATCTCCCTCTACATCAACTCACCGGGCGGGGTGGTCAGCAGCGGGTTGGCGATATACGACACGATGCAATACATCACATGCCCGGTATCCACCGTGTGCATGGGGACCGCGGGCTCGATGGGCTCCTTTCTGCTCATGGCCGGCACGGCCGGCCGGCGCATCGCGCTGCCCAATGTTTCGATCGTTCTTCACCAACCTTCCGGAGGATTCCAGGGGCAGGCTTCGGACATCCAGCGTCATGCCGAAGACATCGTCAGGCTCAAGAAGCGCCTCTATGCTCTCTATGCCAGGCATTGCGGACGAAGCCTCGACGAGGTCGAGCGCACGCTGGACCGGGATTATTTCATGACGGCGGAAGAGGCGCTCGCCTGGGGCATCGTCGATCATATCTATGAGCGGCGGGAATTGACGGCAGCCTGAATGCCACGGGAGATCAATCCCGCAGAATCATCCGGTCGCCGCGAATATCGAAACCCGACAGCGAGCCGATGAAATTCATGCCGAGCAGGCTTTGCCCCAGCATTCCGGGTGCGGCGACCAGAATCGGCATGTTACGGCGGGTTATGGCGCCCAGCGAAATCTCCTGCGCCACCACGCGCGCGGCATTGGCGTTGCCGTTGGCGGTCGAGACGGGGATGGTGAAGTTGAGCGTCGAGACATCGAAGCCAGCGCGTTCGGCGTCCCCGGCCGACAGCACCGTGGTCGTCGCGCCGGTGTCCACCATGGCGCGCACGGGCGTGCCGTCCACCATGATGCGCGCTTCGAAATGGCCGTTGGGCAGCTTGTCGAGCGACACGGTGGTGCGGCCGTCGGCGTCGGTTATCGAAAGGGGGCTGCCGGGTATCAGGCCGGCGGTGACGCGGCTGGCAATATCCTGCAGCTCATAGCGATACTGGTAGCCGGCGACCAGAACCAGCGCCACGAGCAGCCAGAGGCCCAGATTGCGCAACACATCGCTGAAACGATGCCGGGCGTTGAGAATGCCGGCGCCGATCACCGCGCCGAAAATACCGAGATAGAGAACACGGCTGAGCTGGTCGCTCGAAATGCCGGTGGGGTCGCCGCTCATATCGTTGAGCACCAGCAACACGAAGCCGATGCCGAGAACCGCAAGAACGATCCAGATCCAACGCCCTGCCATCCGGTTCATGCCATCCCGCGTTCGCGCGCCATGCGTGCGCGCCGGGTTTCGCGGCGAGGCCGCCGCTCCACCGTTTCAAGCCGTGCCGGCAATTCGGCCATGATTTCGCGCCTGTGTTCGGGCGTCATGCCGATCCAGCCGGAAATTTCCTCGCGGGTGCGCCCGCAGCCGAAGCAGTAGCCGGTCTTCATGTCGATCGAGCAGACGAGGATGCAGGGCGATTCGATGGCCGTCATGGAGCGTTCCCGTTGGTTCTCTCCAGATGGGACAGGCGCGATTTCGATGCAAGTCCCATGAGAATGTCTGTCTTGCAAGTTAGCCCATTGTGCCACGCCGCCATCGCGGTTATGCCCCTGCCAACGACCATTCCCCGGACTTTGACGACATGACCAGCGCACTGCCTTTCGATGATATTCGCAATCTCATGAGCCATCTGCCGGCTGGAGACGAAGCGGCGGGCGAAGGCGTGCGCGCGCAGTTTGCGAAGGCCGAGAAACCGCATGGCTCGCTTGGCCGTCTCGAAGATCTGGCTGCGTGGCTTGCCGTCTGGAGTGGACGCCCTCCGGCCGTCAACCGGCCATTGGTGGCGATCTTCGCCGGCAATCACGGCGTGGCGCGGCACGGCATCTCGCCGCAACCGATGGAGGCGACGGCGCGCGCGGTGGAACTCACCGCTGCGGGCGGCGCCGCGATCAACCAGATCTGCCTTGCCTATGATGTCGGCCTGAAGGTGTTCGACCTTGCGCTGCATCTGCCCACCGAGGACATCACGCAGGACGCCGCGCTCGACGAGCGCGGTTGCGCGGCCACGATGGCGTTCGGCATGGAGGCGATTTCGGGCACCGATCTTCTGTGCATCGGCGATCTCGGCGTCGGCAACACCACCGTTGCCGCGACGATCCTGGCGGCCATATATGGCGGCGGGGGCACAGGCTGGGTGGGGCAGGGCTGCGGCGCGGATGCGGCGATGGTCGCGCAGAAAGCGCGAGTGGTCGATGCCGCACTGTCTTTTCATGCCGGCCATCTGCGGGACCCGCTGGAGGTGCTGCGCCGGGTTGGCGGGCGCGAATTCGCGGCCATTGCCGGCGCCATAGTCGCTGCGCGCATGGAAAAAATACCGGTCATCCTTGATGGCTTTGCCGCAATTGCCGCTGCATCCGTGCTGAAGGCGATGAACCCGCGCGCACTCGACCACTGCGTTATTGCGCAACTCTCGCCAGAGCCGGGCTATCGTCGCGCCGTTGAACTGCTCGGCATGACGCCTCTGCTCGATCTCGGCATGGCGCATGGCGAAGGCGCGGGGGCGGCCCTTGCGGCCGGGCTTGCGAAAGCCGCGGCCCTGTGCAGTTCGGGGATGGCGGCGGCGCTTCGCTAACCTTCGAGGCCTAGCGACGGCGCCCGCCAGCAGCGACCGCTCTGGTCGGCAGCGCGGGCAACACTTCCATGACGCGCGACAGCGGGAAAATAGCGATTGCCTCCGTGCCCTCTCGCAACCTGGAGTGAAGCTGGAACTCGCCGCCATGCATGGCGATCAGGCCCTGCACGATCGGCAGGCCGAGCCCTGTTCCCTGTTCGGCGCTCTTGATGGCGATGGAGCCCTGACCGAAGGCCGAAAGCACCACCGGTATCTCCTCGGCCGGGATGCCTGGACCGTTGTCCTTCACCGAAACATATTGGCCGCCGCCGGCCGTCCAGCCGACGCGCACCAGAATTTCGCCGCCGGTCGAGGTGAATTTCACCGCATTGGACAGCAGGTTGAGGGTGATCTGGCGCACGGCGCGCTCGTCGGCATAAAGGCGCGGCAGCTCCGGCTCGAATTGCTGCACGATGCGCAGGTCCTTGTTATGGGCCTTCAGCTCCATCAAATGGCAGCATTCTTCCACGATATAGAGCAGGTTCACCGGCTCTTCATTGAGCTGGTAGCGACCAGCCTCGATGCGCGACAGGTCGAGGATTTCGTTGATGAGGTCGAGCAGATGCTGGCCCGAATCATGGACGTCGCGGGCATAGTCGCGATAGGTCTGGTTCTGCATCGGTCCCAGAACCTCGTTCGTCATGACCTCCGAAAAGCCGAGAATGGCGTTTAGCGGTGTGCGCAGTTCATGGCTCATCGAAGCAAGGAACCGTGATTTCGCCAGATTGGCTTCCTCGGCGCGGCGGCGGGCTTCGTCCGACATGGATTTTGCCGTCTCCAGTTCCGCGATCAACCCGTCCTTCTCGGAGCGGAACGAAAGCAGCATCAGCGAGGAGCGGTTGAGCCGTCCTGCGACATAGGCGAAAAAGACCAGCGACAACGTCAGCAGGGCGGCCATGGCAATGTCGACCGGCTCCAGCGAACCTCCGACCGTGAAGCCGTAAACCAGCACCGGCAGCGTGAAGGTGACTATGAGAACGCCGCGCAGCGACGAGGTAATGAGCGCGGTTGCCGCCATCGCCAGCAAGAGAACGATGGCCTTGATGATGGGAAACTGGTCGATTTGACAGTCACCGCAGCCGATGGACGCGAAGTAGGCCCAGCCGAGGCCTGCGAGAAAGTGCCCCAGCAGGAACCCGCGCTTGATGGACGGCGCGTCGAGCGCGGCGATTTCCATCCTGCTTACCCGGTGCGCGATCAAGGCAAGCCCGGCATAGCAGGTCGTGGTCAGGATCGCCCAAAGCAGGATTTCGCCGCGCATGCCGGCAAGCAGGCCGGCTATCGCGATGACAAGCACCAGCAGTGGAATTGCGGTGGCGCTGCCGGTCATGGCATGAGCGTGCAGGCGCAGCAGTTCGCGATCGAAGGCCAGCGTGCCGGGACGCTGCGCGAGGCGGTCTCGCGTCTTGCGCACGGCGCGCGCGACATCGCTGTTGCGGTGTCGCTTGGTGCGATCCACAATGAACTTGTCGGCAATGTCCGAGCGAAGCAACGCCATGGGCGACATTCAATTTATGCGAGAAACCAGTTCGTGGCTGCAAGCTACGTCGCAATGATTAAGAGTTTGTTCGCCATATGAGCCAAATGCGGCGTTACCGCTTGTATCGAAAGCGTTCCGGCGCGTCGCGCCGCCGACCGCGCGGCATTTTTGATCTTTGCCTCGCTGTCGCAATTCTCGGCATGCTTGCATTGGTGGTCGGTCGCGTCGACCGCGCCGCTGTTCGTCGTGAAGCGGGATCGGTGATCGTAAATGACGGCGACACGATCACGCTGAACGGTCAGCGTATCCGTCTGCTGGGCATAGACGCGCCTGAATACAATCAGACCTGCATGGCCGATGACGGCAGCTATCGCTGCGGACGGCAGGCGCGCGAGGCGCTGGTGAAGTTGATCGCGGGCAGGGTGGTCGCCTGCGAGGGCGGAAAAAGAGATCGCTACGACCGGCTTCTCGCCATCTGCAAGATCGGCACGCTCGATCTCAACCGGGCTATGGTCGAGCAGGGCTGGGCGGTGGCGTATGGCGACTACGGTGATGCGCAGCGCACCGCCAAGGCGCGGCAAGCAGGCATTTGGGCCGGCACTTTCGAGCGCCCGCGCGACTGGCGCGCCAGCCGGAATATACGGGACGAGCCCGCCCCGGCAGGCTTCCTCGACTGGCTATGGAATTTGTTCGATTTTTCCGGCGTCGCGCTATAGTGCGATCCGAACGACAAGGGAGAGCGATGTGAAGTTGTACGATGGCGGGCGCGCGCCCAACCCGCGCCGGGTGCGTGTGTTTCTCGTGGAAAAGGGCATCGAAGTGCCGCTGGTGCCGGTGGATATGGCCGGCATGGAGCATCGCGGCGAGCCGATGACCTCGCGCAACCCGCTACAGCGCCTGCCCGTGCTGGAACTGGACGACGGCATAATCCTGACCGAGACCGTCGCCATCTGCCGTTATTTCGAGGAATTGCATCCTGAGCCGGCCTTGTTCGGGCGCGGTGCGCTCGACAGGGCCATGGTGGAGATGTGGCAGCGGCGGATCGAGCAGAACCTCTTCTTCGGCGTGGCGCAGGCTTTCCGCCACATCCATCCGGCGATGAAGGAGTGGGAGGTGCCGCAGATTCCGGCTTGGGGGGAAGCCAACAAACCCAAGGTGCTCGAATTTCTGGCCATCCTCGACCGTGAGCTTGCAGATCGCGAATTCGCGGCCGGTGACGATTATTCCATCGCCGACATCACCGGCCTGTGCGCCCTCGACTTCATGAAGCCCGCGCGCATCCAGGTGCCGCCGGAGCTGACCAATGTACTGCGCTGGCACGAGGCGCTTTCGAGCCGGCCGAGCGCTTCTGCATGACATCATGACGGCAACCGAGCTCGAATGCCTGACCACACGCATCCGCGCGTGCCGCGTGTGTGTGGAAGCGCCGCGCGGTCGCCCCATGCCGCATGAACCCCGCCCCGTGGTGGTGTCGTCCGCAACGGCGCGCATCCTGATTGCGGGGCAGGCGCCGGGCACCAAGGTGCATGCCACCGGCATTCCCTTCAATGACGCCTCGGGCGACAGGCTGCGCGATTGGCTTGGAGTGTCGCGCGAAGAATTCTACGATGCGGCCAAGTTCGCCATCGTGCCAATGGGTTTCTGCTTTCCGGGGCAGGATGCCAAGGGCGGCGACCTGCCTCCGCGACGCGAATGCGCACCGCTGTGGCGTCAGCCGCTGATTGAGCTCATGCCGCAGATCGACCTTGTGCTGACCATCGGGCTCTACGCGCAACAATGGCATCTGCGCGAGGCATGCGGTGCTTCGCTTGGCGAGACGGTACGCAACTGGCGCGCCATTTTCGATCGCCCGGCCCAGCCGCGCACCATTCCGCTGCCGCATCCTTCATGGCGCAACACGGCCTGGCTGAAAAAGAATCCCTGGTTCGAAGCCGAATTGCTGCCGGTGCTGAAATCGGAAATCCGCGACCGCATAGCTTGATTTCGGCGCAATGCCGTTGCGCCATTCGCCATGCGCCGGAGAATTCCTTTCTTGCGCAAGGGGGTTCTTGAGGTGATTATAGGAGAATATTTTTCTCCACGGAGCCCCCATGGACCGCCTCGATCGCAAAATTCTTCGTCTTCTTCAGGAGGACGCGACCCTCGCAGTGGCCGACATCGCAAAGAAGGTGGGCCTTTCGACCACACCTTGCTGGCGCCGCATCCAGAAGCTGGAGGAAGAGGGCGTCATCAAGCGGCGCGTGGCCATCCTCGATCCGGGAAAGATTAACACGCGCGTTACGGTCTTCGTGGCGATCCGCACCAATTCGCACAGCCATGAATGGCTGCGACGGTTCTCGGAAGTGATCCAGGATTTTCCCGAGGTCATCGAGTTCTACCGCATGAGCGGTGACGTGGACTATCTGCTGCGCGTGGTGGTGCCCGACATCGCCGCTTACGACGCCTTCTACAAGCGGTTGATCGCCAAGATCGAAATCCGCGACGTGTCGTCGTCCTTCGCCATGGAGCAGATCAAATACACGACCGAGTTGCCGCTCGACTACATGGTGCTGGACAAGGAATCGAATTCCAACGCCGCCTGATCGCTTATCCGGCCCTGCCACATGCTGGCAGGGCCGGATATTTTCGCCACTATGCTCTGACTTGCGTTCCCGCGACGGGGGCCCGTCGCGAAAATTCCCCTCCATGCCCGGCGTCCGGGCGGACAGGATCAGGCCCCGCGTCTACCCGCAAGAGCGTGATAGAGCCACAGAACGACTATGGCTCCGATGACGGAGACAATGAGGCTGTAAATATTGAAGCCCGTTACCCCCGCCGCGCCGAAGAAGTTGAATATTACGCCGCCCACAATGGCGCCCACGATGCCGAGGACGATGTCCATCAGCATGCCCTGACCGCTGCTGTTGACGATTTTGCTGGCGATGAAGCCTGCGACAAGTCCAAGGATGATCCAACCGATAATTGACATCTCGATGTTCTCCTTTGTCACTGCAACGAAAGAGTTCCACAGGAGATGGGGAAATACAACTGTGCGTTGGCGGGCTTGAAAATGCGTAGCCTCGCACCACAATCAAGAGGCGGGGGCAGTTCCGAATTGGGAGGTCCGTATGGGACTTTTTGACGACGCGGTGCCAGGCGGTAACATCGCCAAACCCCTCATGATCGCGCTCGGCGCGCTGTTGGTCGGCAAGATGCTGGGCGGCGGAAGCAGCCAACCGCAACCCGATCAACAGGCTGGAACCACTCCGCAGCCGGACGATGGCGGTTTGCTCGGCGGCCTCGGCGGACTGTTGGACAAGCTCAAGGAAGCGGGACACGGCAATGCTGCCGATTCGTGGGTAGGCACAGGCCAGAACGAGCCGATCGCCGCTGACGATCTGGGCAAGGCCATCGGCCCGCAGACGATCAAGGCAATCGCCGAACGCGCCGGCATGAGCGAAGACGAGTTGTTGCGCCAGCTTTCGGTGGCGCTGCCCGGCATAGTCGACAAGCTGACGCCGGGGGGCAACGTGCCTCGCAACGACCAGATCGCTTCGCTGCTGGGCAGCCAGCGCTGAGCGGATCTCCGTGACCGGACATGGAAAGCGTGTCCCGGCGGCGCCGGAATACGGCGCTGCCGGCGGGTTGTCTCGAAATTCACGCATGTTTTCGCAAAGTGCGCGAATTTCGGTTGACCCGCGAAGGCATTAGCAGATAGACAGCACCCGGTTCGGAGTGTAGCGCAGCCCGGTAGCGCACTTGACTGGGGGTCAAGGGGTCGTGGGTTCGAATCCCGCCACTCCGACCATTTTTCCCTTGAGATTGCCGTCAGTCAGAAGCCGGGAAAACGGGACGCGCTGCGCGCGCGCAGCCCGTGCTGATGGCGATATTCCAACCCGATTGCGCCCCAGATCAGCCCGAGCAGCAGATAGAAATGCCGCCAGTGGTCGGTATCGATCACGCTGCCCAGCGCGATATGACCGATGAGCACCACATAGGCGCACAGCAGATAGGGCTGCCACGGCCGGGTTCGGAACAGGATGCGAAAACCGGCCGCGAGCGTCCACAAGATCAGCGTCAGGTAGGAGACGAAACCCAGCCAGCCATAGTCCATCAGCGTTTTCAGCCAGATATTGTGGGTGTCTTCGCCATATATCTGGCCGAACACGAGCGGGCCGATCCCGAACGGCTTTTCGAGCGCCAGGGCAAAGCCGATGCCGTAGCGGGCGAATCGACCCAGCCGGGCGCCGTCATATTCCTGCACCAGTTGCGCACGCACCGTGAACAAATCCGCCACAGCCGGGATTTGCAGGGCGATCAGAAACGCCAGGGCAAGGAACAGGAAGGCGGCGATGCTCATCACCACGATACGCAGCCGGAACATGCCGCTCGTGCTTTGCAGGAACAGAACTGCCGTCAGCAAGATCGCCGAGGCGCCGAACAGGCCCCATGCGCCGCGCGAAAAGGACAGGAAGATACCGCCAACGATGATCAGCAGGGGAACCGCGTAAAGCAGCATCTTCAGCGGGCTGCCCGTCAGCACACGGTAGAGCAGCCAGATGCCGGGTAGCGCCAGAAACGGTCCGAAAACATTGGGGTCCTGGAACGCGCCCGCCGCGCGCTCATATCTGGTGAACATCTCGGCGCCCGGAACGGCGTGAAAATATCCCAGCATGCCAAGTATCGACGTACAGACGGCCGCAATCACCCAGGCCTGGAAGATAATGCCGTAAAGCTGCGGCCGCATTTCGGTGACGCAGGCGAAGAACACCGCCGTAAAGGCCAGAAACAGCGATACCGCCAGATAGAGCGGCGTGTTCATCAGGTTCGACATCTGGCTCATGGAAATCATGCCGCCGATGTTGAACGTCACCAGAAGCACGAGCAAAGGTGCCACGGCCCGCGAGATGCGCAGCCCGAACAGCACCCATACCCCGATCAGCCCGGCCATATAAAGTTCGTAAGGGGCCGGTTCCCTGAGGACGAAACCGGAAAGCAGGACGCCCAGGCCTACGGCGGCAGAGGAAATCAGCACCACCAGCCTGGCTTCCACCGCCGCGCGCGGCAGTTCCTGCGCCAGCGCGTTCAATAGGCGTTTTCCGTGTTGAGAAGGCGGATCGGCGTCAGGAACAGTATCCTGAGGTCAAACCACAGCGACCAGTTCTCGATATAATCGAGATCGTATTCGGTGCGCTTGCGGATTTTTTCGTCGGTATCCATCTCGCCGCGCCAGCCGTTGATCTGCGCCCATCCGGTAACGCCGGGCTTTACGCGATGGCGCGCGAAATAACCGTCCACCACTTCATTGTAGAGCATGTTGTGCGACTGTGCCGCTATCGCGTGCGGGCGAGGTCCGACGAGCGACAGGTTGCCAAGCAGCGAATTGAAGAACTGGGGCAGTTCGTCGATGGAGGTCTTGCGGATGAAGCGTCCGACGCGGGTGACGCGCGGGTCGTTTTTCGTCACCGTCTTTTTTGCCGTCGGGTCCGACTGGTCGGCATACATGGACCGGAATTTGTAGACCTCGATAACCTCGTTGTTGAAGCCGTGCCGCTTCTGTTTGAACAGGACCGGACCTTTGCTGTCGAGCTTTATGGCAATGGCGGTCGCCAGCATGATCGGTGAAAAGACGATGATACCGATCAGGCTGAAGACGATGTCGAAAGCGCGTTTGGCGACCGAATCCCAATCGTTGATCGGCCTGTCGAATATGTCGAGCATCGGCACGGAGCCGATATAGGAGTAGGAGCGCGGCCGGAACTGCAACTGGGTGGAATGGGCCGACAGGCGAATGTCCACGGGAAGGACCCAGAGCTTTTTCAACAGCGAAAGTACTCGTTTTTCCGCACTTACCGGCAGGGAAACGATGAGCATGTCGATACGCGCGATGCGCGCGAATTCGATCAGTTCGCTGATATTGCCCAGCTTGGGATAGCCGGCGACGATGGGTGGCGAGCGGCGGTCGTCGCGGTCATCGAAGATGCCGCAGATGCGGATGTCATTGTAGGGCTGTTGCTCGAGCGCGCGGATCAGCGTTTCCGCTGCTTGTCCGCCGCCGACGATGACGGCGCGGCGTTCCATGGCGCCGTTACGCGCCCAGCGCCGGATGAGCTGCGCCGTAACAAGGCGCAAGGTAAAGACCAGCACAAAGCCCAGTGAAAACCATGTGCCGAACATGAGGCGCGAAAAATCGCTCGAAATCTTGAGGAAGAAGCCGGCGACCGCCAGCAGCGCGAATGCGCCGGCCCAGAGAAACAGCAGCCGCGCCGAATTGGAAAGCGGCTTGAGCAGGGCGGGGACCTGATAGAGGTCGCCAAGCTCGTACAGGAGAACCGTCAACAGCGAGGTTCCGGCGATGGCGAGCGTGTATTGCCAGAACAGATGCGGGCCGAAGCCGACAAGGACGGCAAGCAGCGTAAGGCCCGAAAGGGAAAACAGGACGAATTCGATCAGGCGCATGACGCCGCTGACCATCACCGGCGACATCGTATCGCGGCGATATTGCGCGGCAACCTGCTGCGCGATCTTGTTGAGCTGCGTCGGCTGGCTGCTGCCACCGTCCGCGCCGTTATCGAATTTGCGAACGGCTTGCGCTGAAAAGCGCCTTGCCGGGTCTGTATCTTCCATGATCGTGATCCGTAAGCTTACGCTGGATCAATATCGCCAAGGCGCTAAGAAACCCTTGAGCCGATGGCTCGATTTGCAGCATCCGGCGTTTCGGGCTGAGTGTAACCCAGGGCGCTGTAGTAGATATTCTCGATCTTCCCGGCCATGACGTCGGCGCCGAAGCGCGCCCGCAAACTGGCCGCGCCGGGCATCGTGGCACGATAGGCTTCGGGATCGGCAAGCGCGCCAGCCATCTTGCGGGCGAGCTCATCCGAATCCGGCAAGGTCAGTGCAGGCGACCCTTCCCCGAATATTTCCGGTATGCCTCCGACCGCCGTGGCGACCATGGGCATGCCCGCGGCGAGCGCTTCGAGCACGATATAGGGCATTGCCTCCGCACGTGAGGGAACGACTATAAAGTGTGCCAATGAAAAGGCTTTTCGCGCCGGCATTGGATCGAGAAAGCACACCCGCGCCGAAAGGCCCAGGCGTTCCACCTGCGCGCGATAGCGTGGCAGGTCGTCGCCCGATCCCACCATCACGGCGGTGGTCGTGCGGCCGAGCTGCTGTTCGGCGCGGGCGAGCGCGTCGATGAAAAGGTCCGGCCCCTTCAGGTCGCGCATCATGCCGATATAGAGGAAGTCGGCGGCACCGCCGGCGTGGAACACCGGCTGGAATTCGGTTTCGCGCAGGCCGTTATAGACCAGGCTGTTGGTAACCGTGGGATCGCCGATCTTGCGACGGAAAGTGCGTCGCTCATATTCGGACACGAACAGGATGTGGTCGGTTATTCGTTCCAGAAGCCGTTCGATGCGGAAGAAAACGCGGCCGGTGGTGGTTGTTTCATCGTAATGCAGGCTGCCGCCATGCGGTGAATAAAGGCGGGCTACGCGAGACCCTGATACCCGCAACAGTGAACCGAACAAGCGGGCATAAACGCCGCCCTTGGCGCCGTGCCCATGCAATATATCCGGTTGCAATTTCCTGATGATGCCGAAGGCGCGCAGGGCCGCTGCGGTGTCGCCAAGCCCGACATGGCGCTGCATGGGCGTGCGCCAGACGCCGAGATCAAGCGTGCTGGCCATGCCGGCGAACAGGCGCTCCTCATATTCCCCACCGGTGGTGGAATCGCACACAATCCCGACCGAGTGTCCGGCGCTGGCCTGCGCTTCGGCGAGATCGCGTACGTGGCGGAAGATTCCGCCGACCGGAGAGCGAAAACAATGAACGATCCGCAGTCTCTTGGTCACGGCCGACGAGCCCGCATGATCGGCACAGTCGCCGTTCGCTGTGGAATTTCTGCCCTGTCACGCTTTTTCATGGTCTTCCGAAATCCGCCCCCAGTTTCGGAAATGATTTTTTAGAACAACCGCTCCCGCACGTAGACCGTATCTCCCGGAAGCAGCGGATCGCTCGTCAATACCCTGCCGGTCATGACCTTACCGTTAATATCGCGGGTCACATCTATATCGGCCTGATTGGCGCGGGGCGTGAAGCCTCCCGCAATTGCGATGGCTTTCTGGGCCGTGAGGCCGGGAACGTAGGAATATTGTCCGGCCGCGCCGACTTCACCCATGACGAAGATGGGGCGATAGCGATCCACCTCGACGGAGACGTCCGGGCTGCGCAGATAGCCCTTGCGCAACTTGGCGGCGATGGTCGATTCGATCTGCTGGGCGGTGTGGCCGCGCGCCGGCACCGGACCGATAAGTGGGAAGGCGATATAGCCGGACTGGTCGATGCTGTAGACGTTGGTCAGGCCTTCCTGCTCGAAGACCGTCACGCGGATGCGGTCGCCGGCGCCGAGCCGGTAGGGCTCATTGAGGACTTCATGGAAAGCGGCCGGCGCCGGACGGTAGCTGGAACAGCCCGCCAGCAGGACGGCTGCAAGAAGTGCCTGAACGAGGGGACGGGGGCTTCGCATGACCGGGCGGCTACCTTGGGTTGATCCACCGGATGGTTCCGGCGGAATGGTTGGCGGATTTATCTATCTGTTAGGGTTAATTCCTGGTAAAGCGCGCGTGGCGTGGGGGGATTCGTGGCCGGAGGGGGGCTGCTACTGAAAAGCAACCCGCCCGTGCGCTCTTAACCGCAGGGTTACCATAAGTGTTTACTGTGCCTGCTGTCCAAGGCTGGGAGCAGGATGCATGTCAGATGTTCGATCAACTGCCGGCGATCTAGATGTCGATCTCGGCAAGCTGTTTGCCTCGCTTGCGAGGAACTGGCTGCGCATTCTTGTTGTTGCGCTTGTGGTTGCGGCCCTTGCCTTCATGTTCGCATCGATGGCGGAGCGCCATTATCGCGCCGAAACCCGGCTGCTGATCGAAACGCGCGAATCCATCTTTACGCGGCCCGCGCCGGCCGATTCCGATCGACCGATTCTCGACGAGGAGGGGGTGGCCAGCCAGGTCGAGGTCATTGGGTCGACCGATATATTGAAGAAGGTCGCCAGCCAGCTCGATCTGGCGAAGCTGCCGGAATTTGACCCTTCCGCAGAAATGTCCACTATCTCACGCTTTCTGGTCATGACCGGATTGAAGGCCGATCCGAGCGAGATCCCCGCCGAGGAGCGGGTATTGAAGGCGTTCCGCGAGAAGCTCAATGTCTATCGCGTCGACCGGTCGCGCGTCATCGTCATCGAGTTTTCCTCGACCGACCCGAAACTGGCGGCGGCGGTGCCGAACGCCATGGCTGACACTTATCTGGCTGCCAGCCGCGAAGCCAAGCTTGCTTCGAATTTGGACGCGACCGACTGGCTGGAGCCAGAAATCGCCGACCTGGACAAGCGCGTGAAGGACGCCGAGGCCCGCGTGGCCGATTTCCGTTCGCAATCCGATCTGCTGATCGGCCAGAACAATGCCGTGCTTGCCACGCAGCAGCTTGCGGAGCTTTCCTCCGAACTGTCGCGCGTGCGCGCCGGGCGTGCTTCGTCCGAAGCGACTGCCGAGAGCATGAGGAAGGTGCTCCAGCAGGGCGGTTCCATCGATGCGTTGCCGGAAGTCCTTTCCTCGCCACTGATCCAGCGGTTGCGTGAGCGGCAGGTGCAACTCAAGGCCGATATTGCCGATCTTTCGACGACCTTGCTGGGCAATCATCCCCGTATCAGGGCGTTGAATTCGCAACTTGCCGATTTGGACGTGCAGATTCGGCGCGAGGCGCAAAACGTCCTGCGCAGCGTCGAAACACAGGCCAAGACCGCGCAATTGCGTGAAACGCAGATCACCGCTGAACTCAATCGCCTCAAGGCCGAATCGGCGCGGGCCGGTGAGCAGGAGGTGGAGTTGCGCGCGTTGGAGCGTGAGGCAGCCGCGCAGCGGCAGCTTCTGGAAACCTACATGACGCGCTACCGCGAGGCGGCTTCCCGGCAAGACCGCAACTATCTGCCCCCCGATGCGCGCGTTTTCTCACGCGCGGTGGTGCCCTCGGAGCCCTATTTCCCGAAAATGGTACCGATCGTCGGCGCGGCGTTCGTGGCTTCGCTGCTGTTGATGGCGGTGGGCACACTGCTGCGCGAACTGTTTTCCGGTCGCGCTATGCGCCCGGCGCCGGGCGCGCGGTTCGAGCCGGTAGTTCAAGTGGCAATGCCCTTGGCAGCGCAGACGGCTCAAGACGACGATATGGCGGATATGATGTCTGAACCCGGTACCGGGGGTTCCGGGACTGAGACGGAACCGACCGTCGAGGTCGTGCCGCTTTCTCTGGTCGCGCCAGCGGGAAAGGTTCCGGTCCAGACATTGGGAGAGATCGGCGTCGAGCATGCGGCCGAAAAGCTCATTGCCAGCGGCGCCAGCCGCGCGATCTTTGTCTCGCCGGAGGGCGACGAGGCCGCCGCCACGGCCGTGCTTGTGGCGCGCGCGGTCGCGGATTCCGGACTGCGCGTTCTGCTAATGGATCTCACGGCGTCCGGTGCCGCGTCGAAGCCGATGCTGGACAGTTCCCGCTACCCAGGCATCACCAATCTGCTGACAGCGCAGGCGCAGTTCACCGACGTTATCCATACGGATTACTATTCGGAATGCCACATCATGCCGGTCGGGACGGCTGATCCTGCTCGCGCCATGCGGGCTGCGGACCGTCTGCCTATCATCCTGGAATCGCTTGCCAGGGCCTATGACATCGTGGTGGTGGAATGCGGCCCGAGCGACGCGGACGACATTCGCAGGTTGGTCGGGGAAGCGACAGAGGTGCTTTTAAGCCTTCTCGAGCCCGAAGACGAGGTGGTTGCGGCTGCCGAAAACCTGCGCGCCGGTGGCTATCATGACGTTATCCTGGTGACGCCAATCGGCTCCGACCTGCCGACCAGGCCGGTGCCTGGCCGCAGCGTCGCATAGGCCCTCAATCGTTGGCCGGAGCGGGGTGTCCGGCCGCGCGCTTGCGCAATTTCTTGGCCAGCCGCCAGATCGTGGGATTGGCCTTGGCCCATGTTTTCAAGCGGCCATAGAGGCGTAGCACGGTTGCCAGTGCATGCCCTTTGACGGACAGGGGCATGATGACATCCACCTGCCGGATTTCGATGTTGCACCAGAGCCGTTTGTAGGGCTCGTCGCCGACACTGAAATCGTAAAGATCGAATTCTTGTGCCGCGGCTTCCTCGATATTCCTGAAGGAGAGGAATTCGCCCGGGCTCATGCTGGCGAGTTCGTCGTCGCTGATGGCGCCGAATTCACAGATCATGCGCTTGCCGCAGCGGCTGGTCCCGGTAATTGCGCGCAACGTGCCGGCGACCTCCAGCGCTTCCAACGAGAAGGGAGGAGGGGCGCTTTTCAACGATTCGGCGAACAGGGCATGGAAGAACACGCGGAGTTCCGGGTCGGCGAAGACGTTTGCCATCCCGGCCTTGCGGAAACGCAGCTCCTTCATTTCCAGAAAGGCGTCGAACAGGCGGCGGGTTTCGGCCTCGGTCGCCGCGACAATGCGGCGAAAACCTCCCGCCGCCTCGAATTTCCGGGCCTGATAGCGGTGCCGCTTGCGTTTGCGACGGGCTGCGATGCGCTCCAGGGTGGCATCGAAACCGCCCCGAAGATCTGTCGCCAAGGCGATATTGGGGCTGGGCGCATGAGGCAGTGCAAGCAGCGGATTGGGGTTGCCGTCGAGATCGGGCGCAAGCCGCTGCAGCAGCAGCATATCGATATCCGGCCGGGCCGCGCGGATCGATTGCACGAGCCGCGCGATATCCTGCCGGCTCGGTGAAACGGATAGCGGCAGGACGGAAGGAGCGAAATTGCCGTTGGCATGGCTCCCACCCACGAGACGGGCGACGCGGAACGGACCCGACTTCGCCACCTCGAGCGCCAGCGCGAAAACAATGTCGGAGCCGCGTGACATGAATGCGATCAGCGCATCGGGATGCGTGTGGGAAATCCAGTTGCGCACCCAGATTGCACTCTGCGCGGGTGCGAATATCGCTTCGGTACAGGCCCGCTCGTAGCGTTCCAGTGCATCGGCGTTGGCCGGCAGAATATCGATGGCAACGGACCGCACCGCGCTCACGGCGTCGGGAGGATGATCTTCCTGTATTTCCAATGACGCTTCGGCGTCAACCATACCTCAATCCTTCGCGATTATTGCTGTGTTCTCGGCAATGGCGATCTGCAACCCTTGGCCAAAGCCTAGGGGAAAAAGGTGAATCAATGTTCGACAGCAACGATATGTTGCGCCGCCTGGTGCTGAAAGGAGCCGGATATGCCGGCTTTGCCCGGCTGGCACAGCCGTTGCTGGGCGGCATCGGTGCCATCCTGATGCTGCATCGCGTCACCGCCTGCCCGCAAAAGCCGGACGGCATGAACCGTCACCTCAGCATCGCGCCGGCTTTTCTCGATGCTCTGATCGCGGACATGAAGACGCAGGGCTATGCGTTCGTCACGCTGGACGAGGCGCTGGCACGAACCGGGCAGGGGCAGGGGCGGTTCGCCACGATCACTGCCGACGACGCCTATCGGGACAACCTCACCGAAGCCTTGCCCATACTGGAGAAGCACGACGCGCCCATCACCATCTATGTCGCGCCCGGCCTGACCGATGGTTCGGTCGCACTGTGGTGGGAGGTGGTGGAAGACATCGTCAATGCGCGAGACTGGGTTGTTGTCGAGACCGCGAGCGGCCCGATTAGGCTCGATTGTTCGACGCCGCGGGCGCGGCAGCGGGCAAGCGCGTGGCTGGAGCACCATCTGACGGCGACAATACCGGAGGAAGGCTGCAATGCCGCCCTGATTAATCTGGCGCAGGCCAACGGGGTCGATCCATACGCCCCCAATCGCGATACGTTGATGAACTGGGACGAGATCACCAGGGCCGCAGCGCATCCGCTGGTGACAATCGGCGCGCATACGGTTCATCACTACCATCTGAGAAGGTTGAACGAGGAAACCGCCGGCCGCGAGATCGTGCAGGCAGGCCGTATCATAGAGGAGAGGCTGGGTGTACGCCCGCGCCACATGGCTTATCCCTACGGTTATCCGCGCGCTGTCGGGCCCAGAGAAGTGAAGCTTGCGAAGGAGGCGGGTTATATTTCAGCGGTCACGACCCGCCATGGCGTGCTGCGCCCTGAACATGCAGGACATCTTCACGCGCTGCCACGTATTTCGCTCAATGGCCGCTACCAGCAGATCGGCTATGTGCGCACCATGCTGTCGGGCATCACCACGCCGCTGGCCAATCGCGGCAAGATGCTGGTGACGGTCTGAAGGCGCTCAGCCGTTCTTCGGTTTGCGCTCGATGATCAGCCACTTGATGATGGCCATGGCCGGCAGTATCCACAGGATGCCTGTGAGCAGGAAGAACAGCAGGTGCACCACCGGTCCGGATTCGCCGAGGCGCGCCACGGCCACAGTGGTCGCAACCAGCGCGTAGACGATCACCAACAGGATCAGCAGAACCGTTCCGATGAGCTTTTTGAGGCGAATGGGCATGGCGTTTCCTTCGGCGTCGTCCTAGGCTTAATCGGCCTCGCGCGCAAGGCAAACCGCGGCGCGACGGCGTGTCGCGCGGGCGAAAGCCTTGTATCTGGCGCGCCAATGGTCCACCAATCCCGCGGTTCGAACACGTCGGGAACGATTGCCATGACCGCTATAATCAGTCCGGATGCGCCACTGGCCATTCGCGACAGGGAATTGCACAACCGCAAACTTGTGCGCAACTGGCTCTATGTAGTGCTGGTGGTGCTGTTTGCGCTGATCATGGTGGGCGGCGCCACGCGCATGACCGGTTCGGGCCTGTCGATCACGGAATGGAAGCCGATCCATGGCGTCATTCCTCCGCTCAACCATACCGAATGGCAGGAAGAGTTCGAGAAATACCAGCAGATTCCCCAGTACGAGCAGATCAACAAGGATATGACCCTGGACGAGTTCAAGGGCATCTTCTGGTGGGAGTGGGCTCATCGTCTGCTGGCGCGTGGTGTCGGCTTCCTTGTCGCCATTCCGCTCGTCTTCTTCTGGCTGTCGGGAAGGCTGGAACGCGGATTGAAGCCGCGCCTCGCCGGCCTTCTGGTGCTGGGTGGCCTGCAAGGTGCCGTGGGCTGGTGGATGGTGGCCTCGGGGCTTACCGAGCGCGTCTCCGTCAGCCAGTACCGGTTGGCGGTGCACCTCACATTCGCTTGCGTCATCCTCATAGCGGTCGCCTACATAGCGCGCGGGCTGGCGACCTATACGGAAGCCGCGGCCAGCCGCGCGGTGCAACGCTTTGCGGGCATCATGGTGTTTCTGGTTCTGGTGCAAATCTATCTCGGCGCGCTGGTGGCGGGCCTGCATGCCGGCCTGACCTACAATACATGGCCGCTGATGGACGGCGCGATCATTCCGGGCGACCTGTTCGTCATCGATCCGGCATGGCGCAACCTGTTCGAGAACCCCAAGACCGTGCAGTTCATCCACCGCATGTTCGCCTACACGGTTCTGGTGGTGGCGATCTGGCATGCGTTGGCGACCCGTCAGACCCTGCCGGGCACCACCCATGCGCGCCGCGCCTGGGTTCTGGTCGGTCTGGTTCTGGTGCAGGCAGGTATCGGCGTGGCGACCCTGCTAACGCAGGCGCATATGCATTGGGCGCTGCTGCATCAGGGCTTTGCCGTGTTCGTGCTGATCTTTGCCACCGCGCACTGGCGCGCCACCAAGGGCGCCTATCCGCTTCCGACCGAAGTGATCGTCAGGAACTGATACTCAGCTTTGCGCGCGCACGCCGTATATCGCGGCGGCTACCGCAAGCTCTCGCTCTTCGTCTTTCGCATTGTTGTCGCCGGCATGCCATGCAGCCGAAAGGCAGCCATAGGCGAAGGCGTGATCGAGGATGGCGGCCGGGTCCTGCTTCAGGGTTTTCGCGAAAACCTCGGCCATATGCGCAATGCGCTGGGGATCGAGGCAGAGATCGTCCCTGTCGAGCGGATTGTAAAGCATGTTGGCGGCATCGAAAGCCGGATCGCCGCATACGCCCTTCGGGTCGATCACCAGCCAGCCGCGTTCGCCCTGCATGATGTTTTCATGATGCAGATCGCCATGCAGCGGGCGAATGCTGCGCGGATTGTTCAACAGCCGTTCCGCACGCGTGGCGGCCTCGACATAGAGACTTTGGATCCCGGCATTTCGATCCGCGCGGGCCTTGTCGAAAAGGCTGGCGAAGCGCTCGCGCAGTGGCTGCAAATCGGGTGGGACAGGGGTCTCCGAGGATGAAAAAAGCCGCTCCGTCACCTCGGCGGCGATTTCGGTGGCGGTATCGTCGCCATGTTCTTTGAGATCATCGACCAGATGCCGCTTGCCGGCATATTCAATCAGCATGCGTGTGCCGTCGATGCCGAGCAGCCTGACAGCACCTTCGCCTGCACGCCACGCCAGGTAGTGCGCGCCGCGCAACTCATCTTCGATATCGTCGAAGGGTTTGAGGTCCTTGACGATGGCGGGGGTTCCGTCAGTCCGCCATACCTTCCAGATGCGGCTCGAAAAGGTTTCCGCCACAAGGATGGGGTCGCCGACCTTCCAATGATCCGGGAAGGCCGGTGCATCATTCATCGGCCAAGGCCGAGCATCAGGTCCAGATTCTGCACGGCGGCGCCGGAAGCCCCCTTGCCGAGATTGTCATAGACGGCGATCAGCAGCGCCTGGGCGCGGGCATCGTTGGCACTGACATAGAGCTTCATCTTGTTGGTGCCGTTGTAGATTTCCGGCTGGATATCGGCGCTGCGCTCGAAGTCGACCAGCGGCGCGACCTCGACCACGCCGCCATTCAGGCCGGCATAATGGTCGGCGATTGCCGCATGCAGTTCCGCGCCGGTCGGCACCTTGGGCAGTGCACCGAGTTGCAAGGGCACCACCGTGATCATGCCTTGCGCGAAATTGCCGACGGCCGGCTGCATGATCGGATCGTGCGCGAGCTTCGCATAGGCGCGCAGTTCGGGGACATGCTTGTGCCTGAGCATGAGGCCGTAAGGCAGGAATTCCGGCGCGTTCTCGCCCTGCGCTTCATAATCCTCGATCATCTGCCGGCCGCCGCCAGAATAGCCGGAGATGCCGTTGATCGTGATCGGGAAATCGGCCGGTATCAGTCCGGCGGCCACCAGCGGGCGCAGCGTTGCGATGGGGCCTTGCGGCCAGCAGCCGGGGTTGGCCACACGCTTCGCCGTCTTAATTGCCAGCATCTGCGCCTTGTCCATCTCGGGAAAGCCGTAGGTCCAGCCCTCGGCCACGCGATGCGCGGTGGATGCATCGATCACGCGTGTGGTGCCGTTCTCGATGAGCGAGACGCTTTCGCGTGCCGCATCGTCCGGCAGACAGAGGATGGCGACATCGGCCTTGTTCAGGAACTCGGCGCGCGCGGCGGTTTCCTTGCGTCGTTCGGCAGGAACCGAGATGATCTCCAGGTCGCCGCGATCCGCGAGCAGCGCCCTGATCTGCAGGCCCGTCGTGCCGTGTTCGCCATCGATGAAGATTTTCGGTTTCATGTCCTGTCGTCCATACAAAGAGCGTTTCGGCGACCTGATTGGCTCCAACCGCAATCAGGTGCCAGCTGTGGTGGCTTCGCCTCAGGCGCTTTCACGCGCCTTCCGTTCGGCGATCAATCCGACATAGTGCATCGCGACGGTAGCACCGGCGATTGCCGTAATATCGGCATGGTCATAAGCCGGTGCAACCTCTACGACATCCGCGCCCACAATGTCGATCTGTGTCATCTGGCGCAGCACCGACAATATCTTGGCCGAGGAGGGGCCGCCCGCCACCGGCGTGCCCGTGCCGGGCGCGTAGGCAGGGTCGAGACAGTCGATATCGAAGGTCACATAAGTCTTCTTGCTGCCGGTGCGCTCGGCAATCGCATAGGCAATGTCGGAGGCGCGCATTTCCTCGACCTCATGGCCGTAGATGATCTTGATGCCGAAATCGTCCGGCGCATGGGTGCGGATGCCGATCTGGATCGAGCGATCGGGGTCGATGATGCCCTCGCGCACAGCGCGCGCCACGAAGGAGCCGTGGTCGATTCGCTTGCCATCGTCATCCCAGGTGTCCTGGTGCGCGTCGAACTGCACCAGGGCCAGCGGGCCGTGAATGGCGGCATGCGCCTTCAGAAGCGGCCAGGTGACGAAATGGTCGCCACCCAGCGACAGCAGGAAAGCGCCCGCTTTCAGGATTTTGGCTGCCTCGCGCTCGATAGTGCCGGGGGTCTTCTGGTGGTTGCCGCTGTCCAGCAGGCAATCGCCGTAGTCGATCATGCCGAGATTGTCGAACAGGTCGAGATGGAACGGATATTGCGGATCGCAATCGAATATCGCCGAGGCGCGGCGGATGGCCTGCGGGCCGAAGCGCGCGCCCGGCCGGTTGGTGACGGCGGCGTCGAAGGGGATGCCCCAGACGACAACATCGGCACCCTTCACATTCTTGGTGTAGCGCCGGCGCATGAAGGAAAGCGCCCCGGCATAGGTCGGATCGGCCGAGCGCCCCGTATTCCGGCTGGCAGTGAAAGCATGGTCGATCGATTTTGCAGGCATCGCGATTTCCTAAGGCGTGTCTGATGGCGGCAGGTGGTGAAGAGGCGCGGAATTTGCGCGCTCCGGTTCGAGAAAGCAGCTTTGATCCGGCTCTATATCATTGCGGGATGCCGCGCGCGACGGGTCGCCTCTCGCGGATACGAAAAAGGCCGCCCGGAGGCGACCTTTGAATGCTGTAGTCGATGCAGTGTCGAGCGGCTTAGCGCTTCGAGAACTGGAACGAACGGCGAGCCTTGGCCCGGCCGTACTTCTTACGCTCGACGGTACGGCTGTCGCGGGTCAGGAAGCCACCTTTCTTGAGCACGCCGCGCAGCGCCGGCTCATAATAGGTCAGCGCCTTGGAGATGCCGTGACGGACCGCACCGGCCTGGCCGGAGAGACCGCCGCCGACAACGGTGGCGACGATGTCGAACTGGCCTTCGCGGTTGGTCGCGACGATCGGCTGCTTCAGGATCATCTGAAGAACCGGACGAGCGAAGTAAGCCCCGAATTCCTTGTCGTTGACGATGATCTTGCCGGTGCCGGGCTTGACCCAGACGCGGGCAATAGCGTCCTTGCGCTTGCCGGTGGCGTAGGCGCGGCCCTGCTTGTCCAGCTTCTGGACGTGGACCGGGGCGGCCGGCTCCGCTGCGGTGGCAACGGTGCCGAGATCTGCGAGCGAGTTGAGCTCAGCCATGATTACGAAGCCTTCTTGTTCTTGGCATTCAGCGCGCCGACGTCGAGGACTTCGGGCTGCTGGGCGACATGCGGATGTTCGGAGCCGGCATAGACGCGCAGATTCTTCATCTGGCGACGGCCGAGCGGGCCACGCGGGATCATGCGCTCCACGGCCTTCTCAAGCAGACGCTCCGGGAAGCGGCCTTCGATGAGCTGGCGAGCGGTGCGCTCCTTGATGCCGCCGGGGTGGCCGGTGTGCCAGTAGTACATCTTGTCGGTGTACTTCTTGCCGGTCAGCACGACCTTCTCCGCGTTGATGATGATGACGTTGTCGCCATCGTCGACATGGGGCGTGAAGGTGGGCTTGTGCTTGCCGCGCAGGCGGTTGGCGACGATGGATGCGAGACGGCCGACGACGAGACCTTCGGCGTCGATCAGCACCCACTTCTTCACCACGTCCGCAGGCTTCTGCGAAAAGGTTTTCATGGATCCAACTTTCGTTCGGGACCTTCCGGAGAAGGCGTTTCTTGTTGCTTGGCTTAGCAGGAAGCAAGTGCTGCCCGCCAAATACAAAACCGCGGCCCGGAAAAGCCGCTGGTCAGGTGTGGCTTATAGGCGGGAAGAGTTGGCCGGTCAAGCTAGGCGATGGGAGGAGCACTCCAAATAACCCATTTAAAACAGCATGTTGTGCTTGTGGTATTATTTTACCGTTTCCGGATCTTATCGTTTGGGCGGTATCGAATAGGTGCCGGTGGCGTGGGCGATGGTGTGATGGTCGCGGCCAGCGACGATGTCGACATCGAAGACCATCAGCTTCTTCCCCATCTTCAGGATGCGGCAATGCCCGAGTATCGGTCCCGCCTCGGCCTTGCGCACGAAGTTGATGTTGAGGTTGGTGGTGACCGAAAGCGCGTCCGGGCCGGCGTGGGTCAGCGCACAGACATAGCCACCGATATCGGCCAACGTGAACAGCGAGGGACCGGAAACGGTCCCGCCGGGACGCAAATGCCGGTCCAGTGCATTCAGGCGCACGGTGCAGCCGCCGGCAAAGACATCGATAGCCTCATAGGAGGCGAATTCGTCGTTGAGTTGCGGATAAACCGAACGGAGCAGGTCATTGACTTCGGCTGCGGTCATCTGTGGGGCAAGGTTAGGCTGGATCGGCATGCATTCTTCCTGTCGGCGGATCGGAAAGGCTGCCCGGACCGACGGGTGGTGGGCAGTGGCACGCAAACTTGCGCATGTTGCGCGCCATAAAAGCCGTTTGCCCCCTGTTCTTCAATCCGATGCGTGGTAGTTTTTCCACTGAACTGAATAATCGGAGAAGATCATTGGCTGAAGTCGTCGCCATAAAGCACGCGCCGGAGGGGCCGGTAACCACCAGTTTCCAGGACGGCATATTGCGAATCACGCTTTCCAAGCCGCCGGCGAATGCGCTGTCGCTTGCGGTGATGGCTGCACTGGAATCGGAATTCGGGCGCGCCCGCGACGACAGGGACGTGCGTGTGATCGTCCTGGCGGCCAGCGGCAAGGTGTTCTGCGCCGGCCATGATCTCAAGGAAATGACCGCGCATCGCGCCGATGCCGACCGGGGCAGGGCGTTTTTCGAGCAGACCATGGCGGCTTGTGCGCATCTGATGCAGACGATCGTGCGTCATCCCAAGCCGGTGATCGCCGAGGTGGACGGGCTGGCGACCGCCGCGGGCTGCCAGCTCGTCGCGAGTTGCGATCTCGCGATAGCGTCGGGCGAGGCGGCCTTCTGCACGCCCGGCGTCAATATCGGGCTGTTCTGCTCGACCCCCATGGTGGCGCTGTCGCGCAACGTTTCGCGCAAGCAGGCCATGGAAATGCTGCTGACTGGCGAAACCATCGACGCCCCGACTGCGCGCGAATTCGGATTGGTCAATCGCGTCGTGCCGCGCGAATATCTCGCGCAAGTGGTGAACAAATATGCACAAACCATTGCTTCAAAATCACCTTTGACGCTCAAGATCGGCAAGGAAGCGTTTTATGAGCAGGCCGAGATGGGGCTGACCGAGGCGTATGAATATGCATCGCGCGTGATGGTGGAAAACATGATGGCGCGCGACGCCGAGGAGGGAATCGGCGCGTTCATCGAAAAACGCCATCCGGAGTGGAAGGGGGAATAGGCGCGTGGAACCACGCATCTCCATTATCACGCTGGCCGTGGACGATCTGCAGCGCGCGGTTCGCTTCTATGAAGCCATGGGGCTCAAGCGAAACGAGAAGATCACGGAAGGCGTCGCCTTTTTCCAGATGGGTGGGATGATCCTTGCCCTGTGGCCGCGCAACGAACTGGCCGCGGACATAGGCAACGACAATCGGCCGCCTCCCGCCGATTGTACGCCATCGGTCGCGCTTGCCTATAATACGCGCTCCGAAGCTGAAGTCGGGCAAATCCTCAAGGTGGCTCAGAAAGCTGGTGGACGCATCGTAAAGCCCGCGACGCGCGCCTTTTGGGGCGGTATGCAGGGCTATTTCGCCGACACGGAAGGCAATCTCTGGGAGGTTGCCCACAACCCGGATTTCCCGCTCGGTGCGGACGGCAGAATTTCGCTTCCAGAATGAACCACGACCCGTACGAAAATTCCTACATTGCCGGCATATTGAACTCGGTGAAGTCCATTGCCGTGGTCGGAGCCTCCGCCAATGAGGTGAGGCCGAGCTTTTTGGTCATGAAATACCTGCTTGCAAAGGGGTTTTCGGTCATCCCGGTCAATCCCGGACAGGCCGGCAAGGAGATTCTTGGCCAGATGACCTATGCAAGGCTGGCCGATATCCCCGTCGCCATCGACATGGTGGACATTTTCCGCACCTCCGATGCCGTGCCTGCCATCATGGACGAGGTGCTGGCGCTGGAGCCGCTGCCGAAAGTGGTGTGGATGCAACTCACCGTCCGGCATGACGAAGCCGCAGTGCGCGCCGAGTCCGCCGGCATCAAGGTCGTGATGAACCGCTGCCCGAAGATCGAATATGCACGCCTTGCCGGCGAGATCGGCTGGAATGGTGTCAATTCCGGCGTACTTTCGTCGAAGAAGCCGATCATGCGCTCCGGCTTCCAGAGCTTCGGTGTTCGTCAGAAATAGATTTTGAAAAATAGTTTCGCAAACCGTACTGCATGAGCAGGTGGTGGCTTGCTGTTTGCATGTGCCGGAGCATTTTGTTCTTTGCATTCCCGGTGAGGCTCGGCCAAGAATGGCAAGAATTTCCAGTCAGGGCTTTTCGGAGGAAACGATGTCCCAACGCACTCCAGGTTTCAACACGCTTGCCGTTCACGCCGGCGCAAAGCCCGACCCGGCTACCGGCGCACGCGCTACGCCAATTTACCAGACCACCGCCTATGTGTTCGATGACGTCGATCACGCTGCTTCGCTGTTCGGTTTGAAGGCGTTCGGCAACATCTATACGCGCATCATGAACCCCACGCAGGCGGTGCTTGAGGAGCGCGTGGCGGCACTTGAGGGCGGCACGGCCGCGCTTGCGACCGCTTCGGGCCATGCCGCGCAGCTTCTGGTGTTCCACACCATCATGCAGCCCGGCGAGAATTTCATCGCGTCCAGAAAGCTTTACGGCGGTTCGATCAATCAGTTCGGTCATGCCTTCAAGAATTTCGGTTGGGAGGTGCGCTGGGCCGATCCGGACGACCTTTCGACTTTCGAGAACCAGGTCGACGACAAGACACGCGGCATCTTCATCGAGAGCCTGGCCAATCCCGGCGGCGTGTTCGTGGACATCGAGGGCATTGCGGCTATCGCCCGCAAGCACGGTCTGCCGCTGATCGTCGACAACACCATGGCCAGCCCCTACCTGCTGCGGCCGATCGAGCATGGAGCCGACGTCGTTCTCCATTCGATGACCAAGTTCATCGGCGGTCACGGCAATTCCATGGGTGGCATCATTGTCGATGGCGGCACGTTCGACTGGTCGAAGTCGGGCAACTACCCGATGCTGTCGCAGCCACGCCCGGAATATGGCGGCATCGTGCTGCACGAGACTTTCGGCAATTTCGCTTTCGCCATCGCCACCCGCGTGCTGGGCCTGCGCGACTTCGGTCCGGCTATCTCGCCCTTCAACGCGTTCCTGATCCTGACCGGACTGGAGACGCTGCCGCTGCGCATGCAGCGCCACAGCGACAATGCGCTGAAGGTGGCCGAATGGCTGTCCGGGCACGACAAGGTAGCGTGGGTTTCCTATCCGGGGCTGCCGGGCGACAAGAACCACGAACTGCAGCAGAAATATTCGCCGCTCGGCGCAGGCGCTGTCTTCACCTTCGGCCTGAAGGGTGGCTACGATGCCGGCGTGAAACTGGTGGAATCGCTGGAGTTGTTCTCGCATCTGGCCAATATCGGCGATACCAAGTCGCTGGTGATCCACCCGGCCTCGACCACGCACCGCCAGCTCTCCGACGAGCAGAAGACTGCGGCCGGTGCCGGCCCGGACGTGGTGCGTCTGTCGGTCGGTATCGAGGACGTCGCCGACATCATCGCCGATCTGGAACAAGCACTGGCCAAGGCTTGATAGCCACGACAATGCGTGGCCGCCCGGCAGTTTTCGGTCGGCCTTGCAAATGCATGGGGGATTTGGTGAGCGAGAAATTTCAGAGCGTCGATATTTCCGGCATCGAGCCGGAGATTGGAGCGCCAGCCGAGGGGCGGGTGATCTCAGGCAATCCGCAATTCCGCACCTGGAACGTCGAGGAGGCTGAAGGCGGGCTCTATGCCGGCGTGTGGGAATCTACACCCGGCAAATGGCGGATCGAATATGACGAATGGGAGTATTGTCACATTCTTTCCGGGGTTTCGGTCGTTACCGAGGATGGCGGGGAGGCGCGCACGGTGCAGGCCGGCGACCGTTTCGTCATTCGCCCCGGCTTCAAGGGTAGCTGGGAAGTGATCAAGACCACGCGCAAGGATTATGTGATCAGGGCTTGACCGGTCAGGCGTTTCCCTCGTCATATCGGCTGGACGCAAGCTCCAGGGCCTCGATGTCGCTCGCGCAAAGCAGCGGCTTCAGCGCCTCGAATTTTGAGGACGGCCAATCATAGACCTTGAGGGCAAGCAGCTTCTCTACGGTCGTTGCAGGGAAGCGCAATTTTACAGGCACCGCCGGATTTCCCGCAACGACGGAGTAAGGCGTCACGTTCTTTGTTACGATGGCCCCTGACGCGACAATCGCACCCTCGCCGATGGCGACACCGGGCAAGATCATCGCACGCATGCCGATCCAGGCACCATCGCCAATAATAGTGTCACCTTTCCCGGCATAGGATTCGAGGATGAATTCCGGGAAAGGGTAGAGGCTGAACCAATCCGTGCGGTGGGTGTGGTTGCCGCCCAGCAGGATCACAGCTTCTGCGCCTATGCAGACATAGTCGCCTATGTGAAGCTGATCGATCGGCCAGGCTGGTTCCCAGGCTTTCAAACTGTAGTCATCGCCGTAGAGGTACCGGACCACGCTTTCCTCGAACGAACCAGACCAGGCATTGCTGTAGTAACTGTGCGTGCCGCGGACGTGGATGTTCGGGTTCCTGACGGTTTCGTGCAGATACTCTACCTTCGACCAGTGTTTCGTGGCTTGGTGGGGCTCGATCATGACGTGCGCTTTGGGTTTTCCGAATTTGGAGCATGCCCCCGAAAGTTGCAGAGTTTCGGGGGCATGCACGTATCAGGGAGAGGTCATCTCGTTCCAGGCGGGGTGGTAGCCTGGCCGCGTTAAGACCGCTTTTCCTTCCAGAACGTGTTCAGGGCCTTGATGTCGCCGCTGCAAAGAAGCGGCATTGCAGCCTTGATCTGTTCTATCGGCCAGTCCCACCACGCCATTTCAAGCAGCATGGCGATGTCTTCCTCGGGAAAGCGCTTGCGGATCGGCCGGGCTGGATTGCCGCCGACGACGGTGTAGGGCTCGACGTCCCTGGTCACCAGCGCACGGCTGCCGATCATCGCGCCGTGCCCGATGCGGATGCCCGGCATGATCATTGCTTCCGCGCCGATCCACACGTCATTGCCAACGACCGTGTCGCCGGCCGGCTGATAGGCGTTCATCGCATCGGCGAAGGCGGGCTCTTCCGGCATGAAGAAGAACGGAAAGGTTGAGATCCAGTCGTTGCGATGGCCCTGATTGCCGGCCATCATGAAAGCCGCCCCGGTGCCGATGGAACAGAAGCTGCCGATGATGAGCTTGTCCACATCGTCGCGGTCCGGCATCAGATAGCGGGCGCAGTCGTCGAACGAATGGCCATGATAATAGCCGGAATAATAGCTGTAGCGGCCAACGATGATGTTGGGGTTCGTCACCTGCTCTGAAAGCAGTTTGCCCCGAAATGGGCTTTCGAAATAGTTGGTCATTTTTGCCTGCCCGTTCGAGGCGCGCCGATTGGCGACGCGCCTGAAAGAATTGCCCGCGGACCGGCAGGGCTTCGTCAGAATTTGACGTTCAGCCGTTCCAGTCCGTGGAAGTGATAGGTGTCGCGATAGAGCGGTTCTTCGGCGAGCGCGATCTGTGGCAGCCTGTCGAACAGCACCTTGAGCGAACTCTGCAGTTCCAGCCGCGCCAGCGGCGCGCCGATGCAGAAGTGGATCCCGGCACCGAAAGAGACGTTCTTCTGGTCGTCGCGACCGGGCTGGAACGTGTGCGGCGCCGCAAAGGCGGCCGGATCGCGATTGGCGCACCCCAGCAGCAAGCCAACCTGCTGGCCCGATTTCAACGCGACGCCTTCGGCAGCCTCAAGATCGCCATAAGCATAGCGGGTGAACATATGCAGCGGCGCGTCGTAACGCAGGCATTCCTCCACCGTCGCGGCCGTGGCTTCGGGCGAAGTGAAGAAGCGACGCGGGTCTCCGCCCTGCTTGAGGATGGTGCGAACCGCATTGCCGGTCTGGTGCACGGTTGCCTCATGGCCGGCATTGAGCAGGAGGATCGCCGAGGAAACCAGCTCATCCTCGCTCAGCTTCTGTCCGTCTTCCTGCGCCGAGATCAGCAGGCTCAGCAGATCGTCACCGGGGTTCTTGCGCCGCTGGGCCACATAGGAGCGCAGGAAGTCGGAAAATGCCTGGGACGAAGCGTTGGCCCTGTCTTCCAGTTCTCGCGTGCGGCCGTGCATATACATGGCGACCATGTCGTGCGACCAGCTCAGCAATTGCGGCCCCATCTCCACCGGCACGCCGAGCATCTCGGCGATGATGGTGATCGGTAGCGGAGCGGCGAAGTTCGGTAGCAGGTCGGTCCCGCCATCAGCTTCGAACCTGTCGACCAGCTCGTTGGCAAGTGCTTCGACACGCGGACGCAGCCGTTCGACCTGCCGCGAGACGAAGGCGCGGTTGACCAGCGTGCGCAGGCGCGTGTGGACAGGCGGCTCCAGCTCCAGCATTGAATTGGCCTCGATCGCGTCGAAGGCCGTCAGATGCGAACGGTCGCCGGTATAGCCCTGGTCGTCGGGAGCGCCTTCCGGCTTTTCACGGCCGAAGCGGCGGTCACGCAGCAGGCGGTTGACATCGTCATATCCCGCCAGGCACCAGAAACCGAAATCCTCCCAGAAGAAGCTGCGCGCATTGGTGTGCAGCCACGCATAGGCCTCATACGGGTTCTGCACGAAACGCGGCTCATGCGGGTCGAGCCGGAGACGGCGCGATGAGGGGTCGTAGTCGAGATAGGCGAGGGCGGCATCGATATTTGTCATGGCAGCCCTCTTTAGCCCGGCTCGCCAAGCCTGTTCCAGTGCCTATCCTGTCGCGCCAACATCTTTCATTTGATCCAGCCGGCAATGCAGTGCTGCGGTTGCGGTCTAAACAAGATGAAGATCGGTGGCGTCAACCGGCGCTGGTGGCAGGGGAAGGCGGTTCGCCAACCATGCCCTGTGTGACCCAGTGTATCAGCAGTTGCGATGGAGGTCGCCGCGTAGCTGCGCTATCGCGACGGCCATATCGCAATCCGCTGGCTTGCGAAGCCGGGTGCGAATGTCTGTACCCTGTCACCTTTCAGCGGCAGGGATCATGCGATCCCGGATTCAATCCAAGCGTTCGCGCAAGCCGCTCATATGCGGCTACGCGAACGATCTGGAAGCTGCCTGATAGTCAGGCGCGCCCTTCTATCCCGAAACGATGTAGAGCAGACGAGAATGCCGTTGTCTGCGTAAGCCCGAGCACCTTGCGGATGGCCTGCGGGCTTTCGCTCACCACCGTCTGGCCCACCGTGTGGGTAACGATAGCTCCACGGCCGTGTTCTCTAATCGAAACAAGATGAGTGGTATTGAGATAGATTTCTTTGCCGTCAAAATCGGTCAACGCGATCCACATACCTGCCCCCATGCAAAGAAACGACGTCACGTCGTTCTGCAATTGCTCAGGCCGGATGAACTGCTTCACTCGTGGAAGCCCACGTACATCTGAGTACCTAGATACTCACGCAAAACACGGCTCATTGCAACCGGGTACGCCGAGAATCCGAACGGGCTGTCGTCGGAAACGCGCGTTATTCGCTCCGATGCGGCAAGCCTGCTACACGCAGATTTCCTGGTACAGGCTGCAAATGGATCCGGTGGCCAAGTACCGCAGCGGTATCTTCCGCATCGGTCTGCGTAAGCTGTAACCCGTAACAATATCAAGGAAAATGTGGTACGCCCAAGGGGAATCGAACCCCTGTTTCCGCCGTGAAAGGGCGGCGTCCTAACCGCTAGACGATGGGCGCGCGGTGAAGATGAGGGCCTTATAGTCAGGCAATTGGTGGTCGGCAAGCCGTCTTCGGCGTCTTTTCAAACTTTTTTCGTAAACGAGCGACGGAACCTGTTGATAGGGTCGAAATGATGCCGAGGAACCAGGGAGGATGGGAAAATATGCGCGCTGAATCTGATTCTGCACCATCATGAAGGGGCCGTTACGCGACCGGAAACCCTGCGATCAGCTTGAAACGATTCGATATTGTCGACGTCCGCGAATTTCGAATCGTGGCAGGGTGGCCTTGCGACGTTCCTGCGGAAAAGGTGATGCTGCCGATCACGCCACCAGGCTGATCACGTTTTTCGAGTCGTGTCCGACTCTCTCCAGTCGTTTGGGCCTGACCTTTTATCGGTTCCCGCTTTTACCGACCCGATCCTTCGGTTCGGGATCGTGCTCTAACGGCGACGGCTGCAGCGCCAGTTCCAGTCGCGTTCGGGGCCTACATCCACATGCACCGAGTTGGTATGGCAATAGGTGCCGACACCGCCACGTCCGGGCATGGAGCGCACAAAATTGGCCAGTTCCCACTTGCTTACGCCGGGAACCTGTACGTCTGCAGCCGCACAATACATATGCAGCGAGTTCTTGGCGCCGCGGGCACGGCGATTGCGAGACGGGTCGCGAAAGCCCGACGTCACGACGATCTTGCTGCCATAATGCTGCTCGATGCTCTTGAGCACCCGAACCAGTGAGGGTTTCAGGCAGGCGACGTCTACATTTTCGGTTTGTCGCAACAAGCCGTTGGGCGCCAGTCGCGCCATACCGGCGGCCGAGGCAACTTGAATCGGACCGCCGTCCTCTTCCTCATGAAGATCGACGTCGCTGTCGTCATCGATGCCGGATTTGCGTTTGATCTCAAAAAGTTCGCTCTGCCGAACACCGGGCAGGTCGCTCATGCCACCGGCCGAAGCAAGCGCAAGCGGTTTGGCCGGCGAGTTGGCCGAAGCGAGTTGGATGATCGGTTTGGCATCAGGCTTCGGCGTCGCGGATGTTTTGGTGTCGATCAGTGGTTTGGCGGCGGCGTTCGTCGCGACAAACGGCTTGGCGGCCGGGGAAGGCGCGCCGCGATCGGAAGAGGACGTCGCTGAGGATGCGGAGGACGAAGAACCGAACAGCGACGCGAAGAAACTCTTCTTCTTCGGGGTTTCGGTCTTTGCCGTTTCGTTCGCGGCGGTCACGGAGCCCGCATCACCCCCTTCAGCGGAGGTTTCCGCCTGTGCCGTTTGCGGTGCCTGTGCGGCGGCGGGCTTTGCCGCGGCGGTCTCGGGCTTCTCGCCAGGACGTGCCGAAGGCAGTGGCGCCTGCGCCACGGTTTCCGTTTTAGCCTCCACCTGCTGCTTTTCCGCTGGTGCAGGGACGGCTGCAAGACGTTCCGCCTCTGCTTCGGCTTCCACCGCCTGTTGCAGCGAAATCGTTCCGCCCGCGGCAGGACGGGACGTGGGCAGGTAGGCGACGGCCACCGGCAGTTCGCGATCGTTCTCGTCCATCACCGTGGCGACAGCCGGGCTGCCGGCCTCGGCGTTCTGGGTGATGGTCATCGTCGCGGAATCGGTTTGCGCCGCGGCGGTTTCAACATTCGGCTGGCTGGCCGAGGCGTTGTATGCGGGAAGATTGAAATCCAGGTTCGGATCGCTGGTGGACGTGCAGGAAGCGAGCAGCGCAGAGACAAGGGCGGCCAGAACGGCATGACTCCCCCGTTTTGCAAAGCGAATGCCTGCTGCTGTCAAGCCCGTCCCCTTCCTGTCGTTTCGGCGCCGATCTGCACTGGCCGCGGTAATGGATCAATCGATCGATTATGTTTCCGCAGCCGGAATCAGAACCTGACGAATTTGTCGTGCCCCGGATCAAAAACCGTGCCAGGGCGCAAATAAGGCAAGAGCATGTTGCCGCGCCACCATTTCGCCCGGTTTGGCGTGAAGGTCAATTCACCGCACATTACAATGTGTTACACGCGCACCCTGACATAGGTGCCTGGCGCATCGTCGAGAATCGGCGTGCGCTCGCCCGGTTTTCGCGCCGCAACCCGCGTATCGTCCTGCCGGGTTATCCAGTTTTGCCAGTGCGGCCACCAGGAGCCCATATTTTCCGCGGCTTTTGCGGTCCATTCGGTGAAATCGCCGGTCGGTTCGCCACCGGTCCAGTACTGGTATTTGTTTTGGGCGGGCGGGTTCACCACGCCGGCGATATGACCGGACCCGGCCATCACGAACTCCACCGGCCCGCCGAAATATTTGCAGCCAAGGAACACCGAAAGAGCCGGTGCGATATGGTCTTCGCGAGCAGCAAGGTTGTAGACGGGAATCATTATGTCGTGCAGCGAGACCGTTCTGCCGGCCAATTCCATGCGCCCTTGCGACAGATTGTTCTGCAGATAACAGTTGCGCAGATAGAAGGAATGATTGGCGGCGGTCATCCGCGTGGAATCGGAATTCCAGTAAAGCAGATCGAAGGGCAGGGGATCCTTGCCGCGCATATAATTGTTCACGACATAAGGCCAGATCAGGTCGCCGGAACGTAACATGTTGAAGGCGGTGGCCATCTTGTTGCCTTCCAAATAGCCCTTGCCGCGCATGGCGCGCTCGAGTGCGGCAATCTGGTCCTCGTCAACGAAGACCTTGAGATCTCCGGCGAAAGTAAAATCTACCTGTGTGGTGAAGAAGGTGGCCGACCTGATCCGGTCGTCGCCCTCCTGCGCCAGCAGCGCCAGAGCCGCCGCCAGCAGCGTTCCGCCGACGCAATAGCCGATGACATTGACCTCGCGTTCGCCCGTCGCGGTCTGCACCGTGTCGAGCCCATATTGCAGGCCCTCGCGGATATAGGCTTCCCAATCCTTCAAGCCGTGCCGCTCATCGGGATTGATCCATGAGATGACGAATACCGTGTGGCCCTGCTCGACTGCCCAGCGGATGAAGGATTTCTGCGGGTTGAGGTCGAGGATGTAGAACTTGTTGATCCAGGGCGGGCAGATCAGCAGCGGCCGCTTCAGCACGGTTTCGGTTGCGGGGCTGTACTGGATGATTTCGGCCACATCGCTGCGGCCGACCACCTTGCCGGGCGTCGTTGCCATGTTGCGACCGACTTCGAATTGCGACGAATCCGCCTGACGCAGCTTGAGGTCGCCGTGACCTGCCTGAATGTCCTCGGCGAGCATCTTCATGCCGCGCACCAGATTTTCGCCGTTGCTTGCGACGGTTTCGCGGAACAGTTCCGGGTTGGTGAGGATGAAATTCGACGGCGAGATCGCGTTGGAGACCTGCTTGACGTAAAAGCTCGCCTTGTGGCGCGTGTGCTCGTCCAGCCCTTCGGCCTGCTCCACCAGGTCGTTCGCCCAGCGGGTGGTGACCAGATAGGTTTGCTTCAGGAAATCGAAGAAGGCGTTGCGGCCCCATTCGGGATCCTGGAAACGCTTGTCGCCCTTCTCGGGCTCCACCGGGGCGGGCGAGAGCGGGGGCGGCGCGGTTTCTTCGCCGGTTCTCATGCGCTGGATCGCATTCGCCCAAACGTTCATATATGCTGAGAGCAGTCGCGTCTGGGCTTCCAGCGCCCGGGAGGGATCGGACAACCAGTATTCGGTGAGCTTGGAGAACGTCTTGACCATGTCGGCCATGGGCTCGGAAACGCTGTCGCGTATCTCGCCCCTCTCGCGCGGTTCCACCCACGCGGAAGCGGCCTTGCCGGCCTGTTCGACCATGCGGGCAAGATTGAGCGCGAAGCGTTCCGGATCCTTGACGAGATACTGCTCGACAGAGGAGGTCTGTTCGGTATCTGTCTTGCCCGAATCGGCTGCCTTCGACATGGTTCGCGCTTGTCCTCCTCAGGCGTTACTATAAGACACATAATGAGACGTCGGAACGGGTCCAACAAGATCAATGTCGTGTAGTAGAGCCTTAGAGGAATTAATATGACGAAGCTTGCCGGCGGAGACATTTTTTCCCCAGTGCGGTCGGCGCTCGCGGGCGTGGCCGTGGCAATGGCTCTGTTCCAGCTTTCGGCCTGCACCAGCACCGACACACAGATCGTGGACACCTCCAGCCCCTCGGGGCTTTCTTCGGGGCAAGCCCGCAACACCGGAACCTTTCCCAATCTCAACATTCCGCCCCAGTCGGCGGCCAGCCAGATCAGCGATGCGGAGAAGGCTGAAAAGCTTTCCGAACTGAAGACGGCGCAGTCCTCGCAGGAGGCGGAAGGCGGAGCGGTGCCGAGCGACGAGGAATTGCTGAAGAAGCTTGCCGCGACGCACGCCCAGAAGACCCTCTCGGAAATCGAAGGGAAATGATGCCTCGACCGCGCTGCGGGATGGGTATATATCGCGGCTCTGATCCCAATCGCTGGAACTGAGATGGAAGAGTTTCACAAGGTTCGTCGCCTTCCGCCCTATGTCTTCGAACAGGTAAATCGGCTGAAGGCCGCCGCCCGCGCCAGGGGCGCCGACATTGTCGATCTGGGCATGGGCAATCCCGACCTGCCGACGCCCAAGGCGATCGTGGACAAGCTGTGTGAAGTGGTGCGCGATCCGCGCACGCATCGCTATTCGTCCTCGCGCGGCATTCCCGGCCTGCGACGCGCCCAGGCCAATTATTATGCGCGCCGCTTCGGCGTGAAGCTCAATCCGGACACGCAAATCGTTGCCACGCTAGGCTCCAAGGAAGGCTTCGCCAACATGGCGCAGGCCATCACCGCACCGGGTGATGTGATCCTGTGCCCGAACCCGACCTATCCGATCCATGCCTTCGGCTTCATCATGTCGGGCGGCGTCATCCGCTCGCTGCCGGCCGAGCCGGACGACAATTTCATCCCCGCGCTGGAGCGGGGCATGCGCCATTCCATCCCCAAGCCGCTGGCGCTCATCCTCAACTATCCGTCGAACCCGACGGCGCTCGTCGCCTCACTCGACTTCTACAAGGATGTGGTCGCCTTCGCGAAGAAGCACGAAATCATCATCCTTTCCGATCTCGCCTATTCGGAAATCTATTTCGACGACAATCCGCCGCCGTCCGTGCTGGAAGTGCCGGGAGCCATGGACGTCGCGGTCGAATTCACCTCGATGTCGAAGACCTTCTCCATGCCCGGCTGGCGCATGGGGTTTGCGGTCGGCAATGAGCGGCTGATCGCTGCGCTGACGCGGGTGAAGTCTTATCTCGACTACGGCGCCTTCACGCCGATTCAGGTGGCGGCGACCGCAGCACTCAACGGCGACGGTTCGGATATTGCTGAAGTGCGCGACATCTACCACAAGCGCCGCGACGTGATGGTGGACGCCTTTGGCCGCGCCGGCTGGAACGTTCCGGCCCCGGCGGCGACGATGTTTGCCTGGGCCCCGATCCCCGAACCTTTCCGGAAGCTCGGCTCGCTGGAGTTCTCGAAACTGCTGATCGAAAAGGCCGACCTGGCCGTCGCGCCCGGCATCGGCTTCGGCGAATATGGCGACGACTTCGTGCGCATCGCATTGGTCGAGAATGAGCATCGCATCCGGCAGGCAGCACGCAACATCAAGCGGTTCCTCGCCTCCGAGGCCGTGTCGCCGGACAATGTCGTGACCCTGGCGGCGCGGCGCTGAACGACTTTTCACGAAAACATTGATTTGAGGGCGTAGCGGGACATGGCCGAAGCTTTGCGTGTTGGAATTGCCGGCCTCGGCACAGTCGGCGCCTCCGTGGCGCGGGTACTGACCGAGAAGGCGACGGAGCTTACCCGCCAGTGCGGCCGGCCCATAACCGTTGCCGCAGCGTCCGCGCGCGACCGCAATCGCGACCGGGGCGTCGATCTCTCCGCCGCGCAGTGGTTCGACGATCCGGTCGAACTGGCCAGGACGGCCGACATCGATGTTTTCATCGAGCTGATCGGCGGTGATGATGGACCTGCGCTGGCGAGCGTAAAAGCCGCGCTCGAGGCTGGCCGGCATGTCGTCACCGCCAACAAGGCACTGCTGTCCAAACACGGTGTGGCGCTTGCCGAAATCGCCGAGAGCAGGGGCGTCCTGCTCAATTACGAGGCAGCGGTTGCCGGTGGTATCCCGATCATCAAGACCATGCGCGAGGCCATGGCCGGCAATAATGTCTCGCGCGTTTTCGGTATTCTCAACGGCACCTGCAACTACATCCTGACCCGCATGGAAGCCGAGGGCTTGTCGTTCGATGACTGCCTGAGGGATGCCCAGCACCTGGGCTACGCGGAAGCCGACCCCACCTTCGACATCGAGGGCCATGACACGGCCCACAAGCTGTCGATCCTGACCAGCCTTGCCTTCGGTTGCAAGATTTCGGCCGACAACATCTATATGGAAGGCATCAGCAATATCAGTCAGGCCGATATCCGCGCCGCGGGCGAACTCGGCTACCGCATCAAGCTGCTGGGCGTCGCCTTGCAGACTGAAACGGGCATCGAGCAGCGTGTGCATCCGACCATGGTGCCGACTTCGTCCGTGATCGCGCAGGTGCATGGCGTAACCAACGCCGTGGCCGTCGAGACCGACATTCTGGGCGAACTTCTGCTTTCAGGCCCCGGCGCCGGCGGCAATGCCACCGCTTCGGCCGTTGTCGGCGACATTGCCGACATCGCCAAGAGCCGTCCGGGCTTCCAGCACGGCCCGGTGTTCGGGCGTCCGGCTAGGGAGCTGAAGCCCTACAAGAAGGCGCAGATGCGCAGTCATGCCGGGGGCTATTTCATTCGCCTTACCGTGCATGACCGCGTCGGCGTTTTCGCCGCTGTCGCCAAGCGGATGGCCGACAACGAGATTTCATTGGAATCGATCGTTCAGCATGGCGTCAATGCCGAGGGCGACGGCAGCAAGACCGTCATCCTCGTCACCCATGAAACGACCGAAGCGGCAGTGCGCAAGGCCGTGGAAGGCGTGACCAAGGACGGCCACCTGATCGACAAGCCGCAGGTCATCCGCATCGAGCGGGCTGGGTAAGCAGCTTCCAGACAGGATTTTTCGATCCGCAGTGGCGCGAACCCAAGCCGGTTCGCGCCGCTTTTCGTTTCAGCGCCACTCCGCGCCTGCCAGCGTTTGGAGCAACGCCCGGCAACACTTCCCACACCTTAATCGATTGAGGTTTCGGCCGGTTGCAACAAGTGCGACCGGCGGGTCTTGCTGTTGTCATCTCACTTTGACACAAGGGTTCGCAGGAGCCGTCCAAGGGCGGCGTAACCACCAGATTTCATGGGAATGTTCAATTATGGCGAAGAATGACGCAGCCGGCCTCGACCGTATCCTGACCATGGAACTCGTGCGCGTGACCGAACGCGCCGCCGTCGCTGCCGCACGCCTGCGCGGGCGCGGCGACGAGAAGGCGGCCGATCAGGTCGCAGTCGATGCCATGCGCGCCGAACTCAACCGCCTTGCCATCAAGGGCACGGTGGTGATCGGCGAAGGCGAACGCGACGAAGCGCCGATGCTCTACATCGGCGAAGAGGTCGGAGCGGGTGAGGGACCGGAGGTCGATATCGCACTCGACCCGCTGGAAGGCACCACCATTTGCGCCAAGAATCTGCCCAACGCGCTGGCCGTCATCGCCATTGCCGAGAAGGGCAGCCTGCTGTTTGCGCCGGACGTCTATATGGACAAGATCGCGGTCGGTCCGGGCTATACCGATGGCGTCATCGATATCGATGCCTCGCCTGTCGAGAATATCCATAACCTGGCCAAGGCCAAGGGCGTACCGGTGAGCGAGATCACCGCCTGTATTCTCGACCGCCCGCGCCACGCCAGGCTTATCGAGGCCGTGCGCAGCACCGGTGCTGCCATCCGCCTGATCGGCGACGGTGACGTGGCTGGCGTCATCCACACGACCGACCCGGAAGAAACCGGCATCGACATCTATATGGGTACGGGCGGTGCACCCGAAGGTGTGCTGGCTGCGGCTGCGTTGCGCTGCATCGGCGGCCAGATGCAGGGCCGGCTGATGCTCGACTCGCCCGAAAAGGTTGCACGCGCGGCCAAGATGGGCATTTCCGACCCCAACAAGGTCTATCGCATCGAGGAAATGGCGCGCGGCGACGTGCTGTTCGCCGCAACCGGCGTGACCGACGGCAACATGCTGTCGGGCGTGAAGTTCGGCTCCAGCTCGATCACCACCGACACGATCGTGCTGCGCTCCTCGTCGCGCACCGTGCGTTCCATCAAGGCGCGGCACCAGGATCTGGAGAAATTCCAGTAATTCGCGTTGTACTGTCCACGTCTTCCATGCCGCAGCCTGTTTGGCTTTGCCGGGCGATCCCTTATCCTGCACTCATGGATGAGGGATTGAACGGCGCATGACGGCCGAGAAACGTTTTTTTCTGGACGTGAAGCGCTCGGCCACCGGACTCGCGTGGGAGCATCGGCTGAACGAACGGCAGGAGATGACCGCGCTCGCCATCGCGCAGGGGCATGGCGTGCCGGATATCGTCGCGCGCGTGCTGGCCGGGCGCGGTGTGGGGGCGGAAGACGCCGAGCGCTTTCTCGATCCGACCATCCGGGATCTCTTGCCGAATCCGGAAACGCTGACCGACATGGAGAAGGCTGCCGGGCGTATCGTTGCGGCCATCCTGCGCCGCGAGCGCGTGGCTATTTTCGGCGATTATGACGTCGATGGGGCGGCGTCCTCGGCGCTGCTGAAACGCTTTCTGGTCCATTACGGCGTCGAGTCCGAAATCTACATTCCGGATCGCATTTTCGAAGGCTATGGGCCGAACCCGGATGCCATGCGCGAACTGGTGGCGCGCGGAGCGCGTCTGATCGTGACGGTTGATTGCGGGACCAACAGTGCGGCCGCAATCGCGGCGGCGCGTGAAGCGGGTGCGGATGTCGTCGTGCTCGACCACCACCAGGTCGGCGGGGCGCTGCCGGAGGCGGCCATTGCCGTGGTCAATCCCAATCGGGAGGACGATCTGTCGGGGCAGGGGCATCTTTGCGCCGCAGGCGTCGTTTTTCTGACCCTGGTGCAGACCGCAAAGCTTTTGCGCAAGGAGCGCCCGGCCCAGCCACCGGTCGATCTTTTGTCGATGCTCGATCTGGTGGCGCTGGCGACAGTGTGCGACGTGGTCCCGCTGACCGGTGTGAACCGTGCTTTTGTGGTCAAAGGGTTGATCGCCATTCGCCAGCAGCGCAACGCGGGGCTGGCGGCGCTGGCGCGTGTCTCGCGCATCGGCGAGCCGATCAACGCTTTCCATCTCGCTTTCCTCATCGGCCCGCGCATCAATGCTGGCGGACGCATCGGCGATGCCGCACTCGGCAGCCGGCTGCTTGCGACCGACGATCCCGTGGAGGCCGGCAAGATCGCCGAGACGCTCGACCGGCTGAACCAGGAACGGCAGGCTATGGAGCAGGAGATGCTCGCCGAGGCACGCGCCGAGGCCGATGCCGAAACGCTGGGCGGGCAGGGGCCTGCGGTGATCGTCACCGCCAGCCCGGACTGGCATCCCGGCATCGTCGGCCTGCTCGCCTCGCGGCTGAAGGAACATGCACGGCGTCCGGCCTTCGCCATTGCCTTCAATGGAAACGGCGTCGGCACCGGCTCGGGCCGTTCAGTGCCGGGCTTCGATCTCGGCAGGCTGGTGCGCGAGGCGCATGACAAGGGGCTGATCGTCAAGGGCGGCGGCCACGCCATGGCGGCGGGCATCACCGTCGAGCGAGATAAGCTCGGCGCATTGCGCGCCTTTTTCGAGGAACGGGCGGCCGCCGATGTGTTTCGCCTGCAAAGCGAAGAGAGCCTGCCGATCGACGCCGCTCTTGCCGCCGATGGCGCCACGACCAACCTGCTGGATACGCTGGAGCGCGCCGGACCGTTCGGGGCCGGCCATGTCGCTCCGGTTTTCGTGCTGCCGCGCCACCGGCTCCTCGATGCGCGGCTGGTCGGAACGTCACATATACGTGTCGATCTGCGCTCCGATGGCGGCGGCCGCATCCAGGCGATCGCCTTCCGGGCGGCGGATACCGCACTCGGTGATTTCCTGTTCAAGAGCCGGGGTGGTGCGGTGCATGTCGCCGGTTCGCTGTCATCCAATTACTGGAACGGCAACAGGAGCGTGCAATTCCGCATCATCGACGCGGCGCCGGCGCCCTGATCGAATGATCATGCGGTGAAAACGGCTGGAGCATTTTGCAGCCAGACGGAATCGTCTGGCGTCGCATAAATGCGGCCAAGCTGGGGCAGCGGAACCGCGTTCGTCAGAACCGTCCGCTGCTCTAAGCAAGAACGGTCTGCAAGCGGTTCAGTTCAGCCAGCTGCGCCTGTGTCGCCTCATAGCCGAGCCGGATGGCTTCGTCGGCGCGATGGAATTCCGACAGGCCGATATGACCGAGCTTCGGTTGCAGCGAAAGGTCCGGCGGATCACCAGCAAGCCGTGCGCGTGAAATGCGATCCTGAATGATGTTGAAGGCTTCGACCATCACGCCGGTGATGCCCAGCCTGCTGTCGCGCGAAAACGCGCCGAGAGGATGATGACCTGCGGGCACGTCGCTCTCGACGAGAAGCTCGCCGGCGCTGTGCTTGATGACAGCGGCGCGGCCGAACAGGTCGTAATGCAGGTTCACCGCCACCACCAGCCGTTGCTCATAGGCGCGGCACACCGAAACGGGAACCGGATTGACCAGAGCGCCGTCCACAAGCACCCGCTTGTTGGCTACGACCGGTTCGAACACGCCGGGCAGCGCATAAGATGCGCGCATCGCCGTGATCAGCGAACCGCTCGACAGCCAGATCTCATGTCCGGTGCGGATTTCGGCGGCTACGCAGACGAAGGGCTTGGGCAGGTCTTCGAATCGCAGGCCGGAAAGATGCTCCTGCATCCGCGCAGTCAGCTTCATGCCGCCGAGCAGGCCGCTGCCGCCGAGACGGAAATCGAGCAGGCCGAAAATGCGCCGCTTGGTGAGGCTGCGGGCGAAATCCTCCAGTTCATCCAGCTTGCCGGCGAGATAGCAGCCGCCAACCAGCGCGCCAATCGAGGTGCCGGCGATCATGTCGATCTCGACACCGGCCTCTTCCAGCGCCCGCAAGACGCCGATATGGGCCCAGCCGCGCGCGGCGCCTCCGCCGAGTGCCAGTGCGATTCCGGATTTTCGTGCGGATTTGGGATCGGGCAATGCATCGGGAGTGGCGGGGCGCTCTACTTCCCGTACATCAGGTCTGTTGCGCAATGACGCCCATTCGAGCATCGCAATCTCCCCATGTCCTGCGTCGAGGATAGATGCAGGACGTATCGAAAGAATGAATCCGTTTTTGACGCCTGAGACTTGTTATGTGGCGTCGAGATATGTCTTTTTCGCGTCGAAAAGCGGCGCGGAACCGTCGCCGGTCAAAGTGACGATGCCATCCCTCCTTTCCACTTTCCGGTAGAAGCAGGAACGCCTGCCGGTGTGACAGGTTGCATCGTGGCCCAATACATTTACGCGCAACCACACGGCATCCTGATCGCAGTCAGTGCGCATCTCCACGACGTGCTGGAAATTGCCCGAGGTTTCCCCCTTTTTCCACAGCGCGTTGCGCGAGCGTGACCAGTAATGCGCGATGCCGGTTTCTATTGTCAGCGCCAGCGCCTGGGCATTCATATGCGCGACCATCAGCAGTATGCCGTCCCCCGCGTCGGTGACGACGGCGGTGACGAGGCCATTTGCATCGAAGCGCGGCGTGAAGGCCGTGCCATCCTCCAGCGCTTTCTTGTCGTTCGGGGCTTTTTCGAATTCGGGCGCGGTCATTGCCGGCTCCTCTTTTCTGCGAAGCCGGCAATTTCAGCGTGCCGGCTCATTTGTTGCCGTGCCGCACCATGGTGAGGAAGCGAAGCTGCTCCTCAGGGCTGTCCTTGAAGACGCCGGTGAAGGTCGAGGTCAGTGTCGTGGAGCCCTGCTTGCGGATGCCGCGCATTGCCATGCACATATGCTCGGCCTCGATCATGACGGCGACGCCGCGTGGATTGAGCACGTCCTGGATGACGTTGGCGATCTGCGCGGTCATGGCTTCCTGCGTCTGCAGGCGGTGGGCGAAGATGTCGACCACACGGGCGATCTTTGAAAGACCCACGACCTTGCCCTCCGGCAAATAGCCGACATGGGCGGTGCCGATGATCGGCACCATGTGATGCTCGCAATGCGAGTGGAACTGGATGTCACGCACCAGCACGAGGTCGTCATATCCGGCGACTTCCTCAAAGGTGCGGCCAAGCTCCTCGGCAGGGCACATGTCGTACCCATTGAACATTTCGAGGAATGCTTTGGCAACGCGCTTGGGCGTGTCGATCAAACCTTCGCGATCCGGATCGTCGCCCGTCCAGCGCAGCAATGTGCGCACTGCGGATTCGACTTCCGCCTGGTCTGGCCGATTGGTAGACGGCTTGTCCAGATAGTCGGATTTGGGCATCGGTTTCTTGAGTACGGCGTCCATGAAAGGTGTCTCCCGTAGTCCCACTCAAAGGAGGGACGAGTTGAACGGACCACAGCCTTTTGCGGGATGTCGGAGATTCCGGCCCGAAAGCGGCGTGAGGAACTTCCGGCGGGGAAGGCGGCTGCCTTGCCGTTGCCGGAACTCAAGCATTATATAAGTGCTTGGAATGCGAATGAAAGGTGCCGAAACAGCACAGTCTGTTTTAGAAACGGCGGCGGTTGGAAAAATCATGATCGATGACGTCTACAATGCGAAAATTCTCGGTTTCGCCGGAAATATTGCACATATAGGCCGGCTTGAGCATCCCGATGCCACCGCGACCGCGCACTCCAAGCTCTGCGGCTCGACCGTGACGGTCGATCTCAAGATGGAGCACGGCGTGGTCATCGATTTCGCCCATGACGTCAAGGCATGCGCGTTGGGTCAGGCCTCGTCCTCGATCATGGCCGCCAATGTGGTTGGCGCGACCGCGGATGAGTTGCGCCAGGTACGTGAAACCATGCTGAAGATGCTGAAGGAAAACGGACCGCCGCCCAATGGGCGCTTCGCCGACCTGAAATATCTGGAACCGGTGCGTGACTACAAGGCACGCCACGCCTCGACGATGCTGACCTTCGACGCGGTGGTGGATTGCATCGGCCAGATCGAGAAAAAGCACGAAGTGGCATAGAAGAAAACGCCGGCTCGACTGGAGCCGGCGTTTTCGATTCGCGGGTCAGGCGAGGAGGTCACGCACCATCGGCAGTACCTTTGTGCCGTAGAGTTCGATGGAGCGCATCATCTTCTCATGCGGCAGCGGACCGTTCGAATATTTCATCTGGAAGCGCGAAATGCCGAGGGCCTTGACCGTTGACGCGATCTTGCGGGCAACCGTTTCAGGCGAACCGACATAGAGCGAGCCCATATCGGCTTCCGAATCGAATGTCGCGCGCGAGGTCGGCGGCCAGCCGCGCTCGGCGCCGATGCGGTCGTGCATCTTCTTGTAGTTCGGCCATAGTTCCTCGCGTGCCTGCTCGTCGGTGTCGGCGACATAGCCGGGCGAGTGCACGCCTATCGATTTTGTATCCTGGCCGAGTTGGTCGAGTGCGCGATGGTAGAGATCCACGAAGGGTCGGAAGCGCTTTGGATCGCCGCCGATGATGGCAAGCATCAATGGTAGGTCGTAACGCGCTGCGCGGATTACGGATTCGGGGCTGCCGCCGACACCGATCCAGGTTTTGAGCGTTCCGGATTCGGTCGGTGGGTAAACGTTCTGCTCGTTGAGCGGGGGACGGATCGACCCTTGCCATGTGACCGGACCGCCTTTCGCCAATGCCGCGAACAGGTCGAGCTTTTCGGAGAAAAGTGTCTCGTAGTCGTTCAGCCGGTAGCCGAACAGCGGGAAGGATTCGGTGAACGAGCCGCGACCGAGGATCACTTCGGCGCGTCCGTTCGACAGCGCATCCACGGTGGAGAAGCGCTGGAACACACGAATCGGGTCGTCCGAGCTCAATACCGTCACGGAAGAGCCGAGATGAATGCGTTCGGTGCGCGCGGCAATTGCCGCCAGAACGGTTTCCGGCGTAGAGACCGCGAAGTCGTTGCGATGGTGTTCGCCGACGCCGATAAAATCGATGCCGAGCTGATCGGCCAGAACGGCCTCGTCCACCACATTGCGAATAACCTGCGCCTGCGGCAACGGCTGGCCGTCGGCACCTGTCGTCACGTCGCCGAACGTGTCGAGTCCGAATTCTATCTTGTCCGACATGATGTTCCTCTGTCGTGAGTGCCGGAAGGATGGCCGGCAGGTGGCGTTTTCGCAACCGCCTCCAATCGCCGGCGACGGCGGAGGCGATCAATTCGCCATATCAGATAAGCCGCTTTGCCGGTGCTTCACATTCGCCACGCTGAGCACGAACTGTTCACCTGCGGTTGACGACGATGCGCCAGTGTTCGCCCAAATGCCCAGCGTCGGGCGTCCGCGCGTTGTTGCAATCGCGGTGCGGAAGCGACATTTACGGAAAGGATTGGTTTTCGGAACCGGAGCATTGAGCCTGGAACATCCGCATCGACATTGGGCCCGGCCGGCTGCACAGGGCCGCAACTGGTCCGGCCCCTGGCGCAAGACGCCGGGTCGGGTTCTCGGCACGGCGCTGGTGCGGCTTTATCAGCTCACATTGTCCGGTTTCGTCGGCAATTCCTGTCGTCACATGCCGACCTGTTCGGAATATGCCTACGAGGCGATTGCCCGGCATGGTTTCTGGGCCGGCGGCTGGATGGGACTTTTTCGGGTGATGCGTTGCGGCCCCTGGGGCACGCATGGCATCGACCGGGTGCCGGATAGGCTTGAAAAGCGATACCGCTGGTACACGCCATGGCGCTACTGGCACATCGGCAAACATCGCGATCCATAAGGCAGAACGGCTCGAACAGAGACCCTCCCGCTCTGTGCGGAACTCTTAAGAAATCATTCACATCTCGTTAGTGGGGCGACATCATAGTGGGCCGCCAAAGTGGTTCGCCGGCAGATATATTTCTGAAGGATATTTCTTCTGCCGACGAGAGTTTCGTTTCAAGGAGCTTTTATGCTGGTTCATGGTGTGGGGCGGTGCCTTCGCAAATTTTGTCTCATCTCGATTGCTTCCAGCATGATGTTGATGGGCGTGAATACGGCATTTGCAGATGTGTCGTGGGCGGTTCTCGACGCGAATAGCGGGCGCTTTCTTGGGGAAGAAAAGGCGGGGCGGATTCATCCGCCAGCGTCGCTTGCCAAGATGATGACGCTTTACCTGACATTCGAGGCGATCAAGGCAGGACGGCTTAAATGGGATGACCGGGTTGTCGTTTCTCGTAACGCGTCGATCAAAATACCGATGAAACTCTGGGTCAAACCGCGCAACACGATCAGCGTGCGCGAGGCGGTCAACGGCATGATCGTAATCTCAGCAAATGATGCTGCGGCGGCCATTGGCGAGCATATATCGGGGTCGGAATCCGACTTCGCGCGGCTGATGACACAGCGCGCGAAACGGCTCGGCCTTCGAGATACGGTCTTCACAAACCCATCGGGATTGACCGACGGCAAGAAGCAATCAACGACCGCTCGCGACATGGCGCTGCTCGGTCTGGCGCTGCAAAGGGATTTCCCGGTCGAGTATGCCTTGTTTTCCAAACGATCCTTTGTTTTTCGCGGCAAACTGCTCAGGGGTCACAATAACCTCATGTATCGGCACGATGGGGTAGACGGCATCAAGACCGGATTTACCAGTGCCGCTGATTACAACATCGTGAGCTCATACGCACGAAACAACCATCACCTCATTGGTGTCGTTCTCGGTGGAAAGACCGCGCGCAAGCGCGATGACCGCATGGAGGCGCTGCTGACACGTTTTTCCACGCAGGGCGCGGGTGGCCGTTTGATGGCGAGGAATGTGCCTGTCCCCACATGGAGGCCGGATAACTCTCTCCATGTGGCCGATCTCATCGATGAATCGCTCATAGAGCAGGGCGATGGAGGATTGGCGGCGCTTGAGCCATCCGGCTGGCAAATCCAGATTGCGGCGGTGCCGAGCCATGCGACGGCGCAGAAGTTGCTTGGAAAAGCCGGAAAGTTTGTCCGCGCGATCAACAGCGACGCCGCGGGACAGATCGAGCCGACGAAGAAAGGCAACGCCACGCTTTTTCGCGTCCGTTTCGACGGCTTTAGCGATTTAAGATCTGCCGGAAGAGCTTGCACTGTGCTGAAGCACCAGAAATTCGACTGCTTCGCCATTCATCCCTGAGCGGTCGAATCGAGAGCGCTCAAAGAGCCTCAACGTTGCCGATGCCCAAACGCTACCTTTACTAGGGTCGTTACAAATCCTATCAGACGGTGTTGGCTCCAAGAGCCGGCAATGATGACACCACCCGCGCTCGTTTGCGGGACTGGATATGGAGAAGAGTTTTGCTGAATTCCGTTTCCCTTACATTCCCTGATGGCTCCGTCCGCGAATATGAAGCGGCGATGACCGGTTCCGGTCTGGCCGAATCGATTTCCAAGTCGCTCGCCAAGAAGGCGGTTGCCTACAGCATCGACGGTCAAGTTCGCGATCTGTCCGACCCGCTCGGCAAATCCGGCGCGGTCGAAATCATCACCCGTGAAGACCCGCGCGCGCTGGAGCTTATCCGCCACGATGCCGCCCACGTGCTGGCCGAGGCCGTGCAGGAGCTTTGGCCGGGCACCCAGGTCACCATCGGTCCGGTGATCGAGAACGGTTTCTATTACGACTTTGCGCGCAACGAACCTTTCACGACGGACGACCTTCCGGTGATCGAGAAGAAGATGCGCGAGATCATCGCCCGCAACAAACCCTTCACCAAGGAAGTGTGGTCGCGTGAGAAGGCCAAGCAGGTGTTCCGCGACAAGGGCGAATCCTACAAGGTCGAACTGATCGACGCGATTCCGGAAGATCAGGACCTCCGGATCTATTCGCAGGGCGAATGGTTCGACCTCTGCCGTGGCCCGCATATGGCTTCCACCGGCCAGATCGGCAACGCCTTCAAGCTGATGAAGGTGGCCGGCGCCTATTGGCGCGGCGATGCCAACAACCCGATGCTGACGCGCATCTACGGCACCGCCTGGCCCGACCAGGCTCAACTCGACCAGTATCTCCACATGCTGGAAGAGGCCGAAAAGCGCGACCACCGCCGCCTCGGACGCGAGATGGACCTGTTCCATTTCCAGGAAGAAGGGCCAGGTGTCGTGTTCTGGCACGCCAAGGGCTGGAAGATGTTCCAGACGCTGGTGAACTATATGCGCCGACGCCTCGATGAACATGGCTATCAGGAAGTCAATGCGCCGCAGGTTCTGGACAAGTCGCTTTGGGAGACCTCGGGCCACTGGGGCTGGTATCGCGACAACATGTTCAAGGTGACTGTCGCGGGCGACGACACCGAAGACGATCGCGTTTTTGCGCTGAAGCCCATGAACTGCCCCGGGCACGTTCAGATCTTCAAGCACGGTCTGAAGTCTTACCGTGATCTACCGATAAAGCTCGCCGAATTCGGCAATGTGCATCGCTACGAGCCATCGGGCGCCCTGCACGGGTTGATGCGCGTGCGCGGCTTTACGCAGGACGATGCGCACGTCTTCTGTACCGACGAGCAGATGGCGGCCGAATGCCTACGCATCAACGATCTGATCCTGTCGGTCTACAAGGATTTTGGCTTCGATGAGATCACCATCAAGTTGTCCACCCGGCCTGACAAGCGCGTCGGTTCCGATGATCTTTGGGATCGTGCCGAAAGCGTGATGATGAAGGTGCTGGAGCAGATCCAGCAGAAATCGAACAACATCAAGACCGGAATTCTGCCGGGCGAGGGCGCTTTCTACGGGCCGAAGTTCGAATACACGCTGAAGGATGCTATCGGTCGCGAATGGCAGTGCGGCACCACGCAGGTGGACTTCAACCTGCCAGAGCGTTTTGGCGCCTTCTACATCGGTGCGGATTCGGAAAAGAAGCAACCCGTGATGATCCACCGTGCCGTTTGCGGCTCGATGGAGCGCTTCCTCGGTATCCTGATGGAGAACTTCGCGGGCCATTTTCCGCTGTGGTTTGCACCTCTGCAGGTGGTGGTGGCGACGATCACTTCGGACGCCGACGACTATGCCCGCAAGGTCGTCGCTCGCTTGAAGGCTGCCGGTCTGTCGGCCGAAGCCGATCTGCGCAACGAGAAGATCAACTACAAGGTTCGCGAACATTCGCTGGCCAAGGTTCCGGTCATTCTCGTCTGCGGCAAGCGCGAAGCTGAGGAAGAAACCGTCAATATCCGCCGGCTCGGTTCGCGTGACCAGCAGTCGCTGACGCTTGGCGAGGCCGTCCAGACGTTGGCGGATGAGGCAATCGCGCCTGATCTGCGCCGCGCACTGCAAGCGGCCTGATAAAGAAAGGCGGGGCACCAAGGCCCCGTCTCAGAGTGCTGACAAACCCCGTCGATTTCGGCGGGGTTTTTTCGTATGCGGCTGAGAGGCTTTGGTTTTGCGCAGAAGATGATCCTTGGGAATCAGCCCCCCAAACCCCACCATCTCAAGGGGCATCTGTTCGAGGGGCGGGGCGCTTCAACATGACCCAGTGAATCAAAAACCCCCGGCTAACGCCAGGGGTTTGTCAGCAACCAAAACGCCGCCCGAAAGGGCGGCGTTCTGCGTTCTCGAAACGGAAGGAAGATTACTTGATCTTCGTTTCCTTGAATTCGACGTGCTTCTTGGCGACCGGGTCGTACTTGCGGAACGACAGCTTTTCGGTCTTCGTGCGGCTGTTCTTGCTCGTCACATAAAAGAAGCCCGTATCGGCGGTCGAAAGAAGCTTGATCTTGATGTTTGCGGCTTTGGCCATGATGTTCGTCCGTCTATTTGAGGTGTTCGGGCCGCTTGACCACGGCTGAAAGCCCGGATGCGGAAAACTTGTCGCGACACATAAAGAACATGTGCTGAAAGTCAAGAGGAACGGTTGCCGAGCACGAGCCGGCTGCCGGCGAGAACGATATAGGCGGCAAAAAACAGCCCGATCGACCAGGCGAAGCCGTCGGTGCCGAGCGTATCCATGCCGATGCCAATCGCTTGCGGGCCGAGGATCATGCCGAATCCGTAACACAGCACGAACGCGGCATTGGCGTTGGCCAGTTCGTGGCCGGAAAGGCGCGAGCCCAGATGCGCCAGCCCGACGGTGTAAAGTGCGGCGACCACGCCGCCCCACAGGAACAGTAAGCCCGCCATCACGTTCCAGTTGGACTGGACGTGGGGCAGGAGGATCATGCCGCCAAGGCCGACTGCCGCGCAAAGCAGCAGCAGGTGCCGGCGGTCCCGGATGCGGTCCGAGATCATGCCGAGCGGAATCTGCATGATGACATTGCCGAGCCCGATCATGGTCAGCAGCAACGCGGCATCCCCTTCGGAATAACCGATCCGGTTGCCGAACACGGGAAACAGCGCAAAGCCCCCGGTTTCCACCGCTCCGAACACGAGCACCGCCGCCGTCGCGGTCGGAACCAGCCAGATATAGCGGATGAAGCCGCTCGAACCGCCCTCGGGGATGATCGTGGGGCTTTCGCGGTAGGCGGCCGCAACCGGTATGGCCGCGATCACCACGAGCATGAACACCGTGCCGAATGGCAGGAAACCGGAGCTTCCCATCTGAGAGAATAGCCACGGCCCGGCAGCGAATCCAAGCGAGAGCACGGTGGCATAGATACCCAATACCAGTCCGCGGCGCTGCGGCGGGGCCGAGGTGCTGATCCAGAATTCGGAGAGGATGAAGAGCACCGTCAGGGCCAGGTGAAGCATCACGCGCAGCGGAAACCACAGCCAGAAGGCCGGCGCGAAATAAAACCCCACGAAGGCCAGCGCCCCGATCATGATCATGCAGAGCATGGTCCAAACCACGCCGAATCGCACCGCCAGCGGCGTGGCCAAAGGTGCGGCCGCAATCGAGGCAATGCCGGCTATCGCGGTATTGAGACCGATCATCGAGGCGGAATAGCCGCGCGTTTCGAGAATGATGCTGAGCAGTGGCATGCCCAGCCCGATGGCGATGCCTACGACACTGATGGAAGCGATGGCCGCCGAAATGGACAGCCAGCGCATGGGGATTTCCGTGGCTGGCGTATCAAGGGTGCCTGTCATCTGCCGGTGGGCCTGAAATTGTCAGAAAACGTCGCGGATGAAGCTGTTGCGTACCATTCGATAGAAGGGCACCTGCGCGCCCGGTCGAAGCTCGGGGTCGATCGCGAGTCGTTCTTGAAGTTCGTTCAGTATCGTCTTGGTAATAGCGGGAATATCGGCCTGCTGAGCCTCCTGCACCGGCAGCCAGACAAGCTCCTGAAGTTCGTTTGTGGGTCCGCCTCCCGGCAATTCCACGGCCACATCGCTGCGCCAGGCCGCGAGGAAGCGCGTGTCGAAGCGGCGCACCCGGCCGGGCGGCGTAATGGCGCGAGCGATCAGGCGCAGGGGCCGTAGCGAGGGCACGACGCCATGCTCCACAAAACCCTGCCAATCGTCGCCGGACGTGGTGAAGGGCGCCTTGCGGCCGATGAGCAGGCCTGCTTCCTCATATGTCTCGCGGATGGCGCAAAGGGCGATGGCGCGGGCTCGGGTCGGGCTGCGGCGCGCCAGCGTGGCGAGCATCTTCGCCTCTTCCTGCGGCTCCAGCGAATCGGCCACCTTCACGCGTCCGTCGCCGGGGTCGGTGCGGCCGCCGGGGAACACGAACTTGCCGGGCATGAAGGCATGGCTGGCATGGCGCCTGCCCATCAGCACCAGAAAATCGTCACCCCTGCGGTCGAGAAGGATGAGGGTGGCGGCATCGCGTGGCCGCTTGGGTCCGGGGCCGAGCGCAAAATCGCGACTATCAGCCTTGTCCACTTGCGTTTTAGTCAGTCCGTCCATGTAAATTCCTTTAAGGCAATCTGGCGCCGGACGGAATTGTTCCAACGAACCGAATGTTGCGCCAGCGGAGATTTATGTTTCCGGAAGAGCCTCGACCTCTTCGGTTTCGCCGCCGAAGCCATGCATATAAAGTGCCCATTGCAGCCCCACCACGGCGCCCTTGGTCGGCCGCAGCAAGGCAAGCGCCATGATGATCGTCAATGGCACCCAGATCGCCAGATGCTGCCAGGTGGAAAGCGTGCTCGTTGCTTCCACACCCATGAACGCACCCACGATGACGTGGCCCACCACCACCACGACCAGATAGGCCGGCAGGTCATCGGCGCGGTGATGGAACATTTCCTCGCCGCAGTGTTCGCAATGGTGAACAGGCTTCAGGAAGGAAGCGAACAGTTTCCCTTCGCCGCAATGCGGGCAGCGACCCATGAAGCCGCGTTTCATCGCCGTCCAAAGTGGACGTGCCGGACGTTTGACGTGCTGGTCGCCACCAAAAACCTGTGTTTCCATCAGTGTCTCCTGTTGCGGGACGATGCGCGCGGCTGTGATGCGCGGACCCGCGACCTCTGTGCTTTTGCTTTGTGGAACGACCGTTTGGAACCGGGCAGGGGTTTCGGGTCCGTCAGCATTTCGAAGCGCATGGCGCCTGCGAGGGGTGCGACTTCAACGAGGCGCACCTCGACGCGATCTGCAAGCTGATAGCCTTTACCTGTACGGTCTCCAAAAAGCGCTCGGGCAGTCTCGTCATAGATATAGTAATCGCCATCCAAGGATGACACCGGAATAAAACCATCAGCGCCGAACTGCGGCAATTGGACAAAAAGCCCCGCCTTGGTGACACCGGAAACGCGCGCATCGAAAGTGTCGTTGAGGCGGCCCGCGAGATAGCCGGCGATCAGCCGGTCCACCGTATCGCGCTCGGCGGCCATGGCGCGGCGCTCGGTGGCGGAAATCAGTTCGGAAATATCTTCCAGCCGCTCTTCCTCGGCGCGCGTGATGCCGTCCGGCCCGAGCTTCAACGCGCCGATCAGCGCGCGGTGGACGATCAGGTCGGCATAGCGGCGGATCGGCGAGGTGAAATGCGCATAGCGCCGCAGGTTGAGGCCGAAATGGCCAAGATTTTCAGGCGAGTAGATCGCCTGGCTCTGCGTGCGCAGCACCACCTCGTTGACCAGCGCTTCATGTTCCGCACCCTTCACGCGGCTGAGAATCTGGTTGAACTGCGACGGCTTCATCTGCGCGCCGCGCGCCAGCGAAAGCCCGAGCGTGGCCAGAAATTCGCGCAGGCCTTCCTGCTTGGCCAGCGAGGGCGCGTCATGCGTGCGGTAGACGAGGCCCTGTTTCTTGGCTTCCAGCGTCTCTGCGGCCGAGACGTTGGCCTGGATCATGAATTCCTCGATGAGTTTGTGCGCATCGAGCCTGTCGGGCACGATCACGCGATCGACCGTGCCGTCCGGCTTCAGCAGGATCTTGCGCTCCGGCAGGTCGAGCTCCAGCGGTTGGCGCGAGTCGCGACCACGCTTCAGCACCTCATAGCCCGCCCAGAGCGGCTTCAGGATCGTGTCGAGGATCGGTCGCGTAACATCGTCGGGCGCTCCGTCGATGGCTGCCTGCGCCTGGCTGTAGGCCAGACGCGCGGCCGAGCGCATCATGATGCGGTGGAAGGAGTGCCGGATCTTTCGACCGTCGGCCGAGAAGGTCATGCGTACGGCCAATGCGGGCCGGTCCTCCCCGCCGCGCAGGGAACAGAGGTCGTTGGAGATACGTTCGGGCAGCATCGGCACGACGCGATCGGGGAAATAGACCGAGTTGCCGCGCTTCAGCGCCTCGCGATCCAGCGCGGATCCCGAGCGCACATAGGCCGCAACGTCGGCGATGGCCACGATGGCGACGATGCCGCCAGGGTTGCGCTCGTCGGTGTCGGGTTCGGCAAACACCGCATCGTCATAGTCCTTGGCGTCGGCCGGATCGATGGTCACCAGTGGCACGTCGCGCCAATCCTCGCGATGGGCCATCGTGGCAGGCTTGATCGCGTCGGCGTCGGCAATCACTTCAGCAGGGAAGACATGCGGAATGTCATGCGCATGGATGGCGATCATGGAGACCGCTTTTTCGCTGGCCAGCGAGCCGACCACATTGAGCACCTTGGCGCGCGGCAGGCCGTAACGCGGCGCGCGCTGGGGGAGGACTTCCACCAGGTCGCCATTTTCCGCGCCGTTGCGGAATTCCTGTTCCACAACCAGTTCGGGCTGGCGTCGCTCCACGGGTTCGATGCGGAACGTACCGTCCTGCAGGATGCGGAAGACGCCGAGAACCGCATCGTTGCGCTTCTCGAATATCTTCATCACGCGCGCGGTATAGGCCGGCCCGGTCTCGGCGTGGGTCGCAAAGGTCTTGGCAAGCACGCGGTCGCCAATGCCGGGCGTGGGACCATTGCGCGACACCTTGACCGACACGACGATAGGCAATGCATCTTCCGGCTGGTCGGAAGCCCGCGCCAGCAGGCTGCCATCCTGGTCGCGCGCGAAAATGTCGAGCACGGTGACAGGGGGCAGGGCACCAGGACGAATGAGCCGCTTGCGATCCTTCTCCAGCACGCCCTCGTCCTGAAGCTGGGCCAGCATGTCCTTTAGCCAGACACGGTTTTCGCCCTTGATGGAGAAAGCCTTGGCAAGATCGCGTTTGCCGCTCTTGTCGGGATTTTCCGTGATGTAGCGCAAGATGTCGTCGCGCGTCGGGAGGAAGTCGCGCGACCTGGCTCCGGGGCGTGCGGCCTTGGGCGCGCCGGCATCCTTGCCGGCGTCTTTTCGCCCGGAGGGTTTTTTGGCCAAAGGAGTTTATTCCTCTTTTTTCCTTGCCGTGGTCTTCTTGCCCGTTGCCTTCTTGGCTGCCGGCTTTTTGGCCGACGAGGCCTTGGCGCGTGCAGGTTTCTTGCCGCCGCCCTTGGCTTCCTTCTCAGCGATCAGAACCAGCGCCTCTTCCAGCGTGACGCTGGCCGGGTCCTTGCCCTTGGGCAGGGTTGCGTTGATCTTGCCGTGATTGACATAGGGGCCGTAGCGGCCGTCGCGCACCGTAATCGCGCCGCCGTCCGGGTGCTCGCCGAGTTCCTTCAGCGCCGCCGGCGTACCACCATTGCGACCTCTGCCCTTGGACTGCTTTTCCGCCAGCAGCGAGACCGCGCGGTTCAGGCCGATCGAGAATACATCCTCGATGCTTTCAAGGTTGGCATAGGTGCCGTCATGCAGCACGAACGGGCCGTAGCGGCCGAGTCCGGCCGAGATCATCTTGCCGGATTCCGGATGCTTGCCGACATCGCGCGGCAGGGAAAGCAGCGCCACCGCCTTCTCATGGTCGATGCTGGCTGGCGTCCAGCCCTTGGGCAGGCTCGAGCGCTTGGCTTCCTTGCCTTCGCCGCGCTGGAGATAGGGGCCGAAGCGGCCGCTGCGCAGCGTGATCTCCTCGCTGGTATAAGGGTCCTTGCCGAGCGATTTCGTACCGTCTTCCAGCCCGGCGCCATTCTCGCCATTGCCGTTTGCGGCATCACCGAGCTGGCGGGTGTAGCCGCATTCGGGATAGTTCGAGCAACCGACGAAGGCGCCGTATTTGCCGAGCTTCAGCGACAGATTGCCGGAACCGCATTTGGGGCAGATACGCGGGTTCGAACCGTCCTCGCGTTCGGGGAAGACGAGCGGCGCCAGAACCTCGTTGAGCGCATCGAGCACGTCGGTGACGCGCAGTTCCTTGATGTCGTCGACGGACGCCGAAAAATCCTTCCAGAAGTCGCGCAATACGTCCTTCCAGGCAAGCTTGCCGTCGGAAATCTCATCGAGCTTCTCTTCAAGGTCGGCGGTGAAGTCGTACTCGACATATTTCTCGAAGAAGCTTTCGAGGAAGGCCGACAAAAGCCGCCCCTTCGATTGCGGAATGAGGCGCCGCTTATCGATGGTGACGTAGTCGCGGTCCTCCAGCGTCTTCAGGATCGCCGTGTAAGTGGAGGGACGGCCGATGCCCAGCTCTTCCATCTTCTTGATGAGCGAGGCTTCCGAGTAGCGCGGCGGCGGCTCGGTCGAGTGCTGGGTAGCGAGGATCTTGTCGCGCGCCAGCGCTTCGTCTGCCCGGATTTCAGGCAGGCGCTTGTCGTCCTCGTCCTGTGAATCCTCGTCCTTCTGCTCGGTATAGGCGGCGATGAAGCCGTCGAAGCGGATGACGGAGCCCACCGCGCGCAGGCCGGCGCTACGTAAGCCGTTGATCGCCTCGATCTCGACTGTGGTGCGCTCGATCTCGGCCGGCTGCATCTGGCTGGCGATGGCGCGCTTCCAGATCATCTCGTAGAGGCGTGCCTGGTCGGCATCGAGATAGGGACGCATCGCCGCAGGCGTGCGCGAAAAATCGGTCGGGCGGATGGCTTCGTGGGCCTCCTGGGCGTTCTTGGCCTTCACCGAATAATAGCGCGGCTTTTCCGGCAGGTATTTTTCGCCAAATTCCTTAGCGATTGCGGAGCGCGCGCCGGTAATCGCCTCTGGCGCCATCTGCACGCCGTCGGTTCGCATATAGGTGATGAGGCCGGCGGTCTCGCCGCCGATGTCCATGCCCTCATACAGGCGCTGGGCGATCTGCATGGTGCGCACGGCGGAAAAGCCGAGGCGCGAGGAGGCGGCCTGCTGCAGTGTGGAGGTGGTGAAGGGAGGCGCCGGATTGCGCTTGGTCGGCTTGGCCTCCACCGAAAGCGCCTTGAACGCAGCGCCTTCCAGCATGGCCTTGATGTCTTCGGCCTGCGCCTGCGAGGAAATGTCGAGCTTCTGCAGCTTCTTGCCCTCGAAGGCTGTCAGCCGCGCCTCGAACCTGTCGGCGCGCGGCGTGTCGAGAAGGGCGGCGATCTGCCAGTATTCCTCGCGCACGAAGCGCTCGATCTCGGCCTCGCGGTCGCTGACCAGACGCAGCGCCACCGACTGGACACGGCCGGCCGAACGTGCGCCCGGCAGCTTGCGCCACAGAACCGGCGAGAGCGTGAAGCCGACGAGATAGTCGAGCGCGCGGCGGGCCAGATAGGCGTCCACCAGCGGCGCGTCGATCTCGCGCGGATTGGCCATGGCGTCGAGCACGGACTGCTTGGTGATGGCGTTGAAGACCACGCGCTTGACCGGCTTGTCCTTCAGCGCGCGCTTCTGCCGCAGCACTTCCAGTACGTGCCAGGAAATGGCCTCCCCCTCGCGATCAGGGTCGGTGGCGAGGATCAGGCCGTCGGCATCCTTCACCGCCTTGGCGATTTCGGTGAGCCGCTTGGATGAGGGGCCATCGACTTCCCAGGACATCGAGAAATCATCGTCCGGCTTGACCGAGCCGTCCTTGGCCGGCAGGTCGCGCACATGGCCGTAGGAAGCCAGAACCTTGTAGTTCCGCCCGAGATACTTGTTGATCGTTTTGGCCTTGGCCGGAGATTCGACGACGACAACGTCCATGTGAGTTCTTGTTTCCAAAGATCGGCACCCAGACAAAGCGGGGGCGCGCAACGGATAAATCTTTCAACTGGCTCGTCACATGGCTGCCCTTTTCCATTCGGTCAAGGGGCCGCGGCCAAAAACGGACCTTGCGTCGTAAGACGCAGCTTTTCCGCGACTACCTAAGTCGGATTGCAATTTAAGGTTTATTACATATAGTTTGACTTATCAGGGGTTGTAAAAGTCAGCGTTCCACATTTTTCGTCTACCGGTATGTCGCCGGACACAGGGAGGTACCGATGCGGCAGTCCTTTACAACGAGACGGACCGATACACTCGACTATATGCAATCCATGCTCGGGCAGTTGCGGACGATGGCCGAGTCCGAGCGATGCGACATGCTACCTTACCTCATCGAGATGGCCTATGTCGAAGCAAGCGATATCATTCGCGGCGAGCGACCGTCACGTGTCCAGGAGAACAAGCGACACCGCGCCTCCTGAATGACGCTCCAGCCGGCCGGCAAGATCGAGTTCCAGCAGAATCATGAAAACCTGAGCCGGATGAAGCCCGGTGTGGCGAATGATGTCGTCGATCCCGACGGGAACCGGTCCGAGCGCTTCCAGCACCAGATACCGGTCGTCGTCTCCGGGTGGGGCCGTGGTCGAAAAATCCGGTGGTTCCTGAAATGCCGGTGGAAGGGGAAGCGGCATGCCGGTGAGCGGCGCAAGCGCGGCACTGATGTCGCCGGCTTCGGTGACGAGGATCGCCCCGTCCTTCAGCAGCCCATTGGCGCCGGCCGCACGTGGGTCGAGCGGAGAACCCGGAACGGCGAACACCAGCCTGCCCATCTCGCCGGCCAGACGGGCGCTGATGAGCGAGCCAGAGCGTTTGGCGGCTTCCACCACAACCAGGCCGAGGGTCATTCCCGCGACGATGCGGTTGCGACGGGGAAAGTCCTGGGCGCGTGGTTCCCAGCCGAACGGCATTTCCGAGACGATCGCGCCGCCATTCGCGGTGATTTCGTCAATCAAGCCGATATTCTCGGGCGGATAAGGCCGGTCGAGACCGCTGGCCAACACGCCGACGGTGCCCGTGGCGAAGCTACCCTGATGGGCGGCTGTGTCGATGCCGCGAGCGAGGCCCGAAACAACGCAATGACCGTCGCGGCCCAGTTCAGCGGCAAGCATGCGCGCCATCTTGATGCCGGCGAGAGACGCGTTTCGGGCGCCGACGATTGCCACAGCGGGCAGGGCGAACACGTCGCCGGTCCCCTTCATTGCAAGCAGCGGCGGCGGATTGTCCATGCGCCGCAACAGCGGCGGGTAATCCGGCTCGCCGATACAGACGAAACGCGCACCGTGCCTGCGCGCTTCCTCCATTTCGGCTTTCGCTTCGGCCATGGAAGGAATCCGCGCAATGCGTCTGGCGCCTCCGGAGATCATCAGTTCCGGCAGCATCTCGATGGCGGTTTCGGCAGAGCCGAAGCGATTGACGAGATCGCGGAAACTGGCAGGCCCGACATTCGGGGTGCGGATGAGCCGCAGCCAGTTCAAACGCTGCCGGTCACTGAGGCGGGGACCGGCGGTCAGGTTCATCCCTTGGCTCCGATGCGCGATTCGGTTCCGGCCAGCAGCCGGGAGATATTTGCGTGATGCTTGATGAAGACGATCACGCTCATGATCGCAAACAGGATGGCGATGTCGCGAAGGCCGAGGACGTAAAGCGCGACAGGCACGCCAATCGCCGCAATCAGTGCGGCCAGTGACGAATAGCGCGTGAGATAGGCGATCAGCAGCCAGACGACGGCGAACACCAACGCGCCCTGCCAGGCAAGGCCGATCAGCACGCCAAGGTAGGTGGCCACGCCCTTGCCTCCCTTGAAGCCGAGCCAGATCGGGAAAAGATGCCCGAGGAACGCGCCGAAGCCGGCCAGCAGCGCGGTTTCCGGTGCATAGAGGCGTGCCAGCAGCACGGCGGCCGTGCCCTTCAGGGCATCGAGCAGGAGGGTGAGAGCCGCGAGTTTCCTATTGCCGGTACGCAGCACATTGGTCGCGCCGATATTGCCCGAGCCGATACTGCGCACGTCGCCCAGCCCGGCCGCGCGCGTGATCAGCAAGCCGAACGGGATGGAGCCGAGCAGATAGCCGAAAATCAAAGCCGCAAAGAGGATAGGCAGCGGAAGCTGCCACGCCATCGAAGTCATCCAGTTCCCCCTGGGGCCGTTTGCCGATCCCCGCCTACGCCGCGAACACTGTGCGGCCCGCAACCATCGTTTGCAAGACCCTGCCTTGCAGGCGCGCGCCTTCGAAACAGGTGTTTTTCGAACGCGATCGTATGGTTTGCTCCTGAACGATCCAGGGCTCGCCGAGATCGACCACGGCAAGGTCGGCGTTCGCACCCGGCTTCAAAGTGCCGCCGGGCAGACCGAACAGTCTTGCCGGCGCGGTCGAAAGCACTTCGATCAGGCGCAGAAGCGGGATTTCGCCATTGTGGTGCAGCCGCAGCGCGACAGCCAGCAATGTCTCCAGTCCGATAGCTCCATCGGCGGCGTCGGAGAAGGGCAGGCGCTTGGTGTCGACGTCCTGCGGGTCATGCGAGGAGACGACGATGTCGATGGTGCCGTCGCGCAGCGCCGCAATCATCGCCTGACGATCGTCCTCGGTGCGGAGCGGCGGCGACAGCTTGAAGAAGGTGCGGTATTCGCCGACGTCGTTTTCGTTGAGCGACAGGTGGTTGATCGACACGCCCGCCGTGACATTGGCATTTTCCGCCTTGGCGCGGGCGACTGCGGCGGCCGATAGCCCGGTGGAAATCTTGGCGGCGTGGTAGCGGCCGCGCGTCAGCCGCGCCAGCATGAGGTCGCGTTCCAGTGGGATCGCCTCGGCCTCGCGCGGGATGCCCGAAAGGCCGAGCCAGCTCGCATAAAGTCCCTCGTTCATCACGCCCGATCCGGCCAGGTGCGGGTCTTGCGTTTCCTGCGCGACCACGGCGCCGAAATCGCGCGCGTAGGTCAGCGCCCGGCGCATGGTGAGCGCGTTCGCGATGGTGTGGCGGCCATCGGTGAAGGCGACCGCGCCTGCCTCGCGCAGCAGGCCGAATTCGGTCATCTCGCGGCCTTCCAGGCCCTTGGTGACGGCGGCGGCCGGGAATACGTTGACGATTGCGGTATCGCGCGCCGTGCGCAGCACGAATTCCACCAGCGCGACATCGTCGATTACCGGGTTGGTGTCTGGCATCATGACGATGGACGTGACGCCGCCAGCGGCGGCCGCCTGGCTTGCGGATGCGATGGTTTCGCGGTGCTCGGCGCCCGGCTCGCCGATGAAGACGCGGCTGTCCACCAGTCCCGGAATGATGGTCTTGCCGGCGCAGTCGATAATCCCGGCACCCTCCGGCGCGCCCTGGTTGAGTACGTCGGCACCGGCCGCAACAATGGTTTTGCCGTCGACGATGACGCTGCCGATCTCATCGAGGCCGCGCGACGGATCGACGATGCGGGCCTGCTGGAAGATGGTGACGCTCATGCCCGGCCTCCGTCCTGGTTACGGCGCGGATCGAGCAGCGCCTCCATCACGGCCATGCGCACGGCCACCCCCATCTCCACCTGCTCCTGGATGACGCTTTGCGGGCCATCCGCGATCTCTGAGGCGATCTCGACGCCCCGATTCATCGGGCCGGGATGCATCACCAGCGCGTTGGGCTTCGCCGCCTTCAGCTTTTCGGCATCGAGGCCGAAATAGCGGAAATACTCGCGTATCGAGGGCACGAAGGAGCCTTCCATGCGTTCGCGCTGGAGGCGCAGCATCATCACCACGTCGGCGTCCTTCAGACCTTCCGCCATGGTCGGGAAGACTTCCACGCCCATCTGCGCGATGCCCGACGGCAGCAGCGTCGAAGGCGCTACCGCACGCACCCGCGCGCCCATGGCGTTGAGCAGCAGGATGTTGGAGCGCGCAACACGGGAATGCAGGATGTCGCCGCAGATCGCCACGGTCAGCCCGGCGAGCCTGCCTTTCTCGCGTCGAATGGTCAGCGCATCGAGCAGCGCCTGCGTGGGATGTTCATGCGCGCCATCGCCGGCATTGACCACGGAGCATCCGACTTTCTGCGCCAGAAGGGCTGCCGCACCCGCCGAGGCGTGACGGATGATGAGGATGTCGGGATGCATGGCGTTCAGCGTCATCGCCGTGTCGATGAGCGTTTCGCCCTTCTTCACCGATGAGCTCGCGACCGACATGTTCATGACGTCCGCTCCCAGCCGCTTGCCGGCAAGCTCGAACGAAGACTGCGTGCGGGTGGAGGCCTCGTAGAAGAGGTTGATCTGTGTCCGTCCCCGCAATGTCGTCTTTTTCTTCTCGCTCTGGCGCGAAACCGCCACTGCGGCATCGGCGCGGTCGAGAAGCAATTCTACGTCGATGGGGGAAAGGTCGCGTATGCCAAGCAAGTGGCGGTGGGGGTAAAGCGGCAGGGCTGAAACATCGGTCATCTTAAAGCCGTCCTATAGGCCCGCAGCCGGATGGCCGCAAGCGCCGGAAGCGGCCGGCCCGCTTATTTCGGGGGATTTTCATCGTGTGGTAAGGATCGCCGGGAGTATAAAGCGTTTGGCCGCCTTCGGATTCGCATCAAGCGCCGAAGAAAAATCCAGGGATTTCGCGTGAGCGACGAGGTAACGAACCAATCTCCGCCTTTGACCGGCGGCAATGCCTGGCGGGGCGACCCCCTGCTGGTGCAGCTTGCCGAGGATTTTTCCGATCCGGTGCGCAAGGACCTGGATGGCATCGGCCGATTCGTGCTCAGTGCCGAGGCGCAGGATCTGGCCCGCCTGGCCAATACCGAAACGCCGAAACTACGCACGCACGACCGGCAGGGCAGGCGGCTCGATCTCATCGAGTATCATCCGGCCTATCATGCGCTGTTGCGCCGCTCGATCGCCAGTGGCCTGCATTCCTCGATCTGGGAGAATGGCGCGCAGGAGAGCGGACGCCGCCATCAGGCGCGTGCCGCCCGCTTTTATCTGACCGCGCAACTGGAAACCGGTCATCTGTGCCCCATCACCATGACCAGCGCCTCGCTGGCGGCGCTGATGGCGAGCCCAAAGCTGTTTCGCGAATGGGCGCCGCGCGTCACCGCGCGCAAATACGACCAGAGCCAGAAGCCGCCGGTGGAAAAGACCGGCCTGACGCTCGGCATGGGCATGACGGAAAAGCAGGGCGGCACCGATGTGCGCGCCAACACCACGCGCGCCGAGCGCGCCGGCGGCGGCTTCTATCGCCTCACCGGGCACAAATGGTTCATGTCGGCGCCGATGTCGGATGCCTTCCTGGTGCTGGCGCAGGCGCGTGAAGGGCTCTCGTGTTTTCTGGTGCCGCGCATCCTCGGCGACGGCACTGGTAACGGCTTCCGTTTCCAGCGCCTCAAGGACAAGCTCGGCAACCGCTCCAATGCCTCATCCGAGGTGGAATTCGTCAGCTCCATCGGCGAGATGGTCGGGGAGCCGGGGCAGGGCGTCAAGACCATCATGGATATGGTGACGCTGACGCGACTCGACTGCGCCATCGCCTCTTCGGGCATCATGCGCGCCGGGCTGGCCGAAGCAGTCAACCACACGCGCTATCGGCAGGTGTTCGGTGGCTATCTCGTGGACCAGCCGCTGATGCAGCGGGTTCTGGCCGATATGGCGCTGGATGTCGCAGGGGCCACCGCGCTGTCGTTCCGGCTGGCGCGTTCCTTCGACGAGGCTGCCACCAGTCGCGGAGAGGCGGCGTTTGCCCGCGTCATGACGCCGGTGGTCAAATACTGGGTCAGCAAGATCGCGCCCGCACTGCTTTACGAGGCCATGGAGTGCCTTGGCGGCAATGGCTATGTCGAGGAAACGGCGCTGGCGCGGTACTACCGCGAGGCTCCCGTCAATGCGATCTGGGAAGGTTCGGGCAATGTCATGGCGCTCGACGTGCTGCGCGTTCTCGGCCGCGCACCCGGCCTGTTCGACGAAGTCCTTGCCGGCCTAGAGCAGGATCTCGGGGCGGGTGGCCCCGGCACGACGAGCGTACTGCGTGCCGCCTTGCAGGTCGCATCTTCCGATGAGGGCTCCGCGCGCATACTCACCGAGCAACTGGCGCTTTCGGCCGCTGCCGCAGAACTGAAGCGCATGGGGGCAGGGCGCATAGCCGATGCCTTCATCGAGACGCGGCTGGCAGGTCAGTGGCGCGGCACCTATGGCATGCTCGATGCACGCCATGATGCCCGCATGATCATCGACACGCTCTACCCGACGATCTGAGCCACGACCGACAGAACGGCAGGTATGGTCAGGAACGACACGGCTGTCTGGACAGTGGTGACGGCGGCGTAGAGTTCGGCATCGCCGCCGAGCTGGCGTGCAAGCAGATAGCCGTTCATGGCGGTGGGCACGGCTGCGCACAGCGCCAGATAGGAAAGCTCGATGCCGGTGACGCCGAAGGCGATAGCCGCACCGATGAGCAGCGTCGGAAACAGCACCAGCTTGAGGATGACAGGCAGGACGAGCGCGAAACGCGGCTGCCAAAGGTCGCCGACGCGCAAGCCCGCGCCGATGGCCAGCAGACCCATGCCGAGCGCGGCGTTGCCGACCAGTCCGAGCGTCTGGTTGAGCGGCCCGTAGAGCTGGAACGGCAGGCAGCGGAACAGGATCGCTGCCAGCGAGCCAAGAATCATCGGATTGATCGCCAGATCGCGGCCAATCCTGCGCCAGTTGGTGCTGCGGTCGGCAAAGCGGGTCACAAGAACCACGGTAACCAGATTGATCGGTATGATGATGACTGCCATCACCAGCGCCACGACAGCCATTCCGGCCGGCGGGAATATCTTTTGCGCGATTGCCAGCGCCATAAAACTGTTCCAGCGCACCGCGGTTTGAAAGATCGAGGAGAATTCGCTTCGCCGCGCCAGCCCCGCTCGGTTCAGCAGCGGCCACGTCCCGCAGGTGATCGCCACCATCGCGATCAGCGCGACGGCCAGCGCCAGCATCATGGCGTCGAGTTCCAACCCGGTGAAGTCGGCATTGTAGATGGTGACGAACAGAAGCGCCGGGTAGAGGAACCAATAGCCGATCTGCTCCAGTCCCAGCCACGCGCCCCGGTCGATCAGCGGCAGCCTGCGTAGCAGATTGCCGCTCAGGATCAGGAGGAAGATAGGCAGGATGCTTTCGAAGGCTGCGAGCATGGGCGGTGAGCGCTGGAAATCCCGGACGTGGAATTCCGCCTATAGAGCCTATTTGTTTTCAAAGACAGTGCGCCTGGTTTCGTTGTTAACCTTAACAAATGGTTTCCGTTGCGGCTCGGGCCGGCAAGGCTCAGTGTCGGAACCGAACGGCCGGAAGAACCATGCTGAAGCGTTTCGACACGATGGGGACTTGCGATGAAGGTGCGCCGCCTGCGCGCCAGATGCCGATTCGGCGCGCCGCAATGCCGCTCCGAAGGAGATGCTGATGCGCTATGTGCTGACGCTCTGGGCCACGCCGCTCGCGCTCTTCTGGGGCTGGTTCGGCCTGTCCTTCTACGACATCAATTTCGGTTATGTGATGCTGTCGCGGCGGCTGCACGACCTCGTCTTCCAGCTCTACGGTGAAATGCTGGGCATCGATCCGGCGACCATTCCGATGCTGATCGCCAAGGCTTGCGTTTTCGATTCGCTCATTCTGGCGGGGATCTTCGCCTTCCGTCGCCGCAGGCAGATCGGCGCATGGATCGGCGCACGCAGGCGCCGCTATACCGAGCCCGCGTCTCCGCCAAGCGCGTGAAGCCGGTCGAGCACGCCCTGAAGGATGAAGGCGGCCGCGGCCGAATCGATCTTCGTCTTGCGCTTGGCCCGCGACATGTCCATTTCGATCAGGTTGCGCTCGGCAGCCACCGTCGATAGCCGCTCGTCCCAGAAGGCGAAGGGCAGGTCGGTCAGTCTCGCGATGTTGCGCACGAAGGCGCGCGACGCCTGCGCGCGCGGACCTTCGCTGCCGTCCATGTTGACCGGCAGGCCGATCACCACGGCGCCCGTGTTTTCCTGGCCGAGCAGATCGAGCAGGCTTGCCGCGTCGAGCGTGAATTTTTTCCGGATGATGACCGGGCGCGGGTGGGCAAAAGACAGGCTGCGATCCGAAACGGCGACGCCGATGGTCTTGTCGCCGAGGTCGAGCCCGGCCAACGTCTTGCCGCCGGAAAGCCGCGGCGGCAAATCTTCGATCGCGACGATGTTCAAGGGTGCGCGGCTTTCCTTTTGACTTGGCATGGTTGCCTTCTATCCTTTGAATGAAACAAAATCGAGGAATCGGCAGCGATGAAAATCACCTGGTACGGGCAATCGGCATTCCGCATCGAGACGGGCAAGGCGAAGATACTCATCGACCCCTTCATCCAGAACCCGCTGTGGGACAAGGGTTGGGAAGGTCCCGCCGAGGGTGTCACCCACGTGCTGCTGACCCACGGCCATAACGACCATATCGGCGATGCCGTCGCGATCCTGCGCAAGACCGGGGCGCAACTCGTCGCCAATTTCGAGATCTGCATGTATCTCGTGGGGCAGGGCGTGGGCGGCGACAAGATCAATCCGGGCAATCATGGCGGCACGGTCGATTGCGGCGGCTTCACCACCACCTTCGTCAATGCGCTGCATTCCTCTTCCTACGGAAATGATGACGGCAGCAACACCTATCTGGGCAATCCTGCCGGGCTGGTGCTGCATTTCCCGGAAGATCGCACACTCTATCACATGGGCGACACGGACATCTTCTCCGACATGGCCCTGATCAACGAGTTGCATCAGCCGCAGATTGGCATCGTGCCGGTTGGCGACCGCTTCACCATGGGCGGGGCGGTGGCGGCACTCGCCTGCCGGCGCTACTTCAACTTCGAGACCGTCATCCCCTGCCACTACAAGACATTCCCGCTGCTCGACCAGACGCCGGAAAAATTTGTCGCGGGCATGGAAGGCTCCGGCGTCGATGTCGTGGTGCCTGCCGTGGGTGAGACGAAAGAGATTTAGCCGCAGTTCCGGTTCCGTGCGGACATCAATGTTGCGCATGGCGCCGGGCGCCGCTATAGCCCGAGCACGATTGTCAGCCCGGTTTTCCGGAGAGTTTTTCGATGTCCGTAGATAGAGCCACCGTAAAGCGCGTCGCGCATCTTGCCCGCATCGCCGTCACCGACGAGGATGCGGAGCGTATGACGGGTGAACTGAATGCCATTCTGGGCTTCGTCGAGCAATTGAACGAAGTCGATGTTTCCGGCGTCGAGCCGATGACCTCGGTGACGCCAATGGCGATGAAGAAGCGCGAAGATCTGGTCACCGATGGCAGCAAGGCGGCCGATATCGTCGCCAATGCCCCGGCGACGGAAGAGAATTTCTTCCTCGTTCCGAAGGTTGTGGAATAGCGCGGGCCATGAGGATCGCGGCCGGTGCGCGCAAGCGGGCCGGTTTCGCCCGATGAAGCCCGGCTCCGGAATCGGAAAGATCGGTATTTACGAGAAGAATTTGCAGGCTGAATGACGATGAGCGACCTGACCAGACTGACCATTTCCGAGGCCCGCACGAAGCTTCGCGCCAGGGAGATCAAGGCGACGGAACTCACCGACGCCTATCTCGGCGCGATCGACGCGGCCAATGGCTCCCTCAACGCCTATATCGCCGTCACGCACGACAAGGCGCGTGACATGGCGAAGGTCTCGGACGAAAAACTCGTGAAAGGCGAGGGCGGTGCGCTGGAAGGCATTCCGCTCGGCATCAAGGACCTGTTCGCCACCGAAGGCGTCCACACGCAGGCTTGCAGCCACGTGCTGGATGGCTTCGAGCCGTGCTATGAATCGACCGTCACCGCCAATCTGTGGGCCGACGGAGCTGTCATGCTGGGCAAGCTCAACATGGATGAGTTCGCCATGGGCTCCTCCAACGAGACGTCTTACTACGGCGCGGTGATCAACCCCTGGCGCGCGGGCGGCTCCAACAAGCAGCTCGTGCCCGGCGGCTCCTCCGGCGGTTCGGCGGCTGCGGTTTCGGCCTGGCTATGCGCCGGCGCCACCGCGACCGATACAGGCGGCTCGATCCGCCAGCCGGCCGCCTTCACCGGAACGGTCGGCATCAAGCCGACCTATGGCCGTGTCTCGCGCTGGGGCACGGTGGCCTTCGCCTCCTCGCTCGACCAGGCCGGACCGATCTCGCGCGACGTGCGCGATGCCGCAATCATGTTGAAGTCCATGGCTTCGGTCGACGCCAGGGACACCACCTCCGTCGACCTGCCGGTGCCGGACTATGAGGCTGCCATCGGCCGCTCCGTGAAAGGCATGAAGATTGGCATTCCGAAGGAATACCGCGTCGAAGGCATGCCGGCAGACATCGAGGCGCTGTGGCAGAAGGGTATTGCCTGGCTGAAGGAAGCCGGTGCCGAGATCGTCGACATTTCGCTGCCGCATACGAAATACGCCCTGCCGGCCTACTACATCGTCGCGCCGGCGGAAGCCTCGTCCAACCTCGCGCGCTACGATGGCGTCCGCTACGGCCTGCGGGTGCCGGGCAAGGACATCATCGAGATGTACGAGAACACCCGCGCCGCCGGCTTCGGCCGCGAGGTCAAGCGCCGCATCATGATCGGCACCTATGTGCTGTCGGCCGGATACTACGATGCCTATTATCTGCAGGCGCAGAAGGTGCGCACGCTGATCAAGAAGGATTTCGAGGACGTGTTCGCCGCCGGCATCGACGTCATCCTGACGCCGGCCACCCCGTCCGCAGCCTTCGGCGTTGCCGATGAGGATATGGCGAACGACCCGGTGAAGATGTATCTCAACGACGTCTTCACGGTGACGGTGAACATGGCCGGTTTGCCGGGCATCGCCGTTCCGGCCGGGCTGGATGCCAACGGCCTGCCGCTCGGGCTCCAGCTTATCGGCCGCCCCTTCGATGAGGAAACGCTGTTCCAGACGGCCCATGTCATCGAGCAGGCCGCCGGCCGCTTCCAGCCGGAAAAGTGGTGGTAAACGGCTTTCCGCGCCATCCGGTGACGTAGCGGATGTTTTTTGTCGCCTCCAAGGTCTTCTGGTTCTTCATCCAGCCCCTGAACCTGTCGATCATCCTGCTTCTGGTCGGCGTGGCGGCATTGTTCGCCGGGTGGCGGCGTCTGGCGCTGACAGGCTGCCTCGGCAGTTTACTCATCCTTGGGATCGCGGCGTGGACCTCGTTTGGCGCGTTGCTGCTCAACCCGCTCGAAGAGCGCTTTCAACGCCCGGAGGCACTGACGAAGGTAGACGGGATTGTCGTGCTGGGCGGAGGCCTCGAAGGCGCCATCAACCTTGCCCGTGGCGGCTATGAGTTGAACCGGGCGGGCGATCGCTTCGTGGAGACCGCGATCCTCGCCCGTCGTTTTCCCGACGCCAAAGTCGTCATCTCCGGGGGCGTCGGCTCACTCATCCTCGATGGTGAAAGCGATGCCGTGACGGCCGAGCGTCTTTTGATCGCCCTTGGCGTGGACCGGAGCCGGTTGGTGTTGGAGACGGAATCGCGCAACACCTTTGAAAACGCCCTTTTCACTAGGCGGATGATCTCGCCGGAATCCGGCGAGACGTGGCTGCTCGTCACCTCGGCCTTCCACATGCCGCGTTCCATGGCGCTGTTTCGCAAGGCGGATTTTGCGGTCCTGCCGTGGCCGGTGGACTATAGGACTTCCGGTCGCGAGGGATTCGGGTTTTTCCGCGACAATCCGGCGGATTCGCTGAACAACGCCACGATGGGCATTCGCGAGTGGATAGGGCTTGTGGCCTACTGGCTTTCCGGCAAGATCGCTTCCCCGTTCCCCGGACCAGCCTGAGCGGTTTCCAGAACGGCCATGCGCGCGGCAGAGAAGAATTGCCGCCGCACCAGCACCGCAAGCAGGATGATGGTGGTGGCCACGAATACGCTCGGGTTAACGAACCATCCGAGATAGCCAAGCGAGAAGAATATTGCCTGCAGGCCGGCATTGAAGTGCCTTCCGGCCAGCACGTTCATGCGCGTGGCCCGATGCACCGCTGCCTCCATCTCGGGGCTATGGAGCCCCTCTCGCAACATCGGAACTGCGCCGATGAGGATCGAGCAATAGTTGAACAGCCGGTAGGACCAGCCGAATTTGAAGAAGGCGAAGACGAGGATCGTGATGAGGCCCAGCACCTTGATCTCGAATAGCGGGCGCGATGGCGGGCCTGACAGCGGCAGGTCCCCCAGCACGGTCAGCACGTGATCGGATGCGCCCAGCAGGGCAAAGCACCCGCCGACCGCGATCAGCGAACTGGAGGCGAAAAACGCGGTCCCTTGCTGCAGGCCGACCATGATGCTGGTGTCGATCATGCGCAGATCCCGCTGCGCCATCGTGCGCATCCAGGCCTCGCGCTGTACGTTCATCGCGGTGGTCAGCGATACCCGGCGTATCCAGCGACCTCTGACAGCCATGCTGTGCACTATCCAGGCCACCAGAAAGAAGCCCAGGGCGGATAGATCGGCGATTGTCAGGCGCAGGGAATCGAGCATGAAAAGCAGCATATCACGCGCTCTTATCCTTCCGGCAAGCGCGGCGGCGCGGCGTTGTTGCCGGGCACAATCCCGACACACAGCTTTCCAATTCCTTTACCGGCTTTCAACAATAAGTCTTTGATTTGATTGAAATCGACAAGATACCTGCATAGCTGCCATGCAGGTGCTGCCATGCTTTGGCCTTCTTTTGCCGTTGCGAAAGATCTGCCAAAGGCGTATCCAGCGCATTCGCGGACGAGAAAGAACGGCAGCAAGCCGCCGCGCAGGTTGTAAGGATTAGAAAAGCACATCATGGACGAACACGTTCAGAAGTCCTGCTGGGGCCTGACGGCCAAGGCAGTGATTGGCGTTGCCGGAATCATTCTTCTGGCCTGGCTTGTGAGCGGTGCAGACAAGGTCGCTGTCATCGCCGCAGGATGATCCGCAAGGTTCACGGCTGAATTCGAAAGAGGCGCGGGTCTTCCCGCGTCTCTTTTGTTTATGCGGTTCGCGCATGTCGTAGGCAAAGCAACCGAAGTCGGGAAGCGCGAAGCTTTACATGACAAAAGCGCACAATCATTCATATATTGAGGTCAGCCTCGCATTCTGTCTCTGGAGATCGCCTGTCCGTGTTCCTGTCAGTATTCGACCTTTTCAAGATCGGCATCGGGCCGTCGAGTTCGCACACAATGGGGCCGATGACTGCGGCGGCGCGCTTCCTGGATGAGCTTCTGGGCAGCGATTGGCCGCGCCCGGCCAATGCGAAGGTGGACCGCGTCGCGGTGAGCCTGCACGGCTCGCTTGCCTATACGGGCGTCGGCCACGGAACTGATCGCGCAGTGATTCTGGGGCTGGCAGGTTTGATTCCCACGACGGTCGATCCCGACCAGTCCGACGCGATCATCGATCGGATCGCGGCGGAAAAGCGGGTTGCGCCTCCCGGCCACCCGTCCTATCGCTTCGATCCTTCGGCCGATCTCGTGCTCGACAAGAAGACGCCGCTGCTCGGCCACGCCAACGGCATGGCGTTCTATGCCTATGACGCCGACGACCATCTGCTTCTGAAGCGCATCTATTATTCGATCGGCGGCGGCTTTGTCGTTTCCGAGGAAGAGCTGCAGCGCCTCAAGACCCGTAGCGAACCGGCCACCGGAACGCCCGTGCCTTACCCGTTCCGCAACGCCGTTGAAATGCTTTCCATGGCGGCCGAAAGCGGCCTTTCCATTGCCGAGATGAAGCGCGTCAACGAAGAGAAGCACGTCTCGCGCGACGAGTTGGACGCAGGCCTCGACCGGATCTGGGAGACGATGAAGGGCTGTATCGACCGGGGGCTTTCGCAAGAGGGCATCATGCCCGGCGGCCTCAAGGTGCGCCGCCGCGCCCGCCAGCTTCATGAGAAGCTGCAGGAGGAATGGCGGCAGAACCGTCCCAATCCGCTGCTCGCCAATGACTGGCTGTCGATCTACGCCATGGCCGTCAATGAGGAGAACGCCGCGGGCGGACGCGTGGTCACGGCGCCTACCAACGGCGCTGCTGGCGTGGTGCCGGCCGTGCTGCGCTACTGGCTGCATTTCCACCCGGAAGCGGATCAGGGCAGCATTCGCGACTTCCTGCTGACGGCGGCGGCGGTCGGAGGCATCATCAAGACCAATGCCTCGATCTCCGGCGCCGAGGTTGGCTGCCAGGGCGAGGTGGGATCGGCCTCGGCAATGGCCGCGGCCGGGCTGTGTGCCGTCATGGGCGGTACGCCGGAACAGGTGGAAAACGCGGCCGAGATCGCCCTTGAACATCATCTGGGTATGACCTGCGATCCGGTCGGCGGGCTGGTACAGGTGCCCTGCATTGAGCGCAATGCGCTGGGAGCGGTCAAGGCGGTGACGGCCGCCTCGCTGGCGATCAAGGGGGACGGCAAGCATTTCGTGCCGCTCGATGCCGCCATCGAAACCATGCGCCAGACCGGGATGGACATGAACGAGCGCTACAAGGAGACCAGCCTTGGCGGCCTCGCCGTCAATGTCGTGGAGTGCTGAGCCGGCGTGCTGCGCGCTCCTGTGGACAACCGGCTTGCCGGTGGCGAGCGCCGGGGGTAAACCACGGCAATGGCCCTCAATCTGATCAAGCTATGCGTCGGCTGCGACAGCGTCGAAGACCTGGAGGAATGGATTTCCTTTCGCCTCGATGAGCGTCGGCGTGCTGGCGAACCGGTCGAGCAGTATCATACGACGCGCATGACCCCGACGCGCGGTGCCGAGCTTCTTGACGGCGGCTCACTCTATTGGGTCATCAAGGGCAATGTGCAATGCCGCCAACAGCTTCTGGAAATCCGGCCTTTCGTTGATGAACAGGGGATTTCGCGCTGCAAGCTGGTGCTGGACCCGAAGGTCATTCGCACAGACTGGCAGCCTCGTCGCGCATTCCAGGGCTGGCGTTACCTGAAGGCGGAAGACGCGCCGGCCGATCTCGGGGCCGGCCGCGCGGGTCTTGCCGAAATGCCTGCCAAGCTCAGGCAGGAGCTTGCGGACCTCGGCCTGCTTTGAGGCGGGGGCAGAGCGTTCCCGGGCTTGCAACGCGGCACGGAGCGCTACATCTTTCCTGGCATGAACGAGAAGAAGGCGCCCGCTCCGGTCACGTCATCACCGTCGGTTCCCGCAGGGCCGCGTTCCAGCACGCAGGAAATCGGCAACTTCCTGCGTGACGCGAAAGCGCTTGCCGAAATCAGATCGGGCTCGGGCAGGCTAATTCTGGCGCTCGATGCGACGATGAGCAGGCAACCGACATGGGATCTGGCCTGCGCGTTGCAGGCCGAAATGTTCGATGCCGTGGGAAATGTGGGAACGCTGGACGTGCAGCTTGTCTATTTCCGGGGCCTCGAGGAATGCCGGGCCTCAAAATTCGTCAGCGATACGGGTTCGTTGAAGCGGCTGATGACCTCAATTCGATGTCAGGGCGGTCAGACCCAGATCGGCAAGGTGCTTTCCCATGCCTTGAAGGAAACCGCGCGCGGGAAAATCGCCGCTCTCGTCTATATCGGCGACGCCATGGAAGAGGATGTCGATGCGCTGGCGGTGAAAGCCGGAAATCTCGGCCTGCATGGCGTTCCTGTCTTTGCGTTTCAGGAGGGCACCGATTCTCACGCCGAACTTGCCTTCAAGGAAATGGCGCGACTGTCGAAAGGAGCGTGGTTTCGGTTCGATCGCGATGCGGCTGCAACGCTGGCGAAACTTCTGTCGGCCGTCGCGGTGTTCGCCGCCGGCGGCATCAAGGCGCTCGAGGCGCGCGGCCGTGCGGAAGATCGCCTGATGATTGAGCATTTGCGAGGTGGCGGAAGGCGATGACCGTTCTGCTCGGTATTCTGCTGATCCTGGCTGTCGTGGCTCTGGTCACGACAGTGTTCGTGCGCAGCGATGCGGCCAGCCTTGCGCGGGCAGCGACCATCACCGGACCGATCATTGTCGGTATCGTCGGGGCGGGGCTGCTGGTTGCCGGCCGCATGGGGCTGGGCGGCATGCTGATTTCGGCGGCGGTCGCCTGGTATTCAGCGGCCTCGATGCGCCGGGATTCCCGTCCTCGGCCCGGTAAGCGATCAACGGTGCGTACGGCAGCGCTGGAAATGGAACTCGACCACGATACCGGCAAGCTGGAGGGAGTGGTGCTCGCCGGCAGGCATGAGCAGCGATCGTTGGGTACGATGTCGCTGTCCGATCTTCTGGAGCTTCACGATGATCTCTATGGCGACCCCGAAAGCTGCCAGCTTCTAGAGGCTTATCTTGATGGCCGGTTTCCCGTCTGGCGCGAAAACGCGGATGCGGATCGTGGCGAGCGGCATCGTGCTTCGCCAGCTTCTGGCGCCATGACTAAGGAGGAGGCCTACAAGATCCTTGGTCTTGAAGCGGGGGCCACCGCGGCGGATATCCGCAAGGCGCACCGCCGCCTGATGCAGCGCCTGCACCCCGATCTCGGAGGCACGTCTTTCCTGGCGGCGCGGATCAACGAAGCCAAGGACGTTTTGCTCACCAATCACGACTAGTCTCCTTCGACACGCAACAAACCGGAGCGTTGTCCTGCCTGATCGCCTCAGTTCTGGACGGCATAGCAGGAGATTTTCTTCTTCTTCAGTGCCGCGCAGGCATCCCAGGCGGCCACCTTCGATTCGAAGCCGCCAAAGCGCGCGCGGTGATAGGTCACGCCGCCCTTCTGGAAGGGCTGGGTGAAGCCGGAGGCCCTGGCGAGAATTCCCGAAGCTTCCTTGCCGACTTTCTCGAGGAACGCCTCTGCCTCGCCACGGCTTGGCGAAGAGGCGATCTGCACGACCCAGCCGGAACTTGCGACAGAAGACGTGCTGACCGGATCGATCTGCTGGGCGGCGGCAACGACAGGGGCTTCCGGACGCGGTGCCGGGATGGTGGCTGCGGGCGAGGGATCGGCATAAGCCTGCAGAACCGGGGCGGGGGCGGCTTCCGGCGTCCTTGCCGGTGCTGCCGTGTCATCGGTGGCCACCACAACATCGGCATCAGGACGCACGTCCGGGGTCGGGGCGTCGTGCTTGGGCAGCAGCACCTTGGCGATGGCGCCGATCGGCGAGCTGGTGGCGCTTGCAACCAGCGGGGCCTGCTTGCCACGCGTCGATGCCTTCGGAAGATACTTCTTGATCAACTCGACCATGTGGTTGTCGCGGCTGGCTGCGCTTGCGCCGCCCATGACGACGGCCACGATACGACGGTTGCCGTCGATCACCGACGAAACCAGATTGAATCCGGATGCGTTCGTATAGCCGGTCTTGATGCCGTCCATGCCTTTTACGCGGCCGAGCAGCCTGTTGTGGTTGGGCATGCGCTGGCGGCCATAGGTGAAGGAACGGGTGGAGAAATAGCCGTAATATTGCGGATAGTGTTCGCGCAGCGCCAGGCCAAGCGTGGCCATGTCGCGTGCGGTGGTGAACTGTCCGCTGTTGGGCAGGCCGTTGGCGTTACGGAACACCGTGCCCGACATGCCGAGGCTCCGTGCCTTGGCCGTCATCATGCGCGCGAATTGCTCCTCGGAGCCCGCAAGCAGTTCGCCCAGCGCGGTGGCGGCATCATTGGCCGACTTTGTGACAAGGGCGTAGATCGCAGTTTCCACCGTGATGGAATTGCCCGCCTTCACGCCGATTTTCGTCGGCGGCTGTGCCGAGGCGTGCGCGGAGAAGGGTACGCGCGTTTCCTTGGTGATCTTGCCGCGCGAGAGCGCCTCGAAGGTGAGGTAGAGTGTCATCATCTTGGTCAGAGATGCCGGAAAGCGACGCGATTCCGAATTGGCGGAAAACAGCGTCTTGCCGGTGCTGGCATCGATCACGATGGCCGCATATTTGGAGCTGGACCGCTTAGGTGCCGCCGCTGCCTGGCCAGCCGCAACCATGCTCATGGCCAGGGCGAGAATGACGGCGATTGCAGATTTTGCGAATGAAGTCTGCTTCAGGCCATTGCCGGCAAACGCTTGACGCACTGTTACACCCTTTGGATTTTTGTTGCACCGAGGCGGCAAAGGTCCCTGCCTCACACCGGTGCACCCTAAGGGCGACTGCGTTACCAATCCGTTTATGGTAACCGCTTCGTTCATCTTTTCGGCCGGAATTTAGAATGAATTTAGTTTTGGGCCCGCGCTTCGGTTTCAGCGAAAGTCATTGACTTTTGTGCATTGCACAATAAATTGACTGCAACGCACAAAAATGCGCCAACCGCCAACGACAAGTCGAAAGGGAATGCGCAATGATGCAGTCGTTTGATGAAGTCAGCAAATTCGGCAAGGAATTCGTGGACAATGGCCTGAAGAGCTTCGCGGCCATCTCCAAGAGCGCCCAGGCCATCGCCGTCGAAACCACCGATTATACGAAGAAGTCGCTCGAGGCCGGTTCCACCACCTTCGAGAAGGTTCTTTCTTCGGGCTCGCTGGAGGAGGCCGTGGAAATCCAGACCGACTATGCCAGGCAGGCCTATGAGAGCTTCGTTGCCGAAGCGACCAGGCTGAGCGAACTTTACGCCGACCTCGCGAAGGAAGCGTACAAGCCGTTCGAGGCAGCGGTCGCCAAGGCGCGCTGATCTTTCAGAGCTTTACCGATCGGAACGCGTCGCGTTCCGCAAGACCCGGCTGCCGAATGCGCAGCCGGGTTTTTTCTGTTCCGAAATGTTTGCTGATCAAGAATGACAAATCTCGACACGGTTCGGTCGAGCAACCATATTGTCAGCAGGAAAGAAGAGCTTAAAATCCATAAATGAGTACCTACATTGGAGCTTCGGGCGAGGAACCCGAGAAAGGCATGAAACTGGTGGCGAAGGTCAGGGGCGCCGTGAACACGAGAATGGCGCGAATGCAAAACGGCCAGGATGGCGGCAACGCTCCGGGGAGGGGCACCGCAGTCATCACCCGTACAAAGCCCAAAACCAAGAAGCCAAGCCTGTATCGGGTTCTGATCCTCAACGACGATTACACGCCTATGGAGTTCGTGATCCATATTTTGGAACGATTTTTCCAGAAGGATCGCGAAACTGCCACGCGTATCATGTTGCATGTCCACAATCATGGCGTCGGCGAGTGTGGTGTCTACACATTTGAAGTGGCCGAGACGAAGGTGTCCCAGGTCATGGATTTTGCCCGTCAAAATCAACATCCGCTGCAATGCGTGATGGAGAAGAAATGAGGTTTTGAATGCCGGCTTTCTCCCAGGGCCTCGAAAAAGCGCTTCATCAGGCGCTTACATTCGCCAATGAGCGTCATCACGAATATGCGACGCTCGAACACCTCCTGCTCGCCCTGATCGACGATGCGGAGGCGGCCGCAGTCATGCGCGCCTGCAATGTCGATCTCGACGAACTCAAACATACCGTACTCACCTATATCGATACCGAACTGGACAATCTGGTCACTGGTTACGACGAGGATTCCAAGCCGACCGCCGGATTCCAGCGCGTGATCCAGCGCGCCGTCATCCATGTGCAGTCATCCGGCCGTGACGAGGTGTCGGGGGCCAATGTGCTCGTGGCGATCTTCGCCGAGCGCGAGAGCCATGCCGCCTACTTCCTGCAGGAACAGCAGATGACCCGCTACGACGCGGTCAACTACATCAGCCACGGCATCGCCAAGCGACCCGGAGCCAGCGAGTCCCGTACGCCACGCGGCGCCGAGGACGACCAGTCGGGATCGGCGGGTGACGCCTCGGAGGATAGCGGCAAGAAGAAGCAGCAGGATGCGCTGAGCGCCTACTGCATCGATCTCAACAAGAAGGCGCGCGCCGGCAAGATCGACCCACTGATCGGGCGCGCTTCGGAAATCAACCGCACCATCCAGGTGCTGTGCCGCCGCTCCAAGAACAACCCGCTCTATGTCGGCGATCCCGGCGTCGGCAAGACGGCGATCGCCGAGGGCCTGGCCAAGCGCATCGTCGAGGGTGACGTGCCGGACGTTCTGGCCGACGCCACCATCTTCGCGCTTGACATGGGCACGCTGCTGGCCGGTACGCGCTATCGCGGCGACTTCGAGGAGCGGCTGAAGCAGGTCGTCAAGGAACTGGAAGAATATCCGGGCGCGGTGCTGTTCATCGACGAGATCCATACGGTGATCGGCGCTGGCGCGACTTCTGGCGGGGCGATGGATGCATCGAACCTCCTGAAGCCCGCATTGTCTTCAGGCGCAATTCGCTGCATCGGCTCGACCACCTACAAGGAGTTCCGCCAGTTCTTCGAGAAGGACCGCGCGCTGGTGCGGCGCTTCCAGAAGATCGACGTGAACGAGCCGACCGTTGACGACGCCATCGAGATCATGAAGGGCCTGCGGCCATATTACGAGCAGTTCCACCGGGTGAAATACACCAACGACGCCATCAAGGCGGCCGTGGAACTGTCTGCGCGCTACATCAGCGACCGCAAGCTGCCCGACAAGGCGATCGACGTGATCGACGAGACGGGCGCATCCCAGATGCTGCTGCCCGAAGGCAAGCGCAAGAAGACCATCGGTATTCGCGAGATCGAGGCGACCGTCGCCACCATGGCGCGCATCCCGCCCAAGACGGTTTCGGCCGACGACGAGCAGGTGTTGGCCAATCTCGAAACCGAACTGCGCCGCGTGGTCTATGGCCAGGATACGGCCATCACCGCGCTTGCCTCAGCCATCAAGCTGGCGCGCGCGGGCCTGCGTGAACCGGAAAAGCCGATCGGTTCCTACCTGTTCTCGGGTCCGACCGGCGTCGGCAAGACCGAAGTGGCAAGGCAGCTTGCCGCATCGCTCGGCGTGGAACTGATCCGCTTCGATATGTCGGAATATATGGAGCGCCACACCGTTTCGCGGTTGATCGGCGCGCCTCCCGGCTATGTCGGCTTCGATCAGGGCGGCCTGCTGACCGACGGCGTCGACCAGCATCCGCACTGCGTGCTGCTGCTGGACGAGGTCGAGAAGGCGCATCCGGACCTGTTCAACATCCTGTTGCAGGTGATGGACCACGGCAAGCTCACCGATCACAACGGCAAGCAGATCGATTTCCGAAATGTCATCCTGATCATGACCACCAATGCGGGCGCGGCCGATCTTGCCAAGCCGGCCATCGGTTTCGGTTCGTCGAAGCGCGAAGGCGACGATATGGATGCGATCAACCGTCTGTTCTCGCCGGAGTTCCGCAACCGTCTCGATGCCATCATCCCGTTCGGCTCGCTGCCGGTGCCGGTGGTGCATCAGGTCGTGCAGAAGTTCGTCATGCAACTCGAAGCCCAGCTTTCCGAGCGTGGCGTGACCTTCGACCTGTCGCCCGAGGCCATCGCCTGGCTGGCCGACAAGGGCTATGACGAGCGCATGGGCGCGCGTCCGCTTGGCCGCGTGATCCAGGAATACATCAAGAAGCCGCTGGCCGAGGAGGTGCTGTTCGGCAAGCTGAAAAAGGGCGGCACGGTGCGCGTGACGGTCGAGACCGGGGAGGACGGCGAAACCGGCCTCAAGCTCGACACCATCGCCGACGAGGTTCCGGTCAAGCCCAGGAAGGAAAACCCGGGTAAGCCGGTTGCCAAGAAGCCGGCGGCAAAGAAAGCTGCTGCAAAGAAAACCACCGCGCAGAAGCCGAAATCCAGCCCCAAGGGCAAGGATGGCGCCAAGCGCAGCCTGGTGCCGCAGCTTCCGCGAAAGGGCTGATTTCGCGTCGGGCGCGTGGGCGATGTCCACGCGCCGGCCTCATGTCGTGTGCTGAATTCGTTCGAACATGCTTCGCGCCGGTGACGGTACGGAGTGTTTTTTTACGCCTTGCCCAGCACGGCGCGCAGCTTTTCGGCGTGTTCGGCCAGAATTTCCGGCTTTTCCATGTGGCCCGTGTGAGGTTTCAGCGGTACGCCTTCGAAGCGCGGCAGAATATGGACATGCAGGTGAAAGACGGTCTGTCCGGCTGCAATCTCGTTGAACTGTGAGACGGTCACGCCGTCGGCCTCGAAAGCCTGCTTTGCGGCTCGGGCGATCTTCTGCACCACGGCCATCAGGGGGCCAAGGCTCGCGGGATCGGCGTCGAGAAGATTGCGGGATGGCGTCTTGGGCACAACCAGCGTATGTCCCGTGCTTTGCGGCATCAGGTCCATGAAGGCGATTGCGGTCTCGTCCTCATAGACCTTATGCGCGGGCAGTTCGCCGCGCAGAATTTTCGCGAACACGTTGGTATCGTCATATGTCATGGCGTGCCTCTCCTTATCCGGGTGTTCGCGTCATATTCGGTTCGGCGGTTTCCCGCAATCAATGGGGCAAGGCTAGGTATGTTTTGGAACTACGCATATCTGATCGTCGCAATCGTTTTCGAGGTCATTGCGACGACGGCGCTGAAGGAGACGAATGGTTTCACCCGTCTCGGACCATCGTTGGTGTCGGTTATAGGCTATGCGCTGGCCTTCTTCTTCCTGTCGCTGACATTGCGTAATCTGCCGGTTGGCGTTGTCTATGCCATCTGGAGCGGGGCGGGCATCGTTCTGGTGACGGTTATCGGCTGGACCTGGCTGCGTCAGGCACTCGACCTGCCTGCGATGATCGGCATGGGCTTCATCGTGGTCGGCGTGGGCATCATCAATCTCTTCTCAAAGACATTGATGCACTGACCACTCAGGAATCGGACTCGCGCAGGTTCTTGCGAAACGGGCCGTGCTCGTCGAGATACTCGCCGATCCGCTCCACCTCGTCGCGTTCGCGTTCGAGATAGTCGGCTACCGCGTTTCTCAGGCCAGGATGGGCGATATAGTGGGCCGAGTGCGTGGTGACGGGCCGATAGCCGCGCGCCAGCTTGTGCTCGCCTTGAGCTCCCGCCTCTACCACTTTGAGTTTATTGGCAATCGCGAAATCGATGGCTTGATGGTAGCAGACCTCGAAATGCAGGAATGGGTGATCCTCGAGGCAGCCCCAGTTGCGCCCGTAGAGCGTTTCCGAGCCGATGAAGTTGATGGCGCCGGCGATATGGCGACCATCACGGCGGGCCATGACCAGCAATATATCGTCGCGCATCCGTTCGCCGATCAGCGAGAAGAATGTTCGGTTGAGATAAGGGCGCCCCCATTTGCGGCTGCCGGTATCCATGTAGAAGGCGAAGAAATCGTCCCAGACGCGTTCGGTGAGATCGCTGCCCGTCAGCCAGTCGATCTCGATGCCGTGCGCCAGCGCCTCGCGGCGCTCCTTCTTCAGCGCCTTGCGCTTGCGTGAAGCGAGCGTGGCGAGAAAATCGTCGTAGCTGGAAAAATCTTCGTTGAAGAAGTGGAATTGCTGGTCCGTGCGTTCCAGAAAACCCGCTCCCTTGAGCGCTGCCATGTCGGCTTGCGTGGCGAAGGTGACATGGGCGGATGAAACGCCGAGCTTGTCGGTTGCCAGCTTCAGTCCGGCGGCAAGCGCTGCCCTGATCGATTGCGGTTCGGCGTCCCTGTGCGCCAGCAGGCGTGGGCCTGTCGCCGGGGTGAAGGGCACCGAAGCCTGCAGCTTCGGATAGTAACGTCCGCCCGCGCGCTCGAAGGCATCGGCCCAACCATGGTCGAACACATATTCGCCCTGGCTGTGGGATTTCAGATAACAGGGAACCGCGCCGAGCAAGGTGCCGTCCGGTGCTTCGAGACGCAGATGCTGACCGAGCCAGCCTGAGCGGCGAACCGCGCAACCAGACTCTTCGAGTATATTCAGAAAATCAAATGAAACGAATGGGTTATATGGAATTCCGATATTGTTTCGCGAAGTTCCCGCCAGGCTCTCCCATTCGGCGCGGGTGAATGCGCCCATGCTGTCGACGACGCGGATGGCGAAGTCGCCGTCCGCTCGGGTGTCGGTGCCGTCGCGTCTCGTGTCCATCGGCTTTAGATACGTTGCCCGGTTGCGGGTGCAAGAGGGCAGCGCAACACAATCACGCAACCGCTGGCGCCGGCTCGAAGCCTTCGAAGGTCATCTGGTCGGCATGGGCAAAAGTCCGGTCCACCGCCGTCTGGTCGCGCACGGTCCAGGTAATGACCGGCATGTTGAGCTTCTCGCGCACGAAACCGACAAAATGGTTTGGCAGGTCGGAGACGCTGTAGGAGGTGAAGGAAATGCCATGCGCCAGCATGGAGAAATGCGCCTCCAGTTCGTGGTCCTTGGTGCCATATGCGGTCAGTCCGGTCGGAATGTTGCCCGCATGGGCGGGGAATTGCCGTATCAGCCAGTGGTCGAAGGACATGATGGCGGCCTTCCCGCGATAGTTGCGCAGCAGCGTGCATACCTTTTCCACCAGCCCGTCATCCTTGCCGGGAATACCCTTCAGTTCGATCACCAGCGGCACGCGACCGGCCACGTGACCCAGCGTTTCCTGCAGGGTGGGAGCATGGTCGGCCGTGCCGCCGATACGCACGGCCGCCATTTCGGTTGCCGTGCGCTGCCAGATATACCCTTCCGTGCCGGTGAGACGCTTCAGGTCGTCATCATGGAAGACGACCGGAATGCCATCGGATGACAAATGCACGTCACACTCGATCGAGTAGCCTCTTTCGATAGCCCGATCGAAGGCCGACAGCGTGTTTTCCCACACTGTCTTGTTGACGTCGTGATAGCCACGATGCGCAATCGGCCGCGCCGCCAGCCAGGAAAGGTCGGTCATGATGCGGCCTTTACGCAAACTCGACGATGGCTTCGACCTCGACCGCTGCATTGAGCGGCAGGACCGCCACGCCCACGGCCGAACGGGCATGCTTGCCGGCATCGCCGAGCGCCGCGACCAGGAAATCGGAAGCGCCATTGGCGACGAGATGCTGCTCGGTGAAATCGGGCGAGGAGGCGACGAAAACGGTGATCTTCACCAGCCGCTTGATTCTCTCCAGGTCGCCCAGCGCGGCCTTGACCTGCGCCAGCACGTTCACCGCGCAATATTTGGCGGCTTCCTGACCGGTCGCGGTGTCGAGGTCGCGGCCCAGCAGGCCGGAGGCGACGAGCTTGCCGTCCTTCAGCGGCAACTGACCGGCGGTGAAGACGAGATTGCCGCTCTGTGCGTAGGGCACGTAGTTGGCCGCGGGGGCGGCTGCGACCGGCAGGGTCACGCCGAGTTTGCCGAGCCGGTTTTCAATTGTTTCGCTCATCGTCTTTCCTTATTTCTGGTGATGGAAATCGGTTGTCGGGCGCAAACTGCTATTTTTGCCTCGCTTCCGCCACGACTTTTTTTAAAGTGCCTGTCAGTTCAGCGGCCAATCACGGTCGCGCCACCGGAGCGTCTTCATGCGCGCATCGCGCCTTGCCTTGCTTGCCCTTCTTTCGTCGTCCGTTTTCAGCGCCGTACCGGCTTTCGCGGGGGCCCCGCTGGCCTCCCATCGCGCGGTCTACGACCTGATCCTCGACAAGGCTTCCGACAAGTCGGGCATTACCGGACTTGCCGGCCGCATGGTCTATGAGTTCAACGGTTCGGCCTGCGAGGGTTATACGGTCAAGTTCCGCTTTGTCACCCAGATCGACACCGGCGACAACACGCGCCTGACGGACCAGCAGACCACGACCTTCGAGGACGCGGAAGGCAAGACCTTCAATTTCGTTACCAAGTCCTTCGTCGACCAGAATCTCGAACGCGAGGTGAAGGGCACGGCCACGCGCGAGAAGGATGGGCTCAAGGTCGATATCGAAAAGCCGGAAAAGAACACGCTGGAACTGGGACCCTCGCAGTTCCCGACACAGCATCTGGTCGAGCTCATCGACAAGGCCAGGAGCGGCGAGACGTTCTACGAAACCAGTCTGTTCGACGGTTCCGAGGATGCCGATAAGGTCATGACCACCACCGTCGTGGTCGGCAAGAAGGCGGAAGCGGGCAAGAGCGATCCCGAACTGCCGGCCCTCAAGAGCCTCGCCAAGGACAAATACTGGCCCGTCGACATCGCCTATTTCGACGAGAGCAAGGGTGACGGCGAGGGACTGCCGGAATATCGCATCAGCTTCAAGCTGCATGAAAACGGCCTGACGCGGGATCTGGTCATGGACTATGGCGATTTTTCCATGACCGGCAAGCTTGTCGATCTCTCGCTGTTCGATCAAGCCGCGCAGCAGAAATGCGATAAGTAGACCCGCGCTTGCAATTCGGCGGTTCGCCCGCTATATGCGCGCACATTCCACACACGGACTTTGGTGTCTGCCGGGAGAAATCCGGCCGAAACCTCCGGTGGCATCGAGGATCATCCGAGATGCCGGACGTCCGTGGAGGCTAACCGGAAAGGAAAATAGGAATGGCACTGCCTGATTTCAGCATGCGCCAGCTTCTGGAAGCTGGTGTTCACTTCGGCCACCAGACCCACCGCTGGAACCCGAAGATGGCGCCTTACATCTATGGCGCCCGCAACAACATCCACATCATCGATCTGTCGCAGACGTATCCGCTGCTCGCCCAGGCGCTCAAGCAGGTTTCCGACACCGTTGCCCGCGGCGGCCGCGTGCTGTTCGTCGGAACCAAGCGCCAGGCCTCGGACATCGTCGCTGACGCCGCCCAGCGCTCGGCCCAGTACTACGTCAATTCCCGCTGGCTCGGCGGCATGCTGACCAACTGGAAGACGATTTCGAACTCGATCCAGCGCCTGCGCAAGCTCGACGAACTGCTCGCCGGCGAAGCCCAGGGCTTCACCAAGAAGGAGCGCCTGAACCTCGAGCGTGAGCGCGAGAAGCTGGACAAGGCCCTCGGCGGTATCAAGGACATGGGCTCGACGCCCGACCTGATGTTCGTGATCGACACCAACAAGGAAGCGATCGCCATCCTCGAGGCCAAGCGCCTCGGCATCCCGGTCGTCGCCATCGTCGACTCCAACTGCGATCCGGACAAGGTCGACTTCCCGATCCCGGGCAACGATGACGCCGCCCGCGCCATCCAGCTCTACTGCGACCTGGTCGCCCGCGCCGCCATCGACGGCATTGCCCGCCAGCAGGGCGCGCTGGGTGTAGACATCGGCGCTTCGGCCGAAGCCCCGTCCGAGCCGGCTCTCGGTGAGGCATCGGAAGGCACCTCGCCCGAGGCGTAATGGCGCCGGGAGCCGCATCCCGGCTCCCGATTTTCCCGGATTTGGCGCGCTTTGTCGCGCTGGCGTCAGGCGCATCATCGAAAGATCGGTGGTGCGCCCACGCGTTTCTAAAGAAGAGGCAAGAGAATGAGCATTTCAGCTGCACAGGTTAAACAGCTCCGCGACATGACCGGCGCGGGCATGATGGATTGCAAGGCTGCGCTGGCGGAGACCAATGGCGACATGGACGCCGCCGTCGACTGGCTGCGCGCCAAGGGCATTGCCAAGGCCGACAAGAAGGCTGGCCGCACCGCCGCCGAGGGTCTGATCGGCGTTGCCGGCGAAGCCAAGTCGGCCGTTGTCGTTGAGGTCAACTCCGAGACCGATTTCGTTGCCCGCAACGAGGCCTTCCAGGAGATCGTCCGCAACGTCGCAGCCGTCGCGCTTGCCGGCAATGGCGAGACCTCCGCTGTCGCCGAGGCTGCCTATCCGGGTTCGGACAAGTCGGTCACCGAAACCATCAAGGACGCCGTCGGCACCATCGGCGAGAACCTGGGCTTCCGCCGCTCGGCGAAGCTTTCTGTTTCGTCCGGCGCGGTTGCGACCTATGTGCACAATGCCGTTGCCGACAATCTCGGCAAGCTGGGCGTTCTGGTCGCCATCGAGACCACCGGCAATGCCGATGCGGCCCACAATTTCGCACGCCAGGTAGCCATGCATGTCGCGGCAATCAGCCCGCTCGCGCTGACGGCCGAGGAGATCGATCCGGCGGTCGTGGCGCGCGAGAAGGCGATCTTCTCCGAGCAGGCTCGCGAATCCGGCAAGCCGGAGAACGTCATCGAGAAGATGATCGAGGGTCGCATGCGCAAGTTCTACGAGGAGGTCGTCCTTCTCAAGCAGAACTTCGTGCTGAACCCTGACCTGACGGTCGAGGCTGCGCTGAAGGAAGCCGAGAAGGAAATCGGTGCCCCTGCCAAGCTCACCGGCTTCGTGCGCTTTGCCCTCGGCGAAGGCATCGAGAAGGAAGAGAGCGATTTCGCTGCCGAAGTTGCGGCGACTGTGAAGAAGTAAGCCTCTTCATCCTCATGAATGAACAGGGCATCGCGTGACAACGCGGTGCCCTTCGTGTATGCGCAACTGCGCGTCGGGGCAACTTGCGCGGGCGATTTGACGCCGCGCCGCGGATGCGCTGAAAAACATATCCATAAAGAGGATCATATGACGGCCAAACCCTTGTACCGGCGTGTTGTGTTGAAAGCGTCGGGCGAGGCGCTGATGGGCGACCAGCATTTCGGCATCGACGTGTCGGTGGTGGATCGCATAGCGTCCGACATCGCCGAGGCGAGGGCGCTGGGCGTGGAAGTGGGCGTAGTCATCGGCGGCGGCAACATTTTCCGCGGCGTGGCCGTGGCCTCGAAGGGTGGGGATCGTGTTACCGGCGATCACATGGGCATGCTGGCCACCGTCATCAATTCGCTGGCGCTGCGCACCTCGCTGGTCAAGCTCGGCGTCGACGCGGTGGTGCTGTCGGCCATCGCCATGCCGGAGCTTTGCGAAAGCTTTTCCCAGCGTCAGGCAACCGCCTATATGAACGAGGGCAAGGTCGTGATCTTCGCCGGCGGCACCGGCAATCCCTTCTTCACCACCGATTCGGCAGCCGCCCTGCGTGCGGCCGAAATCGGCGCCGATGCGCTGTTCAAGGGCACGCAGGTGGATGGCGTCTATTCGGCCGATCCGAAGAAGGACTCCACGGCGACCCGTTTCGAGCATATCACCCATGCTGAGGTCATCGCCAAGGGCCTCTCGATCATGGATACGGCAGCAATTGCGCTTGCGCGTGAAAACAACATTCCGATAATCGTCTATTCGATACATGAACAGGGCGGTTTTGGTGAGATTCTCAGGGGCGGCGGCCGCTGTACGGTCGTTTCCGACACGTAAACCGTAACGGCTGGCCTGAAGACCTGAGGTCAAGGAGAACAAAAAGATGAGCAACGGTACAGATTTCAACGACATTCAGCGGCGCATGGAAGGCGCGATCAATGCCTTCAAGCATGACCTGGCTTCGCTGAGGACCGGTCGCGCGTCCAGCAACCTTCTCGACCCGATTCAGGTCCAGGCATATGGCTCGGCCATGCCCATCTCCCAGGTCGCGACGATTTCCGTTCCGGAGCCGCGCATGATTTCCGTCAACGTATGGGACAAGTCGATGGTCGCCGCCGTCGATCGCGCGATCCGCGAGTCCAATCTCGGCTTCAATCCGATCGTGGACGGCATGACCCTGCGCATTCCGCTTCCGGAACTCAATGAGCAGCGTCGCAAGGAACTGGTCAAGATCGCCCACACCTATGCGGAAAATGCCCGCGTGGCCGCGCGCCATGTACGTCGCGACGGCATGGACCACCTTAAGAAAGCCCAGAAGGACGGCGACATCAGCGAAGACGAGTCGCGGGTACAGTCCGACAAGGTGCAGAAGCTTACGGACGACACCATCAGCACGATCGACAGCCTGCTTTCCGGAAAGGAAGCGGAGATCATGCAGGTTTGAGGCTCGTCCGGTTCGTTCGGGCAACTCGAAGGCGAGGATGATGACAGCCCCCGCGCATGTCGCGATCATAATGGACGGGAACGGCCGCTGGGCGAAAGCGCGTGGCCTGCCTCGTCTGGCAGGCCACAAGGCCGGCGTGGAAGCCCTGCGCAAGACGGTGCGTGCCGCCGCTGATCAAGGCATCCGCTGGCTGACGGTCTATGCCTTCTCCTCCGAGAACTGGTCGCGGCCGAAATCCGAGGTCAGTGACCTGATGGGGCTGCTGAAACTGTTCATTCGGCGCGATCTGGCCGAATTGCATCAGAACGGCGTGCGCGTGCGGGTCATCGGCGACCGCGACAACCTTCAGTCCGACATAGCGGCACTGCTTGAGGAAGCCGAAACGCTGACGGCGGGAAATAGCGCGATCAATCTGGTCATCGCCTTCAATTATGGCGGGCGCGACGAGATCGTGCGCTCCGCGCGCAAGCTGGCGCAACAGGCTGTCGCCGGAAATATCTCTCCCGATGAGATCGATATCGAGGCATTTGCCACGACACTCGACACCTCCGACATTCCCGATCCGGATCTGGTCATCCGCACCAGCGGCGAAATACGATTGTCGAATTTCCTGCTTTGGCAGGCAGCCTACAGCGAACTGGTTTTCCTGCCCTGTTACTGGCCTGACTTTACTCAGGATCACCTTGCGGAGGCCATCGGCCAATTCGCCGCCCGCGAACGGCGATTCGGTGGGCTGGCTGCACGGGGCGTCGCGTCTTGAGCGGCTTGAGCAATCTGCAGTTGCGGGTCATTTCGGCGATTGTCCTTGCAGTCGTCATGCTTGCCTTGACCTGGCTGGGCGGCTTGCCGTTCCGCCTGCTGGCCGCCGTCATCGCGCTTGCGATGTTCTATGAATGGTGCGCCATGTCGCGCACCGTTTCCAACGGCGCCTATCAGTGGCTGTCGACCATCCTGCTCGTCATGGCCATGCTGGTAATGGTGGCTGGCGTGGCCGCCGGCGTTCTCTGGGCGGTTTTTGCCGCTGTCGTTGTGATCTCGGCTGTAACAGGCCTGATCCGGGGGCAGGGTACCTGGACCACCCTCGGCGTCATCTATGCCGGGCTTTCGGGTATTTCGCTCGCGCTGCTGCGCGGCACCGACGCCGCCGGGCTGATTGCGATCCTGTTTCTGTTCGCGACGGTGTGGGCGACCGACATTCTGGCTTATTTCGTCGGCCGCGCGGTCGGTGGGCCGAAGCTGGCCCCAGCGATTTCTCCCGGAAAGACATGGAGCGGTGCAATCGGCGGAACGCTGGGGGGCGTGATCGCCGGCGGTACTGTTGCTGCCTGGTCGGGCGCTGCGGGGCTTGCCGAAATCGTGCCTGTCGCACTTTTCCTGTCGATTGTGTCGCAGGCGGGAGACCTCTTTGAATCCTGGGTCAAGCGTCGGCATGGGGTAAAGGATTCCAGTCATCTGATTCCCGGGCACGGCGGTGTCATGGACCGGGTGGACGGACTGGTGGTGGCCGCTCTGGCGCTGTATGTGATCGGTGCGCTTTTCGGCGGGGCCGACAATCCCGCGGCGGGACTGTTCAGCTTCTAGAACGGCGACCGGGAGGCAGACGGCGTTTCTCCTTGGATTTGCCGGTTTTGATGCCAAACTGGCGCGGATCGCCGAAAATATATGAGAGGGAATGAGCTTGGGTCAGATACTTCCTGCGATATTCGGCACGGATAGTCTGCTCGTGGGCACCATCATTCCGTTCCTGTTCGTTCTGACCGTTGTCGTGTTCGTCCACGAGATGGGGCATTATCTTGTCGGCCGCTGGTGCGGCATCGGCGTGAAGGCGTTCTCGATCGGTTTCGGCCCGGAACTCATCGGCTTTAATGACCGTCACGGCACGCGCTGGAAGCTTTCGGCGATCCCGCTTGGGGGCTACGTCAAGTTCGTTGGCGACATGAATGCCACCAGCACACCGGATCCAGCCGAGACGGCAAAGCTTACCGCGGAGGAGCGCAAGGTTGCGTTCCATACCCAGGCATTGTGGAAGCGCGCGGCGACCGTGTTCGCCGGCCCCTTGTTCAATTTCCTGCTGACCATCGCAGTCTTTGCGGTGATGTTTTCCGTCTATGGCCGCTTCGTGTCCGAGCCTATGGTGGCCGAGGTGCGTGCCGACAGCCCGGCCGCGGTGGCCGGTTTCCAGCCGGGCGACCGGTTCGTCAGCGTCAATGGCGAAAAGGTCGAGACGTTTTCGGATGTCCAGCAACTGGTTTCGGGCCGTGCCGGCGACAAGCTCACCTTCGTCATTCAACGCGATGGCAAGGACCTGACGCTGACCGCGACGCCCGAAGCGATGGAGCAGACCGACCCGCTCGGAAACAAGATCAAGATTGGCGTGATCGGCGTGGTCAATGACGAACAGCTCGGCCAGCCGCATGTCGTGCACTACGGGCCGGCCGGCGCGGTTGCGGAAGCTGTGCGCGAAACCGGCAATATCATCCTGCGCACGGGGCAGTTCTTCAAGCGCTTCGTCGTCGGCCGCGAGGACAAATGCCAGCTTGGAGGCCCCGTCAAGATCGCCGACATGGCGGGCAAGGCAGCCAAGCTCGGTTTCGAATGGCTGGTGCAACTGGTGGCGATGCTTTCGGTGGGCATTGGATTTCTCAACCTGTTGCCCATTCCGCCACTGGACGGTGGCCATTTGCTTTTCTATGGGATAGAGGCAGTTATTCGGCGACCGTTATCCGAACGGGCAATGGAAGCGTTCTATCGAATCGGCATGCTGGTCGTATTGGGCTTCATGGGGTTCGTGTTCTGGAACGACCTGTTCGGGTGCTGAAATTATGAAGAAATTTGCTCTGTACTGAGGCTTATTGAGGGGGCGTTTACCATCAGCGGCAATATGCGTGACGCGAAAGCCACGTGTGTCTGCGAAGTAAATGCAAATTAACCAGAAGCCTTGCGTGTAGGGAAAATCCGGTTAATACGGTAGAGAAAATTTGGCCGCACGCCCGGTTTTCTCGCCGTGGGGACTACGAGAAAAGGTTCAATAGCCCGATGAAGGCAGCATCGAATTTCCTAAGCGCCGTGTCTGCGGCGGCCTTGTCCGCATCACTGGTTGTTCCGGGCGCTGTGGCCGTCCAGTTCGCCAGCGTTTCGGCCGCGTCGGCTGCGGTGGTCAGCAGCATCCAGGTGCGTGGCAACCAGCGCGTCGATGCGCAGACGATTCGCGACTATGTTGCCATCAAGCCGGGGAAAGCGTTCTCCAACGCCGACATCGACGAGGCGGTGAAGCGCCTGTTCGCCACCGGTCTTTTCTCGGATGTGCGCATCAATCAGGCCGGATCGGCGCTGGTCGTGCAGGTTTCCGAGCTGCAGGTGGTCAATCAGGTCCTGTTCCAGGGCAACAAGAAGATCAAGGACGCGCAGCTTTCCGGCATGGTTCAGCTGAAGCCGCGCGGCACCTTCTCCAACGCCACGATGGAAGCCGATGCCGAGGCGATTCGCGAAGCCTATCGCCGGATCGGCCGCAACGACGCCAACGTCAATGCGCGTGTGATGGATCTCGGCGAGAATCGCGTCAACGTCGTGTTCGAGGTCAATGAAGGTGAGCGTACGAAGATCGCGGCGATCAATTTCGTCGGCAACAATGCGTTCAGCTCGCGTCGCCTGGCCGATGTGATCTCAACCAAGAAGTCGACGATCCTGTCGTTCCTGATGCGCGATGACGTTTACGACGAACAGCGCCTGCGGGCGGATGAGGAAGCGCTGCGCCGCTTCTACTACAACCGCGGCTATGCCGATTTCCGCATCATCTCCGCTTCCGGCGAACTCGATGAGGCGTCGAACACCTACACCGTCACCATCACCCTCGAAGAGGGCGATCGCTACACCTTCGGCGACGTTTCGGTGGAAAGCTCGATCCCGGACGTCAATACGGCCGAACTTCAATCCCAGCTCAAGACCAAGCCGGGTGCGGTCTATAGCGCCAAGAATGTCGAGGATTCGATCATTGCGCTGACTGAAGAGGTTGCGGGTAAGGGCTATGCCTTTGCGCAGGTTACGCCGCGTGGCGACCGCAATTTCGAGAATCACACGATTTCCGTGGTCTATACGGTGGACCAGGGTGCCAAAGCCTATGTCGAGCGCATCGAGATTCGCGGCAACGACCGCACGCGCGACTACGTCATTCGTCGCGAGTTCGACGTCAGCGAAGGCGATGCCTTCAATCAGGTTCTGATCCAGCGTGCGAAGAAGCGCCTCGAGAACCTTGGTTTCTTTGAGAGCGTCCAGATTGCGACCGCTCCGGGTAGCGAACCCGATCAGGTCGTTCTGGTCGTAGATGTCGTTGAAAAGTCGACGGGTGAGTTCTCGATCGGCGCGGGCTACACGTCCGGCGGTGAAACGCCGGGTCCGTCTGTCGAAGGCTCGATCACCGAGCGCAACTTCCTGGGTCGCGGCCAGTATATCCGCTTCTCGGCCGGTGGCGGCAAGCGTTCGCGTGACTTCTCGCTCTCCTTCACGGAGCCATACTTCCTGGGTCGTCGCATCGCGGCTGGTTTCGATATCTATCGCCAGACCCGCACCTTCGACAAATATGAGAGCGAGCTGAACGGCGGCACGGTCAGGTTTGGCCTGCCGATCACCGAGGCGCTGTCCACGCAGCTGGCGTATAACTACACGCAGGAGAAGTATAAATTCCGCGACGGCTGTGATGCGAATGGCGATGGTCAGATTGATCAGAAGCCCGATCCCGACAATCCAGGCTCTACCATCCCTGTATGTGACGTCTCGCAGGGTATCATCGAGGGCGTGAACGAAAGCCCGTGGACCAAGTCCTCCGTGTCGGGAACGATCCTGTACAACACGATCGACGACATGAAGAACCCGCATTCGGGCATCTACGCCACGATGACGACGGAAGTCGCTGGTGTGGGCGGTGACGCGAAGTTCGTGAAGGTTACCGGTCGCGGCAACTATTATCATACGCTGTCGGAAGAGTATGACATCGTCGGTCTGGCGACTGTCGGGGGTGGCCATGTTCAGGGCTATGGTTCGGAAAAGAACCTGCGCATCTTCGATCACTTCCAAGGTACGGATCGCATGATCCGTGGCTTCGAATGGGGTGGGTTCGGCCCTTATGACTTGGATACGGGCGACCATCTGGGCGGCACGACCTACTTCAACGCCTCGCTTGAAGCGCAGTTCCCGCTGCCGGTCATTCCCGAGAGCTTCGGTCTTCGCGGCGCGGTGTTTGCGGACGCAGCTACGCTTTACGGAAACAAGATCGCTCCGGTTTCCGGCCTCACCGTCGCGGGCACCGATATGGAATGGCGTGCCTCCGTTGGCGCCGGCCTGATCTGGGCGTCTCCGTTCGGCCCGCTCCGCATCGATTACGCGGTGCCGGTCGTCAAGAAGGACGGCGACGTCGTCCAGAATTTCAACTTCGGCATTTCGACCCGCTTCTGATATAGAAGCGGGAACTTCCGGGCCGTGTCGGCCCGGAAGGAAAAGGTGTACATGTCCGACCCGGTGTTCTTCGAGCCGTCGCGCCGCTATACGGCCCTTGAGATCGCGAACCTCACCGGTGCGGAGTTGCTCGACTCGCGCCATGAGCAGGCGAGTGTGGCAACTATCGCGCCGGCCAGAGACGGCACTTCCGATTCGCTTGTCTTCGTTGAGGGCAGGCGCAATGCCGGTTTGCTCGATGGATTGCGCGCGGCGGCGGTCCTGTGCACGCCCGACATAACAAGTCTGGTTCCTGCCGGGATTGCCATTCTGGTCACACAGAAGCCGCAGGCGGCGTTTGCGCAGGTCGCGCGGCTCATGTTTCCGACGGCGTCCAGGCCGCAGCCGATCACCGGAGAAACCGGCGTCTCGCCGGCCGCTTATGTTCACCCCACGGCAAAGCTGGAAGCCAACGTCATCGTCGAGCCCGGCGCTGTCATCGGCGCCAATGTAGCCATCGGCAGCGGTACGATCATTGCGCCGAACGCTGTTGTCGGGGTTTCGACCCAGATCGGTCGTGATTGTTTCATCGGCCCCAATGTCAATGTGCAGTGCGCCCTGATCGGAAACAGGGTGGTCATCCACAGTGGCGCCAGTGTGGGGCGTGAAGGATTTGGCTTTGTCGCAGGCGCGACCGGCCCCGAGCGCATCCCGCAGATCGGGCGCGTGGTCATCCAGGATAACGTCGAGATCGGCGCCAACACCACCGTGGATCGCGGCGCCATGGCCGATACCATTATCGGTGAAAGCAGCAAGATCGATAATCTTGTCCAGATCGCGCACAATGTGCGTATCGGGCGCGGCTGCGTTATTGCGGGGCAATGCGGCATCTCGGGCTCCGTCACGATCGGCGACTATGTGATGATGGGTGGCCGCGTCGGCCTTGCCGACCACCTGACCATCGGCAGCGGCGCCCGGCTGGCTGCGGCCAGCGGCTTCATGAACGACGTTCCGGCCGGCGAAGTCTGGGCGGGTCTGCCTGCACGGCCGATGATGGAATTCATGCGCGATGTTGCCGCTATCCGCAAACTTTCATCGAAGCCCAAGAAGGGGTGATCCTGTATGGCCGACACCGCCACATCCACGCTTGAAGCCATCGATATTCTCGGCCTGCTGAAGCTGTTGCCGCATCGTTATCCGCTGCTTCTGGTCGATCGCATCATCGACATCGATGCCGACAATTCCGCAATCGGTATCAAGAACGTCACCTTCAACGAGCCGCATTTCCAGGGGCATTTCCCCGAGCAGCCGGTGATGCCGGGCGTTCTCATCGTCGAGGCCATGGCGCAAACGGCGGGGGCCATCTGCATCAAGAGCCAGACCACCGACAAGCCGTCGCTCGTCTATTTCATGACGATCGATAACGCCAAGTTCAGGCGGCCTGTCGTTCCGGGCGACCAACTTCACATCCATGTGAAAAAGCTGAAAAAACGGGGCAATATCTGGCGTTTCGCTTGCGAAGCGCTGGTTGACGGCGCAAAGGCAGCGGAAGCCGAAATTTCGGCGATGATGTCGCCGCCCACGCCCTGATCAGCGAGACTTTATGCAAACAGAGACTTTCATTCATCCGTCCGCCGTTGTCGAAGACGGAGCGCAGCTCGGCGCCAATGTTCATGTCGGGCCGTTCTGTCATGTCGGGCCTGAGGTAAGCATTGGCGACGGTACGCGTCTCGTCAGTCATGTCGCTATTTCAGGCGCTACCACGATAGGTTCGGGCTGCAGCATCCATCCGCAGGCTGCGCTGGGCGGACCGCCGCAGAACAACGCCCACAAGGGCGGCCGCACCACGCTGACCATCGGCGACAACTGCACGATCCGTGAATATGTCACGATGCATGTCGGCACCGACAATGCCCGTGGCGCCACGACCATCGGCAGCAACTGCACCTTTCTGACCTACACCCATGTGGGCCACGATTGCGTGCTCGGCAACAATATAACGATGGCTGCCGGCGCCATGCTTGCCGGGCATGTAGAGCTTGGCGACAATGTCGGCATCGGTGGCCTGACCGGGGTGCATCAGTTCGTGCGTGTCGGCCGCGGCGCTTTTCTGGCCGGCGGCTCGATGGTCATCGGCGATGTGCTGCCTTTCACGCTCGCGATGGGCAACCGCGCCAAGCTGCGGGGCCTCAATGTCGTGGGCCTGCGTCGCTCGGGCATGACGAGAAGCGACATGCTGATCCTTCGTCGCGCATACAAGACGCTGTTCGACCGCAGTCGCCCGGTGAGCGAGAATATCGAAATCGCCCAGAGCGAGTTTGCCGGCTCCCCCATCGCCATGGAGATGGTCGATTTCATCAGGGACCGCGGCAAGCGTCTGTATACCGTTCCCCCGTTGAAAGGTGCCGTCGATGACGACGCCGACGACCAGGGCTGACCAGAAACTGCCGATCCAACTCACACCCGGCGACCGGGTGGGCATCGTGGCGGGAAGCGGAAAGCTGCCGATCAATGTGGCGGAGCGGCTGCTGGCCGCTGGCCACACACCTTTCGTGGCGCTGATCGAAGATGAGGCCGACCGCGATTCGGTACTCACGTCCTGCGAGCACGAAGTGCTGGCGCTGGAGAATTTCGCCGATCTCGTGCCGGTCATGCGCCGGCACAAGGTAACGCATATCGTGTTGGCGGGCGGGGTCGATCGCAGGCCAAACTGGCGCGCCATCCGGCCGAGCTTCACGCTTTTGCGTATATTGCCGAAAGCCATATCCGCCCTCGCGCGCGGTGATGACGGGCTCCTGCGCGTTCTGGTGCGCGGGCTGGAAGACTACGGGTTCAGGGTGGTCGGCGCGCATGAGGTTGTGCCGGACATTCTTGCACCGGAAGGGCTGATGACCCGCACCGCGCCGCTGAAAAGCGATCGACGTGATCTGGATGCCGCCCTGGAGGCGGCACTTGCCATCGGCAGGCTGGATATCGGGCAAGGTGCGGTCTCGATAGGCGGCCGGGTCATCGCGCTGGAGGGCATTGAAGGAACCGATTGCCTGCTTGCGCGCGTAGCCGACATGCGTGACCATGGCCGCCTCGCAGGCAAGAGGAGAGGGGTTCTGGTGAAATGCTCCAAGCCGGGGCAGGAAAAGCGCACGGATCTGCCGACCATAGGGCCAAAGACCATTGATGGCGCTTATGCAGCCGGTCTTGCCGGGATTGGCGTGGAAGCGGGCAGTTCGCTGGTCCTGGATTTCGGCCCGATGATCGAGCGCGCCGACGAACTCGGGATTTTCGTGATCGGCCTGCCAGCCGGGACGCATGAATGACGGGGACCAGGCCGCTGAAGATCGCAATCGTGGCGGGAGAGGAATCCGGCGACCTTCTGGGTGCTGATCTGGTTCGTGCCTTGCGGCACAAGACGGGCCGCGACGTTGAGCTTGTCGGTGTCGGCGGTCGCCATTTGCAGGCGCTGGGGCTGAACCCGCTTTTCGACGGTTCTGAAATCGCACTGATGGGCATCAGCGCGATCGTGCGGGATCTGCCGCGGCTGATCCGGCGAATTGGCGAAACGGCGCGGGCCATTGCCGATGCAAAACCCGACTGCCTCGTCACCATCGATAGTCCGGATTTCGCCCTGCGCGTGACGGCGAAGGTGCGCAAGCTGAACCCGGACATCCCGATCGTTCATTATGTCTGTCCCAGCGTCTGGGCATGGCGGCCCAGCCGCGCGAAGGCCATGCGGCCGCATGTCGACAGGGTGCTGTGCATCCTGCCATTCGAGGCGGCGGAGTTGGAAAGACTGGGTGGCCCCACGGGCACCTATGTCGGTCACAGGCTGGCGCAGGATCCAGGCGTCCTGTCCGCGGCCGCTGTTCAGTCGCAGCCGCGCGATTTGTCCGATGCCCGTGAAAAGACACTGCTGCTGCTGCCGGGTTCGCGTCGGGGAGAGGTCCGGCGGTTGCTGGAGCCGTTCGGACAGACGGTTGCCGCCCTGCGTGCGCGCGGCCACGCCCTGCGGCTGCTTTTGCCGACCGTCCCGCACATCGCCGAACTCGTAGAAGCAGGCATTGCCGGTTGGGACCAGAAGCCGGAGATCATACTGGAGCCAGCCCGCAAGTGGCAAGCTTTTGGCGAAGCGGATGCCGCCCTGATCGCATCCGGCACGGTGTCGCTCGAACTGGCGCTGTCGCGCGTGCCGATGGTGTCATGCTACAAGCTCGATTCCATCGCGCGAATGGCGCAGGGAATGGTGACGGTCTGGTCGGCCCTGCTGCCGAACCTGATCGCGGACCGGCCGATCGTCCCGGAATTCTATGACCGCTATGTACGGCCGCAAAACCTCGCGCGCCATATCGAGGCTCTGTTTGCCGATACCGATTATCGCGGCTGGCAGCGGGAAGGGTTCGGGGAGGTCGCGCGCCGCATGGCAACCACGCAGCCATCTGGCGAAATCGCCGCCGAGGCGGTGCTTGCCGAAATGGAAAAAGCCTCGACCAGATAACCATCATAAAAAAAGCGCCCGCGAAGGGCGCTTTTTCGTTGAAGGCAATTCCGATCAGCGCTTGGCGATCGGCACGTAGTCGCGTTCCGCATAGCCGGTGTAAAGCTGGCGCGGGCGGCCGATCTTCTGATGCGGATCCTCGATCATTTCCTTCCACTGCGCGATCCAGCCGACTGTGCGCGCAACGGCGAACAGCACGGTGAACATGGCGGTTGGGAATCCCAGCGCCTTCAGGGTGATGCCGGAATAGAAGTCGATGTTCGGATAGAGCTTCTTCTCGATGAAATACTCGTCGGTAAGAGCGATCTTCTCCAGTTCCATCGCAACGTCGAGCAGCGGATCGTCCTTGATGCCGAGTTCGCCCAGCACCTCATGCGTGGTCTTCTGCATGATCTTGGCGCGCGGATCGTAGTTCTTGTAGACCCGGTGGCCAAAGCCCATCAGGCGGAACGGATCGTTCTTGTCCTTGGCGCGGGCGATGAATTCGGGGATGCGATCGACAGTGCCGATTTCAGCCAGCATGTTCAGCGCAGCTTCATTGGCGCCGCCATGCGCGGGACCCCACAGGCAGGCGATGCCTGCGGCGATGCAGGCGAACGGGTTGGCGCCCGACGAACCGGCCAGACGCACGGTCGAGGTCGAGGCATTCTGCTCGTGGTCGGCGTGCAGGATGAAGATGCGCTCCATGGCGCGCGCCAGAACCGGATTGACCTTGTAGTCTTCGCACGGCACCGCAAAGCACATATGCAGGAAATTCGCGGCGAAGTTCAACTCGTTCTTGGGGTACACGAACGGCTGGCCGATATAATATTTATACGCCATCGCCGCGATGGTCGGCATCTTGGCGATCAGGCGGATCGAAGCGACCATGCGCTGATGCGGATCGGAAATGTCGGTCGAGTCGTGATAGAAGGCCGAGAGCGCGCCGACGACGCCGCACATCACCGCCATGGGGTGTGCGTCGCGGCGGAAGCCGGAGAAGAAGCGCGGCAGCTGCTCGTGCACCATGGTGTGGCGCGTGACGCGTTGGTCGAAATCTTCCTTCTGCGCCTTGGTCGGCAGCTCGCCATAGAGCAGCAGGTAGCAGACTTCCAGGAAGTCGCCATGCTCGGCGAGCTGGTCAATCGGATAGCCGCGATGAAGCAGAACGCCAGCGTCGCCGTCGATATAGGTGATCTCCGATTCACAGCTTGCGGTCGAGGTGAAGCCAGGATCGTAGGTGAAAGCACCCGTGTCCTTGTAGAGCGCTCCGATGTCGATGACATCTGGTCCGACCGAGCCACTTCGCACTTTGAATTCGTGGGTTTTACCAGCAAATTCCAGCTTGGCTGTAGAATCGGTCATTGCAAATTTCCTTTGTTTTCTGTCCCACGAAACGGCGGGCCCCACGCTTCAATGCCAGAAATCCGGCATTCGAAATGCGGGTTTTTGCTAACGCATTTCCCGGTGCCTGCCAAGTTCTGCAATCGGCTTATGTTGCACCGCAGCAGGCTTGTTGCAATGCCAATCGAGAGGGCCGCGACAGGTTAATCGATTTGATCGGAAATGCGCGCGAGGCTTTCTTCGCGACCGAGAACGGCGAGCACGTCGAACACACCGGGCGAGGTGCTGCGCCCCGTCAAAGCCGCGCGCAGCGGCTGCGCCACGGCCCCCAGCTTGACCTCGCTGCGGATTGCAAATTCGCGGATTGCGGCTTCGGTCGAGGCCGCCGACCAATCATTCACATTCTTGAGGGCATCGAATGCGCCCGAAAGCACGGTGTGGGGTTTTTCACCGACCAGCGATGCCGCCTTTTCGTCGAGCGACAGCGGGCGCCGGGCGAACAGGAAGGCCGCACCATCGGCAAGCTCGATCAACGTCTTGGCGCGCTCCTTGAGGCCCGGCAACGCGGCAAGAAGCTGGGCTTTCGTGTTCTCGTTCAGCCCGGCAATTATCGGGGCGCCGTTTTCCAGATGGGGCAGGGTGGCGATGAAGATGTCGAACAGTTCGGCATCGTCCATCTTGCGCATATACAGGCCGTTCAACGCTTCCAGCTTCTGGAAGTCGAAGCGTGATGCGCCCTTGTTGACATCGACGATGTCGAACCAGCGGATCATGTCCTCGACCGACATCACCTCATCGTCGCCATGGCTCCAGCCCAAGCGCGCCAGATAGTTGAGCAGTGCCTCCGGCAGGTAGCCCATGGCGCGATAGGCCTCGACGCCGAGCGCACCATGCCGCTTGGAGAGCTTGGCGCCGTCGGCGCCATGGATCAGCGGAATATGCGCCATCTGCGGCACGTTCCAGCCCATCGCGTTATAAATGACGGTCTGGCGCGCGGCGTTGGTCAGATGGTCGTCGCCGCGAATGATGTGGGTGACGCCCATGTCGTGATCGTCCACCACCACGGCATGCATATAGGTAGGATTGCCGTCGGAGCGCAGGATGATGAAGTCGTCCAGATCCTTGTTAGGAAAACGGACTTCGCCCTGCACGCTGTCGCGAACCACGGTTTCACCTTCGGTCGGGGCCTTGATGCGGATGGCCGGCTTGACGCCGGCCGGAGCCTCGGACGCATCGCGGTCACGCCAGCGGCCATCGTAGCGCGGCGGGCGGCCTTCGGCGCGCGCCTTCTCACGCATCTCGTTCAGTTCCTCAGGCGTGGCATAGCAATAATAGGCCTTGCCCATCCGCACCAGTTCCTCGGCGACCTCGCGATGACGCGGCGCACGCTCGAACTGCGAAACTGGCTCGCCCTCCCAGGTAAGGCCAAGCCAGCGGAGACCGTCGAGGATCGCGGCCGTTGCGGCTTCCGTCGAGCGCTCGCGGTCGGTGTCCTCGATGCGCAGCAACATCGCGCCGCCGGTGTGGCGGGCGTAGAGCCAGTTGAACAGCGCGGTGCGGGCGCCGCCAATGTGCAGGAAACCGGTGGGTGAGGGGGCGAAACGGGTTACGACTTTGTCGGACATGGTGGTTCCAGGTGGAAGAAACGGGTTCGCGCTGTCAAAGCGGCGGCGCATGGAAATTCGGTAGCGTTCATGTAGCATAGAGCGTCTAGGGCGCAAGGGGCTGGGCCTGTCGCTGACGGAGGTTGGGGAGACGACCCGGCTCGAAAAAGGGGGGCTTGCATGACGCGCGATCAGGCGTCGGGCGAGGTAAGTGAGCGGGAGCTTTTCGCGCCCGAAGCCGCTCTCGTGCCTGCCCGACCTGAGTCGCTGCCGGTTCCCGACGCAATCCCGCGCAGTCCGCCGTCGGTTTTTCGTCCTCACATCATTGCCGGCGTGCTTCTGCCAAAAATGGCCCGAGCCTGCCGCATGTTTTCTCGCGCCGTGACAGCCGCGCTGGCGCTCGAACTGGATCGCGGCACGCCCTTCCTGTTCGTTCCGGTCTTCCTCGGTCTCGGCGCTGTCCTTTATTACGGATTTCCATATGAGCCGGCCTTCCAGCCGATGATTGGCGGAACCCTGGTGATAGCTCTGCTTCTGCGGCTGGTGCCGGCGCGGCATCAGATGACACGCTTAATGGCAACGGCCGTGTTGGTGTGCCTGCTTGGGGGGCTGGTGGCCAAGGTGGAGACCTGGCGCGCGGGCACTGCCATGCTCGGCGGCGAGATTTCCACGAGACTGACCGGGCGTGTCGTTGAAATCGACCATATGGCCAATGGGCGTGTGCGGCTGACGATCGACGTGGTGGCGACTGCGAAACCCAAACTGCGCTACGCACCAGAGCGCGTACGCGTCTCGGCGCGGAAAATCCCGCCCGCGCTCATGGTGGGGTCCCAGATCGAGGGCGCGGTGCGGTTGATGCCGCCATCGGGGCCGGTCCGACCCGAAAGCTATGATTTTTCGTTCAGGAGCTATTTCGATGGCATCGGCGCAAGCGGCTTCTTCCTGACCGGGCCGACATTATCGGCCGGAGCGGAGGCGCTGTCGGCAAATACGAAATTCTTCAACGGCGTGGAAAACCTCCGCAACGCTATCGCCGACCGGATACGAGTGCATATCGGCGGACCCGAAGGGGAAATCGCGGCTGCCCTTGTGGTGGGCATCCGCGCCGGAATTCCCGAAGACATCAATGAAGCGATGCGGCGCACCGGCATCTATCACATCATCTCCATTTCAGGACTGCACATGGCGCTGGTCGCTGGAACCGTGATGAGCCTGTTGCGCGTGATGCTTGCGCTGTTTCCGGGGTTTGCCTCCCGTCACCCGGTCAAGAAATATGCAGCCGGTGCGGCCTTGCTGGCGATTGCCGGCTATCTTTTCATTTCGGGGGGAGAGGTGGCTGCGCAGCGAAGCTTTCTCATGCTGGCCATCATGCTGACCGCCTTGCTGTTCGACCGTGGCGCGCTGACGACGCGCAATCTGGCGATTTCGGCGCTCGTCATTATCGTGATCTCGCCGCATGAGGTTGTCGGGCCGAGCTTCCAGATGTCGTTTGCGGCGACTGCTGCGCTGGTCGCGGCCTATGCGATGTGGTCGCAGCGTCGCCACGCCCGCAAGCGCGCGCCGCCTGCAGGCACCCGATCCCTGCCCTTGGCGATACTGCACAAGGGGCTCGGCGCGATCGGCGCGCTGTTGATGACCTCGCTGGTCGCCGGCCTCGCGACGACTGCCTTCGGCGCCTACCACTTCCAGCGTGTTTCCCCGCTCAGCCTGATCGCGAACCTCGCCGTGATGCCGAGCGTCTCCCTTCTTGTGATGCCTTTCGGCGTTCTGGGCTCGCTCGCCATGCCGCTGGGGCTCGATGCGCCGTTCTTCTATGTGATGGGCAAGGGCCTGACCATCATGATCGCCGTGTCCCAGTGGATTTCGGAACGTTCGCCGATCGACGGCATCGGTCTCATCTCATTGCAGTCGCTTATCCTGCTTACGATTGCGCTGGTCGTTGCCACCATGACGACGACATGGTTGCGGATTCTGGCGGTGCCCTTCGCCCTTGCCGGCCTCATCACGCTCACAGATGTGCGCACTCCCGACGTTCTTGTCTCCGAAGATGGCAGGCTGGTCGGTGTCGCCATCGGTGGGGAAGAACTGGCCGTGAACAGACCGCGGCCGAACACCTTCACAATCGAAGACTGGAAGCGTGCACTGCGGACGGAGAAAATCGTTGGGCCGATAGACAGCATGAAGGCGGGGAACCGCACACCTTCCGCGGGCGGCTTCGATTGCCATGACGGGCTATGCATTGCCGAGCACGGTTCCGGGGCGATCATTGTTCATGCGATGAACAGGAACATCGCGCGCCAAGCCTGCGACTATGCCAGCCTTATCGTGGTCGACGATGCCACGGTCAAAAATGTCTGTGCGGCCGATCCGCCCCTGATCGTCACGAAACGCGAACTGGCGAAATTCGGAAGTGCCGCAATCTACCTTTCGCCGGAAGGTCAAAAAGCCGAGATTCGTTTCGCACTGAGCGAGCCTTATCGGCCCTGGCATATGCAGCGTCAGTTTTCACGCGAAGCGCGCGGCAAGCCGCCTTACAAGCAAAAACCGTCGCTCGCTAAAAAGAACGTTCAAACACGATACCGGACACCCAGATCGCAACAAGCGACTACCAAACATATGACCGGCGACTGAAGCGCCGGCCGGCAACCGGGGGATAACCGGCACTTAGTAGCGACGGATAAGGCCGACCAGTCTGCCTTGAACCTTGACCCGGTCCGGGCCAAAGATACGGGTCTCATAGGCGGGATTGGCCGCTTCGAGCGCAATGGACGCACCCTTGCGCCGGAAACGCTTCAGCGTTGCTTCCTCGTCATCCACCAGCGCCACCACGATCTCGCCCGGATTGGCGGTGTTGGCATTGCGGATGATGACCGTATCGCCATCGAAAATGCCGGCCTCGATCATCGAATCGCCCTTCACCTCAAGCGCATAATGCTCACCGCCCATGATCATTTCCGGTGGCACAGAGATGGAGTGCGTCCTGTGCTGTATTGCATCGATCGGCACGCCTGCGGCGATGCGGCCCATGACCGGTATGGAGACGGCACTGGCTGCATCGTCATTGCCGGCCATGGGAGCTCGGGCGGGTTCGGGCGCGCGCCGCCCAAGGCTGCCTTCAATGACGCTTGGCGAGAATCTGGCGCGTTGCGGAGCAAGGCCGGGCGCGATCGAATCGGGCAGGCGCAGTACTTCCAGCGCGCGCGCGCGGTTCGGCAACCTGCGGATGAAACCGCGCTCTTCCAGTGCGGTGATCAGGCGATGGATGCCGGATTTTGAGGCAAGGTCCAGCGCTTCCTTCATCTCATCGAATGATGGGGGAATACCGGTTTCCTTCAACCGCTCGTGGATGAAGAGAAGCAATTCATGTTGTTTGCGCGTCAGCATCGCCAGCCCCTCAGAATCGGCCCCAAAACAAACCCAGAACAAACACTATCTGTTCCAGTTGTGTTCCGCAACCGTTTAAATATTAATGAATTTGTTGAGGGAGACGAAAGCAGTTTCGGCCGGTTGACGCGGGCCGGGGCGGGTCAGGCAAGAGAGTGCCCCACGCTTGTACCTGCACGAAATTTGGTGCACATGGCGGGCAGATGAACACAGCTACGCAACGTCCTCTCGATCATCTCGTCATGCCCACGGCCAGCCTTGGCGGTGCGCGCGAGAGGCTTGCTGCACTCGGCTTCACGGTGGCCCCCACGGGCATCCATCCGTTCGGAACCGAGAATGTCTGCGTCTATTTTTCTGACGACACCTTTTTGGAATCGCTGGCGGCCGGAGATCGCGACAGGATGGACGCGGCCGTAAAGGCCGGAAACGCCTTTGTGGCGCGTGACAGGCAATTCCGGGCCCGCAACGGGCAGGAAGGCTTTTCCGCAGCGGTCTTCGCCACGAAAAATGCCGATGACGATCATGCAGCCTTTGTTCGCGCGGGCATTTCTGCGGGTGACAGGCTGGATTTCTCGCGGCCGTTTGTTGACGCTTCAGGCAAGGCGGATGAAGCCTCGTTTCGGCTCGCTTTTGCAGCAGAGGCAGACGAACCGGAGGCGTTTTTCTTCACCTGCGAGCGCGCCAATGTCCCGCAGGTTGACCGTTCGGCCCTGCAGGCGCATTCCAATGGCGCGCAACGCATTGCTGCTGTGGTGGCCAGTGCGGCAGACCCAGCCGGCCATGCGCGCTTCTTCGAGGCAGTCACGAATGCCCCGTCGGAAGTTTTCGGCAGCAAGATCCGGATAAAATTACCCAATGCCAATATAGACTTGCTCGGCCCGGATGCCTTCGCAAATGAATTCGGGCCGGATATTCCCGCGAGCGGTGCTCTCCGGCTTGCCGCTGTCATATTCGGCCTTCGCGATCTTACGCAGGCTCAACGTCATCTTGCCGCCACCGGCATCCACTATCACCGCCACGGCCAACGCCTGATTGTGCCGCCCGCACCGGGCCAGGGCGCATTTTTCGCTTTCGAGGAGTTTTCATGACCACGCCGAACTCGACAGTTACTGTCGGCAATGTCGTTTTCGACAACAGGGCGCCGCTGGCGCTGATCGCCGGCCCTTGCCAGCTCGAGTCGCGCCAGCACGCTTTCGATATGGCGGGCGCGCTGAAGGAGCTGACGACAAGGCTGGGCATCGGGCTTGTCTACAAGTCGAGCTTCGACAAGGCGAACCGCACCTCGCTGGGCGCGACACGAGGTGCAGGCCTGGAGGCGGCGCTGCCTGTCTTTGCCGATCTGCGCAAGGAATTCGGCATTCCGGTTCTGACCGATGTCCACACCGAAGAGCAGTGCGCGATCGTCGGCGAAGTGGTCGATGTGCTGCAAATCCCGGCTTTCATGAGCAGGCAGACGGACCTGCTTGTGGCCGCGGCGAAGACCGGCAAGATCGTCAACGTGAAGAAGGGACAGTTTCTTGCTCCCTGGGACATGAAAAATGTGATCGGCAAGGTCACGGGCTCCGGCAACGCAAATGTGCTGGTCACCGAACGCGGCGCCTCCTTCGGCTACAACACGCTGGTGTCGGATATGCGCGCATTGCCGATCATGGCGGACATGGGCGCGCCGGTGATTTTCGACGCAACCCATTCGGTGCAGCAGCCGGGCGGGCAGGGCGGTTCGTCGGGTGGCGAGCGGCGTTTCGTGAAGACCCTGGCATCCGCCGCGGTTGCGGTCGGGGTAGCCGGCGTCTTCATTGAAACGCATGAGGATCCCGACAATTCGACGTCGTCGGACGGCCCCAACATGGTGCCGCTGAAGGATATGCCTGCGCTTCTGGAAAAGCTGATCGCGCTCGACCGCGTCGCCAAGTCGGGTTGAGCCGGCGCTGCCGCCGGCCAAGCGTTCCGCATTGCGTTTTCATCGCCTTTCGCTAAGAGGGCACGATCTTTTTCCGTCATCCGAGGGACACTGCAATGACCGCCATCATCGAAATCATCGGCCGCGAAATTCTCGACAGCCGCGGCAATCCGACCGTGGAAGTGGACGTGGTTCTGGAAGACGGCTCGATGGGTCGCGCGGCGGTTCCGTCCGGCGCCTCCACCGGCGCGCATGAAGCGGTCGAACTGCGCGACGGCGGCCCGCGCTATCTGGGCAAGGGCGTCGAGCGCGCGGTCGAGGCGGTCAATGGCGAGATTTTCGAGGCGCTCGGCGGCATGGAAGCGGAGCATCAGATCGAGATCGATCAGACGATGATCGACCTCGATGGCACCGCCAACAAGAGCCGGCTGGGTGCCAATGCCACCCTCGGCGTTTCGCTTGCTGTCGCCAAGGCTGCGGCAGTGGCTTCCAACCTGCCGCTCTATCGTTATGTGGGCGGCGTCAACGCCCGCGTGCTGCCCGTGCCGATGATGAACATCATCAATGGCGGGGCCCATGCCGACAACCCGATCGATTTCCAGGAATTCATGATCATGCCGCTTGGCGCGCCCTCGCTGCGCGATGCGGTTCGCTGGGGTTCGGAAATCTTCCACACCCTGAAGAAGGGTTTGAAGGATGCCGGGCACAACACCAATGTCGGCGACGAGGGCGGTTTCGCGCCGAACCTGAAGAGCGCGCAGGCCGCGCTCGACTTCGTCATGCAGTCGATCGAGAAGGCCGGTTACAAGCCCGGCGAGGATGTTGCGATTGCGTTGGATTGCGCCGCGACCGAATTCTTCAAGGACGGTTCCTACGTCTATGAAGGCGAGAAGAAGACCCGCGATCCCAAGACCCAGGCCAGGTATCTGGCCAAACTGGTGGCCGATTATCCGATCGTTTCCATCGAGGACGGCATGGCAGAGGACGATTGGGATGGCTGGAAGATCCTGACCGACCTCGTTGGCAGCAAGGCGCAGCTCGTCGGCGACGATCTCTTCGTCACCAATTCGGCGCGCCTGCGCGACGGCATCCGCATGGGCGTTGCCAATTCGATCCTGGTCAAGGTCAACCAGATCGGCACGCTGACCGAGACGCTTGACGCGGTCGAGACCGCGCACAAGGCAGCCTACACCGCCGTCATGTCCCATCGTTCGGGCGAGACGGAAGATTCCACCATCGCCGATCTGGCTGTCGCCACCAATTGCGGGCAGATCAAGACCGGCTCGCTGGCGCGCTCCGACCGCACCGCCAAGTACAACCAACTCATCCGCATCGAGGAAGAGCTGGGCAAGCAGGCGCGTTACGCCGGCCGCTCGATCCTGAAAGGCTGACGGCAGGCCGACTCATCATCTGAGGGCGAAATCTGAAACGCGGGCGGGGAAACCTGCCCGCGTTTTCTTTGCGCAGGCTTACGCATCGCGCTTTCCGGTTTGCTGAATTCCAGCGCTCGTAACCGGACATTAAGCATGATGGCGCAAAACAATCCCTATAAGGGAAATGCGCCATGTGGACACGTCAGCATCGAGAGAGAAACACCGGCCGGTTCATCGTGCCGAGCCTTGCCATTCTGGTTCTCTCCTATTTCGGTTTCCATGCCTATCACGGCGAGCTTGGCATCTATTCCAAGTACCAGCTTCAGGCGCGCGCGGCGGATTTGCAGGCGCAGCTTGATACGATAAGATCGCAGCGCGTCGAGCTTGAGCGGCGTGTTCAGCTTCTGCATGACGGTACTTTGGAAAAGGATATGCTGGACGAGCAGGCCCGCAAGGCGCTGAATCTGTCTCATTCGGATGAGGTTACGATCATCCGCTCGTCGGATTGGACGAATTAACCAGAGCCCGGTTAATCGTAAATATTATCAATGATTGCAGGCATTTAGCTGCATGCCTGCCATGCATTTTCCGCATGGCGAAAGGCTGCGTAGCGTGATAGCTTCACTCTCAATCGGAAGGGGCGTGCGCTCCTTCCAATGTCCGGAAAGAGACATTGTCAGGGAGTGTTGCATGGCTTCTGCCGCCAGGAAGGCGTCCGCGAAATCCAGAGCGGACGGTAAACCCAGTTCAGCGCCAATGGCGCCCAAGCCCGCGGAATTCACCAAGGACCAGGATCTCAAGGCCTACCGCGACATGCTGTTGATTCGGCGCTTCGAAGAGAAGGCCGGTCAGCTCTACGGCATGGGGTTCATCGGTGGCTTCTGTCACCTCTATATCGGCCAGGAGGCCGTCGTCACCGGTATGCAGATGTCGCTGCGTGAAGGTGACCAGATGATCACCGCCTATCGTGATCATGGTCATATGCTTGCGATGGACATGTCGCCGCGTGGTGTGATGGCCGAGCTGACCGGGCGCCGTGGAGGCTACTCCAAGGGCAAGGGCGGCTCCATGCACATGTTCTCCAAGGAGAAGAATTTCTATGGTGGCCACGGCATCGTCGGCGCGCAGGTGTCGCTTGGCACCGGCCTGGCATTCGCCAATCGCTACCGCGGGAACGACAATGTCACCCTGACCTATTTCGGCGATGGTGCCGCCAACCAGGGCCAGGTCTACGAAAGCTTCAACATGGCCTCGCTGTGGAAGCTGCCGGTGATCTACATCATCGAGAACAACCGCTACGCCATGGGCACCTCCGTCACGCGCTCGTCGGCCGAGACCGATTTTTCGCAGCGCGGGTCATCGTTCAAGATTCCGGGCATTCAGATCGATGGCATGGATGTGCGCGCGGTGAAGGCAGCCGGAGACCTTGCCACCGAATGGTGCCGCTCGGGCAAGGGCCCGATCATCCTCGAGATGCTGACCTACCGCTATCGCGGCCACTCGATGTCCGACCCGGCCAAGTACCGGTCGAAGGAGGAAGTGCAGAAGATGCGCTCCGAGCACGACCCGATCGAGCAGGTGAAGGCGCGTCTGCTGGACAAGAAGTGGGCGAGCGAGGACGATCTCAAGGCCATCGACAGGGAAGTGCGCGACATCGTCGCCGATTCCGCGGAGTTCGCGCAGACCGATCCCGAGCCGGATGTATCCGAGCTCTACACCGACATCTTGCTGTAAGGGGAGGGCAGAGACATGCCGATCGAAATTCTCATGCCCGCGCTCTCGCCGACCATGGAAGAGGGCAACCTTGCCAAATGGCTCAAGAATGAAGGTGACAAGGTCGCGCCCGGCGACGTGATCGCTGAAATCGAAACCGACAAGGCGACCATGGAAGTCGAAGCCGTAGACGAAGGTACGCTTGGAAAGATCCTGATTCCCGCCGGCAGCGAAGGCGTCAAGGTAAACACGCCGATCGCCGTGCTGCTGGGAGAAGGCGAAAGCGCCGAAGACGTGGCCAAGGCGGCTCCCGCTGCCTCGTCGGCAGCTAAGAATGAGCCCGAAATTCCGGCGCCTGCGTCGGCCCAGGTCGATGGGGCCGGCAAAGGCGCAGCGGTTCCCGCCGCACCCAAGGTCGAAGTCGCTGCCGATCCCGACATTCCGGCCGGTACCGAAATGGTCTCCATGACGGTTCGCGAGGCGCTGCGCGACGCGATGGCCGAAGAGATGCGCCGCGACGAGGACGTCTTCGTCATGGGCGAGGAAGTCGCCGAATATCAGGGCGCCTACAAGATCACGCAGGGCTTGTTGCAGGAGTTCGGCGCCCGCCGCGTGGTCGATACGCCAATTACCGAGCACGGCTTTGCCGGCGTCGGCGTCGGCGCGGCGATGGCCGGGCTGAAGCCGATCGTCGAATTCATGACGTTCAACTTCGCCATGCAGGCGATCGACCAGATCGTCAATTCGGCCGCCAAGACGCTGTATATGTCCGGCGGCCAGATGGGTGCGCCGATCGTGTTCCGCGGCCCCAACGGCGCGGCCGCCCGCGTCGCCGCCCAGCATTCGCAGTGCTACGCGGCCTGGTACAGCCATATTCCCGGCCTCAAGGTCGTGATGCCTTACACGGCAGCCGACGCCAAGGGTCTGCTCAAGGCCGCGATCCGCGATCCCAACCCGGTGATCTTCCTCGAGAACGAAATCCTCTACAGCCATTCCTTCGATGTGCCGAAGCTGGATGATTTCGTGCTGCCGATCGGTAAGGCGCGTATCCACAAGCAGGGCAAGGACGTCACCATCGTGTCCTTCGGCATCGGCATGACCTATGTGCTGAAGGCCGAGGCCGAGTTGCGCGAGATGGGCATCGACGCCGAGATCATCGACCTGCGCACCATCCGTCCACTCGATTACGACACGATCATTGAATCGGTGAAGAAGACCAACCGGCTGGTGGTCGTAGAAGAGGGCTTTCCGCAGAATTCGATCGGCGACCATATCGCCAATCAGGTTTCGCAGCGCGCTTTCGATCATCTGGATGCGCCGGTCATCACCATCGCCGGCAAGGACGTGCCGATGCCTTACGCCGCCAATCTCGAGAAGCTCGCATTGCCGAGCGTTGACGAGGTGGTCGAGGCCGTCAAAGCCGTCACCTATCGCGGCTGAGGGAGGGCGCGCATATGCCGATCAACATAACAATGCCCGCCCTTTCGCCCACGATGGAAGAGGGCAACCTCGCCAAGTGGCTGGTCAAGGAAGGCGACCAGGTTTCGCCCGGTGACGTGATCGCCGAGATCGAGACCGACAAGGCAACGATGGAAGTCGAAGCCGTCGATGAAGGCACGGTCGCCAAACTGGTCGTCCCGGCCGGTACGGAGGGCGTCAAGGTCAACGCCGTGATCGCCATTCTGGCGGGCGAGGGCGAAGATGCCGGCGCGGCTGCCAAGGCTGGCGGCGACGCGCCGAAGGCAGAGGTCGCAGCGCCCGCCCCGGCAAAGGTCGAGGAAGCCAAGCCGCAGCCTGCGCCGGTCGCCCAAGTTGCGCGGGCCGTCGTGGCGAATGGGAAGCCGGCCTCTCAGGAAGGACGCATGTTCGCCTCACCGCTGGCGCGGCGCATTGCCAAGGATGCCGGCGTCGATATTGCCGCCATTAAGGGCACTGGTCCTCGTGGCCGCGTGGTGAAGGCGGATGTGGAAACGGCAATCGCAGGCGGCGGCGCAAAGGCAGCGCCGTCTGTCGCGCCAGCAGCCACGGCGCCGGCGCCGAAGGCCATGTCCGACGAGCAGGTGTTGAAACTGTTCGAGGAAGGCTCCTACGAGCTCATCCCGCATGACGGGATGCGCAAGACCATCGCCCGCCGCCTGGTCGAGGCCAAGTCCACCATCCCGCATTTCTACCTGACGCTGGATTGCGAGATCGACGCATTGCTGGCGCTGCGCACGCAGCTCAACGCGGCCGCGCCGACCCGCAAGACGGACAAAGGCGACGTGCCGGCCTACAAGCTGTCGGTCAACGACATGATCATCAAGGCGATGGCGCTTGCCTTGCGCGACGTGCCGACCGCCAATGTATCATGGACCGAAAGCGCCATGGTGCAGCACAAGCACTCGGATGTGGGCGTTGCCGTCTCCATTCCGGGCGGCCTCATCACCCCGATCGTGCGCAAGGCCGACGAAAAGAGCCTCTCCACCATCTCCAACGAGATGAAGGACCTCGCCGCGCGTGCGCGTGAACGCAAGCTCAAGCCGGAAGAATATCAGGGCGGCACCACGGCGGTATCGAACCTCGGTATGTTCGGCATCAAGGACTTTGCCGCCGTCATCAATCCTCCACATGCGACCATTCTGGCGGTGGGAGCCGGTGAGGAGCGGGCCGTGGTGAAGAATGGCGAGATCAGAATAGGCAACGTGATGTCCGTCACGCTGTCGACTGACCATCGCGCAGTTGACGGCGCGCTCGGAGCCGAGCTTCTGGCGGCCTTCAAGCGCTACATCGAAAACCCGATGGGCATGCTGGTCTAGGAGCGGCGCTTGAAGACCGTCCTCTGCTACGGCGACTCGCTGACCTGGGGCTACAACGCCGAGGGTCCTTCGCGCCATGCGCTGGAGGACAGGTGGCCGAGCGTGTTGCAAGCGGAACTCAGCGATGGCGTTCGCGTCATCGCTGACGGCCTCAATGGTCGCACGACCGCCTTCGACGATCACACGGCGGGGGAAGATCGCAATGGCGCGCGCGTGCTGCCGACCTTGCTCGGCACGCACTCGCCGCTCGATCTGGTAATCATCCTGCTCGGCTCCAACGACATGAAGCCATGGGTCCACGGCAACCCATTCGCGGCCAGGCAAGGCATGGCGCGCCTGTTGAAGATCGTGCGCGGCCATGCCTATCCGCTCGACGCTGCCGCGCCGGAGATTTTGCTCGTCTCGCCGCCGCAGCTTACGCGCACCCGGAACATCGAGTTCGCGGAAATGTTCGCGGGCGGTGACAAGGGTTCGCAGAAGCTGGCGGAACTTTATGCCGGGTTGGCGGACGAAACCGGTTGCGGTTTCTTCGATGCCGGCTCGGTTGCAGTCACAACGCCGCTCGATGGTGTCCATCTCGACGCGGAAAATACGCGCAAAATTGGCGAAGCGCTCGCGCCCTTGGCGCGGGTCATGCTCGCGCTCTGATTTCAGGAGAAGATTGTGGCCGAAAATTACGACGTCATCATCATCGGCTCGGGTCCCGGCGGTTATGTCACGGCCGTGCGCTCGGCGCAGCTTGGCTTCAAGACGGCGATCGTCGAGCGCGAGCATCTGGGCGGCATCTGCCTGAACTGGGGTTGCATTCCCACCAAGGCGCTGCTGCGTTCGGCCGAAATCCTCCATTATGCCGAACATGCCGACAGATATGGCGTGAAGATCGAGGGTTCGGTGAGCCCCGATCTCAAGGCCATTGTCGATCGCTCGCGCGGCGTTTCGGGGCGCCTGAACGGCGGTGTCGGCTTCCTGATGAAGAAGAACAAGGTCGATGTGATCTGGGGGGAGGCCAGGCTTTCCAAGCCAGGCGAGATCGTCGTCTCGAAAACCTCGAAGAAGCCCATGGAGCCGCAGCACCCGCTGCCCAAGAGCGTCAAGGGCGAGGGCACATATACGGCCAAGCACATCATCCTGGCCACCGGCGCACGCCCCCGCGCGTTGCCCGGCATTGAGCCGGACGGCAAGCTGATCTGGACCTATTTCGAGGCCATGGTGCCGCTAGAAAAGCCCAAGTCGCTGCTCGTCATGGGCTCGGGCGCCATCGGCATCGAGTTTGCCAGCTTCTACCGCACGCTCGGCGTGGACGTGACCGTGGTCGAGGTCATGCCCGCCGTAATGCCGGTCGAGGATGCCGAAGTCTCGGCCTTCGCCAAAAAGCAATTCGAGAAGCAGGGCATGAAGATCCTGCTGGAAGCCAAGGTGACCAAGGTCGAGAAGGGCGCGAACTCCATTACCGCCCATGTCGAAATGAAGGACGGCAAGGTTGAGAAAATCACCGCCGACCGCATGATTTCGGCCGTCGGTGTGCAGGGCAATATCGAAAATCTCGGCCTTGAGGCGCTCGGCGTGAAGACGGATCGCGGCTGCGTCGTCATCGATGGCTATGGCCGCACCAATGTTCCCGGCCTCTATGCCATCGGCGACGTCGCCGGCCCGCCCATGCTGGCCCACAAGGCCGAACATGAGGGCGTTATCTGCATCGAGAAGATCGCCAATCTTCCGGGCGTTCACGCGCTCGACAAGCTGAAAATCCCCGGGTGCACCTATTGCAACCCACAGGTTGCTTCGGTCGGGCTCACCGAGGCCAAGGCCAGGGAAGCCGGTTACGACATCCGCGTCGGCCGCTTCCAGTTCGGCGCAAACGGCAAGGCCATCGCGCTCGGCGAGGACCAGGGTTTCATCAAGACGATTTTCGACAAGAAGACCGGCCAGCTTCTCGGCGCGCATATGATCGGCGCCGAAGTCACCGAACTGATCGAAGGCTTCGTGGTTGCGATGAACCTCGAAACCACCGAGGAAGAGCTGATGCATTCGGTCTTCCCGCATCCGACGCTGTCGGAGATGATGAAGGAAAGCGTTCTCGACGCTTATGGCCGCGCGCTGAACGCATGACGGGCAATGCCGGCGCGGGCTGTTGTTTCCGCGCCGGCTGGCTTATATGGGCTGATGAACGGGATCGCCGGAGGCGACGATGGATCAAGGCTACGGAATCATGAGCATGCCGGGTGTCGGCTTTTTCGGCATGCTGGTCATCGGTTTTCTGGCGGGCTATGTCGCCGAAAAGACGATGAACCGTGATCACGGTTTTCTGACCAACATTCTTGTCGGCATCGCGGGATCCTTTGTCGGCGGCACGTTGGCGGGCTTGCTTGATCTCCGTTTTCACGGTTTCTTCGGCAACCTTCTGGTCGCCATTGCAGGCGCAATCATCATTCTCTGGATATTCGGGCGTGCACAATCGGCACGGTCGCGCTAGGAACGGACATGGTTACTGTAGTCGATCTCGTTTCCAATGCACCTCGCGTGCGGCATCCTGAAAAGGCGCATCGCCCGGATCAGGAGGTGCTGCGCAAGCCCGACTGGATTCGCGTCAAGGCGCCGGTTTCCAAGGGCTATGCCGAAACGCGCGAGATCGTGCGCTCGCACAATCTGGTGACCGTGTGCGAAGAGGCCGGCTGTCCCAACATCGGCGAGTGCTGGGAAAAGAAACACGCCACCTTCATGATCATGGGTGAGATCTGCACGCGCGCCTGTGCCTTCTGCAACGTGGCGACCGGCCGACCGCTGCCGCTTGATGTGAGCGAGCCGGAAAGCGTGGCCAAGGCGGTGGCCAGGATGGGGCTCACCCATGTCGTCATCACCTCGGTGGACCGCGACGATCTGGACGACGGCGGCGCGCAGCATTTCGCCAACACGATCCGGGCCATCCGTGCGCTGAACCCGGCCACCACAATCGAAATCCTGACGCCTGACTTCCTGCGCAAGGACGGAGCGCTGGAGATCGTGGTCGCGGCAAGACCCGACGTCTTCAATCACAATCTCGAAACCGTGCCGTCGAACTATCTCACGGTGCGGCCGGGCGCGCGTTACTTCCATTCCATCCGCCTGCTGCAGCGGGTGAAGGAACTCGATCCGTCGATCTTCACGAAGTCGGGCATCATGGTTGGTCTCGGCGAGGAGCGGAACGAGGTTCTGCAACTTATGGACGACCTGCGCAGCGCCGACGTCGATTTCATGACCATCGGCCAATATCTGCAGCCGACCAGGAAGCACCATGCCGTGAAGAAGTTCGTCACGCCGGAGGAATTCAAGTCCTACGAGACGGTCGGCATGACCAAGGGCTTCCTGCTTGTTGCATCCAGCCCGCTGACGCGCTCGTCGCACCACGCCGGCGATGACTTCGCCAAGCTCAGGGCCGCGCGCGAGGAGCAGCTTCGAAAGTCGGGCAAAGCTTCCGCCTGATGCCGAAATTCGAGACCATACGCCGGGTCGCCCATGCCCCGGAACAGATGTTTGCGCTTGTCGCAAATGTCGAGGACTATCCGCAATTCCTGCCCTTGTGCGAAGCGCTTACAGTTCGTTCGCGCAAGGAACGCGATGGTCGCACCGTGCTCGTGGCCGACATGACGGTCGGCTACAAGGCCATCCGCGAGACCTTCACCAGCCAGGTGCATCTGAAGCCGGACGAGACCACGATTGACGTGAAATATCTCGACGGGCCGTTCAAATATCTGACGAATATCTGGCGCTTCGACGCGCGCGACGACGGTGCCACCGACATCCATTTCTTCATCGAGTACGAATTCAAGAGCCGCGTACTCGGCGCGTTGATGGGGGCGATGTTCGACCGCGCCTTCCGCATGTTCGTGGAAGCCTTCGAAAAACGCGCGGTTCAGGTTTATGGGCCGGCTCAGACCGTCTGAGAGATTGCGGCGAGCCCGATTTTCAGTGCATGCCGCACGGTTTCGCGGCGAATGAAGTGCCGCCCATTGTTGGGAAAAACCCATTTTTCCGCGACGGCCGGCTGGCCGCGCAGGGCCAGCCCGAACCAGACAAGTCCGATAGGCTTTTCGCTGGTCCCGCCTTCCGGTCCGGCAATTCCGGTAACTGCGAGCGCAATGCTGGCGCGGGAATTGGCGATTGCGCCCGAGGCCATTTCCAGCGCGGTTTCACGAGAGACCGCGCCGTGGGCGGCAAGTGTCGCCTCTGACACGCCGAGCATCTCCATCTTGGCTTCGTTGGAATAGGTGATGAAGCCACGATCGACAGCCGAGGACGAACCGGGAATATCGGTCAGGGCGGCGATGATCATGCCCCCGGTGCAGGATTCGGCCGTGGCAGCCATGATGCCGTGACGCGTGCACGCCTCGAGGAAATCAATAGCCAGTTCACGCAGGCCGTCGCTCATTCAGGCAACTCTCCCGGATAGACCACGCTTGCGGTGACGATTGCCGCAATGCCTTCCTCGCGCCCGACAAAGCCGAGCCGCTCGTTTGTCGTAGCCTTGACCGAGACGCGGCCGGCGTCAATGCCAAGCATGTCCGACAATTCGGCCGTCATCGCCTCGCGGTGCGGGCCGATGCGCGGCGCTTCGCAGATCAGGGTGACGTCCGCATTGGCAATGCGGCCGCCTTTCGAGCGCACCAGCTTCACCGCATATTCCACGAATATGCGCGAGGCGGCCCCCTTCCATTGCGGATCGGAGGGTGGGAAATGCGTGCCGATGTCGCCGGCTCCGCAGGTTGCAAGCAGCGCATCGGTCAGCGCATGCAGGCATACATCGGCGTCCGAATGGCCGGAAAGCTTCTTCGTGTGGGGAATGGCAACGCCGCACAGGGTCACATGATCGCCCGCCTCGAAGCTATGCACGTCATAGCCATTGCCGGTGCGCACATCTGGAAATGCGTTGATAGACGGTGACAGGCGCTGGTCGGCCATGGCTATATCCCTTGCCCAGGTAAGTTTCACATTGTCCGGCGAGCCCGCCACGATCCGCACCGGCATCTCGGCCCATTCGGCAATCGCCGCATCGTCGGTAAAGTCGCCGTGTCCCTGCCGGTGTGCTGCCTGGTGGGCGGCGAGGATCGGCGCATAGGGAAAGCCCTGTGGCGTTTGTGCCGCGTGCAAGCCGGCGCGCGGCACGGTTGCCGAGATCGTGCCATCCGTCGCCTCACGCTTCAGCGTGTCGGAAACGGGCAAGGCGGGCAGGGCGCCGTGATTTTCATCGATCGATGCAATAACCCTGTCGATCAGTTCCGCATCGGCAAAGGGGCGGACTCCATCATGGATCAGCACGGCGCCGGGGTTTTCTTCCTGCAGGGCAAGCAGTCCCAAACGGGTCGACTCCTGGCGCGTGGCACCGCCATGCACCACCGTGACACGCTCGACAAGCGAGCCAAGCGCTTGTTTCAGCAGTGCATCGTCGTCGGCATGGATAACCACCGCGACGGTTCCGATATCCCGATGCCGCAAGAAGGTCTCGACCGTGTGGGCAAGAACCGCGCGCCCGGCAACCTTCCGGTATTGCTTGGGTCCGTCAACCTGGCCTGCGCGCTCGCCGCGCCCGGCCGCCACGATCACCGCCGCCGCAGGCAGTTTTCCCGATGATTCAGATCTGCTCTTTTCCATGCGCAGAGGCTTAGTCGCAACCTTCGCCAAAGGCGAGAGTTTTCCCTTGCGCAAGCCTGTCATGCCGCTTTCGCATTGCACAATAAATCAAATTTGGCTACTGAATAAGCAGCCAGTGAAATTGCTTGGAATTCGTGCATGCCAGAATCCACGGCTCACGCAAAACCGCTTGAGATCGGCGGCGTGACAATCCGCAACCGGGTCTTTCTGGCTCCGATGTCGGGTATCACGGACGATGCCTTCCGCAAGCGCGCCTATGATCACGGTGCCGGGCTGGTGGTTTCCGAGATGGTGGCGAGCGGCGAACTGGCCAAGGGCCATTCGGAGTCCGGACGTCGCATTCGCCATTCGGGCCTGCCTGTCCACGTGGTGCAACTGGCGGGACGGGAAGCCTTCCACATGGCGGAGGCCGCACGCATCGCGGCTGACGAGGGCGCCGATATCATCGATATCAATATGGGCTGTCCCGCCAAGAAGGTGACGGGCGGCTATTCCGGCTCGGCGCTGATGCGCAATCTCGACCATGCGGTTTCCTTGATCGAAGCCGTCATCAGCGCGGTAGATGTTCCTGTTACAGTGAAGATGCGGCTGGGCTGGGACGACGATTGCCTCAACGCGCCCGAACTGGCGCGCCGCGCCGAGGCGGTCGGCGTGAAGATGGTGACCGTGCATGGCCGCACGCGCTGCCAGTTCTATCAGGGCAAGGCCGACTGGCGCGCGATAGCCCGCGTCAAGGCGGCGGTCTCCATTCCGGTCGTCGCCAATGGCGACGTGAGCAGCCTCGCGGATGCAACGGAAATCCTTGAGCAATCCGGTGCGGATGCCGTGATGGTGGGCCGCGCAAGCTATGGTGCGCCTTGGATCGCCGGAGCTATCGCCACCGGTGTCGCTGCCACCATCCCGAACACATCCACGGAACTGGCTGACTATGTGACTGCCCATTACGAGGACATGCTGTCGCTCTACGGCGTCGAAAGCGGGCTCAGGCAGGCGCGCAAGCATCTGGGCTGGTATCTCGATCGCCATGCGGCCGGGACATCTCCTGAACTGCGCAAGACGGTGATGACCTCGCTCGATCCGGCGGCGGTGATCCGAGGCTTGCGGGAGGCTTTTGCGGCGTCCGGCATCGAGGCGAGGGAAGCCGCATGAGCATGAATAATGCCTCGACGCTCGCCGCGCCAGATGCCGCGCAGATCGTGTTGAACACGATCCGGCGGCCAGTTGTCATGGTCGGGCCTGACGACCGCATCACCTATGCCAATGCCGACGCGGAGGACTTTTTCCGCTCCAGCGCCGCAACGCTGGCGCGCACGACGCTGGAGCGTTTCGTGCCCTTCGGCAGCCCTATCCTGTCGCTGATCGAGCAGGTTCGCGAACGGCTTGCGCCGGTGAATGAATACCGCGTCGACATTTCATCGCCGCGGCTTGGGTTGGAGAAGGTCGTCGACATCTATGTCGCGCCGGTTCCGGAGCTACCTGGTTCCGTCGTGGTGATGTTCCAGGAGCGCTCCATGGCCGACAAGATCGACCGGCAGATGACGCATCGCGGCGCGGCGCGTTCGGTGACCGGGCTTGCCGCCATGCTGGCGCATGAGATCAAGAACCCGCTTTCCGGCATCCGCGGCGCGGCCCAGCTTCTGGAAACCGCCGTCTCGGACGAGGATCGCGCGCTGACCCGCCTTATCACCGACGAAACGGACCGCATCGTCTCGCTCGTGGATCGCATGGAAGTCTTTTCGGACGAACGGCCGATCGAGCGTTATCCGGTCAACATCCATGTCGTTCTCGATCACGTGAAGGCCATCGCGAAGAACGGGTTTGCAAGCAGGATCAACATATTGGAGGATTACGATCCATCACTTCCTCCGGTCTTCGCCAACCGCGACCAACTCATACAGGTCTTCCTCAACCTGGTGAAGAATGCCGCCGAGGCGATCGGTTCACGCGCGGATGGCGAGATCACGCTGGCGACCGCGTTCAGTCCGGGCATGCGCGTTTCCGTTCCGGGCTCGCAGGATCGCGTGTCGCTGCCGCTGGAGTTTTGCGTCCATGACAACGGCTCGGGCGTGTCCGAGGACATTCTGCCGATCCTCTTTGATCCGTTCATCACCACCAAGACCAATGGTTCGGGCCTTGGCCTTGCGCTGGTGGCCAAGATCGTTGGCGAGCACGGCGGTGTGATCGAATGCGATTCCTCTCCGCGCGGAACCACGTTCCGCGTCCTGATGCCCGCCTGGAAAGACACGGCGTTGGTTGCCGAAGGGCAGAGCGAAGGAAGCAAGGCATGACCGTTCGCGGCAATATTCTGGTGGCAGATGACGACGCGGCGATCCGCACCGTGCTCAATCAGGCGCTCTCGCGCTCGGGACACGAGGTGCGCGTCACCTCCAATGCCGCGACGCTGTGGCGCTGGGTGGCGGCGGGCGAGGGCGATCTGGTGATCACCGACGTGGTGATGCCGGACGAGAACGCCTTCGACATGCTGCCGCGCATCAAGAAGGCCCGGCCGGAGCTGCCGGTCATCGTCATGAGTGCGCAAAACACCTTCATGACCGCCATCCGCGCCTCCGAGACCGGCGCCTACGAATATCTGCCGAAACCCTTCGACCTCACCGAACTGCTCAATATCGTCAATCGGGCGTTGTCGGAACCGAAGCGGCCGAACCTCGATGCGCGTCATGACGATCAGCCCGAGGCGATGCCGTTGATCGGGCGCTCGGCCGCCATGCAGGACATCTACCGGATGTTGGCGCGCATGATGCAGACCGACCTGACGGTGATGATCTCGGGCGAGTCGGGCACGGGCAAGGAACTGGTCGCACGCGCGCTGCATGAATATGGCCGCCGCCGCAACGGTCCGTTCGTGGCGATCAACATGGCGGCCATTCCGCGCGATCTGATCGAATCCGAACTTTTCGGCCATGAGAAGGGCGCTTTCACAGGGGCGCAGAGCCGTTCCAGCGGTCGCTTCGAGCAGGCCGAGGGCGGAACCCTGTTCCTCGACGAGATCGGCGATATGCCCATGGAAGCGCAGACCCGCCTGCTGCGCGTTCTCCAGCAGGGCGAGTACACGACGGTTGGCGGCCGAACGCCGATCAAGACGGATGTGCGCATCGTCGCCGCCACGAACAAGGATCTGCGCGCGGCCATCGGGCAAGGCCTGTTCCGTGAGGATTTGTTCTATCGCCTGAACGTGGTGCCGCTTCGGCTGCCGCCGTTGCGCGAGCGCGCGGAGGACGTGCCCGATCTCGTCCGCCATTTCTTCAAGCAGGGCGAGGCGGAGGGCTTGCAGACCAAGCGCATATCCACCGGCGGTCTCGAACTCATGAAGCGATATCCGTGGCCTGGCAATGTGCGCGAGCTTGAAAATCTGGTGAGGCGCCTGGCAGCGCTCTATCCGCAGGATGAGATTTCGACCGAGATCATAGAATCCGAGTTGCACACCAGCCGGGAACCCGCGCCTGAAAATGGCGCTCTTGTTCCGGATAATCTTTCGATCGGTCAAGCGGTCGAGATTTACCTGCAGCGCTATTTCGCGTCATTTGCGGGCGATTTGCCGCCACCGGGCCTCTACCAGCGCATTCTCGAGGAAGTGGAATTCCCGCTGGTTCTTGCATCCATGACTGCGACGCGCGGCAATCAGATCAAGGCGGCGGAGTTGCTGGGGCTCAACCGCAATACGCTGCGCAAGAAAATCCGCGAGCTTGGCGTGAACGTCTACAGAGGTTCCAGGCAGAACTGAACGATTCACGGACCGCGGCTATCCACCGCAAAGATTTTCCCCGTCGCCACTTTTGTTGCATAATCGCCACAATGCGTTGCATAGGTTCAACACATTCGTGGTCCAGTGCAGGGTTGAATGGCGAATCAGACGAGCAATTCCAGGCGGGCGATCTTTCCGGCGTATTCACGCGCCGAGGGCCGGCGGCTGCTTGCCTTGCCGGGCATCATCGCCGTTGTGGGCGCGTTGCTCACGGCTGGCATCTCCTTCGCTGTTCTCGTCGGCGCGACGCCGCTTACGCCCAATGAAACCACGACGCTGATCATCATCGGCTTCAACGCCGCCTTCATCCTGTTCCTCATCGCGCTCATCGTGCGCGAGGGACATCGCATCCTGACTGCGCGAAGGATCGGCAAGGCAGCGTCGCGGCTGCATGTGCGCATCGTCACCATGTTCGCGCTGGTTGCCGCGATCCCCGCGATCGCGGTTGCCGTCATCGCCTCGATCACGCTGAATGTGGGGCTGGATCGCTGGTTCGAGATCAGGACCAAGACCATCGTCAACTACTCGCTGTCGATCGCCGACGCTTATGTGCAGGAAAACGCGCGCAACCTTCAGGGCACGACGCTGTCCATGGCCTATGACCTGGATAATGCCCGCAGCCTCTATCACCTCGACAGAACCGGTTTTCGCAGTTTCATGAGCCAGCAGGCGGTCGGACGCGCACTGGCCCATGCCGCGCTCATCAATGCGGACGGCTCTTTCGTCATGACCGCGCAGACTCCGTCGGATTTCGCCATGCCCGAACCGCCTGCCGGGGCCGCGGCGGATGCTGCCGGGGGAAAGGTGGTGTTGATAGAGCCGCGCACGCGCAACATTGTGGGCGCCATCGTCAAGCTGCGTGAACTCGATGGGCTCTATCTCTACACCATGCGCCTCGTCGATCCCGAGGTCATCAAGGCGCGCGAGATCGTGCGCGCGAATGCCGACGAATATCGCGGACTGGAAGCCAACCGCCGCACCTCGCAGGTGGCGATCGCGCTACCATATCTTTCGCTGACCCTGATCGTTATCCTTTCGGCGATCTGGACGGGCATCGCCGTGGCGGATCGTCTCGTGCGGCCGATCCGGCAACTGATCGGTGCCGCCGACGAGGTCGCGACCGGCAATCTCGAAGTGTCGGTCCCGGTCAGGCAATCGGATGGCGACGTCGCCTCGCTGGGCGACACGTTCAACAAGATGTTGCTGCAATTGAAGTCGCAACGCGACGAGATACTTACGGCCAAGGACCTTGTGGACGAGCGGCGGCGCTTCTCCGAAGCGGTGCTAGAGGGCGTCACCGCCGGCGTCATCGGCGTCGATCCGTTCGGCACCATCACGATCGTCAACCGTTCCGCCGAGAGCATGCTGGCGATTTCGGCCGATTCAGTCGGCCAGAATCTTTCAACGCTGCTGCCGCATGTCGGCCGCGTCTTCGAAATCGCACGCAGTTCGAAACGGCGCGTTCATCGCGAGCAGGTGACTTTTTATCGTACCGGTGCGGAGCGCACCTTCAATGTGCAGGTCACGGTCGAGGGAGGCGATGGCGAAACCGACGAAAAATCCTACGTCGTGACCATCGACGACATCACCGATCTGATGCAGGCACAGCGGTCCTCGGCCTGGGCGGACGTGGCCCGGCGCATCGCGCATGAGATCAAGAACCCGCTTACCCCGATCCAGCTTTCGGCCGAGCGTATCCGCCGGCGTTACGGCAAGGTCATCACTGAGGACCGCGAGGTCTTTGACCAGTGCACGGATACGATTATCCGGCAGGTCGAGGATATCGGCCGCATGGTCGATGAATTCTCGGCATTCGCCCGCATGCCCAAACCGGAAATGAAGAGCATCGATCTGCGCGAACCGTTGCGCGAAGCTTCGTTCCTGGTAGAGGTCAGCAGGCACGATATCGCCTTCGAGCGGGATTTCGGTAACGAACCGCTCAAGGGTACATTCGACAACCGCCTCCTGTCACAGGCTTTCGGCAACATCATCAAGAACGCCTCCGAGGCGATCGATGCCGCCGAGCGCGAGAACGGCGAGGCGGGAGCCATCCGGATCACGGCGCGCCGGGAAGGCGCGATGATCCGGGTCGACGTGATGGACAATGGCAAGGGCCTGCCGCGCGAGAACAGGCAGCGGCTGCTCGAGCCTTACATGACCACACGTGAAAAAGGCACCGGGCTTGGCCTCGCGATCGTCAAAAAGATCGTGGAAGACCATGGCGGCCGCCTGGAACTTCATGATGCACCGCCCGGTTTCCATGGGGGACGGGGGGCCATGATCAGCATTTTGCTTCCTGCCGCAGCCGAGGCTCCCGCCTCGCCGCAAGAGCGCGAAAGCATTGAAAGCGAACAGAAAACGGTAAAGGTCGGTAATGGCGTCTGACATTCTCATCGTCGATGACGAAGAAGATATCCGAGAGCTCGTCGCCGGTATTCTGAGTGACGAAGGACATGAAACCCGCACGGCCCACGATGCCGACAGCGCGCTGGCGGCCATCGCGGATCGGGTTCCCAGGCTGGTGTTCCTGGACATCTGGCTGCAGGGGTCGCGGCTCGATGGCCTTGCCCTGCTCGACGAGATCAAGACCATCCACCCCGGCTTGCCGGTGGTGATGATTTCCGGTCACGGCAACATCGAAACGGCGGTTTCGGCAATCCGGCGCGGGGCCTATGACTTCATCGAAAAGCCGTTCAAGGCGGATCGCCTGATCCTGGTTGCCGAGCGCGCGCTGGAAACTTCCAAGCTCAAGCGGGAGGTTTCGGAGCTGAAGATGCGCAGCGGCGAAACCTTCGACCTGATCGGCATGTCTTCGGCCATGACGCATTTGCGCCAGACCGTGGAACGTGTGGCGCCGACCAACAGCCGCATCATGATTACAGGCCCGTCGGGCTCCGGAAAGGAGCAGGTTGCGCGCGCCATCCATGCGCTTTCCGCCCGCAAAAGCGGGCCATTCGTCTCGGTGAACGCGGCCTCCATCACGCCCGAACGCATGGAGATCGAGCTGTTCGGCACGGAGTCCAATGGTGGAGAGCGCAAGGTCGGCGCGTTGGAGGAGGCCCATCGCGGCATCCTTTATCTCGACGAGGTCGCCGACATGCCGCGCGAGACGCAAAGCAAGATCCTGCGCGTTCTGGTCGATCAGCAGTTCGAACGGGTAGGGGGCACCAAGCGCGTCAAGGTGGACGTGCGCATCATCTCCTCCACCGCGCAGAATCTGGAAGCGATGATCGCCGAGGGTCGATTCCGTGAGGACCTGTATCACCGTCTCGCGGTCGTGCCCGTGCCGGTGCCCGGATTGGCGGAGCGGCGCGAAGACATCCCCTATCTGGTCGATGGCTTCATGAAGCAGGTTGGACGGCAGGCAGGCATCAAGCCGCGACGCATCGCCGACGACGCGATGGCGGTGTTGCAGGCGCATAACTGGCCGGGCAATGTGCGCCAGCTTCGCAACAATATCGAGCGCCTGATGATCCTTGCGCATGGCGATGGCGTCGACACGCCGATCACGGCCGATATGCTGCCTTCCGAGATCGGGGATGTGATGCCGCGCACGCCCAGCCAGTCGGATCAGCACATCATGGCGCTGCCGCTGCGTGAGGCGCGGGAGATGTTCGAGAAGGAATATCTCATTGCGCAGATCAACCGATTTGGCGGCAACATCTCGCGCACGGCGGAATTCATTGGTATGGAGCGGTCGGCATTGCACCGGAAACTGAAGTCCCTCGGAGTTTGAGATTGTTGCACGCGTATAAGCGGTCGGTAGTGTAGATGCGCGTTATCATCTGTGGTGCGGGGCAGGTGGGGTTCGGCATTGCCGAACGTCTCGCCGCTGAAAAGAACGACGTTTCCATCATCGACACGTCGGCCGAGTTGATTCAGGGCGTGCGTGATACGCTGGATGTGCGCGGCTTTGTCGGCCACGGATCGCATCCCGAGGTGCTGGAGGCGGCCGGCGCGCAGAATGCCGACATGATCATCGCGGTCACGCTTCACGACGAGGTCAATATCGTCGCCTGCGAGGTCGCGCACGCGCTGTTCGACGTGCCGATGAAGATCGCGCGCATTCGAGCCCAGTCTTATCTGCAGCCGCATTATCAGGACCTGTTCGCACGCGAGCATCTTCCCATCGATGTCATCATCTCCCCGGAGTTGGAGGTGGGCGAAATGGTGCTGCGACGCATCGCCCTGCCGGGCGCCAGCGATGTGGTGCGCTTCGCGGAAGACAAGATCGCGATGGTCGCCATCGAATGCCTCGAGGACTGTCCGGTCGTCCATACGCCACTCGCCCAGCTTTCGGAGCTGTTTCCCGACCTGCCGTCGACTGTGGTAGGCATTACGCGCGGCGATACGCTTTTCATTCCGCATTCCGGTGATCAGCTCGAACCTGGCGACGTGGCCTATGTCGTAACGACGCGTGAACAGGTGCAGCGCACGCTCGGACTGTTCGGCCACGAAGAAGAACAGGCGACTCGCATCGTGATTGCCGGTGGCGGCAATGTCGGCCTCTATGTGGCAAAGACGATCGAGCAGCGCCAGAGCCGGACAAAGGCCAAGATCATCGAAACCGTGCGCGAACGGGCCGTCGCCGTTGCGGACCAGTTGCGGCGCACCGTCGTTCTGCATGGCAGCGCACTGGACCAGAAACTGCTCGCCCAGGCGGACATCCAGGACGCCGACCTGATGGTTGCGCTCACCAACAACGATCAGGTCAACATCCTGTCCAGCGTCATGGCCAAGCGGCTGGGCTGCAAGGCCAATCTGGCGCTGATCAACAATCCGACCTATCAGGATCTCACCAAATCGCTCGACATCGATGCCTATGTGAATCCGGGATCGGTCACCATCTCGCGCGTGCTGCAGCATGTGCGCCGGGGGCGCATCCGTGCCGTCCATAGCGTTCAGCGCGGCGCTGCCGAAATCATCGAGGCGGAAGCGCTGGAAACCTCGCCGCTCGTCGGTGCGCCGCTGCGCGATCTGGACCTGCCCGATGGCATGCGCATCGGCGCGATCTATCGCGAAGGGCAGGTGATCCAGCCGAACGGCGCATCAAGAATCAAACCCAAGGATCGGGTGGTCATATTTGCGTTGGCCGATGCCGTGCGCCATGTCGAACAGATGTTTCGTGTCAGCCTGGAGTTCTTTTGATTGGTCCAACCCGGCTGGCAAAGCTGAAATTGTCGTATTTTCAGCACGCTATGTTCTGTTTCTGGCCTCGCATGCTCATGCTTTTGTCGCAGCCGGACTTTTTGGCGTTGCGGAAAAAACCCTGTCCTGATAACCGCATGGATGGAAACTGCTAGTAAACAACTCGTTCTGCTTGTCGTGCGGCGGCAAGACAGTGGATTTGTGCGGTTGACATGCGCTAGCAAATTTGGCGCAGTTGCCAAGCAGAGCCAACGAGGGTCGGTGAAAGATAAGAAAAATGGCGGAACGTACGCAAAATCTTCAGGATCTCTTCCTGAATTCGGTTCGTAAAAGCAAGAACCCACTGACGATCTTTCTGATCAACGGCGTCAAACTGACTGGCGTTGTTACTTCATTTGACAATTTCTGTGTGTTGCTGCGTCGCGACGGCCATTCCCAGCTTGTCTACAAGCACGCCATCTCCACGATCATGCCGAGCCAGCCGGTTCAGATGTTCGATGGCGAGGAAAACAACCAGGGCGCCTGATTGGCTCAGGACAGGAACGCGGGCAAGAACGGCGGACGTTCATCGCGGCAAGCCGGTGAAGATCGTCGGCCCGACGAGGAGCCGACGACTGCGGTTGTCGTGGTGCCGGTGCTTACACGCCAGCCGCGCGGCGAGGACGATTCGAATAGACCGCGCCTGACGCGGTCGTCCGAAGCGCGCCTGGAAGAGGCGGTAGGGCTGACGCGGGCGATCGATCTCGATCCCGTCAGCACCTCGATCGTCGTGGTCAACGATCCGCGTCCGGCGACGTTGCTGGGGAGCGGCAAGGTTGACGAACTCGCCGAAACCGTCAAGGATATGCATGCGGAACTGGTCATAGTCGACCATCCGCTGACACCCGTCCAGCAGCGCAACCTGGAAAAGGCAACCAACGCCAAGGTGTTGGATCGTACCGGGCTGATCCTTGAAATCTTTGGCCGAAGGGCGCGTACCAAGGAAGGTACGCTGCAGGTCGATCTGGCGCATCTGAACTACCAGAAGGGCCGGCTGGTGCGAAGCTGGACCCACCTGGAGCGCCAGCGCGGCGGTGCGGGTTTCCTCGGTGGTCCCGGTGAAACCCAGATCGAGGCGGACCGGCGCGCGCTTCAGGAAAAGATCGTCAAGCTGAAGCGCGAACTGGAGACGGTACGCCGCACCCGCGACCTGCATCGCGCAAAGCGGCGCAAGGTGCCGTTCCCCGTCGTCGCAATCGTTGGCTATACCAATGCCGGCAAGTCAACGCTTTTCAACCGGCTGACCGGGGCAGGGGTGCTGGCTGAAAACATGCTGTTTGCGACGCTCGACCCGACGCTCCGCCGGGTGCGCCTGCCACACGGCACGCCGATCATCCTGTCCGATACCGTGGGCTTCATTTCCGACCTGCCCACGCATCTCATCGCCGCTTTCCGCGCCACGCTGGAAGAGGTGGTGGAGGCGGATCTGATCATCCATCTGCGTGACATTTCGGACCCTGATACGGCCGCGCAGGCGGAAGACGTGGAGCGTATCCTGACGGACCTTGGCGTCGATCCTTCCGATGACAAGCGGATCGTGGAGGTCTGGAACAAGATCGATCGCCTCGACGAAGCCAGCCGCGAACGTTTGCTGGACGAGAGCGCGGGTGAAAAGTCCGCCCCGATTGCGGTTTCCGCCGTCACCGGAGAGGGCATTGAGGTCTTGACCGCGCTGGTCGAGGAACGCCTTTCCGGCGAACTCAGGTCGATCACCGTGAAGCTGACGCCCGACCAGTTCGGTCAGATCGACTGGCTCTATCGCAATGGCGACGTGACGAGCCGGTCGGACAATGAGGACGGCAGCGTCACCCTTTCAATAACCGCGACGGCCGCCACATGCGACGAGATCGCCACAAGGCTGCGCCGCAAGAGCGGCGACTGAGCTATTCGGCCTTCTTGGCCTGCTGCCAGAGTTCTTCCATTTGATCGAGGCTCGCTTCCTCAAGGCTGCGTCCGCTTTCCCTGAGCGCGCGTTCGACGTGGTGGAAGCGACTGCGGAACTTTTCGTTCGTGCCGGTCAAGGCGGCTTCCGAGTCGAGATCAAGGTGCCGGCCAAAATTGACCAGCGCAAACAGTACGTCGCCGAACTCGTCTTGGACTGCCGCGCGCTCGCCCTTGCTCATCGCTTCGCGCAATTCGCCGATTTCTTCTTCGATCTTGTCCAGGATCGGGCCGGCGTCCTTCCAGTCGAAGCCGACGCGCGCCGCCTTTTCCTGCAGTTTCAGGGCGCGGGTGAGAGCAGGGAATGCGATCGGGACGCCGTCGAGGAAACCGCTGCCGTGGTCCTCCGGATCGAGCCCGCGTGCCAGTCGGGCGCTGCGCTTCTCCGATTTTTCCTCGGCCTTGATCGCCTCCCACATGCCCTTGGCCATGCCGGCGCCACGCGCCTGCTCGTCGCCGAATACATGCGGATGTCGGCGGATCATCTTGGTGGTTACGGCCTCCACCACGTCACCGAAGTCGAACTCGCCGATCTCTTTGGCCATCTGCGCGTGATAGACGACCTGCAATAGAAGGTCGCCCAGTTCCTGGCGCAGATCGTCGAAATCGCCGCGCAAGATCGCATCGGCAACCTCATAGGCTTCCTCGATCGTATAAGGCACGATCGAATCGAAATTCTGCTCTATGTCCCACGGGCAGCCGCTGGCGGGATCGCGCAGCGCGGCCATGATCTGGATGAGGCGCGAAATGTCTTTGGAAGGTTGCATGAACTGAGGCTAACCCGAAGATGCTGTAAGAAACACTGACGGCTTGCGAGGTTTTGGTGTCGTCCACAATCCGCCGACCATTCGCGCCGTTAAAGCCCATGCATCAGTCGGGCGCAACGAAATTGAGTTGCGGTGCCTGCAGCATGTGCAGGTCCGCAGGATCTCGTCCGCCAATCGCTGCGAGAAGCATGCGCCCCATGTTCAGGCCAGCGTCGGCGATATCCTCATAGATCGTATCGACCTGCGGACGAACCAGATTGAAAAGCCCTGAGGTCTGCTTTGCGACGATGCCGATATCCACGCCCGGCCTTAGCCCGCGGTCGCTGATCGCTGCCATGATCGCGAGTGCGGAAACCTCGCCGCCGCAGACATAACCGTCAGGCGCGCTCGGCTCTCCCATGCGCGCGAAGACGCTTGCTTGAATTTGGGTCGCGGGGCTGTCGAGGTCCACGTCCTCGATGATCTCGAACGCGACGCCGCTTTCGCGCACCGCGCTCATGAAGCCGTATTGAACGTGCTGGAAAAAAGTGAAACGTCGGGGCGGCAGGATGATTGCCAATCGCTTCGCTCCCCTGGCGATCAACCTTTTCGTCGCTTGATAGGCGAAGGTGAAATTGTCGAAATCGACATAGGCATGGGGTGTGCCAAGTTCCGTTCGCCCATGGCAGATGAACGGAAAATCATGCTCGATGAGCAGTTTCACCCGCTCGTCGAACGGTTCGGTTCGCGAGAACACGATGCCGTCAGCCATCTTGTTGCGCATGATGTGACGCACAGGGTCGAGGCTCGGGACATTGGCAAAATGCGGTGTGATAACAAGATGATATGACGTATCTCGCAACGCCTCCGTCAATCCGCGGATCAGCGAGGTGCTGAAGCCCAATATCTCCTCATGCGGGTCCAGCACGAGCGTGACCACATTCGTTCGTCCGGTCCTCAGTCTCTGCGCGGCGCGGTCGGGCAGGTAGCCGATTTCTTCGGCTACCTGTCGCACCTTGCGTCGGGTCTCCAGCGCGATCTGCGGCGCTCCGCCCAAGGCGCGCGAAACCGTGGTTACAGCCAGCCCGGTGATCTCGGCTATGGTGCGCAGCGTCGGCTTGGCCGCGGTTTCGTCGCCGGTCTCGCGCCTGCCATTTCTGTCGTTTCCGTCCACCAATTGCCTCATGCAGCTACAGCGCGGCCTGAATCCCGCGCATTTATAACGTTATAAATCTGGCCGTGTGAAGTTCAATAGCCGTCTCCACATTCGCTTCATTTCAGTTAAAGCGATGTCTTTCAACGGGTTGTGGCTGTTTGGGTTGGTCCGTCGGCAGATGGCTTGACACCTGCCTGATTTATATCGTTATAAATTGAAAGCTGGCGCAATCGCCGCCATGCAATCTGGGAGGATTTCATGTCACTGCGTACAATCACGAAGCTTGCCGCAAGCGTGGCGCTTATCGCCTTTGCATCCGGGGCAGCCCGGGCCGCCGATAATGTGGAGGTGTTGCACTGGTGGACGTCGGGCGGTGAGGCCGCAGCACTGGACGTGCTGAAAAAGGATCTTGAATCGAAGGGCGTCACCTGGTCCGACATGCCGGTGGCCGGTGGTGGCGGCGAGCAGGCCATGACGGCGTTGCGCGCCCGCGTCACCGCCGGTAATCCACCTACCGCGGTGCAGGCGCTGGGCTTCGACATCACCGACTGGGCCAAGCAGGGCGTCGTCGGCGATCTCGGCGAAGTCGCCAATGCGGAAGGCTGGGACAAGGTGATCCCGACCGCGCTGCAGAATTTCTCGAAATTCGATGGCAAGTGGATCGCGGCACCTGTGAACGTCCACTCCACCAACTGGGTGTGGATCAACAAGAAGGCGATGGACGCGGCCGGCGGCAAGGAACCCCAGAACTGGGATGAATTCGTCGCCATGCTCGACAAGATGAAGGCAAACGGCATCACGCCGCTCGCCCATGGCGGCCAGCCCTGGCAGGACGCGACCCTGTTCGACGCCGTGGTGCTGTCGCTTGGCACGGATTTCTACAAGGAATCCATGATCGATCTCGATCCGGCGGCGCTCAGCGGCGACAAGATGAAGGAAGCTTTCAGCCGCATGGAGAAGCTGCGCTCCTACGTCGACGACAACTTCTCCGGCCGCGACTGGAACCTCGCTTCGGCCATGGTCATCGAAGGTAAGGCCGGCGCGCAGATGATGGGCGACTGGGCCAAGGGCGAGTTCCTCAAGGCCGGCCAGAAGCCGGGCACGGACTTCGTCTGCATCCGCTTCCCCGGCACGCAGGGCGCCGTCACCTTCAACTCCGACCAGTTCATGATGTTCAAGGTCGGCGAGGACAAGCAGAAAGCGCAACTTCTGATGGCCTCGGCCATCGAGGACCCGAAGTTCCAGTCGGCCTTCAACGTGGTGAAGGGCTCGGTTCCGGCCCGCACGGACGTTCCGGACACCGATTTCGACGATTGCGGCAAGAAGGGCATCAAGGATCTCGCCGAAGCCAACGAGAAGGGCACGCTGTTCGGTTCCATGGCGCATGGCCATGCCGTGCCGGCATCCATCAAGAACGCGATGTATGACGTGATCACGCGCCACTTCAACGGCGACCTGTCGACCGACGAGGCACCGGCCGAACTCGCCGCCGCGGTTGCCGCCGCGCAGTGAGGCTAACCTGCCGGCGGTAGCAAAGGGCGCCGCCGGCAACCTTTCGGGCATCATGAGCGACCGTCCGGATGCTCCTGTTTTTCCAAGGCAATCCGGCGTCGCCGCGCCCACGGTTGCAGAGTGACGGACCATGCTTACACGCAACCAGTTGCAGTCGATCGTGCCGAAGCTCGTGCTCGCGCCGAGCTTCGCGATGATCCTGCTCTTCGTCTACGCCTTCATCCTCTATACCGGCTATCTGTCGGTGACGGATTCCAAGATGCTGCCGTCCTACGGACTGGTCGGCTTCGAGAACTATGTGAAGCTGTGGAAACTGCCGCACTGGTGGCGTGCGCTGACCAACCTCGCCATTTTCGGTATCCTCTACATAGTCATCTGTTCAGTGTTCGGGCTGCTTGTTGCCATCCTGCTCGACCAGAAGATCAGGGCGGAAGGTTTTCTGCGGCCGATCTATCTCTACCCGATGGCGCTGTCCTTCATCGTCACCGGCACGGCATGGAAATGGTTCCTCGATCCCGGAATAGGGCTTGAGAACACCATGCATCTGTGGGGCTGGGAGAGCTTTTCCTTCACCTGGATCAAGGATCGAAACCTGGCGATCTACACGGTGGTCATGGCCGCCGTCTGGCAGTCGTCGGGCTTTGTCATGGCGATGTTTCTGGCGGGCCTGCGCGGTGTGGACAACGAGATCATCAAGGCGGCGCAGATCGACGGCGCCTCGACCATGACCATCTATCGCCGCATCATCATCCCGCTGATGCGGCCGGTGTTCCTGTCGGCCTTCGTGGTGCTGGCGCATCTCGCCATCAAGTCTTACGACCTCGTGGTGGCGTTGACCGGCGGCGGGCCGGGGCAGGCGACCGAACTGCCCGCAACTTTCATGTATTCCTATACCTTCACCCGCAACCAGATGGGCATCGGCGCCTCCTCGGCAGTGATCATGCTCATCATGATCTTCTCAATCATCATCCCGTATCTCTATTCGGAACTGCGGGGAGGGCCGCGCTAATGAGCCTGCCGTCCTCCGACAATGCAACGCAGGTGAACCGGCTCGTACGCGGGCTGATCTATATCGTGCTGATCCTGTTTGCGATCTACTATCTGCTGCCGCTCTACGTGATGCTGGTGAACTCGGTGAAACCGCTTGCCGAAATCCGCGAGGGCAACATGCTCGCCCTGCCGAGGCAATTCACACTCGAGCCGTGGTTCACCGCCTGGTCGACCGCTCAGGTGGGCGTGCAGGCGACGGGCCTCAAACCCTACTTCGTCAACTCGATCCTGATGGCTGTGCCCGCCGTCGCGATTTCGACGCTGCTCGGCGCGTTGAATGGGTTTGTGCTGACCAAGTGGCGCTTTCGCGGAGACAACGTCGTCTTCGGCATGATGCTTCTGGCCTGCTTCATCCCGTTCCAGATCGCGCTCATCCCTGCCGCGCGCGTGCTGGGCATGCTGGGCCTTGCCGGCACCACGCGAGGGCTGATCCTGATCCACGTCGCCTATGGCCTCGGCTTCACCACGCTGTTCTTCCGCAACTACTATGCGGCGTTCCCGACCGAATTGGTGAAGGCCGCGCAAATCGATGGCGCCAGCTTCTTCCAGATATTCTGGCGCATCCTGCTGCCGTCCTCCGGCCCGATCATCGTTGTGACGGTGATCTGGCAGTTCACCAATATCTGGAACGACTTCCTGTTTGGCGTCTCGTTCGGCGACTTCAAGTCCCAGCCGATGACGGTGGCGCTGAACAACCTCGTTTCGTCGTCGAGCGGAGTGAAGGAATACAATGTCCATTTCGCTGGGGCGATCCTGGCGGCGCTGCCGACACTGGTGGTCTACATCGTGTCGGGTCGCTATTTCGTGCGCGGGCTCATGGCCGGCGCGGTGAAAGGCTAGGGCATCGGACCAAACCCGGTTTTCGGAAAAACCGATGCTGAGATTGAAGAGATAGATCGCATGTCGTTTCTGCAGATCCGCAACCTCGAAAAAGCCTTCGGCAATGTGAAGGTGTTGAAGGGCATAGACCTCGACGTGGAGGAGGGCGGTTTCCTTGTGCTCGTCGGACCGTCCGGATGCGGCAAATCCACGCTGCTCAATTCCATTGCCGGCCTGGAGACGATCACCGGCGGCTCGATCAGCATCGGGGGCAGGGTGATCGACGGGCTGCATCCCTCGCAGCGCGATATTGCGATGGTGTTCCAGTCCTATGCGCTCTATCCGAACATGACAGTGGCCGGAAATATCGGCTTCGGCATGGAAATCCGTGGCGTGCCGAAGCCCGAGCGCGCGCAGGCGATCGCGTCGGTCGCCGAGATGCTGCAGATCGGCCATCTGCTCGACCGCAAGCCGAGCCAGCTCTCCGGCGGCCAGCGGCAGCGCGTCGCCATTGGCCGGGCGCTGGTGCGCAAGCCGCAGGTCTTCCTGTTCGACGAGCCGCTGTCCAACCTCGATGCCAAGCTGCGCGTCGACATGCGCACAGAGATCAAGCGCCTGCACCAGCGCATGGGCACGACCATCGTCTATGTCACGCATGACCAGATCGAGGCGATGACCCTGGCCACCAAGATCGCGGTGCTGAAGGATGGCGTGCTGCAGCAATCCGGCACGCCTGCCGAAATCTACAACAACCCCGCCAATCTCTTCGTGGCCGACTTCATGGGCTCACCGGCCATGAACCTCATTCCGGTCAAGATTTCGCAGAATGGCTCGGGCGTGACGATCTCCACGCATCGGGAGGATCAGGAGCCGCTCGTTCTCGGTGTGCCGAATGCGCCTTCGGGCCTGTCCGCGCATGACGGCAAGGAAGTGATCTTCGGCATTCGGCCGGAGGCGCTGACGGATCGCGACGGAGCCGACCGCAACGCCAGGGACATCGTCGAAAGCGAATGTCTGATCGAAGTGGTTGAACCCGCGGGTTCCGACACTTTCGCTGTCACGCGCCTTGGCCAGAAGCATGTGACCGCCCGCCTGCGCGCCGACGCCAACGTCGCCGCCGGCAAGCGCGCAAAACTGGCCTTCAATCTCGACAAGGCCGTCTTTTTCGATCCGGCCAGCGGCCTGCGGATCGCCTGAGCCGCCAAGGAATCAATAAGGACCCTGCCATGAAGCGTTCCCGCGTCAACGAAATCATCCGTGAGGGAGACGCGTTCATCCGTTCCTTCGGCTATGTGATGCCGCCCTTCGCCTATTGGTCACCGGAGGAGCTAAAGAATCGGCAGCCGGCCGGCATTTTGGACGCACGGCTCGGCTGGGACATCACCGACTACGGCCTGGGCAAATATGACCAGCTTGGCCTGTTTCTCTTCACGGTGCGCAACGGCCGCGCCGAAGACCTCTCGCGCGGCGGCGGCATGCTCTATGCCGAAAAGATCATGATTTCCCGCAAGAACCAGCTTTCGCCGATGCATCGCCACGTCGTGAAGGCGGAGGACATCATCAATCGGGGCGGCGGCAAGCTGGTGCTGGAGTTGTTCATGCCTGACGAGGAGGGCGGGATCGACCACCATCGCGAGGTTGTCGTGCCGACCGACGGCGTCATCCGCAGGCTTCCCGCCGGCGGCTTGCTGAAGCTCGATCCCGGCGAGAGCGTGACGTTGATGCCGGGTGTCTGGCACGCGTTCTGGGGCGAGGGGGGCGACGTGCTGATCGGTGAGGTTTCGACCGTGAATGACGACCTGACCGACAACATCTTTGCCGAGCCGATCGGCCGTTTTTCGCAGATCGAGGAGGATGAAGCGCCGCTCCACCTCCTCGTCTCGGACTATGACCGCTTCATCCACGGCAAGGCCTGACCAGCGCAGCCGGACTTGCGTGGAGCAAGCCTGCTTTTTTCAGTTCATTGCCAGCTATCGAGCCCCAGCAGCTTGCGGCCGAGCGGATTCAGTTCGGCCGTTCTTGCATTCTTCTTTTCCCAGTCGCGCGGATCGCCGGGAAAGGCGGCGCGTTTCGGCGCCTCGCGCTCACGCCATGAATGGATACGCGCCTCGCGCTCTTCGAGATCGTCCTCGTCGGCAGGGAACATCGAAATATACTGCGCCATGCGCACGCGATCCTTCGAGTGGTTCGGCCGCACGCCATGGGCCAGAAGCGTGTTGAAGATCATGAGATCGCCCGGCTCCATCTCGATGTTGGTGACCGTCAGGCCGCTCAGATCGGGGTGATGCGGATCGCGATCGGCGGGCTGGGTTTTCACCCATTCATCGAAATTCTCGAACAGCTCGGGAATGCACTGGAAGCCGCCTATGTCGCCATCCTGCCTGACCAGCGAAAGCACGCCCTGAACGCCGATGGGGAGAGGGCGTAGCGAGGTGTCGCTGTCCCAATGGATGAACCCGTTGGGGTTGCCCGGCGCTTTCTTCGGCGGATTGAGATTGGCGCGATCGATCGCGACCCAGAGATCTTCACGGTCCCAGATGTCGACAAAGGCGTCGTAGACGCGCTGCACCTGCCGATTATCCCACAGATATTGGTGATTGTAGATTTCCACCATGCCGGCGCCGTTCAGCTCCTTCATCATATGGTCCCGGCGCTGCGGGGCATACCATGTGGACGGGTCGTTGGGGTCCTTTTCATCGAACTCCCAGAGAAGATCGATAAGCCGCTGGACATTCTCCTGCGGCACGGCGTTGCGCACGATCACATAACCCCTGGTGATCCAGTGCCGCCAATCGTCTTCGCTGAGCACACGGAGCGGCAGCTTCTTCCTGATGTCCTTGAGTTGCACCGTGACATTCCTCGACGTCGGGTGGGCGTCCTTCTTCAGGTCGGTAGCGTGTGCCATGGGTTCCTCCGCTCAAACGAAATGCGATGGGAGAATCCTAGTTCGAGCAGGGCAGGGAAGTTGTACTGGCAAAGCCGGTTCTGATACTGTTCTGGCGTTTTCTGGGTGGTAAATTCAGAATGAAACCCTTTCTGGAGAAATTGCAGCCGCAACCGGGCACGTCCTGGGCCATGCTCAACCGCAGGCTCGACGACGAGATTCCGTTCCAGTGGCATCATCATCCCGAACTGGAGTTGACGCTGACGCTGAATTCGCGCGGGCAGCGCTTCATCGGCGATCACATAGGCAGCTATGACGACGGCGATCTGGTGCTGATCGGCCCGAACCTGCCGCATAGCTGGAACTCGACAGAGAAGATCGATCCGGAAAGGCCGCATGTGGCGCTCGTCATGTGGTTTCTGCCCGAATGGGTGCGCGGCATGGCCGAAACCTTCGTGGAGCTTCGTCCCGTATCGGCAATGGTGGAACGCGCATCCACCGGACTCAGGTTCTCCAAACAACATGCCGAGTATGTTCGGCCGATCATAGAGGACCTGTTCACGCAACCGGCGGACGAACGACTCGTGAGCCTGATGCGAGTGCTGAATGCACTGGCACAGGATAGCGTCGCCGAACCGCTTGCGAGCCCCAGAAGCGTCCCGGTGGCCGATGGCAGCGATCGCACGCGCATCGACCGCGTACTCGATCATATCCATCTGAATTATGCCTCGGGCTTGTCTCTGGCCGAACTTGCCGATGTCGCGGCGCTCAGCCCGTCCGGGCTGCATCGACTGTTCCGCCGCCATACGCAGCTTTCGGTAACGGACTACATCATGCGCCTGAAGATCGGCGAGGCCTGCGCCATGCTTTCGGCCAGTTCACGGCCGATCGCACACATTGCCGAGGCCGTGGGCTACACGTCGCTCGCGAACTTCAATCGCCAGTTCCTGACGCTGAAGGGTATGACGCCGCGCCGTTATCGTCAGAGCTTTCCGAAGGCGCGCTGAGCGAGTCTGTTGAAAGTCTGTCGGACGCGCATGGCGGTCTCATGGATTTCGTTGCCAGCAGGGCTTGAGGTGGAGCCTCTTCATCGGCATCAAAAAGTCGCATAAGATAGATTATGGAACTTATGCGATAGAATGGGGGCGACTACACCGATCCTGAAGCCAAGTCCATGATTGGCACCGGTCAGGCCGCGAGGTCGGCCACCCTGGCTTGCGCGGCCGCAAGCAAAGCCTTTGGTTCGGCCGCGAACACGGCGTCATGCGCGCCGGCTGCCGCCCAGACCGTGCCGAAGGCCAGCAAGGTCTGATCCGCGAATGCCGGGATTTCGATCAGATGGCCGATCGGCGAAACGCCGCCTATGGCAAAGCCGGTTTCGTCACGGATGTGGCGCGGGTCGGCTCGCTTCAGCGTCTCCGACACCAACGCTCCGGCCTTACCGAGATCGAGCTGGTTGGGTCCGGAAACCAGGAACAGATAGAGCTTTCCGCTGTGTTCGCCCTGGAAAATCAGCGATTTCACGATCTGGGCCGCCGTGCATCCGCATTGTTCCGCAGCTTCCCCTGCGGTTCGGGTCGAAGCTCCCATGCGGCGTATCTCGATCTCCAACCCGGCTGCCGCAGCGGCTTCGGTGACGCGATCGATACTTCCGGCCATGTGTAAGCTTCCTTCTATTTCACATTGTTTCCAAAGGAATTTCCAGAACCATTCCATCCCATGCCGGCTCCACATGGTCCGGCGTTTCGGCCGCGACGGTCGCATAGTCCAGCGGCACATGCATATGCGTCAGCACCGCGCGCTTGGGCTTCAGCTGCTCGATCCATTCCAGCGCTTCGCCAAGCGAAAGGTGGCTTGGATGCGGCCGATATTGCAAGGCGTCGACCACCAGAAATTCCAGGTCCTGCATGAGTTCGGCCGTGGCCGGCGGGAAGTGGGAGACGTCCGAGCAATAGGCGAGCGGCCCGACACGAAAGCCGAGTGAAATGATGTCGCCATGGATCTGCGGCAGTGGCGTGAAGGTGAGGGCACCCCCCTCTCCTTCTATGATCACGGGGTCTGAATGCTCGATCTCGTGAGCGCGCAGGATCGGCGGATAGGAACTGCCCACCGGCGTCTTGAAGCAATATCCGAACGCCTCATGGAGCCGGTCCAGCGTCGGCTGGTCAGCATGGATGTCCACGAGTTGCTTCTGCTCCAGCACATAGCCGCGCAGGTCATCGATGCCGTGGATGTGGTCGGCATGCGGATGCGTGTAGAGCACGGCATCGATCCGCTTCACGCCCGCCATCAACATCTGGTCGCGAAAATCCGGTCCGGTGTCGATCACCACGCGCGTGATGCCGTTGGCGGAAACACGCTCCACCATGGCCGCGGCGCGCATGCGCCGATTCTTCGGATTGGACGGGTCGCAATTGCCCCAATCGCCGGTAATCCTTGGCGTGCCCGGAGAGGAGCCGCAGCCGAGAATTGTCAGGCGAAGCAGGTCCGGCATGCCTCAGCTACCTTGTGGCGTTGGGCGTGGCATTTTCTTGAACAGCCGGAAGAAATTGTCGGTGGTGATCCGGGCAATCTCGTCGCCGCTCATTCCCAGCGTCTCGGCGAGCACCTTTGCCGTATGCGCGACATAGGCCGGTTCGTTGCGCTTGCCTCGAAACGGCACCGGTGCGAGGTAGGGTGAATCGGTCTCCACAAGAAGGCGGTCGAGCGGCAGATCGGCCGCGATTTCGCGCAGTTCCTCGGACTTCTTGAACGTGAGAATGCCTGAAAACGAAACGTAACCGCCAAGCTTTACACCCGCTTCCGCGAGGGCGCGGCCCGAAGAGAAACAGTGCAGGATGAAGGGAAAGGCCCCCTTCCCGCTTTCTTCTTCCAGAATGGCGGCCATGTCGTCGTCGGCGTCGCGCGAATGGATCACCAGCGGCAGTCCGGTGCGCCGCGCGGCATCGATATGGGCGCGAAAACTCCGCGCCTGCGCATCCCGAGGTGCCTTGTCATAGAAATAGTCGAGGCCGGCCTCGCCGATAGCCACTACCTTGGGGTGTTCGGCCAGCTTTACCAGTTGGTCGGCAGTGACGTCGCCTTCCTCGCCGGCATTGTGCGGATGCGTGCCGACGGAGCAGTAGACGGGATCGTAGGTTTCCGCGATCTCCAGAATGGTCGGAAACTGCTTCACCCGCGTCGAGATGGTGACCATGCGCTCGACCCCGGCAGCGAGGGCGCGCGCGACGATGTCGGCGCGCTCCTCGGCGAAGTCCGGGAAATCGAGATGGCAGTGGCTATCGACCAGCATGTCGCCTCACGCCGCCGGCGCCGGTTCGACATAGCGCGGAAAGACAGGCTCCGGCGCAGGCAGAGCGGCACCCGGCACAAGCGCGTGCTCATCTGCCACCCGGTCGAATCCGCGCGCGTCTTCGGGCACCGCTAGCAGGTCGAGCAGCTTGGCTGCCGACTGCGGGATGTAGGGCTGGCACAGCAACGCCACGCGACGCACCGTTTCGGCCGTGGTGTAGAGCACAGTCTCCATGCGCGCCGGATCGGTCTTCTTCAGCGCCCAGGGCTCCTGTCCCGCGAAATACCGGTTTGCCTCGGCCACCACCGCGAAGATCGCAGCCAGCGCCTGATGGATCGCCTGTTCCGACATCGCCTTGCGCGCGGTCGCGAGCGCTGCGCTGGCCTGGTCCAGAATGGCCCTGTCGGCGTCGGCAAATTCGCCCCGCGCCGGAACCACGCCGCCCACATTCTTCGCGATCATCGACAGCGAGCGCTGGGCAAGATTGCCCAGATCGTTGGCGAGGTCGGCATTGGTGCGGTTGACGATTGCCTCGTGGCTGTAGTTGCCGTCCTGGCCGAACGGCACTTCGCGCAGCAGGAAATAGCGAACCTGATCAAGCCCGTAATGCGAAACCAGCGCGAACGGATCGATGACATTGCCGACCGACTTCGACATCTTCTCGCCGCGGTTGAACACGAAGCCGTGGCTGAACACGCGCTTGGGCAGTTCGATGCCGGCCGACATCAGGAAGGCCGGCCAGTAGATGGCGTGGAACCGGGTAATGTCCTTGCCGATGACATGCACGTCCGCCGGCCAATAGTGCCAGCGTGGGGAACCGGTGTCCGGGTAGCCGGCGGCGGTGATGTAGTTGGTCAAGGCATCAACCCACACATACATCACATGCTTTTCGTCGTCGGGAACGGGAATGCCCCAATCGAAGGTAGTACGGGAAATCGACAGGTCCTTGAGGCCGGACCTGACGAAGCTGACCACCTCATTGCGGCGCTCGGACGGTCCCACGAAATTGGGATGCTGCTCGTAAAAGGCAAGCAGACGGTCCTGATAGTCGGAAAGCCGGAAGAAATAGCTCTCCTCTTCCACCCATTCGACAGGGGTGCCCTGCGGTCCGTAGCGCACGCCGTCGACGCGAACTTCGGTTTCTTCCTCGCCGTAATAGGCTTCGTCGCGCACCGAATACCAGCCGGCGTAACCGCCCTTGTAGATGTCACCCTTTGCAGCCATCGCCTTCCAGATCGCCTGCGAGGATTCGTAGTGATGTGGCTGGGAGGTGCGGATGAAATCGTCGTTGGAAGCGTTCAGCGCTTCGGCCATGCGCTGGAATTCCGCCGCATTACGGTCGGCCAGGTCGCGCACTGCGATGCCTTCCTTACGCGCGGTCTGCAGCATCTTGATGCCGTGCTCGTCGGTTCCGGTCAGGAAGAACACGTCCTTGCCGTCGAGACGCTGAAAGCGCGCCAGCGCATCGGTCGCGATCAGCTCATAGGCGTGACCGATATGCGGCTTGCCGTTCGGGTAGGCAATGGCGGTGGTGATGTAGAATTTTTCGCGTGACATGGAAGCGCCGTCAAAAATGTCGAAATGGAAGGATGTCGCGTCAGATAACGCATCGGGACGGCCTTTGCCATCCCGGATGGGGAGCATCACATTCGCATTACGGCATGGAGGCGGTCGATCATCGTCAGAACGTGTTGCTTGCGATCCAGATTATAGGTTTCCGTCTCGAATATAGCTTTCGAGGCGTCCTGCCAAGTGTCCGACAGTCTTTTCGCATGTTCAAGCTGCGAGGCCCGCGCCGCCGCACTTGCCATGTCGGACAGAAGTTCGAGAGCGCGGCGGTTGAAAATGTCGAACTGGATCGACCGGTCCTTGCCCGCGACGGCGTCGGCCAGCTTGTAGGCGCCGGCAACGTCCAGGCGTGAAGCGGCCAGAATCCCGTCAAGCGCCTCGGCGATCTCCAGCCCGCCATATTGCGTGAGGATGATGGCATTGCGCGCGCTGCCCCCTGCCCGCGCCGCCAATGCGTGGCGCGCCTCCCCATTGTCCGGCGGCGAAGACTCCGCGTACGCAAGGGCCTGCATGAGATCGTCCTGATCGAGCGGCGACAGCCGGATCGTCTGGCAGCGAGAGCGGATCGTTGGCAAAAGCGCGCCCGGCGAATGGGTGATGAGGACGAAGAGCGTTTTTGCAGGCGGTTCCTCAAGATTCTTCAGTAACGCATTGGCGGCATTGGTGTTCATGTCGTCCGCCGGATCGACGATCACAACCCGATAGCCGCCGTCGTGCGATGTCATCGACAGAAACCGATTGACCTTGCGAACCTCGTCCACGGTCAGCACGGTCTTGAATGTTTTGGTCTTGTCGTTCTGCGGCCGGGTCAGATGCAGGATCGCGGGATGCGCGCCCATGGCGATCTGCCGGAACAGGGAGGATGAAGGATCTGGCGTGGCGAGTTTTTCAGGTGCCTGCGCGGGCGTTGGATTCCTGAGCAGGTGATAGGCCAGGTGAAACGCCAGCGTCGCCTTGCCGATCCCCTGCGGGCCCGCAAGGAGCAGGGCGTGCGGCAGCTTGCCGGTCCGGTAGGCGGCGGCAATCAGATCCGCGATATCGGCATGACCGAACAGATGCGGATTTTCGGAAGGCTCCGGCACGCCGTCCAGCGTATCGTGCTGCTCCGGCGCCATGCGTTCAAACATCATGCCTCCTGCGCCTCGTTTCGCGGGGTTACGAAGCGCTCCTCGACTGCGGTGAAAACCGCCTCCGTAACCGCGTTCTCGACCGTAACCGCGTCCTGTGCCGCATCGATGACCACGCACCGCTCGGGTTCCCGGCGCGCGATCTCCAGAAACGCTTCACGCCTTTGCCGATGGATCGCGAGGGTCTCCTTTTCGAAGCGATCAGCCACGTCATTGCCGCGGCGCGCGGTTGCCCTGTGCAGCCCTTCTGCCGGGTCGATGTCGAAAATCAGGGTAAGGTCGGGCATCAGGCCGTTGACCGAGACGCGTTCGACCGCGCCCATGAACGCGGGATCGATCCCTGCCCCGCCCTGGTAAACACGCCAGGAATCCACGAAGCGGTCGCACAGCACGATGTCGCCTCGCTCGATCGCCGGGCGTATCACCTGCTCGATATGATCCGAGCGCGCGGCTGCGAACAGCAGCGCCTCCATCCTGGGTCCGAACGGTTCGGCAGCTCCAGAAAGAATGACGTGCCGCACCGCTTCCGCTCCGGCCGAGCCTCCGGGCTCGCGGGTGACGGTAAGCCCGTAGCCCTTTACGCGCAGCCGGGTGGCCAGACGCTTGATCTGCGTCGATTTCCCGGCGCCCTCGCCGCCTTCGAACGTAATGAAAAGCCCGCGCGTCAAATCCAGTTTTCCTCGTTTCCGGCGGGTGTGCCGGCAGGAGTGTCATAAGCCGCGCTGTCTGAAACGTCCACTTTTACGAAATCAACGCATCCAGCCGACGAGCAGTTCGCCAACCGCATCGAGCGCGCGCTGGTGGAGTGTGCCCTTGCCAATGCTCGCGGCTGCATAGAGCGGTGTTTCCTGGCTCAGCGTGTCGCCGATCATGACGCGCAGCGTGCCGATCTGGGTGCCCTCTTCCACTGGCGCCATGATGGGACCGTCATAGACGACGCGTGCCGTGAGGCGATCGCGATTGGTGATCGGCACAAGGATGGAGACGGGTCCCCTAGCCTTCAGCGGCACTGTGGATTTTGCTCCGCCATAGACGCCGGCATCCGCGACCACGTCACCATCGGCAAACAGCTCCGTCTTCCTGAAGGAGCGCATACCCCAATCAAGCAGCTTGCGTGCTTCCTCCGAACGCTCGCGGTCGCTCGTCAGGCCGCTGAGCGCGGCGAAGATGCGGCGGCCGTCGCGACTGACCGATCCCACCAGCGCATAACCTGAATCTTCAGTGTAACCGGTCTTCAGGCCATCGGCCCCGATGTCCATGGCCAGCAAGGGATTGCGGTTGCGCTGCGTTATCTTGTTCCAGGTAAACTCTTTTTCGGCGAAATATTTGTAAAATTCCGGATAATCGCGCCAGAGATGCATCGAAAGCTCCACCAGTTCGCGCGCCGTGACGACCTGACCGTCGGCCGGCAACCCGGTGGAATTCTTGAAAACGGACTTCGCAAGTCCCAGTTCGCGTGCACGTTCCGTCATCAATTGCGCGAAATTCTCTTCCGTTCCGGCTATCCCTTCCGCAACGATGATACAGCCGTCATTGGCCGACTGCACCGCAATGCCCTGAATGAGGTCTTCCAGCCGGATGGTCGATTTCAGAGCGGCGAACATGGTGGAGCCGCCCGACTTCGCCCCGCCGTTTCGCCATGCGTTCTCGCTGACGGCAAACGTGTCGTCGAGCGTATAACGCCCCGCCTTGATCGCGTTGAAGATGACTTCCATCGTCATCAGTTTGGCCAGGGAGGCCGGCGGAATAAGGTCGTCCGCATTCTTGGAAAACAGAATCGAGCCGGTATCGGCATCGATCATGAAGGCTTCCTTGGCCTTGGTTTCGAACAATTGAGCCTGAGCAGGCGCAGCCATTGTCAGCGCGACAGCTATCGCCAGCGCGAGGAAGGATGACAGCCGAAGAAATTTCATGCGACCCAGCCCGTTGGTTCGTTGGTTGCCTGCCCTTCAATAAAATAGGCTTACCGCCGGTGGATCAAGTCGCTTGCCCTGCAACGAATGCCCTGGATCAACGCACCGTCATGGCATCCGGTGCCCCGGCGGCCCAGGCATGCTGCAGCATGTCGTCGAGCGAGGCGTGCCCGTCGGGATAGAGGTTCACGGTGTAGAGCGTCGCGCCGCCGACGGCCGACTTTTCCAGCGAAACACGCCCGAGATCGGCAAGCGAACGCCCAACGCTGTCGGCTTTGGCGGCGGTCTCGAACGTGCCTGCTGCAATATAGGCCGTCGCAGGCTCGGCCGGACCGGCATTCGGGTTGAGACGTTTCCAGGAGAGCGCAATATCGGCGGCAGACATAGGGCTGCGATCGATCGCGGCAAATGCGTCTGCCGCGCTGCTCACGCGCTCGTCCGCATATGACATGCTCGCCAATTGGAACGGAACGGTTTCGGGCCGCGGCGGTACGATGGGGCCGAACTCCGGCAGGACGATGGTGTTGAATGCCACCGCCTCGCCGAAAGGCGCTTGCACGGGCACGACATCGGAAGCGGCCGACGGGAAGGCGGGTGTCGGCCGCGCGCTCGGCATCGGGCCGTTCATGGCGATCATCACGCCTGTGGGCAGTCCGTCGGAAGGATCGGGCGCGCGGTTGCCGGGCCGGTAGGATGCCAGAAGATACTGGTCGTCCTGGCCATCCAGGGGCGCGCGACCCACATATTCGACCTTCACATTGGCGGTGCCGCCATGCATGTAGTCCAGCATTTCGGCGGCGCGTCTGGACAGGTCGATCACCCGCCCATTCGAATAGGGACCACGATCGTTGACGCGCACGATCACCGAACTGCCGGTTTCGACGTTGGTTACACGCGCATAACTGGGCAGCGGCATGGTCGGGTGCGCCGCCGTCAGGTGCGTCTGATCGTAGATTTCGCCGTTTGCGGTCAAACGACCATGAAATGCATCGCCATACCAGGACGCCTGGCCAACGACCTCATAATCCTTCTGCTCCTTGGGGTAATACATCTTGCCGCGCACCTTGTACGGGCGGCCGAGTTGGTCGCGGCCGCCGCCTCGTGGCAGGTTGGAGCGCTTGTTGCTTACGCGCGGGCTGGCCTTCACGCCATATTCCGATTCCGCGAAATATTCCTTGGACCGCTTCTTCCCCGCCTTTGGCGTTGGTGCGGCACAGGCTGCCAGAAAGGCGATGGACAACGCAAACACCGCGACGGTGGAGGCGCCGCGAACATGCCGGCGCGCCAGGATCAGCATTTCTGGATTGTCCCCATGGTGATGGCTAAAAGCTACGCAATACAAACCTGGAATGCGGCTCGAAGTATTCGCGCGCATTCCGCCCCAAACCTCCTTTTAGAAGGGAATTGATTATCGCCGCGTTAACCGATTGTGACAAGAAAAAGGCGGAAAAGTACTTCGTTCTTTATTTGTTCTATTTTAACGGGCGCGTCCCGACCAACGTACCGGTTTGCCGCCGGGCGGCTGCCGCCCTTGTTCTTCAATCCGCAACGATGATTGGGACGTGATCTCACCATCTCTTTCCGCTAGCTTGCGATCCGCATCGAACTGAAACAGGCGGAATACGTAATGCGGCTGGCCCTACTCTTTCTTGCGCTACTGATGCTCGGCGGATGCGGAATGGGCAAGGCCGTCAGCACGACCGGCAAGATGTTCGACAAATACGGCTGCATGTCTCGCGACTTCAAGGGACAAGACCCCTGCGAGCCGGAGGAGCCATAAATCAAAACGGCAGGGCGGAAGGCGTCAGAGAATTGGTCGGGACATGGCGGAGGGAGCGCAATAGCGATGTGCCCTATATCTTCCCCTTAGTCCTCGAGCCTCCCTCCATATTGAGTCCCTTCCCCCTCCTGGACCTTAATGGCTTAGTCACATGGAATCGGTACTATTGGCTTTATCGCCCTCCATCAGCCCGTCGTCATAGCTCTCGACTTCATCCTCTTCGATTTTGTGGGTCGGGAACGAAATATAATCCAGCATATTCGGGTTGAAGAACGCGGTGCGATGATACCCCTCATACGGTAACCGGATCATGTTCGGTTCGTCGGCATCGCTATAAGGATGGTGGATATCAATAAGAGGCTCGATACATTCGAAAAGGTTGCAGTCGAGATGGGCGATTTCACGCCGCCTGCCGGTCGAGAGCTGGATCGTTACTGTGTGAGTAAGGGCTAAAATTTCATCAGTTTCCGCCGACCTTGCGGCCCTTTCAACTGCGAGGTCCTCGGGTTTAATGAAACCGTTGGCGACCAACTCACCGAACTGCTCGTCCGTAATCATGATCTGGCGTCGGATGCGCTCAACATCGTCCTTAGCGAAACGCGACGTGTAGTTGCCTCCGGCAGCCTCCTCATCTCGAATGGCCTCTACGATGACCCAGTCGCGGGCGTCAGGCATCTGGATGAGCGTTGCCAGTTTGTAGTCATTATGATCCGGCCCATAGGTATCATAAGCTTCACTGGAAAAATAAAACTCGGAAATCGCCGTGCGTCGGATCGCCACTGTACGGTTGCCCAAGTCCTTGATAACGATGAATCGCTTATCGCTTTGCAACTCACGATATGCTTGGGCGTGCGCTGCCTCTGAAATCGAAAGCACTAAAGGCTCACCTCCGCCGACGAAATGCACCGCACACTCACCGTAATATTGCAAATCCAGCAGAGCTTTATCGTCATAGAACGCCGCCTCTTTCGGCGGGTGGCGACCAAGCAATTCCAATTCGGTGGTCTTGAAATGCTTTGCTAACTTGGCAAGATGACTTTTGGGGACCTCGGTCTTTCCCGTCTCCCAGCGTTGATACGTTGGTTGCGTTACGCCGACCGCCGTAGCTGTTTGGGTCTGTGTCTCGGCATTCGTGACCCGGAAATATTTTAGTCGATTGATCGCCATTCAAGCCTCCCTATTGAGATTAGTATGCGCATTTATGCGCATACTAATCTCCTGTCTGCAAGGATCTTATGTTCGAAGGTTGGTGACGACAGCAGCGAATGAGCTAGCGTTAAATTGAGAAGATGGCGGAGGGAGTGGGATTCGAACCCACGGTGACATCGCTGCCACGCCGGTTTTCAAGACCGGTGCCTTAAACCGCTCGGCCATCCCTCCGGGGACGTTGAACTCCTGTCGCGGCCTCCCGGGATTTTCCGGGTAATCGCGTGCAGATGCTCGAGGCGGTGCTTCGTGCTTCTAGCGTCTGCGCGATTGTCACGTCAACTCGCCAGCAGCAACAGCATGACGATTGTCATGTGCGGAACGCGCCGGTCGCGAAACACGTTCGGCTGTGATCACGATCGCCATTGAGAGTTGACGCTTGGCAAGATTGCGCGTTACGCCCTGCGCAAGGGAGAGCCGGAAAACAGGGACAACCCGCCAATGGAAATTTTCACAGCCGCAGGTCTTGCAGCGTTGCTTCAGGTCGTGGCCATCGATCTGGTTCTGGCCGGAGACAATGCAATCGTTATCGGCCTTGCCGCAGCCGGCCTGCCGGCGGATCAACGCAAGAAAGCAATCCTTATCGGCATCGGCGCGGCTACCGTGCTGCGCATCATCTTCGCCCTTATCACGCAATGGCTTCTCGCAATCGGCCCCATGCTGCTCATAGCGGGCGGGCTGCTGCTGCTGTGGGTATGCTGGAAGATGTGGCGCGAACTGCGCGTCACCCAGGCCGAGGAAGAGGAAGCCACGGAAATTCTTTCCGATGGAAATGTGAAACGGAACGGCGCTGCACCGCGCAAGACGCTGATGCAGGCGGCCACCCAAATCGTGATTGCCGACGTTTCCATGTCCCTGGACAATGTCCTGGCGGTGGCGGGCGCCTCGATGGATCACCCCACCGTCCTGATCATCGGACTTGCCCTCTCCATCGCCTTGATGGGGTTTGCGGCCTCCTTCATCGCACGTTTGCTCCACCGTCACCGCTGGATCGCCTATGTCGGCCTGCTCATCATCCTTTATGTGGCAATCAACATGCTGCTGGATGGCGCGGTATCCGAGTTTCCCGAGCAGTTCGGCTTTCTGGAGCCCTGGTTCGGCGGGGAAGCGGCTGCATACAGATAGTGTTGCAGCGCCTTTTCAAGGACGTGGGAGTTGTGATATTCGCCGCACCGGTTTCGGATTAGTCTGCGAAACCATCGCCGAATATCGGTAGACCAATCGCCGGCACGACGCCGGCGATTTCAATTTGGAACCTGAGTATGTCCGCGCCCCGCGTCAGTTTTGTCAGCCTTGGCTGCCCGAAAGCCCTTGTCGATTCCGAACGGATCATCACGCGTCTCCGCGCCGAAGGCTATGAGATCGCCCGCAAGCATGACGGTGCAGATCTGGTCGTCGTCAATACTTGCGGCTTTCTGGATTCGGCCCGGGACGAGTCGCTGGACGCCATCGGCACAGCGATGAAGGAAAACGGCAAGGTCATCGTAACCGGCTGTATGGGCGCGACGCCGGAACTGATCCGCGAAAAGCATCCCAACGTGCTCGCCATCACCGGCCCGCAAGCCTATGAAAGCGTCATGGCTGCCGTGCATGAAGCGGCGCCGCCCGCGCATGACCCGTTTGTCGATCTGCTGCCGCCGCAGGGCGTCAAGCTCACGCCGCGCCACTATGCCTATCTCAAGATTTCCGAAGGCTGCAACAACCGCTGCACCTTCTGCATCATCCCTGCCCTGCGCGGCGATCTCGTCTCGCGCCCGGCGGGCGACGTGCTGCGCGAGGCGGAAAAACTCGCCAAGGCCGGCGTGAAGGAAATCCTTGTCATTTCCCAGGATACCAGCGCCTATGGCGTGGACATCAAGTACCAGACCAGCCTGTTCCAGGAACGCGAGGTGCGCGCCAAATTCCTCGATCTGGCGCAGGAGCTCGGCGAACTCGGCGTGTGGGTGCGCATGCATTATGTCTACCCCTACCCGCACGTTGCCGATGTGATCCCCTTGATGGCGGAAGGCAAGATACTTCCCTATCTCGACATCCCCTTCCAGCACGCCTCGCCGCAGGTGCTGAAGAACATGCGCCGGCCCGCCCATGGCGAAAAGACGCTCGACCGTATCCGCGGCTGGCGCGAGATCTGTCCTGACCTTGCCATCCGCTCAACCTTCATCGTCGGATTCCCCGGCGAGACGGAGGAAGATTTCGAAATGCTTCTCGATTGGCTGGACGAAGCGAAGATCGACCGCGCGGGCTGCTTCAAATACGAGCCGGTCGGTGGCGCGCGCTCCAACGACCTCGGTCTGGAGCAGGTGCCGGAGGAGATCAAGGAGGCGCGCTGGCACCGCTTCATGCAGCGCCAGCAGAAGATTTCGGCCGCGCAGCAGCAGAAGAAGGTCGGCAAGCGCCTGCAGGTGATCGTCGACGAGGCCAATGGCCTGTCGGCGAAGGGTCGCACGAAATATGACGCACCGGAAATCGACGGCTCGGTGCATATCCAGTCGCGCCGCCCGCTGCGTACCGGCGACATCGTCACCGTCAAGATTGAGCAGACCGACGCTTACGACCTCTACGGCATAGCGGTCTAAGACGCGGAAACAGCGGACGTTCTGACGAACGCGTCGCTGCCCCAGCTTGGTTTCCTGGCCGCATGTATGCGACGCCAGACGATTCCGTCCGGCTGCAAAAATGCTCTACCCCTCATCTCATTCCAATCCGGGCCAATCCGGGCCAATCCGGGCATGAAAAAGGGCGCCTTCGCGGCGCCCTTTCCTGTTCGGAATCGTGCCGGCGCTTACTGCGGCAGCTTGTCGTCCACGCCCTTGACGTAGAAGTTGAGGCCGAGCAGCGTGCCGTTGTCGGCCACTTCGCCGGGCTTCAGCCACTCGCTGCCGTCCTGCTTGAAGATCGGGCCGGTGTAGGGGTTGAACTCGCCCGACGTGATCTTGGCGGTGATTTCCTCGGCAGCCTTCTTGGCGTCGTCGGGCATGTTGGTGAACGGCGCCATCACGACGTTGCCTTCCTTCATGCCGTCCCAGACGTCATGCTGCTGCCAGGTGCCGTCGATCACGGCCTTGACGCGCTTGACGTAGTACGGACCCCAATCATCGACGATTGCGGTGAGCTGGGTTTCCGGGCCGAACTTGATCATGTCGGTGGCCTGGCCGAAGGCCTTCACGCCGCGCTCGGTGGCAACCTGCATCGGCGCGGTGGAATCGGTGTGCTGGGTGATGACGTCGACGCCCTGGTCGATCAGCGCCTTGGCGGCGTCGGCTTCCTTGCCGGCGTCATACCAGGTGTTGGCCCACACGACCTTGACCTTGAAGTCCGGATTCACCGACTGCGCGCCAAGCATGAAAGCATTGATGCCCAGCACGACTTCCGGGATCGGGAAGGAGGCGATGTAGCCGGCAACGCCGGTCTTCGACACCTTGGCAGCGATCACGCCCTGCACGTAGCGCCCTTCATGGAACTTCGAATTGTAGGTCGCGACGTTCGGGTGCTCACGCTTGTAGCCGGTAGCGTGCTCGAACTTCACGTCGGGGAAGCGTCCGGCAACCTTGTTCGTCGCATCCATGAAGCCGAAGGAGGTCGCGAAGATGATGTTGCAGCCCGAACGTGCGAAGCGCTCCAGGGCGCGCTCGGCGTCGGCACCTTCCGGAACGCTTTCGAGATAGGCCGTTTCGACCTGATCGCCGAGTTCCTTCTGCACTTCCAGCAGGCCCTGGTGGTGCTGGTACGAGTAGCCGAAGTCGCCGATGGGGCCGACATAGATCCAGCAGGCCTTGACCTTGGCTTCGGCGGCCAGCGTGCCGAACGCCATCACTGCGGCTGCCGTGGCAAACGACAGAATGGTTTTTTTCATGGAGTTGATCCTCTCAATGGTTGCCCGGGGGCCCTTATCCCGTCTTTTGTTTTAGCGATCTGGCACAAACGGCCGCCCCAGTGAAGCCGGTGTGTTTACCATTGTCAGTCGCCGGTTGCCCGAGATTAGTACAAGAACGACAACTGTCGCCAGATAGGGAAGCGACGAAAGCAATTGCGACGGCACGCCTATGCCCAGTGCCTGCGCGTGGAGCTGGCCGATGGTGACGGCGCCGAACAGATAAGCTCCAGCCAGGACCCGCCACGGCCGCCAGGACGCGAACACAACCAGCGCCAACGCGATCCAACCGCGGCCCGCCGTCATGTTCTCGACCCACTGCGGGGTGTAGACGATGGAAAGATAGCCACCGGCCAATCCCGCACATGCACCACCGAACATCACCGCCAGATAGCGGATGAGAATGACGTTGATGCCGAGGGCGTGGGCGGAAGCATGGTTGTCGCCGACGGAACGAAGCGTAAGGCCCGCGCGTGTGCGGAAGAGAAAATAACCAACGCTCCCGGTGAGCAGCAGCGAGAGGTAGAAGATCGGATCCTGCCCGAACAGGAACTTGCCGACCAGCGGCAGGTCCGTCAGCACCGGAATGTAGATGCTGCCGAGCTTCACACCGGGGAGGCCGACGAAGCTCTCGCCGAGCATGCCCGAAACACCGAGGCCGAGCAGGGTGAGCGCAAGGCCGGTCGCGACCTGATTGGTCACCAGCGTCAGCGTCAGGAATGCGAAAAGCAGCGAAAACAGCGCACCCACCAATATCGCGGCAAGGAAACCGAGCCAGGGCGAACCGCTGATGAGCGCGACACCGAAGCCGGTCACGGCCCCCATCACCATCATGCCCTCTACGCCAAGGTTGAGAACGCCAGAGCGCTCGACCACCAGTTCGCCGATTGCGGCGATCAGCAGCGGTGTCGCGGCCGTGGCGATCGTGATGAGAATGGCTTCAAGCATTCCCATGGGATGCCTCCAGCTTGCGCGAGCCGGTCGCGACAAAACGAATGCGGTAGTGGATCAGCGTGTCGGCGCCGAGCACGAAAAACAGCAGCAGACCCTGGAAGGCACGCGCGACCTTGTCGGAGACGCCGATGGAAATCTGTGCCGCCTCACCGCCGAGATAGGAGAGCGCCAGAACCAGACCGGCTGCGACGATGCCGAGTGGATTGAGCCGACCGAGGAAGGCAACGATGATCGCCGTGAAGCCGTAGCCGGGAGAGATTGTCGGCCGCAACTGGCCAATCGCGCCGGAGACTTCGGAGATACCGGCAAGCCCGGCAAGCGCGCCTGAAACGACGAAGGCGAAGAACACCATCTTCGCGGAGGAGAAGCCCGCGAAGCGCCCTGCCCTGGGGCTCTGCCCGAGCACCTTGACCTCGTAACCGCGCAGGGTCTTCGACAGCATGAACCACACCGCCACCGCTGCCACGAGCGCGAAGATAAATCCCCAATGCGCCCTGCCCGACGACGCCCAGATTTCCGGCAGGATCGCATATTCATGGAAGTTCCGCGTTTCCGGGAAATTCATGCCCTGCGGGTTGCGCCAGGGGCCGCGCACCATCCAGTCGAGGAACAGTTGCGCCACATAGACCAGCATGAGGCTGGTCAGGATTTCATTGGTGTTGAAGCGCGTCTTCAGCAATGCCGGCACGGCCGCATAAGCCGCACCGCCGGCCATGCCCATGATCAGCATCAGCGGCAGGACGACCCATGACTGGAAATCGGGATACATCACCGGCAGGATCGAGCCCGCCACAGCGCCCATGATGAACTGGCCTTCGGCGCCGATATTCCAGTTGTTGGACAGAAAGCAGACCGAAAGCCCGATCGCGATGAGGATGAGCGGCGCGGCCTTCACCGCCAGTTCGTGCAGCGACCAGACCTCGCGCAGCGGATCGATGAAGTAATAATACAAGGCATCGAGCGGATTCTTGCCCAGCAGCGAAAACATGATCGCACCTGCAACGAGGGTCAACGCCAGCGCGATGAACGGCGACAAGGCGCTGAAAAGCGCCGAGCGTTGCGGCCTCTTGACGAGTTCGATGCGCATCAGGCCGGCTCCCTGGAATGTTCGACATGGCCTGGTTCGGCGCCGCCCATGAGCAGGCCGATCTTCTCCAGCGTGGCCTCGGCGATCGGAATCGGCCGGGACAGCATGCCATTGTGCATGACTGCTATCGCATCCGAAATTTCGAACAGTTCGTCCAGGTCCTGGCTGATGACGAGGACGGCGGAACCGCTACGGGCAAGCTCGATCAGGGCCTGACGGATATGGGCTGCAGCACCGGCATCCACGCCCCAGGTCGGCTGGTTGATGACCATGACCGCCGGCCGCCGGTCGAGCTCTCGCCCGACGATGAATTTTTGCAGGTTGCCGCCTGAAAGGGAGGCAGCCTCAGGATCGGGTGCGCTCTTGCGAACGTCCATCTCCTCGATCACGCGTTGCGATGCCGTCGATATGGCGTGCTTGCGCACCACCCCCGCGACACCAAGAAATGCCTTCCTGTCGGTGGCATGCCGCGACAGCAGCATGTTTTCCGACAATGTCATGCGCGGTGCCGCGCCATGACCCAGCCGCTCTTCGGGCACGAAAGCCGCGCCCAGGAGACGCCTTCCGGTGATGGACAGGCGACCTGCGTCCTTGCCGCGAATGCGCACCGAACCGGCATCGGCCTGCTGGACCTCGCCTGAAACAGCCTCGAAAAACTCACCCTGCCCGTTTCCGGCAACGCCAGCAATGCCGATGATCTCGCCGGCCCTGACATCCAGGCTGATGTCGCGCAGCGGGATCGAGAACGGTGTTGCAGGCGCCCGCGACAGCTTACGCACCTCAAGCAGCGCCGCCTGGTTGTTCGCGTCTTCGACCGGCGGACGAACCACGGCCTGCACCTCGCTGCCGACCATCATGCGCGCAAGCGATGCCGCGGTTTCCTGGCGCGGATCGCAATGATCGACGACCTTGCCGTGACGCAGCACGGTGGCGCGGTCGCAGATGCGTTTAACCTCTTCCAGCCGGTGCGAAATGTAGAGGATCGACTTGCCCTCCGCCCGCAGCCGTTCCAATGTTTCGAACAGCTTGTCGGCTTCCTGCGGCGTCAGAACCGCCGTGGGCTCGTCGAGAATGATGAGCTCGGGCGCCTGCAGCAGGCAGCGGATGATCTCGATGCGCTGGCGCTCGCCCACGGACAGGTCGCCGACCAGCGAATGCGGATCGAGCGGCAGCCCGTAGGAGTAGGACAACGCCTTGGCCTTGGCCGCAATCGTTGAGATCGGCGTCTTGTCGTCCAGCGAAAGGGCAATGTTTTCCGCTGCGCTCAGTGCATCGAAGAGCGAAAAATGCTGGAAGACCATGCCGATGCCCAGCTTGCGGGCAATGTGCGGATTGGAAATCCGCACCGGCTGTCCGTTCCAGAGGATTTCACCGGCATTCGGCTCCAGCGTGCCGAACAGCATCTTAACGAGCGTGGATTTACCCGCGCCGTTCTCACCGAGCAGCGCGTGAATCTCTCCCTTACCGATTGTCAAGTCGATATGGTCGCAGGCCTTCAGCGTGCCAAAGATTTTCGTCAGCCCGCGAACCTCGAGGAGGTTGGCGTCGGACGTCTCAGGAGGAGTCGCCACGGATTTCCCATTGCTGCGTTTTTATGTTCCCGCCACTATCGTAAGCATATCGTTCTGACAACGCAAAACCATGCTTCAGCTTGAAAGAGCTTCAAGAATTTCAGGGGATAAGAATGGTCGTTCCGGTGGTTTTGCGCCCTTCCAGATCGCGATGGGCCTGCGCGACCTCGCCGAGGGGATAACGCTGGTTGATCTGGACCGTGACGACGCTTCTGGAAACCACGTCGAAAAGCGCGTTTGCCGAGGCTTCGAGGTCTTCACGCCTGCTCGTATAGGTGAACAGGGTCGGCCGCGTAGCGTAGAGCGAGCCCTTCTGCGACAGAAGCGCCATGTTGAATGGCGGGATCGGGCCCGACGACTGGCCAAAGCTCACAAACATGCCGCGCGGACGCAGGCAATCGAGAGAACCGGGGAAGGTGTCCTTGCCGACCGAATCGTAGACGACATCGCACAGCTTGCCGCCAGTGATTTCGCGGACCCGCTCGACGAAATCCTGCTGGCGATAGTTGATGACGTGGTCGAATCCATGCGCCGTCGCCAACGCAATCTTCTCCGCCGAACCCGCCGTGCCGATGACGGTCGCGCCCAGATGTCTGGCCCATTGCCCCAGAATGAGGCCGACCCCGCCCGCTGCGGCATGATAGAGGACGGTGTGGCCGGGCTTCACCTCGAAGGTTCGGCGCAACAGATATTCAGCGGTCATGCCTTTCAGCATCATGGCCGCTGCCTGCTCATCGCTCACGCTTGCGGGAATCCGGACCAACCTGTCGGCTGCCACCACGCGTTCCTGGCAGTAAGCGCCGAAAGGCGTCACGTAGGCGACGCGGTCCCCCTCCCGCAGCCAGTCGACGCCTGCCCCGGTTTCGAGCACCACGCCGGCCGCTTCGCCGCCGGGCACGATCGGCAGGCCGTTCGGCGCGGGGTAAAGGCCGCTACGATAATAGGTATCGAGGAAATTCAGGCCGATCGCGGTGTGACGCACCAGCACCTGCCCTTCGCCCGGTCGACCGGGATCGACATCCTCGTAGGTCAGGACTTCAGGGCCGCCATGGGTGTGGACGCGAACGGCTTTTGACACGACTCAAACCTTTCTGGCGCCGAGATTGGGGAAGATTTGCATGACGCCGCCGATGAAGAAGAGGTAGACGCCGGTCACGGCGATGCCGATCTTCACCAATTCGTGGGCTTCCATCGCCTGTACGAGCGCAATCGCTCCAAAGGCGCACCATGCGAGGAAAACGGACAGGTTTATCTCTCGCAACCGCTTCACACGCACCGGATGCAGGAAGCTCATCGGCACGAAGGTCATGATCGCCGCAATCACGACAACAGCAAAGGAAACGAGTTCGCCCGGTTGTATGACGAACAGCGTGAACACGATCATGTTCCACACCACCGGGAACCCCTTGAAGAAGTTCTCCTTCGTCTTCATGCCGGTGTCAGCGTAGTAGATCGCGCTGGAAACGACGATGAGCGCCGCCGACAGGAACGACAGGCCATCGCCCATGAAACCGCGCTGGTAGAGCGCGAAGGCCGGTATCAGCACGTAGGTGACGTAGTCGATGATGTTGTCGAGCAACTCGCCCGACCATGTCGGCAGCACGTCCTTGACCTCGAGCTTGCGCGCGATCGGACCGTCGATGCCATCGACAAAGAGCGCCAGCCCCAGCCACCAGAACATCGCCGTCCAGCGCTGCTCGCTTGCCGCCACGAGTGACAGGAAGGCGAGGAAGGAGCCGGACGCGGTCAGCAAATGGACCGAAAAGGCCTTCGCTTGCGGCCAGGTTACTTTCTTGCGTTTCACGGGCTTGGGTATCACGGGCCTCGCCAGTCCAGTTTGCAGATTTTAGCCGAGCGGCCTGCGAATTTCCGGCGCCGGCCGCAGGCGGACCTGCTCATGCCGGATCGTGCTGTCACCATTTCCGGCGCGATCCGGAAGCCGCTAAGGGGTTCGTCATCGTCGATCGATGGACGGTTGTGAAATCCCTGCTTGCTGCCCTACCCTCATCGGCCATGGAATGTCCCTCTTCCCTGGTCAGGTTGAACTTACTAGACGCCCAAGCATCCATACAAGCGGTATCGCATCGGCAACCCACGTTGAAAAATGCTTTGTTCCCTGTTTTTCGCCCGGCGTAAACAGCGCGGACTGGTCATCCAGAACAAATTCATGATGCCAGGGCATGGGCGGCGGCGGCGTCAGTCCGGCCGCAATGGGCGCAAAAGCCGCGTTGATCAACCGCAGGGCCCGGACCTATATGAAGATTCAGGTGCCTGGCTTCGCGCCCGGCCTGCTGGATTGCTGATGAGGGTTTGCCATGGAGCCTGCTGGAACTGTCGATGTCATAGTTGCGGGAACCGGTCCTGCCGGGCTTACCGCCGCGCTGGCGGCGGCACATGCGGGGTTTTCCGTGCATCTCATAGGTCCGGGCGTCAACGACGCGGATCGCCGGACCACCGCATTGATGGCCCCTGCCCTCCATTTCTTGGAGTCGCTCGGCATTCTGGGAGAGCTCGAATCCGAGGCTGCGGCACTGCGCAGCATGCGCATCGTGGATGCGACCCGGAGGCTGATCCGCAGTCCGGTCGTCACATTCCACGCCAGCGAGATCGGCGAGCCTTTCTTCGGGCTGAATATCCCCAACCGTCACCTCAATGCCGTTCTTTGGCGGGCCGTGGCGGGTCATCCGGGGATCGACTGGCATGAAACCTTCGTGGAGCGATGGGAACCGTCAACGGATCGCGTGCGCGCCATCCTGCCCGACGGCAAATCCCTGTCGGCGTCGCTTGCCATCGCCGCGGACGGCCGCTTGTCGCCCGCGCGGGAAGCCGCGGGCATTTCCACCTACACGCACCCCTATCCGCAGTCGGCGCTGGTGCTTAATTTCACGCACACTCGGCCGCACGGCTCCATTTCGACAGAGTTTCACACTGAAACGGGGCCGTTCACGCAGGTGCCTTTGCCGGGGGACCGCTCCAGCCTCGTATGGGTCGTCCGGCCGGAAACCGCAGATGAATTGATGACGCTGGACGACGCGGCGCTGTCGCGACGCGCCGAAGAACGCATGCAGTCGATGCTCGGCCGCGTTACCGTGGAGCCGGGGCGTCAAATCTATCCGCTTTCAGCCACCTTGCCGCGCCGCTTTGCAAAGGACCGCATCGCGCTCGTGGGCGAGGCCGCTCACGTCTTCCCGCCAATTGGCGCGCAGGGACTCAATCTGGGCGTGCGCGACATTCAGCAACTGGTGGAGATCGCCTCGCAGCATCGCTCCGATCCCGGCAGCGCATGCGCACTGGCTGCCTATGACAGGAGCCGCCGGCCGGATATCCTCGCCCGCACGGGCGCGGTCGGGCTGCTCAATCAATCCTTGCTGTCGAACCTGTTGCCTGCTCAGATTCTACGCAGCGCCGGACTCAGCGTTCTCGGCGGCTTCGCACCCCTGCGTGCCTTGTTCATGCGTGAAGGATTGAAGCCGGGCAGCGGGCTCGCCGCACTCGGCGCCACACTCCGCGCAGGACTTGAGCCCCGCGCAAGAACCTATTGATTGTTCAGGGAAACAGGTCTGCCGGCAAGATTCCGGATTTGATCATATAGAGCAACCCCGTCACCGTGCCCACGGAAAGGCATGTCGTGACGAGGATGCTTGCCGAGGCTCTCTCCACCCAGACGTGATATTGCTGGGCAATCACGAAGACATTTGTGGCGGTGGGCAATGCAGCAAGCAGGACGGCCGAAAAAAGCCAGACGTCGGAAAAATTCCCGACCCAGCTCAGCACGAAATAGCAAAGCAGCGGATGCACCACGAGCTTGAGGGCTGCCAAAGGCGCCATCTCCCTGGGCATCCGCCTCAACGGTCGCAATGCCAGCGTCACTCCCATGGCAAACAGCGCGCAAGGTGCCGCCGCCTGCGCCAGATAATCCAGCAAGCGCTCCAGCGGCACCGGTGGCCGGAGCTGGACGTAAGCCGCCGCCACCCCGGCTGCAGTGGCAATGATGAACGGGTGCAGGACTATTTTCTTCAAAACCCCGAACGCAAGCTGCAGCGGTGGTCTTTTTTCGCCTCCCGAAAGCGCCATCATCATCGGCGCCACCGCGAAGTGGACGATATTTTCAAAGCAGAAGATCAAAGCCACCGGAACGGCAGCTTCTTCGCCGAAGGCAAGCAGCGCCAATCCGGGGCCCATATAGCCGATATTGCCGTAGGAGGCCGCCAGTCCCTTGATCGTCGCTTCGGCGATAGCGCCGCGCTCAGCCAGCAGAGAGCCGGCGAACATCAGCGAAAACACGACGTAGGTGGAAAAAACGGAGCCGAAAATGTAGCTCCACTCCGTGAGTTTCTCCACCGGTGTCCTGGCCAGAAGCTGAAAGAACAGCGCCGGCAGGGCGACATAGACGATGAATGTGTTCATCCAGCCAAGCGCTTCCAGCGGCTGGCGATATAAGCGGGCGACGATACAGCCCACGAGGATCAGCCCGAAAAAGGGCATGACCAGTCCGAACACATCCGACATTGAGGTTTCCGCACTTCGAGATTGCGGCATGGGCTAACGCGTTGCCGCCGAAAGCGTCAAGCGAGATGGGATTGAATTGTAGAGCGTACTGCGCCAAATAGCCGTTATGTATGGGACTTCCAGATCGTCAAACATCCGGTCAAGACCATGAGAAGTCTTGGATTTTGGCGGCAGGGCAGGATTTGCAGACGTGACTGAGATGAAGACGGCGAAATTTGCAATCGGCCAGGTGGTACGTCACCGCCTGTTCCCTTTCAGAGGCGTCGTGTTCGATGTCGATCCGGAGTTCAACAATACCGAGGAATGGTACGATGCCATCCCTCCCGAAGTGCGGCCGCGCAGGGATCAGCCTTTTTACCATCTGCTCGCCGAAAACGACGAGACGGAATATATCGCCTATGTCTCGGAACAGAATCTGGTCGCGGACCAGTCCGGCGAGCCGATACGCCATCCGCAGCTGCGCGAAATGTTCGACACCACGGCTGATGGCGATTATGCGCTCAAGCACCATGCGCGGCACTGATTTCGCCGCAGGCAGGCAAATAAAAAGCGGGGCTGAACCCCGCTTTTTTCATGAGATCGGCGCTGAGATCAGTTCGCCGCCTTCGCCTTGTCCTGCTCTTCCTTGAGCTTCTTGGCGAAGTCCTCGTTGTTCTTGGTCACGAACTCCTGCAGCTTCTTCTGGCGGTCTTCCAGATCCGACTGCTGCAGCGCCGGGCCGTCAAACGCGCCGGTGAAACCCTGCAGCGAAACCTTGACCGGGTTTTGCTGGTTCTGGAAGTTGACGGAGGTCAGCGTCAGTTCCGAGCCCTTCTTGAAGGACGAGACGAGCTGATCGGTCATCGGAGCTTCGGCAACGCAACGATCCGGGAAGCAGATCACATAGTCGAGCTTCTGGGCCTTGCCGCCGTCGATCTGGAGACCGATGCCGGGAGGCACGAGGCGACCGCTCGGCACCGTGACCTGGAAGACCTTGCGATTGATCTTGCCCTTGAGTTCGATCAGGCTGATACCGGTAACGAGCTGGCCGGAAGCTGCCGTGGCGATGTTCTGCACATTGCAGATGTCCACGTCTTCCTGCTTCGAGCAAGCCTTGAACCAGCCCTGCGGAAGTTGCTGCGCTGCAGCCGGCGCAAGACCAGCGGCGAGCATGCCGACCACGCCTGCGGCCATGACCGAAAGACGGGCAGTGTCGGTTTTCAAGCTCGTCATCTATCTCAATCCTCTCAAATGATTCCGGGACCGGCTTGCGGCACCATCGCCCCGCTACCTGTTGGGTAATTGAGGCAACAGCATGACTTTCGCCGGCGTGTTACACCGCTCTGCGTCATGAATCCAGCCCCGTTTGCGCTGATTATGAGTATGCATCCCCAGCAAGCTCACAATAGTGCCGTCATGTTAGAATCAATGTCGAATCAAATGAAATGGTTAAGTCAGGAGCGCTGTTGATGCGCCGCATATTTCTTTCGCTCTGCACGGGGGCGGCCATCCTGTCGGGCGGTGTGGGCGCAGCGAACGCGCAACCCGAACATGCGATCTCCATGCAGGGCGAACCGGCGCTCCGGGACGGATTTCGCAATTTCCCTTATGCAAATCCCGATGCTCCCAAGGGCGGCAGCGTCACCTATTGCGTGGTCGGCAGCTTCGACAACCTCAATCCGTTCATCATCAAGAGCTTGCGCACCACCGCGCGTGGGATGATCGACACCATCTACGGCAATCTGGTGTTCGAACCGCTGATGCAGCGCAGTGCTGACGAACCATTTTCGCTTTACGGCCTGCTCGCCGAATCAATCGACATCACGCCCGACCGCCGCGTGGCGGAATTCCACCTCAACCCCAACGCGAAATGGTCGGATGGCGAACCTGTCACGGCCGACGACGTGTTGTTCACCTATGACGTCTACACGGAGAAAGGCCGGCCCCCTTACAGCGATCGCATGAAGAAGATCGCCGGACTCGAAAAAACCGGCGAGCACAGCGTGCGCTTCACCTTCAACGAGCTTGCGGATCGGGAGTTTCCGCTCATCATCGCGATGACGCCGATCATCCCCAAGCATGGCTTCGATAAGGAAACCTTCGATCAGACCACGCTGAAACCTTTGATCGGCAGCGGTCCCTATCGCGTGGCGCAAGTGGTGCCGGGCCAGCGCATCGTTTTCGAGCGCAACAAGGACTATTGGGCGAAGGACCTGCCCTCCAAACGCGGCTTCGACAATTTCGATCGCATCACGATCGAATATTTCCTCAACGCCAATTCCCAGTTCGAGGCGTTCAAGAAAGGGCTGTGCGCGGTCTATGAGGAGGCCGATCCGGTCAAGCGCGAGCGCAATCTCGATTTTCCGGCGGTACGCGAAGGCAAGGTCAAGAACGAAATTTTCGAAAGCGGCCTGCCGCCGGTGGTCAGCGGCTTCCTGTTCAACACACGCTTGCCAAAATTCTCGGACGTGCGCGTGCGCCGGGCGCTGGCAATGCTCTATGACTTCGAATGGGCCAACAAGAACCTGTTCAACGGCCAGTTCAAGCGGACCGCCAGCTACTGGCAGAACTCCGAGCTATCCGCGCTTGGCCGCCCCGCCAGCGCAAAGGAACGCGACCTGCTCGCACCCTTTCCCGGCAAGGTGATGCCGGAAGTGATGGACGGCACCTACAAACCGGCCGAAACTGACGGTTCAGGCCATGACCGCGCACCGCTGAAAGCCGCGCTCGACCTGTTCAACAAGGCCGGCTACCGGATCGAGAGCGGCAAGATGCTCGACCCGCGGGGGCAGCCTTTCGGCTTCGAGATCCTGACCGCGTCGCAGAGCGAGGAGCGCCTTGCCGCACTTTACCAGCGCACACTTGCGAAACTCGGCATCACCGTCACCATCCGCGCGCTGGAAGCCGATCAGATACAGATGCGCAAGCAGCGCTTCGACTTCGAGGCATTGATCGGCAGCACCGGCTTTCTCGGCACGCTGTCTCCGGGCATAGAGCTGACCTTCCGCTGGGGGTCGGAATCGGCCAATATCGAAGGTTCCTTCAATCTCGCCGGCGCGTCAGACCCCGCTATCGACGCCATGATCGAGGCGATGCTGAACGCCCGGGACAAGGAATCCTACGTCGCCGCCGTGCGTGCGCTCGACCGGCTGCTCATCTCCGGCGCCTATATCGTGCCCATGCAATATGACAACCGGCAGTATGTTTCCTACTGGAATTACCTCGCCCACCCGGACAAGACACCTATATTCGGGTATCAACTCCCTACCTGGTGGCACAAGCCGGACTGACCGGCAGGAAGGATTTCCGATGGATACGGCCGTGCAAACCCTCCACATCGACGTGGTGTCCGATGTAGTTTGCCCGTGGTGCTTCATCGGGCAAAAGCGGCTCGATCGGGCGATCGCGGCGGTGCCCGAGGTGGACGTGGAAATACACTGGCGGCCCTTCCAGCTCGATCCGACCATTCCGTTGGAAGGCAGGGACCGGAAGGAATATATGCTGTCGAAGTTCGGCAGTGTGGAGAAGCTGCACGAAATCCATGCGCGCATCGAATCTTTGGGGGCGGCCGAAGGCATCGATTTCGACTTCGACGCCATCACCGTTTCACCCAACACGCTGGACGCCCACCGCGTCCTGCGCTGGGCTGCCGCCAATGGCGCGCAAGTACAGGGACGTCTCGCCCGCCGTCTGTTCCAGCTCTATTTCGAAGAAGGCAAAAACATCGGCGACCATGCGGTGCTGATCGAGGCGGCGCGCGAGGCCGGCATCGATGCGCCGGTGGTGGAGGCGATGCTTGCCACAGACGCCGACCGCGATGAGGTGCTGGACGAAGCCGCAACCGCCTCGCGCATGGGCATCACCGGTGTTCCCTGCTTCCTGTTCGAGAGCAAATATGCCGTGATGGGCGCACAGGACACCGACACTCTGGCCGATGCCATCCGGCAGATTGCCGCCGCCAAGGCGCGTGGCGAACTGGAGACGGCTCGATAGAGAGGCTCCTGCCTCCCACAAAGTGGGGACATGGGGTTTCCAAGGCGGGAAGCCCCTGCCCTCAAGCTGCCTTTTCGACCAGCCGTGCGAGTTGAGTCATCACCACGGCCGAGCCGGCGAGGCGCTTTTCGGCGCTCGGCCAGTCGCGCATGAACACCACCGAATGATCGGCCCTGATCTTGGCCAGGGAGCCCTGCTCGCCAATGAATTTCACCAGCCCCGCCGGATTTGAAAATTCGCGCTTGCGGAAATGGATGACCACGCCCTTCGGCCCCGCGTCGAGCTTTTCCACATTGGCCTTGCGGCAGAGAGCCTTGATGAAGACGATCTTGAGCAGGTGCTGGACCTCTTCCGGCAGCGGCCCGAAGCGGTCGATGAGTTCTGCGGCGAAGGCGTCGATCTCCTCCGGTGAATCCAGATCGGCCAGTCGGCGATAGAGCGCGAGCCTGAGTTGCAGATCCGGCACATAGCCTTCCGGGATCATCACCGCCGTGCCGATGGTGATCTGCGGTGACCAGCCGCCATCCAGCGCTTCGCCATCGCCCTTGATCTCGGCTACCGCCTCCTCCAGCATTTGCTGATAGAGCTCGAAGCCGACTTCCTTGATATGACCCGACTGTTCCTCGCCAAGCAGGTTGCCGGCGCCGCGAATATCGAGGTCGTGGCTGGCAAGCTGGAAGCCCGCGCCCAGCGTGTCGAGCGACTGCATCACCTTCAGCCGCCGGTCGGCGGTGTCGGTGAGCTTCTTGTTGGCCGGCAGCGTGAACAGCGCATAGGCGCGCAGCTTGGAGCGCCCCACGCGGCCGCGCAGTTGGTAGAGCTGCGCCAGACCGAACATATCGGCGCGATGCACGATCATGGTGTTGGCGGTCGGGATGTCGAGACCGGATTCGACGATGGTCGTCGACAGCAGCACATCGTACTGGCCGTCATAGAAGGCGTTCATGATGTCGTCCAGCTCACCCGCCGGCATCTGGCCGTGGGCAGTAGCTATCTTCAACTCCGGCACGGATTCTTCGAGGAACTGCCGTATGTCCGCGAGGTCGGAAATGCGCGGCACGACATAGAAACTCTGGCCGCCGCGATAGCGTTCGCGCAGAAGCGTCTCGCGGATAACCAGCGGATCGAAGGGCGAAATGAAGGTGCGTACGGTCATGCGATCGACCGGCGGCGTGGCGATGAGCGAAAGCTCGCGCACGCCGGTAAGCGCAAGTTGCAGCGTGCGAGGGATGGGCGTCGCCGAGAGCGTCAGCACGTGTACGTCCGACTTCAGCTCCTTCAGCCGCTCCTTGTGCTTCACGCCAAAATGCTGCTCCTCGTCGATGATGAGCAGACCAAGGTTCTTGAAGGTGATGGAGGAGCCCAGCAATGCATGGGTGCCGACCACGATGTCCACCGTGCCTTCGGCGATCGCCTTCTTGGTTTCGGCGAGTTCCTTTGGGCCGACCATGCGCGAGGCCTGACGCACCACCACCGGCAGTCCTGCGAAGCGTTGCGCGAAGGTCTTGAAATGCTGGCGGGCAAGCAGCGTGGTGGGCACCACGACCGCCACCTGAAAGCCCTCCATCGCCGCAAGGAAAGCGGCGCGCAAGGCTACCTCGGTCTTGCCGAAACCAACGTCCCCGCAGACAAGACGATCCATCGGCTTTCCGGCCGAAAGATCGTCCATGACGGAATCGATGGCGCGCTGCTGGTCATCCGTTTCTTCATAGGGAAAACGGGCTGCGAACTCGCCATAAACACCATCCGGCGGGCTGACGATGGGGGCGCTGCGCATCTGGCGCTCGGCTGCCAGCTTGATGAGTTGGCCTGCCATGTCGAGCAGGCGGCGCTTCAGCTTGGCCTTCCGCGCCTGCCAAGCCCCGCCGCCGAGCTTGTCGAGCGTGGCTTCGGCCGAGTCGGAGCCGTAGCGCGACAAAAGCTCGATGTTTTCGACCGGCAGGAACAGGCGGTCATCGCCGGCATAATGGATTTCGAGGCAGTCATGCGGCGCGCCGGCCGCCTCGATGGTGCGCAGGCCCACGAAACGGCCGATGCCGTGATCGGCATGGACAACGATGTCGCCGGCGGAAAGTGCCGCGGCTTCGGCGATGAAATCGGAAGCGCGCTTGCGCTTCTTGGAGCGTCGCACGAGGCGGTCGCCCAGAATGTCCTGTTCGGCGACGACCACGAGATCGTCGGTCTCGAAACCGGCTTCCAGCGGGAGCACGGCGAGGCCCGCCTGCCCGACGCCGAGCTTCTCCACCTCGGCCAGCGTCGCCACGGACTTGAGATTGCCAAGATGATGCTCGGTCAGAATCTGCGTCAGGCGGTCGAGCGAGCCTTCCGTCCAGCCGGCAATCACCACGCGCCGCTTGGCTGCACGCAAATCGCCAATATATTTCACGACCTCCTCGAACACGTTGATGTTCGGATCTGCCCGCTCCAGCTCGAAGCCGCGCGCGGGCCTGGAACCGGCGTGCAGCAGCTTGCGGCCGCTGGTGTCGGGCGTGTCGAAGGGCGTGAATTCCACCGCCATGCGGTCGGCGACGGCGGCCGCTACATCGTCCGGCGAAAGATACATCTCAGCCGGCGGGACCGGCTTGTAAGGCACCGCCTCCTTCAGCGCGCCGGACGTGGCCGGATGGCGGCGCGCTTCGTAATAGTCGAGGATCAGCGTGTGGCGTTCGCCCAGTGCTTCACGCGCCAGATGGTCGAATATGACTGGCGTGTCGGGCAGATAATCGAAGATCGTTTCCAGCCGTTCGTAGTAGAAGGGCAGCCAGTGCTCCATGCCGGCAAAGCGGCGCCCTTCCGTGACGGCCGCGTAAAGCCCATCGTCGCGCGAAGGTGCTCCGAACTCTTCGATATATTTGCGGCGGAAGCGGCTGATGGCTTCCGGGCTCAGCGCCACCTCGCTCATGGCCTGCATCGTCAGGGCGTTGCGCTGGCCGGTGGTGCGCTGGGTGGCGACATCGAAAGCGCGGATCGATTCCAGCGTGTCGCCGAAGAAGTCGAGCCGCAGCGCCTCGTCCGCGCCGGGCGCGAACAGGTCGAGAATGCCGCCGCGCACCGCGAATTCGCCCACCTCGCGTACGGTCGCGACGCGGTCGAAGCCGGAATTCTCCAGCCGCGAGATCAGCGCGTTCATGTCGATCTGGTTGCCCGGCCGGGCATGAAATGTCTGTGCTTCGATGGCCGAGGCAGGCGGCATGCGCTGCAGCAGCGCGTTTGCCGTGGTGAGGATGACGGCGCGGTGCGGCTGCCTGGCGAGCGAAGCCATGGCCGCCATCGCATCGAGGCGGCGGGCCGCGGCGTCGGCACCGGGTGAAACACGGTCATAGGGAAGGCAGTCCCATGCCGGAAACTCCAGCACCGGCAGGTCGGGCGCGGCAAAGGCGAGCGCGTCGATGATGGCCGGCAGGCGCTGGCCGTCACGCGCGACAAAGATGAGAGGGCCGTCAGGTGCGGTTTCGAGCGCGGCCGTCACCAGCGCGAAAGCCTCGTAGCCATCGGCCACGCCGTCCACGATGAATTGGCCGGTGCCGTTCTTGGGCAGGCCGATTTTCCTGATAAGGCTCATATGTTGAAGCTCATCGACTGACGCTGTGCCAGTATCTTGCGGTAGATTGCGGTGTCGTGTGCATCAGGAACTGGGCGATCGCCGGTGAACCATGCCAGGAGATCGGCGTCCTGCACCTCCAGCAGATGTTCATATTCGTCGAGTTCCGCATCGGTCAGGTCGTGGATCAGAGCGTCCGCGAAAGTGCCCAGAATCAGGTCCATCTCGCGGATGCCACGGTGCCAGGAGCGGAACAGCAGCTTGCGCCGTCGCGTGTCCAGTCCTTCGCTCGATCGCGTCGTGCCCGTCATATTGTGCATCCCGATTGTTTTGCGGCGCATATAGCGTGGATGACGCGGCCTGTCAGCCTTGCGTATGGTCGCGGGGTGCATAAGCTGACAGCCATGCGCCCTTCCCTGCTTGATCCGCTGTTCGTACCCATCACCTCGCTTGCCGGCGTGGGGCCGAAGATTGCCGAATTGATCGCGCGTGTCGTGCCTGCCGATCTTGGCGACCGGCCTGCACGGGCGGGCGATCTCATCTTCACGTTGCCGAATTCCGTGATCGACCGGCGCAATCGTCCCGAGATCGCGCAGGCACCGGGAGGTGCCATCGTGACGCTCGAGGTTACGGTCGATCGGCACCAGCCGCCGCCGCGCGGCAACAGGTCCGTTCCCTATCGCGTCTACGCCTTCGACGATACCGGCGAGATCGCGCTGACCTTCTTTCACGCCAACGCCGCATGGCTGGAGCGTTCCTTGCCGGTCGGTGAGAAGGTCATCGTCAGCGGCCGCATGGAATGGTTCAACGGCCGCCCCAGCATGGTGCATCCGGACCACATCACCCGCGCGGACGAGGCGGAGAGCCTGCCGCTTCTGGAGCCGGTCTATCCGCTTACTGCCGGGCTGTCACCGAAGACGCTGCGCCGCGCCATCTCGCAGGCGTTGGAACGCGTGCCGGCAATGCCTGAATGGCAGGACGCCGATGTGCTGCGCCGCCAGGCATTTCCATCCTTTCAGGATGCGCTGAGCCGCATCCACAATCCGGCCGATCCGCTCGATATATCGCCCGACAGTTCCGCATGGCGCAGGCTCGCCTATGACGAGTTCCTGGCCGGGCAAATTGCGCTGGCGCTGGTGCGCGCAACGGTGCGCAAGCTCTCCGGCAGGCCGCTTACCGGCGACGGCAAGCTGATCGCCGCGCTCAAGCGCGCCCTGCCCTATGACCTGACCGGCTCGCAGACACAGGCGCTGGCCGAGATCGACGCCGATTTGCAGAAGCCGGAGCGCATGTCGCGTTTGTTGCAGGGCGATGTCGGCTCAGGCAAGACCGTCGTGGCTCTGCTGGCCATGGCGCGCGCGGTCGAGGCCGGCGGCCAGGCGGCGCTTATGGCGCCGACCGAAATCCTTGCCCGCCAGCATTTTGCGTCCATTGCTCTGCTGGCGGAACAGGTCGGCCTGCGGATTGCGGTGCTCACCGGCCGCGAAAAAGGCCGCGAACGGGCCGACATCCTGGCTGGGCTGGAGAACGGCGGGATCGACATCGTCGTCGGCACCCACGCGCTCTTCCAGGAAACGGTGCGGTTCAGGGATTTGGCGCTTGCCGTGATCGACGAGCAGCACCGCTTTGGCGTGCATCAGCGATTGGCCATCACGGCGAAGGGCAATGCACCCGACATGCTGGTGATGACCGCAACCCCCATTCCCCGCACCCTGGTGCTCACGGCATTCGGCGACATGGACGTCTCGCGGCTGACCGAAAAGCCGGCCGGGCGGCAGCCGATCCGCACGATCAGCCTGCCCTTCGACCGGCTGGACGAACTGGTCGGGCGCATGCGCGATGCCGTGGCCAGCGGGCAGAAAGTCTACTGGATCTGTCCTCTGGTCGAGGAATCCGAGGAAGTCGAACTGATGTCGGCGGAGGAACGTTTCGCTTCGCTGAAACCTGTTTTCGATGACCGGATCGGCCTCGTCCATGGCCGCATGAAGGGCGCGGAAAAGGATGAAGCCATGCGCGCCTTCAAGGATGGGGAAACGCGCATCCTCGTCGCCACCACCGTCATCGAGGTGGGTGTCGATGTGCCGGACGCGACGATCATCGTCATCGAACATGCGGAGCGTTTCGGGCTGGCGCAGCTTCACCAATTGCGCGGGCGTGTCGGGCGCGGGTCCAAGGCTTCGAGCTGCGTTCTGCTCTACAAGGATCCCCTCGGCGAAACGGCAAAGCGCCGGCTTGCCGTCATGCGCGAGACCGAAGACGGCTTCCGCATCGCCGAGGAGGACCTGAAATTGCGTGGCGAAGGCGAGCTTCTGGGCACCCGGCAATCCGGCACGCCCGGCTTTCAGGTCGCGCGCATCGACGCGCATGCCGACCTCCTTGAGGTCGCTCGTGACGATGCGCGACTGCTGCTGACCCGCGATCCGGAGCTGAAGGGTCCGCGTGGCGATGCAATCCGCGTTCTGCTTTACCTGTTCGGGCGCGACGAGGCCGTGCGCTTGCTGCGTGCCGGTTGACCGGCCTCAGCGATGGTCGGGTTGCCGATCGTTTCGATGGCCGGAGCAATTTTACCGCTTTTGATCTTCGATTTTATCTCGGGCGCCACCAGACCGGCGGAGACGATGAGCTTGGCGCCGTCCTCGATGCTCATGTCGAGCACGACGATCTCCGACTTGCGCACATACATCAGGAAGCCGGTGGTCGGGTTCGGCGTACAGGGCATGAAGACCGCCATCAGCGGGTCTTCATCATCCTCATCGAGCTTTTCGTTGATTTCCGTGCGTTTTTCGCCGGCCACGAAAACGAGCGACCAGACGCCCTTGCGCGGATATTCCACAAGACCAACCGTGCGGAACATCTCGTTCTTGTTGGAGAGGACCGTTTCGAAAATCTGCTTGAGCGCGCGGTAGATGCCGCGCACCAGCGGCATGCGGTCCAGCACGCGCTCGCCTATCGAGATAATGCTGCGGCCGATGATGTTGGCGGTGAGGAAGCCGATCAGCGTGATCAGCACCAGCGCCACGATCAGCCCGAACCCCGGAACCCTCACCGACAGGTAGTTGTCGGGATTGTAGGTCGCGGGAATGTAAGGCTTCACCCACGAATCGACCCAGCCGATGAACGACCAGGCAATATAAGCGGTGATGGCCAGAGGCGCGCAGACGATGAAACCGGTGAGGAAATAATTCCTCAGCCGTGTCATCGCCGAGATTTTGAAAAGATCCGACATGCCTCACCCGCCGCGCGCTGTTTGCAGCGCAACATTAGAGAAGCATTATGACCTTTTAAACCGCGAAGTTCGACGGCGTGATTTATTCCACCGTGACCGACTTGGCCAGGTTGCGCGGCTGGTCCACGTCGGTGCCCATGAATACGGCCGTGAAATAGGCCAGCATCTGGATGGGCAGCGCGTAGACGATGGGCGTAATGATCTCCGGAACATCCGGCAGCACGATCGTCTCCATCGTATCGACGGTAGCCTGCTCTGCGCCCTTCCGGTCGGTGATCAGGATGATCTTGCCGCCGCGTGCGGCCACTTCCTGCATGTTCGAGACGGTTTTCTCGAAAATGCGGTCGTGCGGGGCGATCACGATCACCGGCATGTTCTCGTCGATCAGCGCGATCGGCCCATGCTTCAGTTCGCCCGCCGCATAACCTTCGGCATGGATATAGGAAATTTCCTTGAGCTTCAGCGCGCCTTCCATGGCGAGCGGGAAGTTGGTGTCGCGACCGAGATAGAGCACGTGGCGGTAGTGCGACAGTTCGCGCGAAACCTTCTCGATCTGCTCTTCCAGCTTCAGCACCTGGTTGGCATAGCGCGGCGCTTCGGAAAGGGCACGCACCAGAGCCTTCTCCTCATCGGGCGAGATCGTTCCGCGCGCCACGCCGGCGCGCACCGCAAGCGAAGCAAGGACCGAAAGCTGGCAGGTAAAGGCCTTGGTCGAAGCCACGCCGATCTCAGGGCCGGCAAGCGTAGGCAGCACGACGTCCGACTCGCGGGCGATGGTGGATTCGCGGACATTGACGATGGCTCCGATCGGCACGCCTGCCTTGCGGCAGTAGCGCAGCGAGGCCAGCGTATCGGCGGTCTCGCCCGATTGCGAAATGAACAACGCCGCGCTGTTCTGCGAGATCGGCATTTCGCGATAGCGGAATTCGGAGGCGATATCGATGTCCACCGGCAGCCGGGCAATGCGCTCGAACCAGTATTTTCCGACCAGACCACTGAGATAGGCCGTACCGCAAGCCGACAGCGCCAAGCGATCAATCCTGGCAAAATCGAAAGGTAGGTCGAGCGGCCTCGAAGTGCTGGCCGTAAAGTCCACATAGTGTGCGAGCGTGTGGGAAATGACTTCCGGCTGCTCATGGATTTCCTTTTCCATGAAATGCCGGCGGTTGCCCTTGTCGACCATGAAGCTGGTGCCGAGCGACTGCTGGCGCTTGCGCGCAACAGGTTTGCCCTCGATGTCGAAAATCTCGAAGGAGCCGCGGCGTACGACCGCCCAGTCGCCATCCTCCAGATAGGTGATCGAGTTGGTGAAGGGTGCAAGCGCGATGGCGTCGGAGCCGAGGAACATCTCGCCCTCCCCATGCCCAACAGCCAGCGGCGGACCGTTGCGCGCGCCGACGATCAGGTCCTCGTCGCCCCGGAACATGATGGCAAGTGCAAACGCACCCTCCAGCCGCTTCAAAGCTTCATGGGCGGCCGCGACGGGGCCGGCACCGCGCGCCAGCTCGCGCGAGACAAGGTGTGCCACCACTTCGGTGTCGGTCTGCGAGGTGAACTCGTAGCCGTCGGCGGCAAGTTCGGTGCGCAGCTCTGCGAAATTCTCGATGATGCCGTTGTGGACCACGGCAACGTCATTGGAGAAATGCGGGTGCGCGTTGGTTTCGTTGGGCACGCCGTGAGTGGCCCAGCGGGTGTGACCGATGCCGATATTGCCGTCGAGCGGCTCGGCCTGAAGGCGGCTTTCAAGATTGACGAGCTTGCCTTCGGCGCGTCTGCGCGCGAGCTTTCCCTGCGCAACAGTGGCCACGCCTGCGGAATCGTAGCCGCGATATTCGAGCCTCTTCAGCGCATCGACGATCAACGGCGCGACGGCTGTCTGACCAACGATTGCAACAATTCCGCACATGATCGGCTATCCCCCGATTCCCAAAACCAGATTTACCCCATCGGCTATCTAGAGATTGCAGCCGATATGAGAAAGTCACATTCCGTATCGCTTCATATCAGCCCAAACCGGCATCGACGATACCGATTGTGCTTTCGGCACGGCCGGCAAGCCTGGAATTACGAAGTTACTTTTTCGCTGCGTCTGCACGGCGTTGGCGCAGCAGCTTCGCGCGTTCCGGCAGGGTCTTCTGACGTGCGCGGCCAAAGGCCAGAGAATCGTCCGGCACGTTCTCCGTGATGATGCTGCCCGAGGCGACATATGCGCGCTCGCCTATGGTGAGAGGGGCCACCAGCGCCGAATTCGAACCGATGAAAGCGCCCGCACCGATGTCGGTGAAGAATTTCGAATAGCCGTCATAGTTGCAGGTGATAGTGCCCGCGCCGATATTCGCACCGGCCCCGACGCGGGCATCGCCGATATAGGTCAGGTGGTTGATCTTGGCGCCCGCCTCGACCGTTGCCTTCTTCACTTCGCAGAAATTGCCCACCTTGGCCTTCTCCCCGAGATCGGCGCCCGGTCGCAACCGCGCGAATGGCCCCACTTCGGCGCGCGGGCCGATGGTGGCCCCCTCGATATGGCTGAAGGCACGGATCGTCGCGCCGCCTTCCACGCTCACTCCGGGACCGAAATAGACATTCGGCTCGATGAACACGTCGGGATCGACCTCTGTATCGTAGGAGAAGAACACGGTTTCCGGCGCGATCATGGTAACGCCCGAAAGCATGATCTCCTGGCGCTTGCGCTTTTGCCAGATGGCTTCCGCCCCCGCGAGTTCGGCGCGGTTGTTGATGCCCAGCGCGTTTTCGAAACTCGCTTCGGCGGCGACGATTTTCAGGCCCCTGGCCCCGCCGATCTCAACGATATCGGTCAGATAATATTCGCCCTTGGCATTGTCGTTGCCCACCGCATCGAGCAGCGACAGCGCGCGGGCGCCGGCAATCGCCATCAGGCCGCTGTTGCAGAAGGTGATCCTGCGTTCTTCTTCGGTGCAGTCCTTGTCCTCGCGGATCGCGACCAGCGCACCGTCCTTCTCGACGAGGCGACCGTAACCGGCCGGGTTTTCCGTGCGGAAGCCGAGAACGACCACATCGGCGCCAGCGGCCAGACGTGCACGTGCATCCGCCAGCGCAGCGGGGTCGATCAGCGGCGTATCGCCGAACATCACCAGCACATCGTCGTAACCGCGTGCGATGGCGGACCGCGCTGAAAGCACGGCGTGTGCGGTGCCGAGCCGCTCCTCCTGCACGAAGATTTCAGCTTCGGGCACAAAGGCCGGAACCGCCTCGCGCATCTGTTCCGCGCCATAACCGATCACCATGGCCAGGTCGCCGCTGCCGGCGCTTTGTGCCGCGCGCACCACATGGGCCACCATCGGCAGACCGGCAATCTTGTGCAGCACCTTGGGCAGCGCGCTTTTCATGCGCGTGCCTTCGCCGGCGGCAAGGATGATCGACAGGCAGGATCGTGCGGTCATGACGGTTTCCGGTAAAGAAGACGATTCGGGCTCAGTTCTAGAGCACCACGCCACGGAATGCGAAGAGGTTTTGCCATACGAACCCCATCACGCTCTGCGACAGCGCTGTCATGAAGCAGAATCCCGCCGTAACGATTGGTTTTACGGCCTGCTCAACCCAGCCTGCCGAGTATCGGGAAGGTTTCGAGCAGCCAGTAAGAGGCTGTCTGCACGCCGCCGGTAAGGAAGAGAACGCCGGCCACCACCAGCAAACCTCCAATCACCTTTTCCACACGTCCGAGATGCATGCGGAAACGACCGAGAAAACGCATGAACCCATTGGAGAACAGCGCGGCCAGCAGGAAGGGTATGCCCAACCCCAGCGAATAGGCGGCCAGAAGCAGGGCCCCCTCGCCCACCGTTTCGCGCCCACCGGCCAGCGTCAGGATCGGTCCCAGGACAGGCCCGATGCAGGGTGTCCAGCCGAAGGCGAAGGCCAGGCCCATTGCATAGGCCGCAAGCATGTTGGCAGGCTTGCCCTGCGCCTGGAAACGCGCCTCGCGCGACAGAAGCGGGATGCGGATGACACCGAGAAAGTTGAGTCCCATCAGGATGATGAGCACGCCCGCCGCCATGGCCAGCGGCTCCTGCCACACCCGAAGCAACCGGCCGATGGTGGAGGCGCCCGCGCCAAGCGCGACGAAAACGGTAGAAAAACCGAGGACGAAGGCGAGCGAGGTCAGAAGCAGCACCTTGCGCGTGCCCGACTTGACGGCAGCGCTGCTATCCGCCCGGAAATCCTCGACCGAGACGCCGGCCATGTAGCACAGATACGGAGGCACCAGCGGCAGCACGCAAGGCGACAGGAACGACAACGCCCCAGCCCCGACCGCACTAAGGTAGCCAACATCCAATGCCATGCCCGAAAATCCTGCTTGTCGTTCTTGACGCAGCTTATAGCCAGCAAGCCCCACAGGCTCCAATCACGAAGACGTTGGCGGATTGTCGCTACCGCCGGATCCTTCAAGGCGCGAGCCTGAAACACAGGTCGCCGTCAGCCGACGGACACGCGCTCGCCTCGACGCGACTTTCCCAAGCGGTTAAAGGGATTTCATGGACGCCTTCATCCAGCTTGAGGCATATGCCGACAATATCATTGGGTTTACCCGGAATAATGCCGGGTGGGCGCCATATATCGTGTTCGCTCTTGCATTCGCCGAGTCCGTGGCGCTGGTATCTTTGATCCTGCCGGCATGGGGCATACTTGTCGGCATCGGCGCGCTGATCGGTGCCAGCGAGATCGAATTCTGGCCGATATGGCTCGGAGCGGCCTTCGGCGCCATCGTCGGCGACTGGGTGTCCTATCTTTTCGGCTTTCATTTCAAGGACTCGGCGACGCGGGTCTGGCCCCTTTCCAGATATCCGCACATGCTCGAGCGCGGGCATGTGTTTTTTCATCGCTGGGGGCCGTGGAGTGTCTTCGTCGGTCGGTTCTTTGGGCCACTGCGCGCGATCGTGCCGCTGCTGGCCGGCATCTTCGAAATGCGAGCCTTGCATTTTCAGCTTGCCAATATCGCTTCCGCCTTGATCTGGGCGTTCGTGCTGCTTGTGCCCGGAACGCTGCTGATGGCGTATTTTCGCTAAGCTCCTCTACGACTTAAGACCAATCGGCATTGCCGAGTTTGTTATCCGATAGTTGATGCCGCACGCCTGGCTGCGCTTAAATCTTCAGCTGCGCGTATTCCACGCTCAAGCCATGCCCGGAGACGACCATGCACCTCCATGACGACAACGACCAAATCGTCGAAACGCTATTCCGCAACGGCACGATCACCGTCGTGGGCATCGTGCTTTCCTTTTCCCTCAGTTTCCTCACTCAATGGGCCAACAACCCACTTCCCTGGAACTTCATCGACCTTCCGCCGGTCTTCCTGATAATTGCTGGCATCATCTATCAGATCATGGCGCTTGCCATCCTGTTGAGGATCGCTTCGCTGCAGCACAATATCTACGCCAAGGCAAACCGCAGATTTCTGATCGGCGTCGTTCTGACCGGCCTTGGGATTGTGCTGGCGATCATCATCGACGCCGTCAAGCTTGTGCCTTGACGGTGCGCCATCGACCGAACCCGGAACCATGGCCGCGCGCGACCGTTTCTCCCTGTCCTATGGAGGTTGCCATGGTTGCACCACGAGCAATGTGGAGGGGGTTTTTGAAACTCGGCAGCGTGACATGCGCGATCAAGCTGGCGGGCGCCACCAGTGAAGCCGAGCGCGTGCATTTGCGGATTCTCAACCGCAAGACGCGCGAACCGGTGAAGGCTGCCTACATGGACGAAGGCACAGGAAAACCGGTCGAACGTGAAGACCAGATCAAGGGATACGAGGTCCAGAAGAACGAATATCTGCTGATAGAGCCGGAGGAAATCGCGCGGCTCAAGATCGAATCGGAACATACGCTGGAGATAGAAAGTTTTGTCGAAAAGGCTCAGGTCGATCCGGTCTATCTCGAAAAGCCCTATTATGTGTACCCGGCAGACAAGCCGTCCACGGATGCCTTTGCGGTGATCCGCGAGGCGATGCGGCGAACGAAGAAAGCCGGTCTTGCCTCGATCGTGCTTTCGCAGCGCGAGCGCCACGTGCTGGTGGAGCCGGAGGGCAATGGCATGCTGATGACCATATTGCATAGCCCCAGGGAAATCGTTCCGGCCCAAAAGGTGTTCGGTGATCTCAAGGACCGGAAGATCGACCCCGACATGACCGAAATCGCGGCCATGATCATCGACAAGAAGGTGACGCGGTTCGATCCGTCGAAGTTCGAAGATCAGTATGAGAATGCACTGCTGGGGCTGATAAAGGCCAAGCGCGAAGGCAAGCAACCACCCAAGGCGGCACCACGCCCCAAGGAAAATGTGGTCAATCTGGCGGATGTGCTGAAAAAGAGCCTGGAGAAAGAAGGGATCGCCAGCCCATCTTCGCGGAACAAGCAGGGTGCGAAACGAAAGAAATCAGCCTAGCAGGCAGCGACTTCCCGTCTCCGCCATGTCGATCTTGTCGATGTTTTGGTGGGCTGGATGGGACTCGAACCCATGACCCCAGAATTAAAAGTTCCGTGCTCTACCATCTGAGCTACCAGCCCTTCCACCACTGGCCATCTGTCCGTGTCGAACAAAAGTACTCCGAACTTCCGGAAAGCTGAATGCGAACCTGTCCGCAATGCCTGTTTTCTGGATCGGTGGCCGGAGCCTGGTGGACCTCTCGCCGATTGCGTGCGCAACCGCGAAATTGCGGCGGAACATAGGGAGAGTGACGCAGCCGGTCAACCGGAAAAAACGGCATTTCCCACACCGTTTTGACGACCACAGGAGCGCCGGACGACTTAATATCCTCCAGCCCCGGCCAGATTGCCGAAATGCTTGGTTTTCAACGCCTTGCGATTCGACCGGAACAAACGCGCAGAGTGCGACGTTGAGTCCAGCGAGGGATGCTGCAACCTTTCTACAGCAGGAGATTTACGATGAGAAAGCTTCTTTCCGGCCTTTGTGCCTCGGCTCTTGCGCTCTCCTTTGCCGTGTCCTCTTCATTGCCGGTGAGTGCAGGTGAGATCAACATTCCGCGCCCTGCGGCCGCCCAGCCTGATTCCCAGGGGGTACAGACGGTGCAATACCGCTGGAGACATGGCGGGCACGGTCACTACAGACCCGGATGGCATGGGCCCAGGCCGAGTTATCGCCACGGCTGGTATCGCGGCCATCGCGGCTATCGCTACTACAGGCCGGGCTACCGCTACCACGATGGCTGGTGGTTCCCGGGCGCTGCATTCCTGGGTGGCGCGATCGTAGGCAGCATGCTGGCGGCTCCTCCCCCGCGACGCTACTATCGCGGCGAGAGTGCTCATGTGCGCTGGTGCTACAATCGTTATCGCTCCTATCGCGCCTACGACAACACGTTCCAGCCTTATAATGGCCCGCGCCGGCAGTGCATCTCGCCCTATGGCTAAGAGACGCATGACCCGCGCGGCAGGCAGGCCCGCGACGCAAGCCGCGGGCCTGTTATTCTTCAGAAGTCCGTGAGCGTGCGGCGAACTGAATCCCGCCAGCCTTTCAGCTTGCGCCGGCGGTCCTTCTCATCCATGGCCGGTCCGAAGCGACGCTCCAGCGACCAGGATTTGGCAAATGCCTTTTGCTCCGGCCAGACCCCCGCCCTCGCTCCCGCAAGCCAGGCGGCTCCCAGCGCTGTCGTTTCGAGGCTGGTCGGCCGATCCACTGGTGCATCGAGAATATCGGCCAGCCGCTGCATGGCCCAATCCGAGGCCACCATTCCTCCGTCCACGCGCAAGACCGTCTTGCTGTTGCCGTGCTTCGGTTTCCAGTCCTTGCGCATGGCGTCAAGCAGGTCACGGGTCTGGAAGGCAACCGACTCGAGCGCGGCGCGTGCAAATTCCGCCGGGCCGGTGTTGCGCGTGAGCCCGAAAATGGCACCACGCGCCTCCGCATCCCAGTGCGGTGTACCGAGACCGACGAAGGCCGGCACGAGATAGATTTCCTGGGTTTCATCCGCGTGCGCGGCCAGATGCCCGCTCTGCTCTGCCTTGCCGATGACCTTGATCCCGTCACGCAGCCATTGCACGGCCGCTCCCGCTACGAAGATCGAGCCTTCCAGCGCATAGGTTGTCTTGCCATTCAGGCGGTAGGCGATGGTGGTAAGTAGCCGATTGCGGGATTGTACGAGATCGGAACCGGTGTTGAGCAATGCGAAGCAGCCGGTGCCATAGGTCGATTTCATCATGCCGGGTTCGAAGCAGGCCTGGCCGATCGTCGCGGCTTGCTGGTCCCCGGCAACGCCCAGAATCGGGATTTCCGCGCCAAGCAAGGTTTTCTCCGTCATGCCAAAATCGGCCGCGCAGTCCTTCACTTCCGGCAGCAGCGCGGCGGGAATGCGCAGAATCTTCAAAAGCTCCTCGTCCCATCGATTGTCCCGGATGTTGTAGACCAGCGTACGTGAGGCATTGGTGGCATCGGTGGCATGGACCCTGCCGCCGGTCAGCCGCCAGATCAGGAACGCATCGATCGTGCCGGCGAGCAGTTCGCCTCTCTCGGCGCGTTTGCGCGCGCCTGGCACCCTGTCCAGCAGCCACGCGATCTTGGTGGCGGAGAAATAGGGATCGAGCAAAAGCCCGGTCTTGCGCGAAAAAAGCGGCTCCAGACCCTGCTTCCGCAATTTCTGGCACAGTGGCGCAGTGCGCCGATCCTGCCAGACAATGGCGTTGTGAATGGGTCTGCCGGTGGCCTTGTCCCAGACCACCACGGTCTCCCGCTGGTTGGTGATGCCGATGGCGGCAATGTCGGCGGCCTTGCATTTCGCCTTGCGCAGCGCCGTCTTGCAGGTGGCCAGAACGCTCTGCCAGATATCCTCCGGGTCATGCTCGACCCACCCGGAAGCGGGAAAATGCTGAGGGAATTCCTGCTGACCGACGCCGGCGATCCGGCGATCCGCATCGAAGATGATCGCGCGCGTGGAAGTCGTGCCCTGATCGATCGCCAGCACCAATCCGCTCATGTCATCCCCCTTGCGCCGGCTGTCTCCCGCCTCGCGTCGAGGCCCTGAGACCGCGCTCGCGAAACATGGACGATTGTTTCGCATCGGGAGCGAATGTCAAACGAAACCGGCGTTCAGCCGTCCAGGCGTGACGTCTCTACAAGCTGCACCTCGGCTTCCCGGCACATCGCACGGATCGCCTCGCTGTCGCAGCGATCGGTGATGAAGGTGTCCACTTGGGACAAATGCCCGATCCGCACCGGTGCCACGCGCTCGAGCTTGGTGGCGTCGGCGACCAATATGACATGCCGGGCATTGGCGATGATCGCCTGCGCCACCTTTACTTCGCGGAAATCGAAATCGAGCAGCGCGCCGTCGTCATCGATCGCGGAAGCGCCAATGACCGCGAAATCGACCTTGAACTGCTTGATGAAATCGACCGCCGCCTCGCCGACAATACCGCCATCCGAACCGCGCACCACGCCGCCGGCTATCACGACCTCTATCTCAGGATATACGCGCATCCTGTTGGCAACGTTGATATTATTGGTAATGACCATGAGGCCGACATGGTCCAGCAGCGCGTTGCTTACCGCCTCCGTCGTGGTGCCGATATTGATGAACAGCGAGGCCTTGTCGGGAATGAGCCGCGACGCCGCACGGCCGATAGCTTCCTTTTCCTCGGCTGCGATCTTGCGCCGGGCCTCATATTCCACGTTTTCAATGCCGGAGGGAAACAGCGCTCCGCCATGAATGCGACTAAGCAGACGCTGCTCGCACAGATCGTTCAGGTCCTTGCGGATCGTCTGTGGCGTCACGCCGAAATGCACGGCGAGATCGTCAACCAGCACACGGCCGGAATCCTTCGCCATCTGGATGATTTCAGCATGTCGCGCCGACAGGAACACCGCACATCTCCAATCTTCGTTCGGCGCGATGCTAGTCCAAAACGAAAGGCGGCGAAAGTTGCACCTTTACCAGATCAGGACTTTCTTACCGGATTGAGACTGCCATCGAAGTAATGACCTCGAACGCTTCGTCGACATCGCTTTCAGTGACGTCGAACTGGCCGACCTGGAAGCGTATCGCGAAACGGCCGTCAACTTTCGTCTGAGTCAGATAGATGCGGCCGTCTTCGTTGATCGCTTCAAGCAGCCGCAGATTGTGGGCATCGAGATCGGCAATGCCCTCAGGGGTGTGCCGGAAGGAAAACAGCGAGAGCATGGGGTGCGTGACCAGTTCGAAGCCGGGTTCGGCCTCGATACGCTTGGCGAGCTTGCCTGCCCAGGCCACGTGGTTGCGGATCATCCCGCGCAATTCCTCCAGCCCGTGCGCGCGCAGCAGGAACCACAGTTTCAGCGCCCGGAAGCGTCGGCCGAGCGGTACCGACCATTCGGAATAGTTGATGATACCGTCCTTGCCGTGCGTCTTCAGATATTCCGGCTTGATCGCAAGCGTGCGCACGAGTGCGTCGGGATCGCGAATGAACTGCACCGAACAGTCAAACTGCGCGCCGAGCCATTTGTGCGGATTGAAAACAATCGAATCCGCGCCCTCGATACCCGCCCAGTAGTGGCGGAACTCCGGGCAGATCATCGCAGACCCTGCCCAGGCGGCATCGACATGCAGATAGAGCCCGTGCTTGCGCGCGATTGCCGCAACCGCGGCGATGTCATCCGTGCCACCCACACTGGTGCCGCCCACGCACGCAATGATGCCGGCAGGCACGAAGCCTTGCGCCTTGTCGGCAAGGATCGCCGCTTCCAGCACTTCCGCATCCATCGAGCGCAATTCACCCGTGACAGGAACACGCACGAGGTTTTCCTCGCCAATGCCGGCCACCCAGATCGCGCGGTCTATCGAGGTATGGACCTGGTCCGTGGCATAAATCCGCAGGCGTTGCTGTCCGGAAAGTCCTTGCTTGTTGCCCTGCCAGTCCAGCGCGCGCTCGCGCATGGTGAGCACCGCAGCCAGCGTGGCGGAGGATGCACTGTCCTGGATCACGCCCGAAAAACCGGCGGGCAGGCCGAGTGCCTGGCGCAGCCAGTCGATGACTTTCGTTTCCAGTTCGGTCGCCGCGGGCGAGGTCTGCCACAGCATGCATTGCGCGGCCATGACCGTAACCAGATATTCGGCCACCACCGAGACCGGCGCGGCGTTGGCGGGAAAATAGGCGAAGAAACGCGGATGCTGCCAATGCGTCATGCCGGGCAATATCGTCTCTTCGAAATCGGCGAAGATCCTTTCCATCGGCTCGGCGGCTTCAGGCGGCGTGTCCGCGATCCGCGCGGCGATCTCGCCGGGTTGGGTCTGGGCGCGCACGGGCCGCTCGCGCAAGCTCTCGCGATAGTCGGTGCCCCAGTCAGCCGCCTTGCGCGACCAGTGCCGGAATTCCTCGCCGTTCAATTGCTCCTCCCCTGATCCGATTTCCGCGCCGGCGTTCTCTTAAAGAGCCGGGATGTCTCCCCTCGCCCAGCCTTCCGAAACCTCGGCCACATGCTCCGCATAGCGGCCCTGTTCTATGGCATCGCGAAGGCCTTGCATCAGGCTTTGATAGTAGGAAAGGTTGTTCCAGGTGAGCAGCATGGCGCCGAGCGCCTCTTGCGAGCGCACCAGGTGGTGCAGATAGGCTCGCGAATAGTCGCGGGCGGCGGGGCAATCGCTTTCCTCGTCGAGCGGGCGGTGGTCGTCAGCATGACGGGCATTGCGCAGGTTCACCTTGCCGCGCCGCGTGTAGGCAAGGCCGTGGCGGCCGGCGCGGGTCGGCATAACGCAGTCGAACATATCGATGCCGCGTGCGACGGATTTGACGATGTCATCCGGCGTGCCGACCCCCATCAGGTAGCGTGGCTTGTCGGCCGGCAACTCGGGACAGGTGACGTCGAGCATGTCGAGCATCACGTCCTGCGGCTCTCCCACGGCGAGGCCGCCAACCGCATAGCCCTTCAGCCCAAGACTGGCGAGCGACTGCGCCGAACGTTCGCGCAGGCGCGCATTGTCGCCGCCCTGCACGATGCCGAACATGGCCTTGCCTGGCTGGTCGCCGAAAGCCGTCTTGCAGCGGTCGGCCCAGCGCAGCGAAAGCTCCATGGCGCGCTCGATCTCGCGTTCCTTGGCCGGCAGCGCGGTGCATTCATCGAGTTGCATCTGGATGTCGGAATCGAGCAGTCCCTGAATCTCGATCGAGCGCTCGGGCGACATTTCGTACGGAGCACCATCGATATGTGAGCGAAAAGTGACCCCTTTCTCGGTGATTTTGCGTAGTTTCGACAGCGACATCACCTGAAATCCGCCGGAATCCGTAAGAATTGGATGAGGCCAGCGGGCGAATTCATGCAAACCACCCAGCCGTGCCACGCGTTCCGCGCCCGGTCGCAGCATCAGATGATAGGTATTGCCAAGGATGATATCGGCGCCGAGATCGCGCACCTGATCCATATACATGGTCTTCACCGTGCCGCCGGTGCCCACCGGCATGAAGGCAGGCGTGCGGATGGTGCCGCGCGGCATGGTGATCTCGCCGCGCCGCGCCTTGCCGTCCGTGGCGAGGACTTTGAAGGTAAACTCGGTACTCATTTATCGGTCCTGAACAGCAGGCTGGCGTCGCCGTAGGAATAGAAGCGGTAGCCGGTGTCGATCGCGTGTTGATAGGCGACACGCATGGTTTCGAGCCCGCTAAAGGCGGAAACCAGCATGAACAGCGTCGAGCGTGGCAGGTGAAAATTGGTCATCAGCACGTCGACCGCCCGGAACTTGTAGCCGGGGGTGATGAAAATGTCGGTCGCACCGGACCAGGCAGACATCGTGCCATCGGGGGTAGCAGCACTTTCGAGCAAGCGCAGCGAGGTGGTGCCGACAGCGACGACGCGACGCCCTTCGGCGCGTGCGGCGTTGATGGCAGCGGCCGTCTCTTCCGAAACATAGCCGATCTCCGCATGCATCTTGTGATCGGCGGTGTCGTCGGCCTTCACCGGCAGAAATGTGCCTGCCCCGACATGCAGCGTCACGAACCGGCGTTCGATGCGCCGCGCATCCAACGCGGCAAACAGCTCGGGTGTGAAATGTAGGCCCGCGGTAGGGGCGGCGACCGCCCCCTCCTCGCGCGCATAAACGGTCTGGTAGTCCTTGCGGTCGCGCTCATCGTCTGGCCGTTTGGAGGCGATGTAGGGCGGCAGCGGAATGTGTCCGACGGCGTGCAGCGCCTCATCCAGCATCGGGCCGGACAGGTCGAAGGCCAGCAGCACTTCGCCCGCCTCACCCTTTTCGATCACCGTGGCGTCGAGCGCGCCCAGCATGCAGGCCTCGGCGCTGTGGCCGAAGCGGATACGATCGCCTTCGGCAACGCGCTTGCCCGGCCGCACGAAAGCTTTCCAGCGATCGGCACCGACGCGCATATGCAAGGTGGCGTCGACATGCGCAACCGCCTCGCCACGCTGACGCAAGCCCTTCAATTGCGCCGGGATGACCTTGGTATCGTTGAAGACAAGCACGTCGCCCGGCTCAAGCAACGACGGCAGATCACCGACGCGCTTGTCTTCCAGCGGTGCTTCGGCACGTACGACCAGCATCCGCGCGGCGTCGCGCGGTTCGGCCGGGCGAAGAGCAATGCGCTCTTCCGGCAGGTCGAAATCAAAGAGATCTACGCGCATCAGTAGAGCTTGATCAGCAGCGCGCCGGCCAGCAGCATCGCTGCACCGGCAAGGCGCCCCATGGAAATCTCACGAACCGCAACGCCCAGGAACCCAACGCGATCGACCAGCATGCCGGCCAGAAGCTGCCCCGCCACCAGAAACGCCATCAGCGCGGCTGCGCCGATGCGTGGAATAAGAAAGATCGAGCTGGTCACATAGATCGCCCCCAGCGCACCGCCGGCCAGGAACGTCCAGGGAGCCGGCGCGCGCCAGTCGAGCTCGACGCCTTGCGCCCGTACCGTAAGGAACGTGATGACGCTCAGCACGACCGCGCCGGCCAGGAAGGAGATGGCGGCCGCGGCGACAGGCATGCCCAGCCCGCGCGCGAGCTGGGTATTGATCGGCGCCTGAATGGCGATGAAAGCGCCAGACAGGATGCCGAGCAGAGACCAGAGAATATTCGCCACGGCCGTACCTGCCTTATTCCGCGACGTCGGCCGCGACCTTCATCGACACGATCTTGTCGGGATCCTGCACCGGCTCACCGCGCTTGATCTTGTCGACATTCTCCATGCCTTCGATGACCTGGCCCCAAACCGAATACTGGCGGTTGAGGAAGCCGGCGTCGTCAAAGCAGATGAAGAACTGCGAGTTGGCAGAGTTCGGGTTCTGCGCACGCGCCATCGAGCATGTGCCGCGGCCGTGATTGGCGTTGGAGAACTCGGCCTTCAGGTCCGGCTTGTCGGAACCACCCATGCCCGCGCGGGCGGGATTGAAATTCGGGCCATCGGACTTGCCGAACTTCACGTCGCCCGTCTGGGCCATGAAGCCGTCGATGACGCGATGAAACACCACGCCGTCATAAGCGCCCTCGCGCGCCAGTTCCTTGATGCGGCCGACATGGCCGGGAGCGAGATCGGGGAAGAGTTCGATAACGACCCTGCCCTTCGTGGTCTCCATGATGAGCGCGTTTTCGCGATCCTTGATTTCGGCCATATCAGATTTCCTTTTCCGGATTGCCAGTTACTTGCCGTCGCCGGCGATGCGCACCTTGATCATGCGATCGGGCTCGCTGACAACCCCGTTGGCGGCGGGATCGCCCTTCTTGATCTTGTCGACGAATTCCATGCCGCTCTCCACATTGCCGACGATGGTGTAATTGCCATCCAGGCTGGGGTTGGGAGCATACATGATGAAGAATTGCGAATTCGCCGAATCCGGGTTCTGCGCGCGGGCCATGCCGACCGTGCCGCGCACATAATGCTCGGTGGAGAATTCGGCGGGCAGGTTCGGCAGATCCGAACCGCCTGTGCCGGCGCGGTCAGGATTGAAATCCTTGGCCATGTTGCCGAATTTCACGTCGCCGGTCTGCGCCATGAAACCATCGATCACGCGGTGGAAGGCCACATTGTCGTAAGCGCCCTCGCGCACCAGCTTCTTGATCTGGTCGACATGCTTGGGCGCCAGGTCAGGCCGCAGGGCGATGGTGACATCACCGTCCTTCAGCGTGATGACCATGGTGTTGTCCGGGTCGGCCGCCCATGCCGGAAGCGAAACGGCCACAAGACCCGCCGTGAAGACAAAAGCCGAAACAAGCTTCCTGAACTGCATGAGGAAAATCTCCGTTGATTTCTACTTCGCGAACTTGTCGAGGAGCGCGCCGGCAACCACTTCCGGCACGAAGGGACGGATGTTTCCGCCCATGGAAGCGATCTGGCGCACCAAAGTGGCAGTAATGGTTCGCACCGAAGGGCTGGCGGGCAGGAAGACGGTCTGCAGTTCAGGCGCCATGGTTTCGTTCATGCCAGCCATCTGCATTTCATAGTCCAGGTCCGTACCGTCGCGCAGGCCGCGGATCATGATCGAGGCATTGTGCTTGCGCGCGGCATCAATGACGAGGCCGCTGAACGACACCACCTTGATACGAGCTGCATCGGCGCCGAGTTCGGCAGCAGTGGCCTTTTGGATCAGTTCCACCCGCTCATCGAAGGAAAACAACGGCTTCTTGCTCGGCTGGATACCGATGGCCGCATAGATCGTGTCGGCCACGTGCAAGGCAGCCTTGAGCACGTCGAGATGGCCATTGGTGAGAGGGTCGAACGACCCGGCATAGATGGCGATGCGATCTGTCATGGCGTGTTTTCTAGCGGGCGCGTGGTTGGAACGCAATCTGGCGAAGCGTCGAGCGATGAATGCCGGATGAACGCAGCGATCACAACAAGTTCAAGATGACGCAAGTAATGTCATCTGGAAAGCGTGAAACCAAATAGCCACATCAGCGTTGGAGGAGCAGGAGAACAAGATCATGATGATTTACATGCTTGCCGCTGCCATGACCATTGCCATGCTGATCGCAACCGCTTTCGGCCTTCATCAGGAATCGCAACGTCTCCGTTACAAGGAGCAGAAGGTACGCTCCAAGGGGTTTGGGCCGCATTGACCGAATTGCCGGAAACCCGTTTCATGAGGCGATGATATGCCGGAAGTAACGTTTACTTCCGACACATCTTTTTTCCAAACATTACCGTTCGTCGTTACCGTTGCTGCTTTCGGCAGCAATGTCCGGGGTTTCGTCGCCATTGTCGGCCACGCCGTTTCCTTCCTCGCCCTCGGGCTCGGAAATCCGCTCGACCGAAACCACCTTCTCGCCTTCGGCGGTGTTGAAGATGGTGACGCCCTTGGTCGCACGGCTGGCGGTGCGGATGCCGTCTACCGGCACGCGGATTACCTGCCCACCATCTGACACCAGCATGATCTGATCGTCGTCGCCGACCGGGAAGGCAGCAACGAGACGGCCGATCTCGGTGGATTTGGAGACGTCGGTGGCGCGGATGCCCTTGCCGCCACGCCCCGTCAGGCGGAAGTCATACGACGATGAGCGCTTGCCATAGCCATATTCGGTGACAGTCAACACAAACTGTTCGCGCGCCTGCAGCTCCTCGTAGCGTTCGGCCGACAGGCTGGTCTCTTCACCGATATCCTCATTGGTGAGCGAGATTTCCTCGTCCTCGCCAGTTGCAAGCCTGCGTTCAGCCACCGACTGCTTGAGATAAGCCGCGCGTTCTGCCGGCGTTGCATCGACATGATGCAGGATGGTCATGGAAATGGCGCGATCGCTCTCGGCCATCGAAATGCCGCGCACGCCGACCGAGTTGCGGCCTGCAAAGACGCGCACGTCCGAAACCGGGAAGCGGATGCACTGGCCGGACGCCACCGTCAGCAGCACATCGTCGAACTCGGTGCAGGTCTCGACGCCGAGAATCTCGTCGCCCTCCTCATCGAGTTTCATGGCGATCTTGCCGTTGCGGTTGACCTGGACGAAGTCGGACAGCTTGTTTCGCCGCACCGTTCCGCGCGTGGTGGCGAACATCACGTCGAGTTCGCTCCAGCTTGTTTCATCCTCCGGCAGCGGCATGATGGTCGTGATGCGCTCGCCCTGCTCCAGCGGGAGCATGTTGATAAGCGCCTTGCCACGCGACTGCGGATTGCCGATGGGCAGCCGCCAAACCTTTTCCTTGTAGACGATGCCGCGCGAGGAGAAGAACAGCACCGGGGTGTGCGTGTTGGCCACGAACAGGCGAGTGACGAAATCCTCGTCCTTGGTGGACATGCCGGAACGGCCCTTGCCGCCACGGCGCTGCGCCCGATAGAGCGATAGCGGCACGCGCTTGATGTAGCCGGAATGGCTGACGGTGACGACCATATCCTCGCGCTGGATAAGGTCCTCGTCCTCCATGTCGGCCCCGCCCTCGGACAGTTCCGTGCGGCGCGGCGTGCCGAACTCGTCGCGCACCTGCGCCAGTTCGTCCTTGACGATCTGCTGGATGCGCGCGCGCGACGACAGGATTTCGAGATAGTCCGCGATCTCGGTGCCGATCTTGTTCAGTTCGTCGTCGATTTCGTCGCGGCCGAGGGCGGTCAGACGCTGCAGGCGCAGTTCGAGGATGGCGCGCGCCTGCTCTTCCGAAAGATTGTAGGTGCCGTCATCGTTGATGCGATGGCGCGGATCGTCGATCAGGCGGATCAGCGCCTCGACATCCGAAGCCTGCCAGCGGCGCTCCATCAACTGGTCGCGCGCCGTCTGCGGATCGGGCGCGCCACGGATGAGCTTGATCACCTCATCGATATTGGCAACGGCGATTGCGAGGCCGACCAATACGTGGGCGCGATCACGCGCCTTGCGCAGCAGGAATTTCGTACGCCTGCTAACCACTTCCTCGCGAAAGCTCACAAACGCCTTGAGCATATCGATCAGCGTCAGCACTTCCGGCTTACCGCCATTCAACGCCACCACATTGGCGCCGAATGACGTCTGAAGCGGCGTGAAGCGATAGAGCTGATTGAGGATGACGTCCGAATTGGCGTCCTTCCGCAACTCGATGACGACGCGATAGCCTTGGCGATCGGACTCGTCACGAATGTCGGAGATGCCCTCGATGCGCTTGTCGCGCACCAGTTCGGCCATCTTCTCGATCATCGTGGCCTTGTTCACCTGATAGGGAACTTCGGTGATGATGATGGCTTCGCGATCGTTGCGGATTGCTTCGACATGCACGCGACCGCGCATGATGATGGAGCCGCGCCCGCTGGAATAAGCATTGTAGATGCCCGAACGCCCGAGCACGATACCGCCGGTCGGGAAATCCGGACCGGGCACGATTTCCATCAGTGACGGCAGATCGAGTGCCGGATTGTCGATGAGGGCGATGGCGCCGTCGCAGACTTCCTGCAGATTGTGCGGCGGAATATTGGTGGCCATGCCGACGGCAATGCCACCCGAACCGTTAACCAGCAGATTGGGGAAGCGCGCCGGCAGAACGCGCGGCTCCCTGCCCGACGAATCGTAGGTCTCCTGGAAATCGACGGTATCCTTGTCGATGTCCTCCAGAAGCTCATGCGCGACCTTGATGAGACGCGCCTCGGTGTAACGCATCGCCGCCGGCGGGTCGCCGTCGATAGAGCCGTAATTGCCCTGACCGTCGATGAGCGGAACGCGCATCGACCAGTCCTGCGCCATACGCACGAGGGCATCGTAGATGGAGGCGTCGCCATGCGGGTGATATTTACCCATGACGTCGGCCACGGGGCGCGCCGACTTCACATATTTGCGGTTCCAGTGATAGCCGCTCTCATGGGAGGCATAAAGGATGCGGCGGTGAACCGGCTTCAACCCGTCGCGCACGTCAGGCAACGCGCGGCTGACGATGACGCTCATCGCATAGTCGAGATAGGAACGCTGCATCTCCTCGACAATCGAGATAGGCTCGATGTCGGAGGGGCCGCCGGGTCCACCCGGTATCTTCTGGTCGGTCAAATCGGATCACTGAGTCGTTGGAATCACTTCCCTCTTATATAGGAACGCGGGTGGATTCTCCAACCTCGCCTACGCTTTTCCAGAACTGTTTTTCATCGAAATTTCAAATGGATAACGCTGATTTCCGCGACCATGTGACACCCTGACAGAAAAATTGCCGACAAGCTGTCGCGGGCATGGTGCGAAAACGCTCATGCAGGGGCTGGCGTCGGTCCGGCAGGCGCGATAGCCTGAATGGAAAAAGAGGGACGGATGCTAAGTTTCGAAAGTGTTTTCAATGCCTTCGTGACCATCCTCGTCACGATCGACCCACCCGGCCTGGCCCCCATCTTTCTGGCCGTCACGCGAGGCATGACGCACGCCGAGCGCCGTCAGGTGTCGATCCGGGCCAGCATCATAGGGTTCTGCGTACTCGCGCTGTTTGCCCTGGCCGGTTCCGCGATCCTCACCATGTTCGGCATCACGCTGCCTGCGTTTCGCGTCGCCGGCGGCTTTCTCCTGTTTTTCATTGCCTTCGAGATGGTGTTTGAAAAGCGCCAGGACCGTAAGGAGAAGATCTCGGACGTTGCGATCACGCGCGATCACATTCACAACATCGCGGCCTTCCCGCTGGCAATCCCGCTGATCGCCGGCCCCGGCGCCATTTCGGCAACGGTGTTGCTATCAGGCTCGTTCCCGGGCTGGGTGGCTCAGGCGACGCTCGTGGGCATCCTGCTGGCCTGCCTTGCGATCACCTATCTGGTCTTCGTGCTGTCGCAAAGCATCGACAAATGGCTGGGTCACACCGGTCGATCGATCCTGACCCGCCTGCTGGGTGTGATCCTGGCGGCGCTTGCGGTGCAATTCGTTGCCGATGGCATCAAGGCGCTGGCGGCCATGTAATCCGGTTCAGCAAGCCGGAAGCGGAGTAATCACGCTGCCGTGCTGAACAAGTTTTGGTGTGGGGCGAAGACGATATGGGCGCATAGGCGCCGTCAGTCAGCCGAAGTGTCCACGACTTCGAAATCGTGTGTGATGGTAGCCGTCTTGGCGACCATCGCCGAGGCGGAACAGTATTTCTCGATCGAAAGATCGATAGCGCGCCTGACCTTCTCCGGCGCCAGCTTCCTGCCCTTGACGATGAAATGCATGTGAACGCGCGTGAACACCTTGGGCTCGGTATCGGCGCGGTCAGCGTCCAGTTCGACCACCACATCCTCGACTGCCTCACGGCCCTTTTCGAGAATATGGACGACATCATAGGCCGAGCAACCGCCCGTGCCGATCAGCACCAACTCCATGGGGCTGGGGCCGGGCGTATTACCCTCCTGCCCCGATGCCGTACCGAAAACGAGCTTGTGACCGCTGGCGGACTCGCCGACGAAGGTGCGGTCTTCGACCCATTTCACACGTGCTTTCATGACGAGACGCTCCTTATGTGCACTCATCGATCCGCGTCGGCTCGTTCGGCGCTACAGCCTGCCGACATATCGGGCGACCGGCGCATGACTGGCGCCCGCGAAAGTCAATCAGAACGGAATCTCGTCGTCGAAGTCGCGCGAACCACCACCGCCGCCGCCACGGTTCCCACCGCCGCCACGCGCGTAATTGTCCGTCGGACCGGATTGGCCGAAGTCAGAACCACCGCGCCCGCCGCCATAGCCGACCTGGCCGCTGTCACCGCCCTGCCCGCGCGCGTCGAGCATCTGCAACTCGCCACGGAATTTCTGCAGCACCACTTCAGTGGTGTAGCGTTCATTGCCGTTCTGGTCCTGCCATTTGCGGGTCTGGAGCTGACCCTCGACATAGACCTTCATGCCCTTCTTCAGATACTGTTCGGCAACCTTGGCCAGATTGTCGTTGAAGATCACGACATTGTGCCACTCGGTCTTTTCCTTGCGCTCGCCCGTATTCTTGTCGCGCCAGGTTTCGGAGGTCGCAATGCGGATGTTGACGACCGGATCCCCCGAATTCAACCGACGGATTTCCGGATCCGCGCCAAGATTGCCCACCAGAATGACTTTGTTGACGCTACCCGCCATGACACCGCTCCGCGCTCATCCGAACAAAACTCTAATTGCGCGCACTCTACCCCATCACGATCTGACCGCGCGCGGGGGCTGCACAAATTCACGTTCTGTCCACAATTTGTTTTGTTCTTTCTTTGTTCTATAGACTGCCGCACATGATTTCAAGCTGTTTGTCTGCCTGGCAGCTGATCAAGTCATGAGAAGCACAGTTTCGGCTCAACTGTCTGGGTAGCCGAGCCACGCTTCGACATCCTCATAAGTTTCGTCCATGGCGTATGCCGGCATGAACGGAAGCGAAATGTGACCGTAGCGAACGGAAAGCTGGTTTTCCGCCTCCTCCACATCGACACCTTTCACCGCCGCCAGATAGAGGGCGGACGCAAAGCCGCTACGATCCGAACCAGCCTTGCAATGGATGAGAATGGGCTTCGGGGCGGAACGCAGGATTTCGGCAAGTTCCTCGGTTTTGCTGCGGCTCAGCGGCTTCTGCGCCGACATCGAAAAGTCGACATGCTCAATGCCCAGCTGCGAACTGGCGTCCTTCTCTTCCACATACCATTTCGTGGCGCCGCCATCGCCGCGCAGGTTGATCACAGTCCTGATCCCGTAGGTGGCGACATAGGCCGAGAGTTCATCGGGCGTCACCTGCGCCGAGCGATAAAGCTCCCCCGCCACTACAGTATGAAAATTGCCGAACCATTGCAGCGAGGCCAGGAAAAGACCCACGGCTATCGCGGCCGCGCCAGACATTGCCGAAAGAGCACGCCATGCAAGCCTGTAGCGAACGCCGCCTTTCTTCATGGGAATTCCGTGTAAAGAACGTCCAACTCTCCATCTCGGATATTGTCGGGATGATGACGGTTCGGGCGTGGTACCAGGGCAGATGGCTGCTTGGGCGCCTTCGCAGGCCTTACAAATGCAGCGGCCCCGTGGCTCATCAGGAACTCACGGGGCCTTGTATGGTGCAGTTCACCAAACGCCGGGTAAGGGATTAACCGGCTTCTCTGTTTTCGGGTGCAACGCGGATTCGACCGACGACCCGACTGAAGACTAATTGTGAAGGAAACAACTCACCGACGGCACAGGGTGCCCTGAGGTCTGGTGAGCCGTGGCCCCGCAACCTGTGCGAAGCCAGCAGGGACTGTCCGGTGGAGTCATTCCTTACTCCTTCTATCCGTTCTTGTCCTTGCCCCCGAAGCTTTCATTCGCTGGCTTGCGGCGCCTCGCAAACCGCCCGTTGGCTGCGAAGAACATCAGCAGACGCTCACTTCGGCGGCTGATTGAGTGTGCCCCGATCCTTACCTTGGGTCAACACCTAAGTTGCCTGCAAGCGCGTCTGGCGGTGTCCGCCCGCCCCGGCCCGTGACGAAACTTGTCAGGAGTGCGTTCGATCTTTGTTCTTTTTGCTTGCCCCTCTCGTCCAAAGGCGGTTAAACCCGTGAGCCGGAGGGATTGGCCGATCTCTCGACAGATTGATGAAAATACCTACATGAGCAGCTTGGCCGACCTTCCGGCCGGCTGGTAATTTCAGGAATTGAGGCGGCGAACCGGCAATGGCCGAGCACAAATATCTCTCCATTCGCGGAGCGCGCGAGCACAATCTGAAGAATGTCGATCTCGACCTGCCACGGGACTCGCTCATCGTTATGACGGGCCTGTCGGGCTCGGGCAAGTCGTCGCTCGCTTTCGACACGATCTATGCCGAAGGGCAGCGTCGCTATGTCGAAAGCCTGTCGGCTTACGCGCGCCAGTTCCTTGAGATGATGCAGAAGCCGGATGTCGACCAGATCGACGGCCTGTCGCCTGCCATCTCGATCGAGCAGAAGACCACCTCACGCAATCCGCGTTCGACGGTCGGCACCGTCACCGAAATCTACGACTATATGCGCCTGCTGTTTGCCCGCGTCGGCGTGCCTTACTCGCCGGCAACCGGGCTGCCGATCGAAAGCCAGACGGTGAGCCAGATGGTCGACCGCGTGCTGGCGCTCGATGAAGGCACCCGCCTCTATATTCTTGCGCCGCTGGTGCGCGGCCGCAAAGGCGAATACCGCAAGGAGCTTGCGGAACTGCTCAAGAAGGGTTTTCAGCGCGTCAAGGTCGACGGCACGTTCTACGAGATTGCCGACGTGCCGGCGCTGGACAAAAAGTACAAGCACGACATCGACGTGGTGGTGGATCGCATCGTCGTGCGCCCCGACCTGGCGACCCGTCTTGCTGATTCCATGGAGACGGCGCTGAAGCTGGCCGATGGCCTGGTGGTGGCTGAGTTCGCGGACAAGCCACTGCCGGCGGAAGAGACGGCGGAAGGTGGCGCGGCCAACAAATCGGCCAACGACACGCATGAGCGCATCCTGTTTTCCGAAAAATTCGCCTGCCCGGTGTCCGGCTTCACCATTCCGGAGATCGAACCGCGGCTGTTTTCGTTCAACAACCCGTTCGGAGCCTGTCCGACCTGTGATGGGCTCGGCAGCCAGCGGGCGATCGATGCCAGCCTGATCGTGCCGGACGACAGCGTCTCGCTGCGTGACGGTGCGGTAAGTCCGTGGGCGAAATCGACCTCGCCCTACTATTCGCAAACGCTGGAAGCCTTGGGCAAGGTCTACGACTTCAAGCTGGGCGACAAGTTCAAGGATCTTTCGGCCGAAGCGCAGAAGGCCGTGCTCTGCGGCACGGGCGACCGCGAAATCACCTTCAACTATGACGACGGCCTGCGCTCCTACAAGACCACCAAGACCTTCGAGGGTGTGATCCCGAATCTGGAGCGCCGCTGGAAGGAAACGGAATCCGCCTGGATGCGCGAGGAGATCGAGCGCTTCATGTCGGCCACCCCCTGCCCGGCCTGCCGCGGCTACCGCCTGAAGCCGGAGGCTCTGGCGGTGAAGATAGCCGGCAAGCATATCGGCGAAATAACCGGGCTTTCCATCCGCAAGGCCAATGGCTGGTTCGAGGAACTGCCGGCGCGGCTCAACGAGAAGCAGAATGAAATCGCGGGCCGCATCCTCAAGGAAATCCGCGAGCGGCTACGCTTCCTCAACGATGTCGGATTGGATTACCTGACGCTGGCGCGTAACTCGGGCACGCTTTCAGGCGGCGAGAGCCAGCGCATTCGCCTGGCTTCGCAAATCGGTTCGGGACTGACCGGCGTGCTCTACGTACTCGATGAGCCGTCGATCGGGCTGCATCAGCGCGACAATGACCGGCTTCTCGATACGCTCAAGCATCTGCGCGATCTCGGCAATACCGTCATCGTCGTCGAGCATGACGAGGATGCGATCCTCACCGCTGACCATGTCGTGGATATAGGTCCTGCTGCCGGCATCCATGGCGGGCGGATCATCGCGGAAGGAACGCCGGCCGAGATCATGGCCAATCCCAACTCGGTCACCGGTAAATATCTGACGGGCCAGATGGAGATTCCACAGCCCCCGGAACGACGGCAGGGGAAAAAGGGGCGGCGCATCAAGGTGGTCGGCGCACGCGGCAACAATCTGAAGAACGTGACGGCAGAGATTCCGCTCGGCACCTTCACAGCCGTGACGGGCGTGTCGGGCGGCGGCAAGTCCACATTCCTGATCGAGACGCTGTTCAAGGCAGCTTCGCGGCGCATCATGGGCTCGCGCGAGCATCCGGCCGAGCATGACCGCATCGAGGGGCTGGAGTTCCTCGACAAGGTCATCGACATCGACCAGAGCCCGATCGGACGCACGCCGCGCTCGAACCCCGCAACCTATACCGGCGCTTTCACGCCGATCCGCGACTGGTTCGCCGGCCTGCCGGAAGCCAAGGCGCGCGGCTACCAGCCAGGCCGCTTCTCCTTCAACGTCAAGGGCGGCCGCTGCGAGGCTTGCCAGGGCGACGGCGTCATCAAGATCGAGATGCACTTCCTGCCGGATGTTTATGTCACCTGTGACGTCTGTCACGGTAAGCGCTACAACCGCGAAACGCTGGACGTCACCTTCAAGGGCAAGTCGATCGCCGACGTGCTGGAGATGACGGTCGAGGAAGGCGTCGAGTTCTTTGCGGCCGTTCCTGCGGTGCGTGACAAGCTGGAAACGCTGGTCAAGGTTGGCCTCGGCTATATCCATATCGGCCAGCAGGCCACGACATTGTCGGGCGGCGAGGCGCAACGCATCAAGCTCGCCAAGGAATTGTCGCGCAAGGCGACCGGCAAGACGCTCTATATCCTCGACGAGCCGACGACAGGCCTGCATTTCCATGACGTCGCCAAGCTTCTGGAAGTGCTGCATGAACTGGTCGATCAGGGCAACACGGTTGTGGTGATCGAGCATAATCTGGAGGTCATCAAGACGGCCGACTGGATCCTCGATCTCGGCCCCGAGGGCGGCGACGGCGGCGGTGAAGTGGTGGCCTCGGGACCGCCGGAAGCGATCATTGCCGAACCCCGCAGTTATACCGGGCACTTTTTGAGGGAGCTTCTGGAGCGGCGTCCGGGCAGGAAACAGGTCGCGGCCGAGTGACGATCGGTTTCAATCCATAAGCTGTTTGGGGAGGAGGAGCGAATGACCAAGTCGGGAACGATCCGCGCAGGCATGGGCGGCTGGACCTTCGAACCCTGGAACACCTCTTTTTACCCCGAAAAGCTGCCCAAGGCGAAGCAACTCAATTACGCCAGCCGTCAGGTGCCGACCATAGAGGTGAACGGCACCTATTATTCGAGCTTCAAGGAGCCCACCTTCGTCAAATGGGCCAGCGAGGCACCCGATGGCTTCGTCTATTCGCTGAAAGGCAACCGCTTCATTACTAACCGGCGCGTTTTGGGCGAGGCCGGCGAATCCATGATGCGTTTTCTCGAATCGGGCGTTGCCGCGCTGGGGGAAAAGCTCGGACCGATCCTCTGGCAATTTGCACCGACGAAGAAATTCGACCCGGACGATTTCGAGGCGTTCCTGAAGCTGCTGCCGGAAAAGCAGGATGGCGTGAAGCTGCGGCATACGGTGGAAGTGCGTAACCCCTCCTTCGTCGTGCCGGAATTCGCCGCGTTGCTGCGCAAATACAATGTCCCGGTGGTCTATGCCGATCATGCCACCTACCCGGCCATCGCCGATGTCACCGGCGATTTCGTCTATGCCCGCCTCCAGACCGGTTCTGACGACATCGCGACCTGCTACGAGCCCAGGGCGCTGGATGACTGGGCTGCTCGCGCCAGAACCTGGGCGGAAGGTCGCGTACCCGACGATCTGCACCGTGCGGACCCGGCATATGACGTGCCGGTGAAGCCGCGCGACGTGTTCGTCTATTTCATCACCTCCGGAAAGGTTCATGCGCCACACGGCGCCATGGCGTTCATGCAGCGGGTGAACGGCTCGACCTGAAAATCGCGGGATACGAACCGCCAGGCGCAAGCGGTTCCTGATAAAGCATGGGCGGCTAGGCCGAAGCCCGCCGCCCATATTGCAACGGTTATGCTATCTGGCTGTTAGTTGCTGCCATAGAGGATACGCGGGCTGGCGCCGATCTGGTTGCCGGTGGCGCCAATGGCAGCGCTCGAGGCGAAGTCGTTGATGCTGGGCGCATTGACGACGACCGAGGCAGGAGCAGCGTCGCCCGAGAGGGCGGTGACAGCAGGAGCAACCGTGGCGATGATGCCCTGAGCTTCATGGTTCACGGCCGGTGCGGCATCACCAAAACGCTCGCTGGCGAAAGCCGTGCCCGAAGCAAGAAGAACGGCGGCAAGGGTAAGAACGGTCTTTTTCATTTCAACTCTCCGATAAACGATCACTTTCGGTGGCCACATGGCCAGTTCCGATGCACCTCAGATATGTGAACGCAGTTTGATTTATCAGATGCGTTTTTGTGAACGATGCGTTGAACAAGACGTGCTCACATCTTGGCGTGAACGGTCGGTTCTTTTTCGAAAAGGCGTGATCCGGCAGCAAACCGGATGACGGGAAAAGAAAAAGGGGCGGATGCCGAAGCACCCACCCCTCGTCTTCCAATACCGTTTCGGCTGACACGCGGGTCAGACCAGTCGGCTCTGCTCCACGGCAGCTTCGATGAAGCTTGCGAACAACGGATGCGGGTCGAGCGGGCGGCTCTTCAGCTCGGGATGATATTGCACGCCGATGAACCACGGATGATCGGGATATTCGACGGTTTCCGGCAGAACGCCGTCCGGCGACATGCCGGCAAAGACCAGGCCGCATTCTTCCAGCCGATCCTTGTAGTCGATATTGACCTCGTAGCGATGACGATGACGCTCCGAAATATCGGTGTCGCCATAGATGTCCGCAATCTTGGAGCCTTCGGCCAGTCGCGCTTCATAAGCGCCGAGGCGCATCGTACCGCCCAGATCGCCAGCAGCCTGACGCTTTTCCAGCATGTTGCCTTTCAGCCATTCGGTCATCAGGCCCACGACCGGTTCCTTGGTCGGTCCGAATTCGGTGGAGGACGCGTCGGCAATGCCGGCAAGCGAGCGGGCCGCCTCAAGGCAAGCCATCTGCATGCCGAAGCAGATTCCGAAATACGGCACCTTGCGTTCGCGCGCGAACTTCGCGGCCAGGATCTTGCCTTCCGCACCGCGCTCGCCGAATCCGCCCGGCACCAGAATGCCGTGTACCTTCTCCAGCCATGGCGCCGGATCTTCCTTCTCGAAGATTTCCGATTCGATCCATTCCAGCTTGACCTTCACCCGGTTGGCCAGGCCGCCATGCGACAGCGCTTCGATCAGCGATTTATAGGCATCCTTGAGGCCGGTATATTTGCCGACCACGGCGATGGTGACCTCGCCTTCCGGATTGTGGATGAGCTGCGAAACCCCTTCCCAGGGCTCGAGGCGCGGCTTGGGCGCCGGGTCGATTCCGAAAGCGGCCAGCACTTCCGAATCGAGGCCCTCGTGGTGATAGGCCAGCGGCACATCGTAGATGTGGCCGACATCGAGCGCCTGAATGACCGCGGATTCGCGCACATTGCAGAACAGCGAAAGCTTGCGGCGTTCTTCCTTGGGGATTGCGCGGTCCGCACGCACGAGCAGGATATCCGGCGCAATGCCGATGGAGCGCAGTTCCTTGACCGAATGCTGGGTCGGCTTGGTCTTCAGTTCGCCCGCGGTCGGAATGTAAGGCATCAGCGTCAAATGCACATAGACCGCATTGTTGCGCGGAAGGTCATTGCCGAGCTGGCGAATGGCTTCAAGAAACGGCATTGCCTCGATGTCGCCAACGGTGCCGCCGATTTCGCACAGTACGAAGTCGAAATCGTCATTGCCCGACAGGACGAAGTTCTTGATCTCGTCGGTGACGTGCGGAATGACCTGAACGGTTGCGCCAAGATAGTCGCCGCGCCGCTCGCGTTCGATGATGTTCTTGTAGATACGGCCAGTGGTTATGTTGTCGCTCTGGTTGGCAGAGCGGCCGGTGAAGCGTTCATAATGTCCGAGATCGAGGTCGGTTTCGGCCCCGTCGTCGGTCACAAAGACCTCGCCGTGCTGATACGGCGACATCGTGCCGGGATCCACATTCAGATAGGGATCGAGTTTACGGATACGCACGCGGTAACCGCGTGCCTGGAGGAGAGCACCGAGTGCTGCTGCGGCTATGCCTTTTCCAAGGGAAGAAACCACGCCGCCAGTGATGAATACATATCGCGCCATGGGAGTCATCGCTTAACGCTGGAGGATCGATTCCGCCAGTGAAAAATCAGCGCAGCGCGCATTTTCCCCGGCGAGATGAAATGGGCACCATACGCCCAAACGAAAAGGGCCGGCAGGGCCGGCCCTTTCATGCATGCCATATCAGTCACAGTACGACGACGTCCATCCCCATCTTGACCCGGTTGTACAGGTCGATCACGTGGTCATTGACCATGCGGAAGCAGCCGGAGGAGGCGTTCGTCCCGACGGTTTGGGGCTGGTTGGTGCCGTGGATGCGGATGTAGGTGTCCTTCTTGCCCTGATAGAGATACATCGCGCGTGCGCCGAGCGGGTTATCCGGCCCACCATTCATCCCGTCCTTGTAACGACCGTATTTCGCGGGTTCGCGCTTCTGCATGTCCTTCGTGGGGAACCAGCGGGGCCACTCCTGCTTGTCGCCGATCTTGGCCGAGCCCTTGAACTCCAGGCCTTCGCGACCGACCGCAATGGCGTAGCGGCGCGCGGTCGTGGAGCTTTCGACCAGATAAAGATAGCGCGCCTTGGTATCGATGACGATCGTGCCGCGCGGATAGCCGGAGAACGCGACCTCCCGCGGTTCGAAATCCGATTTCAGTTTGAACTGCTTCTTGGACTGGCGCTGTTCGAGTACGGCGTCGAGCGCACGGGTCTGAGGCAGCATGTTGGGCGCAGCCGGATCGCCGCCGAACAGCACCGAAAGGAAGCCGCCCTGCGGCCGGCCATTGGCTTCACTGCGCAGTTCACCATTGTTGCCGGTCTTTGCGATTGTCGACGCATCGGGAACAGCAGCGGTGGTCACCTCGGAAGATTTGTTCCTGGCTGCCGCCTTGCGAGCCTTCTCGGTCTCTTTCTGCTTGGCTGTCTGCTTTTTCTTCGGAAGTTTCTCTTCCTTGGAGGCAGTTTCAGCCGCCTTTGCCTTGGAGGGGAACAGGTAGGTCTTTGCCGGCGCCGTATCGGCATAGGCCGGGACGGCCACGCCGATTGCTGCGCAGATGCCCAGAACGAGGAGGCTGCGAATATGCATGATTGCGATCCTGAAATATAAATGCATGCGACAGCGCGAACAATTACGCGATGCAAAAGCAGTTACTGCCGCACTTGGATTTATAAGCAATTAATCCTGAAAATCTCAAGATGCCCGTGGTCGTCGATACCACGAAATCCCAAGGGCGAATCGTATTTGCCGCCAGTGTGTTCAAACGACAACAGCTCGCGCAGCCATTCGCGACCACAACAAAAAAACCCGCCGCATCGTCGGGACGCGGCGGGTCGTCAGGCTCGAAAGCCAAACGGATTACTGGTTTGGAACCTGCGGCGCTGCCGGCTGCGCAGGCTGCTCGGCCGGCGCATTGTCGGTTGCCGGCGGCGTCGTGCTCTGGCCGCCGAGTTGATCGAGGATGCCACCGCCCGAAGAGCTGCCACCGTTGGTGGTGCCGCCCTGCGTGGTTGGAACACGATCAAGAATGTCGATGGGCCGCTCGCCATAGCGCGCGAGGATCGAAAGCAGCAGCGAGGTCGCAAAGAAGGCAGCCGCCAGAATGGCTGTTGCGCGGGTCAGCGCGTTGGCCGCGCCGCGCGCGGTCATGAAGCCGGAGCCGCCGCCGATGCCGAGACCGCCACCTTCCGAACGCTGCAGCAGGACGACGCCGACGAGCGCCAGAACGATCATCAGATGAACGACGATGATAACGGTTTGCATGGCTTCACCTGAATCTGGTGGATTTGCGGACGTGAGCCCGACCGGGGAACTGGAGGCGGCTCAATACAACGCTTTCGCGTTATTTCCAAGTCCGTGTCCGAATATGGGATATGAAAGCTGCTTTGCAACTGGCCGACGGGTGAAAATCAGAGCGAACGATAGGCTCGTGCAATGCCCAGGAAGTCCGCCGCTTTCAGGCTGGCTCCGCCAACCAGCGCGCCGTCCACATTCTCGACCGACAGCAACTCGACCGCATTCGACGGCTTGACCGATCCGCCATAAAGAATGCGCATCCTGCCGGCGACTGCGCCGAGCTTGTCGCCGAGGCGAGCGCGAATATACGCATGGGCCTGCGCCACATCGTCCACGGTGGGCGTCAGGCCGGTGCCAATCGCCCAGACAGGCTCATAGGCGATCACCGCATTGCCGGCATTGGCGTCGGCGGGAACCGAGCCGGCGATCTGCTGCGCAAGCACATCGAGCGTGGAGCCGCTCTCACGCTGCGCCTGCGTCTCCCCAATGCAGATGATGGCGACCAGCCCCGCACGCCAGACGGCCTCGGCCTTGGCATGTACTGTGGCATTGCTCTCGCCGTGATCGGTGCGACGCTCTGAATGACCGACAATGACATGGGTTGCACCGGCATCCTTCAGCATCTCGGCCGAAATATCGCCAGTATGCGCGCCGCTTTCCTTGGGGTGGCAATCCTCGCCGCCAACATTCAACGGCGTTCCGGTCGTGACCTCGGCTGCCCGCGCAAGGAGCGTGGCCGGAACACAGACAAGTCCGTCCGCAACTTCGCCGAGCCCTTGCGCGAAGCCTTCGGCTATGCCGCGCAGTTCGCCCAGAGAGGCGCTGGTGCCATTCATCTTCCAGTTGCCGGCAACGAGTGGGCGAATTCCTGGTGTCATTATGCTCCCATCCTGTTCGTGCGGTCGATTACCGGCACACTCCCTACCAAAAACAGGGCACAAAGCAATCGACACTGGGGCGGAAGGACGCTATTGCCCTGTAACAGTCGCGAAAACGCGGCAGAAAAACGTGAAGACCGGAAGAAATCATGCTCGATAGCTTGCGAAAAGCCTCTGGAACCTGGGTTGCGAAGCTTCTGCTTCTGATGCTGGTTGTGAGCTTTGCCGTCTGGGGAATCTCCGGCAATTTGGTGGACGGCAATGGCGGCGGCAACAATGTGCTGACCGTGGGCGGCACGGATGTCACCATCAACGATTACCGGCTTGCCTATGACCGTCAGGCGAACCTGATGTCGCAGCAGTTCGGCCAGCGGTTGACGCGCGAGCAGATGAAGGCTTTCGGCCTGGAAAACCAGGTGCTTGCGCAGCTTGTGGCCGGCGCGCTGCTGGACGAGCAGGCACGCAAGATGGGCCTTGGACTTTCCAAGGACAGGCTCGCCGCGCTGACCGCCGAGGATCCGGCCTTCCAGGGACCGGATGGCCGCTTCAACCGGCAGCAGTTCGACTATGTGCTGCGCCAGCTCAATATGCGTCCCGACGACTATTTCGCCAGCCGCTCGCAGGTCGCCATCCGACAGCAGATCGTGGAGGCTCTGTCCGACGGGCTGAAGACGCCGGACACCTTCCTGCGTGCTTTTGCACTTTATCGCGGCGAAGACCGCACCGTGGATTATCTGGTGCTGCCCAAGTCGCTTGTCGAGCCGATCTCCGCGCCGTCCAACGACGTGCTCTCGGCCTGGTTCGAAGAGCACAAGAAGGAATATGCCGCGCCGGAATATCGCAAGCTCTCCTATGTGAAGCTCGAGCCGGAAGACATTATCGAGGATTCCTCCGTTTCTGACGAACAGGTGCGTGAGGAATACGAGAAGGAAAAGGCACGCTACACCACGCCGGAAGAGCGTACGATCCAGCAGATCGTGTTCAAGTCCGCCGACACCGCCAATGCCGCGCTCGATTCCATCAGGGGCGGCGCGACCTTCGACAAGATCGCGGCGGCCGAGGGCAAGAGCGACAGCGACATTCTCCTTGGCACGCTATCGAAGGACAAGATTCCCGACAAGGCAATAGCCGATGCCGCCTTCTCGCTGGCCGTCAACGAAGTGAGCCCGGTGGTGCAGGGCCAGTTCGGCCCGGTGCTGCTGCGCGTCACCGAAATCAAGCCGGAAGCGGTCAAGCCTCTGGATCAGGTTTCGGGTGAAATCCGCAAGCAGCTCGCGCTGGCCGACGCTGTCCGCAGGTTGATGGATGTGCACGACGCCTTCGAGGATGCCCGCGTCAACGGCGATTCGATGGCCGACGCCGCCGCCAAGACCCACCTGAAGCTGGTGACGATCGATGCGATCGACAACGCCGCGCAGCGCCCGGACGGCAGCACTGTCGAAACGCTGCCGCAGTCGCGCCAGCTTCTGCAGGCCGCTTTCCAGGCCGATGTCGGGGTGGACAATCCGCCTGTTACTGTCGGTTCCAGCGGCTATGTCTTCTATGAAGTCGAGGACATCACCCCCGCCCGCGACCGCACGCTGGATGAAGTGCGTGAGAAGGTCGTTGCGGACTGGACCAAGGCCGAAGCCGAAAAGCGCCTGGCCGCCAAGGGCGAGGAGCTGAGCAAGCGGCTGAAGGACGGCACGACGCTCGAAACGATAGCAACCGAACTGTCGCTGGAAAAACAGACCAAACGCGGCCTCAAGCGCGAGGCTGACGACGGCGATTTCGGTCGTGCCGGCGTTGCCGCGACGTTCAGCGTGAGCGAGAACGGCGTCGGCGTCTTTCCCTCGCCCACGGGTGACGCGGAAATCCTGTTTAAGGTCGCCGAAGTGTTCGAGCCGGCGGGTGCGGACGCCAATTCGGTGCCGGAAGACGTGCGCAGGCAGTTCGCGGCCGGCATAGGCGAGGATCTGCTCGATGAATTGGTGGCGCGCCTGCAGACGGAGTATCCGGTGCAGGTCAACCAGAACGCCATCAACCAGGCACAGGCGTTCTGATCATGAGCAGCACCCTGAAGCCTCATCTCGCGAAGGTGGCAGCGGGTACGCCGCTGACCTTTGAAGAAGCCAGGGAAGCCTTCGACATCATCATGTCCGGCGATGCCACGCCGGGCCAGATCGGCGGCTTTCTCATGGCGTTGCGCGTGCGCGGCGAAACGGTGGAGGAAATCTCCGGCGCCGTCGCAACCATGCGCGACAAGATGCTGCGCGTGAATGCACCGGCCGGTGCGGTCGACATCGTCGGCACCGGCGGCGACGGTTCGCACAGCGTCAACATTTCCACCGCATCCGCGTTCGTCATTGCGGGCGCTGGCGTGCCGGTAGCCAAGCATGGCAATCGTGGTCTTTCCTCGCAGACGGGTGCGGCTGACGTGCTGATGGCGCTTGGCGTCAAGATCGACCTGACTCCGGAGGAGATCGGCGATTGCGTGCGCGAGGCAGGCGTGGGCTTCATGTTCGCGCCAGCGCATCACCCGGCCATGCGCCATGTCGGTCCCACGCGTTCGGAACTTGGTACACGTACCATCTTCAACCTGCTTGGCCCCCTTTCCAACCCCGCCGGAGTGACGCGCCAGATGGTCGGTGTCTTCGCGCCGGAATGGGTAGAGCCCGTCGCCGAGACGCTGAAAACGCTTGGCGCCGATCACATCTGGGTGGTTCATGGCGACGGCTATGACGAGATCACCGCCACCGGTGAAACGCATGTGGCGGAACTTGCGAATGGCCGGATCCGCACCTTCGTGCTGACGCCCGAGGAACTTGGCCTGAAGCGCTATTCCAAGGAAGAGCTGCGCGGCGGCGATGCGGCCTACAACGCCAACGCCCTGCGGGCGGTGCTTTCAGGCACGCCGGGCGCCTATCGCGATACGGTGTTGATGAATGCCGGCGCCGGGCTGGTGGTGGCGGACAAGGCCGCAACCCTTGCCGATGGCGTTGCCGCAGCCGCCAGCGCCATCGACAATGGCCGTGCGCTCGGTGTGCTGGAGGCGCTGGTCAAGGTTTCCAACGGATAAGTCATGGTCGATATTCTAGCCAGGATCGAAGCCTACAAGCGCGAGGAAATCGCGGCCGCCAAGGCTCGTCTGCCGCTTCCCGAGCTCAAGGCGCGCATCCGCGAAGCCGAAGCCCCACGCGGCTTCCTTTCTGCTTTGAAGAGCAAGCGGGCCGCCGGCGAATTCGGTCTGATCGCCGAGATCAAGAAAGCCAGCCCGTCAAAGGGGCTCATCCGCCCGGATTTCGATCCACCCGCTCTGGCTCGCGCTTATGAACTTGGAGGCGCGGCCTGCCTTTCGGTGCTGACCGATACGCCGTCATTTCAGGGCGCGCCGGAATTTCTCACCGCCGCCCGCGCTTCCTGCCACCTGCCGGCGCTGCGCAAGGACTTCATGTTCGAGCCCTATCAGGTTTATGAGGCCCGCTCGTGGGGTGCTGACGCCATTCTCGTCATCATGGCGAGTCTGGACGATGATGAGGCGAAAGCTTTGGAAGACACCGCCTTCGAACTTGGCATGGATGTGCTGGTCGAAGTGCATGACGAGGCCGAGACGGAACGGGCGCTGAAACTCGCCTCCCCGCTCATCGGCGTCAACAATCGCAACCTGCGCACGTTTGAGGTCAGTCTCGAAACGTCGGAGCGTCTGGCCGCGCTGGTGCCGGACGACAGGCTGCTGGTGGGCGAAAGCGGCATCTTCACGCATGAAGATTGCCTTCGGCTGCAGGACAGCGGCATCGGCGCGTTCCTTGTCGGCGAAAGCCTGATGCGACAGAGTGATGTGACGGCAGCGACCAGGACGCTGCTTACCGGCATGCCGGTTGCACAGGACGCAGATAGCTAGAATGACGACCCAACCCGCCCTCACCCATCTCGGCGCCGAAGGCCAGGCGAACATGGTCGATGTCGGCGAAAAGGCTGAAACGCAGCGTACCGCGATCGCGGAAGGCGCTGTCATCATGCAGCCGGAGACGCTGAACCTGATCCGTGAAGGCAATGCCAGGAAAGGCGACGTGCTCGGCACCGCCCGCATTGCCGGGATCATGGCCGCCAAGCGCACGCATGAACTGATCCCGCTCTGTCATCCGCTGTTGCTGACCAAGGTTACCGTCGACATCGAACCCGATGAGTCGCTGCCCGGTCTGCGCGTCACTGCGCTTGCCCGTGTCACAGGCAAGACCGGTGTGGAAATGGAGGCGCTGACGGCGGCCTCCGTCGCCTGCCTCACCATCTACGACATGGCCAAGGCGGTGGATCGCGGCATGACGATCTCCGGCGTGCGGCTGGTCGAAAAGACCGGCGGCAAGTCTGGCGACTACAAGGCGGAAGGCTGACATGGCGCTGTTGCCGGTCGACCAGGCGCTGCAGCGGCTTCTGGACGGTGCCGAGCCGGCCGACAGCGAACAGGTCTCCATAGGCGAAGCAGCCGGTCGCGTGCTGGCAGAAGAGGTGCGCGCACTGCGCACCCAGCCGCCATTCGACGCCTCGGCAATGGATGGTTATGCCGTGCGCGCGGCGGATATCGAAACCGTTCCCGTGACACTCGATGTCATCGGTCAGGCTCCTGCCGGCCAGCATTTTCATGGCATGGTTGGCCCAGGACAGGCCGTGCGCATCTTTACCGGCGCCCCCGTTCCGCCCGGTGCGGACACGGTGGTCATACAGGAAAACACCCGCCTTCTGGATAATGGCGCTGTCGAAATAGTCGAGTTGACCGCAAGCGGCCGGAACATCCGCCTGAAAGGACTGGACTTCTCGACCGGCGACCTGCTCCTGGAAAAGGGCTGGCTGCTGGATGCCGGCGCGGTCTCGCTTGCAGCGGCTGCAAATCATCCGACGCTTTCGGTTCTGCGGCGACCGCTCCTTGCCATCATCGCCACGGGCGACGAACTTCTGCCGCCCGGAAGCGAACCGGGGCCGGACCAGATCATCGCTTCAAACGGCTATGGCGTTGCGGCGATTGCGCGCTCGGTCGGCGCCGAGGTACTCGATCTCGGCATCGTTTCCGACAGTCTTCCGGCGATATCGAGCCGGATTCGCCACGCCATCGAGCAGCGCGCGGATGTAATCGTCACGCTCGGCGGCGCCTCTGTCGGCGACCACGACCTCACCCATGACGCACTTGTAGCGGAAGGCATGACGCTCGGTTTCTGGAAGATCGCCATGCGTCCCGGAAAGCCGCTGATGTTCGGCCGGCGCGGCACCACGCGCTTCCTTGGCTTTCCCGGCAATCCGGTGGCGAGCCTCGTCTGCTCGCACCTGTTCCTGAAGCCGCTGCTGTCACGCCTGGGCGGGCGAGCCTTCAGCCAGGACATTCGCGACGCAGTGCTGGACGAACCCATGGCAGCCAATGACCTGCGGCAGGACTATGTGCGCGCGATGCTGCATGACGAACCCGACGGCCGTATCACGGCCACGCCGTTCGCGACGCAGGATTCCTCGATGCTGAAGACTTTTTCGCAAGCCAACGGCCTGATCATCCGCGAGCCATTTGCGCCCGCAGCCGAGGCCGGATCGATCTGCAAGGTGCTTCGACTGCGCTGACCGCGGTCTCTTTTCCGGAGAAGGCGGAAGCGGCTCCGCCTATACCAGTTCCACTTCCACCACGCCCGGCAGGGCGCGCATGGCGGACGCCACCTGCGGCGAGATGCGATAGCGATCCGGAAGCCCGATCTCCACTTCGCCCTGTGCATCCTCCTTGATGACCACGAAACTCACCTGCCCCTCACCCTTGACGGTAAGCTGGCTGGCCAGCGTATTGAGTGGAGACGCATCGCGTACATAGACGCGAAGCGCCTTCTGCACGCGGCTTGCCTCATCTTCCAGCGAATGCACGGTCTGAATGCGCAGATTGACGCCTTCGGGCCTGTCTTCCGCGGCAACGGTGATGACCACCGAGCGGCCGGGCTCAAGCAGGTCGCGATATTGCGCGAGCGCTTCGGAGAACAGCACCGCCTCATACTGGCCGGTGGTGTCGGAAAACATCACCACGCCCATCTTGTTGCCGGTGCGGGTCTTGCGCTCCTGCTTGGAAGTGACGGTACCTGCCAGCCGGCCCGCGCTGGCGCCGCGCTTGACGGCAGCGGAGAAATCCGACCACGTCTGGACCCGCATCTTTTCCAGCACCTTCTTGTACTCGTCGAGCGGATGCGCGGAGAGATAGAAGCCGACCACCTGGAATTCGCGGTGCAACCGGTCGGCCGGCAGCCACGGATCGGCGGCAGGAAGGTGAAGCTGCTTCTGCTTGCTCGCCGACGACGAGCCGAACATATCGGTGATGCCGGCCGCGGCATCGGCCTGCGCGCGCGAGGCAAGGCCCATCATGCGCTCCACCCCTGCCATCAGGGCGGCGCGGTCATGCCCGAAGCAATCCAGCGCGCCCGCATTGATCAGGCTTTCGAAGACGCGCTTGCCGACGATCTTGGGATCAATGCGCTCGCAGAAATCCTCGAGATCCTCGAACGGCTTTTCGGCGCGCTTGGCGACAATGTGCTCAACCGCCGCGTCGCCCACGCCCTTGATGGCCGCAAGCGCATAATAGATGCGGTTTTCACCCACCTCGAACGGCCGGTAGGACGTCATGACCGATGGCGGCACAACCTCGATGCCCAGCCGGATCGCATCCTGCCGGAAGTCCGACAGCTTATCGGTGTTGGACATATCGTAGGTCATCGACGCGGCCAGGAATTCGACCGGATAGTGCGCCTTCAGATAGGCCGTCTGGTAGGAAACGATGGCATAGGCTGCCGCATGCGACTTGTTGAAGCCGTAGTCGGCGAACTTCGCCAGCAGGTCGAAGATGAAATCGGACTGCTGCTTGCTGACGCCTTTCTCCACCGCTCCGGACACGAAGCGCTCGCGCTGCTGGTCCATCTCGGCGCGGATTTTCTTGCCCATGGCGCGACGCAGCAGGTCCGCTTCGCCCAGTGAGTAGCCTGCCAGTTCCTGCGCGATCTGCATGACCTGCTCCTGGTAGACGATGACGCCCTGCGTCTCCTTCACCAGATGGTCGATCTTGGGATGGATGGAGGCAATCTCCTCCTCACCATGCTTGCGCGCATTGTAGGTGGGAATGTTCTCCATCGGGCCGGGGCGATAGAGCGCCACGAGCGCGATGATGTCTTCGATGCGGTCGGGCTTCATGCCGATCAGCGCCTTGCGCATGCCGGCACTTTCAACCTGGAAGATACCGACGGTCTCGCCGCGCGACAGCATGGCGTAGGTTTCGGGATCGTCCAGCGGAATCTGCGCGAGGTCGATATCCACGCCCCGGCGGCTGATGAGCTTGACGGCGTTTTCCAGTACGGAAAGCGTTTTCAGGCCGAGGAAGTCGAACTTCACCAGCCCGGCGTCCTCGACCTTCTTCATGTTGAACTGCGTGACCGGCATGTCCGAACGCGGATCGCGGTACATCGGCACCAGTTCGGACAACGGACGGTCGCCGATGACGATGCCGGCGGCGTGGGTGGAGGCGTGGCGGTAAAGCCCCTCCAGCTTCTGCGCCATGTCCAGGAGCGTCTGGACAATGGGCTCCTTCTCGGCTTCTTCGGCGAAGCGCGGTTCGTTGGCGATGGCCTCGGCCAGCTTGACCGGATTGGCCGGATTGGCGGGCACCATCTTGCACAGCCGATCGACCTGGCCGTAGGGCATTTGGAGTACGCGACCTACGTCGCGGAGGACTGCACGCGCCTGCAACGTACCGAAGGTGATGATCTGGCCGACCTGATCGCGGCCATATTTGCCCTGAACGTAGCGGATCACCTCTTCGCGCCGGTCCTGGCAGAAGTCGATGTCGAAGTCGGGCATCGACACGCGGTCCGGGTTGAGGAAGCGCTCGAACAGCAGCGAGAAGCGCAGTGGGTCGACGTCGGTGATGGTGAGCGCATAGGCCACCAGCGAGCCGGCGCCCGAACCGCGCCCCGGCCCCACGGGTATGCCGTGTGCCTTGGCCCATTTGATGAAGTCCGACACGATGAGGAAGTAGCCGGGGAACTTCATGCGCTGGATGATGCCGATCTCGAATTCCAGGCGCTCGCGATATTGTTCCTCGGTAAAACCCGGATGAATGCCGCGCGTGGCGATGCGCTGGGCAAGACCCTCGCGGGCCTGTCGCGCGAGTTCCTCGGCTTCCGCCTGTTCGGCTGCATCGGCATCCGTCACATCCGCACCTGCAAAGCGCGGCAGGATAGGCTTGCGGTTGAGCGGATAGTAGGAGCAGCGCTGGGCGATCTCGATCGTGTTGTCGATCGCTTCAGGCAGATCGGCAAAAAGCTCCGACATCTCCTTCTGTGACTTGAGGTAATTGTCCGGCGTCAGCCGGCGGCGATTGTCTTCGGCGACCACCGAACCTTCGGCGATGGCGATCAACGCGTCATGCGCCTCATAGTCCTCGCGCTTGGAAAAAAATGCCTCATTGGTGGCGACCAGCGGCAGCCCGTGCTGATAAGCCAGATTGACGGTCGCGGCCTCGATGGCCTTGTCATAGCCGGACAGACGCTCGATCTCGACATAGAGCCGGTCGCCGAACAGAGACCGCAATGCCAGAAGCCTGCTTTCGGCGAGATCTGCATGTCCGTTCCTGATCGCCGCGCCGACCGGTCCGCGCGGCCCACCGCTGAGACAGATGATGCCTTCCGAAAGGTTTTCGAACCAGCCGACCTGCGCATGCACGGATTCGCCCGGCGGCGTTTCCAGATAGGTTCGACTGACGATGCGGACGAGATTGGCGTAACCCGCCTCGGTTGCTGCGATCAGCACGACCGAATGGAGTTCGAGGTTCTGCTTGCGTGCGGAGCCCGCTTCGCCACCGTCACCGAAATCGACCGAAAGCAGGCAGCCGACCAGCGGCTGGACCCCGTCCTTGCTGGCCTTTTGCGCGAACTCCAGCGCGCCGAACAGATTGTTGGTGTCGGTGACGGCAATGGCCGGCGCTTCGTCCTTCACCGCGTGGCCCACGACCTTGCCAAGCGGCAACGCGCCTTCCAGCAGCGAATAGGCCGAATGCACGCGCAGATGGATGAACGCGCGCGCCTGCGTTTCCTTCGTCGTGCCGTTCGTCTGCGATGTAAGCGCGCTCCGCAGGATCGGATCGCGTGGCAACCTGCCGCTGGTCATGGTCATTTCGCTTCAAGAGTCGGAGTGCGGCCATTGTCACGGATGAATACGGCCGGGTCCAGTGCGATCCGGCTGCAATCACAGAAAGGTGGTCGCGGCCTCCCGGAATAACGCCGGGCCTTTACGCAAACTCCATGATCACCGCATCCACGGCCAGACTTTCACCCGGCTTGGCGTTGATCTTTTCCACGGTCAGATCACGGTCGGCGCGCAGCACGTTTTCCATCTTCATCGCTTCGACGATTGCCAGCGTCTCCCCCGCCTTGACCTCCTGTCCTTCGGCAACGGGAATCGAAACGACCAGCCCCGGCATCGGGCACAACAGCAGCTTGGAAGTGTCGGGCGCGGCCTTGATCGGCATCAGCCGGTCGAGTTCGGCCGTGCGCGGCAGCATCGTGCGCGTCATGACCGACAGACCGCGCCACGCGATACGCGCGCCGTTGCCAATCGGTCGGATCTGGGCGGCAACGCTGTGCTCCCCGACGGTGCCACGCCACACGGGCTCGCCGGGGCGCCAATCGGAAATCACGGTCTGTGGCTTGCCGCCCGCAACGGAAAGGTCGATCTCCATCGGGATCGAAACCATGCCCTCGCCGATGGAAACAGGAATATATTCATCATCCAGACGCACCACCCAGTCCGGTTTCAGCACACCCGAATGCGGCGCCAGCCGGCCGGTCAGCCGGTCGAGACGGTCGCGGCGCAGAAGCTCGATCACGGTCCCGACGCAGGCCAGCACCGCTTTTTCCTCGTCGTCGGGCATCATCGGCGCAAAGCCGTCCGGATATTCTTCGGCGATGAACCCGGTCGACAGCCGTCCCTCGCGCCAGCGTGGATGCTGCATCAGTGCGGACAGGAACGGGATGTTGTGCTCGATACCGTCAACCACGAACTCGTCCAGCGCCTCCGACATGGCGTCGATGGCTTCGAGCCGCGTCGGCGCCCAGGTACAGAGCTTGGCGACCATCGGATCGTAGAACATCGGGATTTCGGAACCTTCCGTAACGCCGGTGTCGTTGCGGATCACGATATCGCCAAACCGCCCCTCTGCCGGTGGCCGATAACGCGTAAGCCGGCCGATGGAAGGCAGGAAGTTGCGATACGGATCCTCGGCATAAAGCCGGCTCTCCACGGCCCAACCGTTCAGCTTCACGTCGCCCTGCCGGATCGCCAGATTCTCGCCCGCAGCGATGCGGATCATCTGCTCGACAAGATCGACGCCGGTGATCAGTTCCGTCACCGGATGCTCCACCTGCAGGCGGGTGTTCATTTCAAGGAAGTAAAAATTACGGTCGCGGTCGACGATGAACTCCACCGTTCCGGCGCTCTGATAGTCGACCGCCTTCGCCAGCGCCACGGCCTGTTCGCCCATGGCGCAGCGGGTTTTTTCATCGAGGAAGGGCGACGGGGCCTCCTCGACCACCTTCTGGTTGCGGCGCTGGATCGAGCATTCGCGCTCGCCAAGATAAATGGCGTTGCCATGCGCATCGGCCAGCACCTGGATTTCGATATGGCGAGGATCGACGATGAACTTCTCAATGAAAACGCGGTCGTCGCCGAAGGAGCTTTTCGCCTCCGAGCGCGCGCGCTCGAAGCCGTCGCGCACCTCGGCCTGGCCCCAGGCAATGCGCATGCCCTTGCCGCCACCGCCGGCCGAAGCCTTGATCATGACAGGGTAGCCGATCTCGCCGGCGATCCGCTCGGCCTGGTCCGCATCCTCGATCACGCCCAGATAGCCGGGTACGGTGCTGACCCTGGCGTCATTGGCGAATTTCTTCGATTCGATCTTGTCGCCCATGGCGCGGATGGCCTTGGGCTTCGGCCCGACAAAGACGATGCCTTCCTGCTCGAGCGTCTCGCAGAAGGAAGCGCGCTCCGAAAGAAAGCCATAGCCGGGATGGACAGCCTGCGCACCCGTGGCCTTGCAGGCCTCGATGATCTTCTCCGCCACCAGATAGCTCTGAGCGGCTGGCGCCGGACCGATATGCACCGCCTCGTCCGCCATCTCCACATGCACGGCGTCGCGATCCGCATCGGAATAGACGGCCACGGTGGCGATGCCCATGCGTCGGGCCGACTTGATGACGCGACAAGCGATCTCGCCGCGATTGGCGATCAGTATCTTCTTGAACATGCGGGCACATTCCCTCCGGTAGCCATCCTGTTTTATGGACTATCCGGTCACGCCTCAAGTGCCGGATCGTCCACCCGTTTGGGAAACCTCCGGTCAGAAATGCTTGTCGCGCTCGAAGGGGCCGAAACGTATGCCTGACGTGACCAGATAAGCGGCCGTCCAGCCCATGATGAGCAATCCGGTAATGCCCTCCATCGACGCCAGCAGTCGCCAGCCCTTTGCCGGGGCCGCGTCGTTGAAACCGATCGTCGCGAATGTGGACGCCGAGAAATAGAAGGCCGTGGCGAAATCCGAGAACGCTCCGATGGCGAGCATGCCGACCGCCCAGATCGTCAGTTCGATGCAGACCAGCACGTAGAGGCCCAGCGCCACCAATGCCATGGCGATGATCTTTTCTCCCTGCGTTCCGTTCACCACCGGGTGAGCCAGCAGGAATGCAACCATATGCGTGAGCAGGATCAGCCCCGCGGCATGCACCAGAAAGGTGGCCACATCAAAAACCGTCGCAAGTACAAGATTTGCGATCATGCCAGAAGCTATAGGTAGATGGCGGCCCGGCTATGGCAATGGGCGCGCATTTCGCCTAAGCAGGCAAGCGGGTCGACGGCCCGGAAACTGAATTGTGACTTGGATTTACGCAGGAGGGATTGCCTTATGAAGACCCGTGCCGCGGTTGCGGTTGCCGCCGGAAAGCCGCTTGAGATCATGGAAGTCGACCTGGAGGGACCGCGCGAGGGCGAGGTTCTGGTCGAAATCAAGGCGACCGGCATCTGCCACACCGACGAGTTCACCCTGTCGGGCGCGGATCCCGAAGGCATTTTCCCCGCCATCCTCGGCCATGAGGGCGCCGGCGTCGTCGTCGATGTCGGCAAGGGCGTCACCTCGCTCAAGAAGGGCGACCACGTCATCCCGCTCTACACGCCCGAGTGCCGCTCCTGCCCGTCGTGCCTGTCGCGCAAGACCAATCTGTGCACCGCCATCCGCTCAACCCAGGGCCAGGGCCTGATGCCCGACGGCACGTCGCGCTTCTCGATCGGCAAGGACAAGATCTTCCATTATATGGGCTGCTCGACCTTCTCGAACTTCACCGTTCTGCCCGAGATCGCGCTGGCCAAGGTCAACCCGGACGCCCCCTTCGACAAGATCTGCTACATCGGCTGCGGCGTCACCACCGGCATCGGCGCCGTCATCAACACGGCCAAGGTCGAGATCGGCGCCACCGCGATCGTCTTCGGTCTCGGCGGCATCGGCCTCAACGTCATCCAGGGCCTGCGCCTTGCCGGCGCCGACATGATCATCGGCGTCGATCTCAACAATGAAAAGAAGGAATGGGGCGAGCGTTTCGGCATGACGCATTTCGTCAATCCGAAGGAAGTCGACGGCGACATCGTGCCCTACCTGGTCAACATGACCAAGCGCGGCGCCGACCAGATCGGCGGTGCCGACTACACCTTCGACTGCACCGGCAATGTCAAGGTGATGCGCCAGGCGCTGGAATCGGCGCATCGCGGTTGGGGTGAATCGATCGTCATCGGCGTCGCCGGCGCCGGCCAGGAGATCTCGACGCGTCCGTTCCAGCTCGTCACCGGCCGCACCTGGAAGGGCACAGCCTTTGGCGGCGCGCGCGGCCGCACCGACGTGCCGCAGATCGTCGACTGGTACATGGAGGGCAAGATCCAGATCGACCCGATGATCACCCACACCATGCCGCTGGAGGACATCAACAAGGGCTTCGACCTGATGAACCAGGGCAAGTCGATCCGCTCGGTCGTGGTGTACTGAGCCCAAGCAGCGCCATGCCGGACCCGATCATCTATGTCGATGCCGACGCCTGCCCGGTGAAGGCTGAGGCCGAGAAGGTCGCGGACCGGCTGGGGCTGGTGGTCACTTTCGTGTCAAACGGGGGCCTGCGCCCCTCGCGTGACCCTATGGTGCGCCACGTCGTTGTCTCCAAGGGCGCGGATGCGGCCGACGACTGGATCGTCGAGCATGCGCGCCCCAATGACATTGTGGTTACAGCCGACATTCCGTTGGCCGCACGCGCCGTTACGCTTGGCGCGCATGTATTGGGCGTGACAGGCAAACCGTTCACGCCCGACACGATCGGCATGGCCGTGGCCATGCGCGACCTGAAGCAGCATCTGCGCGAGACCGGTGAGAGCAAGGGCTACAATGCCGCCTTCACCCAGCAGGATCGCTCCCGCTTCCTTGGCGCACTTGACCAGATGGCCCGACGCGCGCTCCAGTCTGCCAGATCAGGCGGTGGAGGAGCGGCATGACGCCGTGGCACAGGCACTTCATTTTCACCATAAGCGTCATCGCCGGCATTGTCGCACTGGGGATTGCGCTCAGCCTGCGCCATCCCCTGGCCTACGCGATAGGCGCGAACACGTTCTTCGCGGTCTACATCCTGCTGTTGCTACACGAGATGCCACGGCTCACGGCGAGTTTCCTGAGCCGCCGCGCCCAGCAGGCAGACGAGCCCATCTGGATCATCTTCCTCGTCACCGCCGTGATCATATGCGTCGCGGTCGGCTCCCTGTTCATGCTGATAAACGCCAGGCAGATAGGCCATCCCTACTGGCTTGCGTTTTCCATGTTTTCCTTGCCTCTCGGCTGGTTCACGATCCACTCCATGGCAGCCCTGCACTACGCCAATCTGTTCTGGAAGGGGGATGAATCCGGCACCGAGAACGTCGACAAGCACAACAGGCAACCGGTCGGCGGGCTGGATTTTCCGGGTACGAAGCACCCGTGCGGATGGGATTTCCTGTATTTCTCGGTCGTGATCGGCATGACCGCACAAACCGCCGATACCGGCATCACCAGAACTCCCATGCGCCAGGCCGCCATGGTGCATTCAATCATCTCGTTCTTCTACAACACGGTCATCGTCGCGGCCGCGGTCAATGTGGTCGTGTCGCTGGCGAACTGATGCAGAAAGGCAGCTTTTCATGAAAACCATTTCCACCGCAAAATCTCATGGCGGCGTCCAGGGCGTCTATTCCCATGCTTCCGAGGCCTGCGCCTGTGATATGACTTTTGCCGTATTCGTGCCGCCGCAGGCCCAAAACGGTCCCTGCCCGGTGGTCTGGTATCTCTCCGGCCTCACCTGTACGCACCAGAACGTCATGGACAAGGGCGAATACCGCCGGCTGGCGGCCGAGCTCGGCCTGATCGTGGTGTGCCCGGACACCAGCCCGCGCGGCGAGAGCATTCCGGACGAAAAGGACAACTGGCAGTTCGGCTGCGGCGCCGGCTTCTATCTCGACGCCACGCAAGCGCCTTTCTCGGCCAATTACCGCATGTATTCCTACATCACCGAGGAACTGCCGGCGCTGATCGCGAAGGAATTCCCCGCCGACATGACGCGTCAGGCGATCTTCGGCCACTCCATGGGCGGCCACGGCGCGCTCACCATCGCGCTGAAGAACCCTGAGCGCTTCAGGAGCTGTTCCGCCTTCGCGCCGATCACGCGCCCGATGGTCGCGGGCTGGTCGAAGCCCGCTTTCGAAAAATATCTCGGTTCGGACGAAGCCACCTGGCGCGCCTACGACGCCGTGGCGCTGATCGAGGATGGAAGGCGCTTTTCCGAATTCCTGGTTGATCAGGGTTCGGCAGACGGTTTCCTTGAAGACGGTTTGCGGCCCTGGCTGCTGGAAGAGGTGTGCAGGTCCGCCGACATCCCGCTCGAACTGAACATGCGCGAGGGTTACGACCACTCCTATTTCTTCATCTCGACCTTCATGGATGACCATCTGCGCTGGCACGCGGAACGGCTGGCGCGGTAACGATATCGTCGCGAGATTGTCATCTTCATATCCTCATCCGTGAATGTGCTTTCCCTGCTGCTGCTGTAGTATCCTGACAGAGCGGCATGCGATTTTCGCGTCTTGGGAGGTCCGGACGGATGAGGAGCGCGGCATTCACACAGGCACAGCCCGGCGCGGAAGAGACGCCGGGCAGAACCGGTGAGTTGGTTTACCGCCAGTCTGCCTGGACCCGCCTCACCCACTGGCTATGGGCGATTGCGCTGTTCTTGCTGCTGCTCAGCGGCTTGCAAATCTTCAACGCGCACCCTGCCCTTTACATCGGCGATCAATCCGGCTTCGGATTCGACAATTCCGTCCTGAAATTCAGCGCGGAGAACACGCCGACCGGCCCGAAGGGCTATACCGATCTTTTCGGGCATCGTTTCGACACCACGGGTGTGCTCGGCCTGTCGGGACCGGCTTACAATCCCGAGGCGCGCGCCTTCCCAGCTTGGGTGACGATCCCTTCCTATCGCGACCTCGCCACCGGGCGGGTCATCCATTTCTTCTTCGCCTGGGTTCTGTCGGCAACGCTGTTGCTGTGGCTGATCGGCAGTCTGGTCAACGGCCATGTTCGCCGCGATCTGTTTCCTCGCGGCGAGGATTTCCGACACTTGCCGAGCGATATCGCCGACCACGCGCGGCTGCGCTTTCACCACACCGACCACTACAACACGTTGCAGAAGTTTTCCTATGGCTCCGTCCTGTTCATCTTGTTGCCGTTGATGATCCTGACGGGGCTTGCGATGTCGCCGAGCATGGATGCGGCAGTTCCCTTCCTGACCGACATGCTCGGCGGCAGGCAAACGGCACGAACGATTCATTTCACGGTCATGCTGCTGCTGGTTCTCTTCTTCATCGTGCATATTCTGATGGTGCTTGCCGCCGGCCCCATCAACGAATTGCGTTCGATGATTACCGGCTGGTACCGAACCGACCCGACCGATAAGAGCAAGGAACCGTGAGATGCCAGCTTTCCGCATCACCCGTCGCCGGTTCCTGACCACGGCAGCGCTGGGCACGTCAGGCATGATCCTGTCGGGATGCGATGCGTTCGATTCACTTTCCGACACCGATAACGGCGTGCGAAACGTACTGGAGAAGGCCAACGATCTCACCTATCACGTGCAACGCCTTCTGGCAGGGCGCGACGCGCTGGCGAAAGAATACACCCAGGCCGATATTCGCCAGCCGCAGCGCCCTAATGGCATCACCGCTCCCGACGACGACACCTATAAAAGTCTTCTTGCGAACAATTTCGCCGACTGGCGCCTGCAAGTCAGCGGTCTTGTCGAAAAACCGTTGTCGCTATCGCGCGAACAGTTGATGGCCATGCCGTCGCGCACGCAGATCACGCGCCATGACTGCGTGGAGGGCTGGAGTTGCATCGCCAAATGGACGGGGGTTCCCCTGTCGCTGGTTCTGGACCAGGCGCGGGTGAAGCCTCAGGCGCGCTATGTGGTCTTCCACTGCCTCGATACGATCGATCAGGATGAGGATGGTCCCGTCAAATATTACGGTTCCATTGACCTCATAGACGCGCGCCACCCGCAAACCATCCTCGCTTACGGCCTCAATGACGGTCCGTTGCCTGTCGAGAATGGCGCGCCGCTGCGCGTCCGGGTCGAGCGCCAGCTTGGCTACAAGATGCCGAAATATCTGCGCGCGATCGAACTGGTGGACAGCTACACCGGGCTCGGATGGGGCCGCGGCGGTTATTGGGAAGACCGCGGCTATGACTGGTATGGCGGCATCTGACGCCGATTCGTATTCCGCACAGCCGGTCGGAAGTTCAGGATTTCCCCCTAAATACAGGCATTTACACGATTTTACCGCTAAAAACTTGTCATCGAGTCCCTCTGGCCTATGCTGAAAGCGGCCGAGCTTCATGCGGAAGCCGGTCTGTTTCAATCGACCATAGGAGGTTGATCGGGTGTCCGACACCGCGAACATTTACGAAGAAATCCCTGATCTTGATACCATCGGCGGCCGCCTCTCCAGGGCCCGCGAAGCAAGCGGAATGAGCGTCAAGCAACTCGCTTGGCGGCTCGGCGTCAAAACCTCAACCATAAACGCCTGGGAGCGAGACAGATCGCAGCCCGGCGCACATCGGCTCAATATGCTGTCGGGCCTTCTCGGCGTCAGCCTGTCCTGGGTACTTCACGGCGTGGGCCAGGCCCCCGTGGAAGTCGAGGACGACGGCGAGGCGCTGGAAGTTCTCGGCTCGCAGCTCGACAAGCTGCGTAACCTTCATGCCGAAACCGACCATCTGTTGCGTCGGCTGCAGAGCAATATGGGGCGTCTTTCGGCGCACTGACTACAGGCCCTCGACGACTCATTTCCATCCAGTCACCCCAAGGGGTGCATCCAGAGCGCATTCCTGTCGCTTGGGGAGTGACAAATTGTCGGCCATGAGCTAGCAATGAGTCGTCGAGGGCTTGGAAACAGGCTCTACCTGTTTGCGGGAGAGAGCAGCGCAATGCTGCCGCCGAAGGGGAAATCGCCCGAAATCTCTCAGGCAAAAGAACCGTAACGGGAAAGACGCTCTGGAAAGTCGGGAGTAATCCCGCGCCGAAGGTGTAAGCGCCGCCGACAGAGTTCCGGTTGCGCAAGTCTCTCAGGCTTCAGACAGAGGGGCACGGAATGGCCGCCGCAGCGGCTGGAAACGTGCGACTCTGGAGATGTCATGACGGGCGCCGCCACCAGGAACCTTCCCCTCGAGGATCTGCATAAGGCAGCCGGAGCGCGTTTTGGCGCCTTCGCCGGCTGGTCTATGCCGCTCACCTATCCCGCCGGCGTTATGGCCGAGCATCAGCACACGCGCGAACATGTCGGCCTGTTCGACATCTCGCACATGAAACTCATCGAGCTTTCCGGTCCGGACGCGGCAACGCTCCTGTCCAGGGCCTGCCCGCTCGACCCTGCCACGCTTGCCGAACGGCAGTCGAAATACACCTTCCTGCTCAACGAGCACGCCGGCATCATCGATGACCTGATCGTCACCCGGCTTGGTGGCGAGCGCTTCATGGTCGTCGCCAATGCCGGCAATGCCGCGCTTGACGAAACGCATTTGCGCCGCCTCGCCGAAGGCCTCGACTGCAAGATTGATCCGCTTGATCGCGTCTTCCTCGCCATACAGGGGCCAGACGCCTGGGCCGCCCTTTCGCGCGCCGGCATCGAGACCGGCGAACTGGTGTTCATGCATGGTTTCGAGCCGCGCAAGGACTGGTTCATGAGCCGCTCCGGCTACACCGGGGAAGACGGTTTCGAGATCGGCCTGCCGGAAGCGGATGCCCGCAAGTTGCTGGAAACGCTGCTTTCCGACGAACGCGTCAAATGGGTCGGGCTCGCGGCCCGCGACAGCCTGCGCCTCGAAGCGGGCTTGTGCCTGCACGGACAGGACATCTCGCCCGAGACCAACCCGGTGGATGCCGGGCTGATGTGGGCCATCTCCAAGGATCTGCGCGCCAATGGCCGCTTCGTCGGCGCCGAGGCGCTGCGCGCGGCTATCGACAAGGGCGCGCGCGAAAAGCGCGTCGGCCTGAAGCCGCAGGGCCGGCAGCCGGTGCGCGCAGGCACGCATCTCTTCGACGCGGCCGGCAATCAAGTTGGGCGCGTCACGTCCGGCGGTTTCGGGCCTTCGGTCGGCTCGCCGGTGGCCATGGGCTATGTCTCGGCCACGCTGGCACCGGAAACGAAACTTTTCGCAGACGTGCGCGGCACCAAGGTGCCCGTCGATATACATCCACTACCCTTCATGCCGCATCGCTATCGCAAAGGATGAATTTCTTATGGCAACCACTTATTTTACTGATGACCACGAATGGGTCCGCGTCGAGAACGGCGTAGCAACCGTCGGCATCACCGACTACGCGCAAGAGCAGCTCGGCGACCTCGTTTTCGTGGAACTGCCGGAGAGTGGCCGCAAGGTTGCCAAGGGTGACGTGGCCGTTGTCGTTGAATCCGTGAAGGCGGCCTCCGATGTCTACGCCCCGGTGGACGGCGAAATCATCGAAGCAAATGAGGCGCTGTCGGCCGACCCGGCACTGGTCAATTCGGCGGCCACCGGCGACGGCTGGCTCTGGAAGATGAAGCTTTCGGACGAAAGCCAGCTCGCCGGCCTGCTTGATGAGGCGGGCTACAAGGCCCTGATTGGCTGAGCATGATCCCGGAAGCCGCAGGCTTTTCGGACAAGATCATGCGCTGAAACAGAGAATTACAAGGTGACAGAATGACCACCGCGCCCTACCCCTTCGAGACACGCCATATTGGCCCGAATACGGCTGATGCACGTGCCATGCTGGCTGTGCTCGGCGTTCCTTCACTGGAAACGCTGATCTCGCAAGCCGTGCCGAAGTCGATCCGGCTCGACCGCGACCTGAACCTGCCGGCTCCTGCCAGCGAGACGGACGCACTGGCCGAGCTGGCGGCCAAGATGGCGAAGAACACGGTGCTGAAGAGCTTCATCGGCGCCGGTTATCACGGGTGCCGGGTGCCCCCGGTCATTCAGCGCAACCTGTTCGAAAATCCCGCCTGGTATACGGCTTACACGCCCTACCAGTCGGAAATCAGCCAGGGTCGCCTGGAACTGCTGTTCCATTTCCAGACGCTGGTGGCGGAACTGACCGGCCTGCCGGTCGCTTCCGCATCCCTGCTGGATGAGGCGACCGCGGTCGCCGAGGCCGTCGGCATTGCCGTCCGCCATCACCGCGACAAGCGCACCGAGGTCGTGCTGGCAGGCGAACTGCACCCGCAGACGCTCGACGTGGTGAAGACCCGCGCCGAGCCGCTCGGCATCACCATCGGCGCGTCCGAGATCGGTGAGAACACCGCCGCCCTCGTCGTTTCCTGGCCCGACACGTTCGGCGTCTATGGCGACCACGCCGCAGCCATCGCGAAGGCCAAGGCGGCCGGCGCGATCGTTGTCTTCGTCGCCGATCCGCTGTCGCTCACCGTCTCCGAGGCTCCGGCCAGGCTCGGCGCAGACATTGCCGTGGGCTCGATGCAGCGTTTCGGCGTGCCCATGGGCTTTGGCGGCCCGCACGCCGCCTATTGCGCGGTGTCGGACAAGCTTACCCGCCTCATGCCCGGCCGCCTCGTGGGCCAGTCTGTGGATGCCAATGGCCGCCCCGGCTACCGCCTTGCACTTCAAACCCGCGAACAGCATATCCGCCGCGACAAGGCGACCTCCAATATCTGTACCGCGCAGGCTTTGCTGGCCAACATGGCTGCGGCTTATGCCATCTGGCATGGCCCGCAGGGCTTGCAGTCGATCGCCGGGCAGGTGCAGGCGCTGGCCGCACGGTTGGCGCAGGGGCTCAAGGCCGCCGGCGTCGAATTTGCAGGCGAGCGCCGCTTCGACACGGTGACAGTCATCGCCAATGGCAAGGCGAAGGAAATCGCCGCGGCCGCCGAGAAGCAGGGCCGACTGCTGCGCGTCATCGACGAGAACCGCATTGGCGTCACCTTCGATGAAACCTCGACCGAAGCCGATCTCACCGCAATCGCCGCGCTGTTCGGGGCCTCCCCGGCAGCGGCCGACAAGGTCGCCCTGCCCGCCAGCCCGCGCGACAAGGGCTTCCTCACGCAGCCGGTCTTCCATGAGAACCGCTCGGAAACCGAGATGATGCGCTTCCTGCGTCGCCTCGCGGACAAGGATCTGGCGCTCGATCGCGCCATGATCCCGCTCGGCTCCTGCACCATGAAGCTCAATGCCGCGGCCGAGATGATGCCGGTGAGCTGGCCGTCGGTCGCCAACCTGCACCCCTTCGCGCCGACCGCCCATTCGGCCGGCTATCGCGAGATGATCGACGATCTGGACAAATGGCTGTCCGAGATCACCGGCTTCGACGCCGTGTCGCTGCAGCCCAATGCCGGCAGCCAGGGCGAATATGCCGGCCTGTTGGCAATCCGTCGCTATCACCAGTCACGCGGCGACCACCACCGCAACATCTGCCTCATCCCGTCCTCGGCGCATGGCACCAATCCCGCCAGCGCCGCCATGGCCGGCATGAACGTGGTCGTGGTGCACTGCAACGACGACGGCAATGTCGACATCGACGATCTCAAGGCCAAGGCGGCGGAGCACGCCAACGACCTCGCCGCGCTGATGATCACCTACCCTTCGACGCATGGCGTGTTCGAGGAAGGCATCCGCGACATCTGTGCGGCCGTCCATGAGAATGGCGGACAGGTCTATCTCGACGGCGCCAACCTCAATGCGCTGGTCGGCCTCGCCCGTCTCGGCGACATTGGCGGCGACGTATGCCATATGAACCTGCACAAGACCTTCTGCATCCCGCATGGCGGCGGTGGTCCGGGCGTCGGCCCCATCGGCGTCAAGGCGCATCTGAAGCCTTACCTGCCGGGCCATGTCGAGGAAGGTTCGGTCCACGCCGTGTCGGCGGCGCCGTTCGGCAGCGCGTCGATCCTGCCCATCACCTGGATGTATATCCGCATGATGGGCGCAGGCGGCCTCAAGCATGCGACCGAAACGGCCATCCTCAGCGCCAACTATATCGCGGCGAGGCTGGAGCAGCATTTCCCCGTACTGTTCAAGGGCCGCAATGGCCGGGTGGCGCATGAGTGCATCCTCGACACCCGCGTGCTGAAGGACAGCGCCGGCATCGGCGTCGAGGACGTGGCCAAGCGCCTCATCGACTACGGCTTCCATGCCCCGACCATGTCCTGGCCGGTGGCGGGCACGCTGATGGTGGAGCCGACCGAGTCCGAGCCCAGGCATGAGGTCGATCGCTTCTGCGAGGCGATGATCGCGATTGCCGGCGAGGCTGAAAAGGTCGCCAGGGGCGAGTGGCCGCGTGAAGACAACCCGCTGGTCAACGCGCCGCATACGGCGGCCGAGGCGCTGGCCGGCGACTGGAACCATCCCTACTCGCGGCTCGAGGCAGCCTATCCGGCCGGCAACGCCGACACCGCTGCCAAGTATTGGCCGCCGGTTTCGCGCATCGACAATGTCGGTGGCGACCGCAACCTGGTCTGCTCCTGCCCGCCGGTGACGGACTATATCAACGCAGCCGAATAAGAGACGGGCGGCCTTTGGGCCGCCCGCTTCACGATATGGTGGCCGGCGCCGCGGGCGTCGGCCTTTCTTTTTGCGTTTGCCGCAACGCCTGCTCGATCGTGCCGGCGATCCGGATCAGCGGCGGGCGCACGCCCTGCGCGGCAAGCTCCTTTTTCACGCCTGCCGACAGCCCGGTGAGGTAAACCCCGACACCGCGCTGCGCGGCCTTGTGCGCCAGGCTCTCGATCGTTCTGGAACCTGTGGAATCCACGAACGGCACCGCCGTGAAATCGATGATCAGGTTACGATGCTGGTCGCCGATGCGTTCGAGCACGGCGCCAATCGATGAAGCCGCGCCGAAAAAGAAGGCGCCGGAAATCCGGTAGATGACGACGGTCGGATCCTGCTGGGAAGTCTCGTCATAGGCCCCGCGCGAACCATCGTCCGGCATATCCTCCGCCACCAGCGGCACATGGCTTTCGATGGCCGTCGTCTGCGACATGCGATGGATGAACAGCACCGACCCCAGCGCGAAGCCTATCACGATGGCCTCTGTCAGGCCCCGGAACAGGGTGATGCCGAAGGTCGCCAGAAGCACGGCCGCATCGCCGCGTGATGCTCGCAGCAGTGTGGCGAAGGCGTTGCGCTCGATCATGTTCCAGCACACGACCGCCAGCACAGCGGCAAGAACAGCGAGTGGAATGTAGCTGGCGAGCGGCGCCGCAACCAGGATGAACAGGAGCAGGAACAGCGAATGCATCATGCCCGACACCGGGCCGTGCGCGCCGGCACGCACATTCGTTGCGGTTCTCGCTATTGTGCCGGTGACGCAGATACCGCCGAACAGCCCCGCGCCGATATTGGCGACCCCCTGCCCGACCAGCTCGCAATTGGAACGGTGACGCCGCCCCGTCATGCTGTCGGCGACAACCGCGGAAAGCAGGGATTCGATTGCGCCCAGCAGCGCGAACGAAATCGCATTGGGCAGCACCGCCTGCACTTTCGCCAGGTCCCAGGCGGGCAGCGCCGGCATGGGCAGCGTGCGCGGGATGCCTCCGAACTGCGTGCCGATGGTATCGACCGGCAGTTTGAGAAAGGCGGTCGCGGCCGCCGCCAGCACAACGACGATGAGCATGGACGGCCAGCGCGGGCGCCATATGCGCAACGCCACCAGCACCGCGATGCTGGCCAGCGAAAGCCCGACCGCGGCGGGTGAGAAGGTGGAGAGGTTCGACCACAGGAACGGGATTTTCTCCACGAGCGGCCCCGGTTCCGTGCCGTTGAAGGAAAGACCGAGCAGATGCCTGATTTCGCCGGAAAAGATGGTCACGGCGATACCTGCGGTAAATCCTATCGTCACCGGATAGGGAATGAACTTGATATAGGTGCCCAGCCGCAGATAGCCGATCGCCATCAGCATCAGGCCGGACAGGATCGTTGCCAGAATGAGCCCGTCCATGCCGTGCTGTTGCACCGTCGTCGCCACCAGAACGATGAAAGCCCCGGCGGGTCCGCCGATCTGGAACCGGCTGCCGCCAAGGAGCGCGACCAGGAAACCGCCGACGATGGACGTATAGAGGCCTTGCGCGGGCGTCGCGTGCGAGCCGATGGCGATCGCCATGGACAAGGGCAGCGCAACGATCGCGACGGTGAGGCCGGCCATGAAATCGGCCCGGAAATTCGTGAGGCTGTAGCCTTCGCGAAGCACGGTCACAAGCTTCGGCGTGTAGAGTTCCGCAAAACTCGGCCGCGCCGGCGGCGAAGACAGGGTCTGCGTGGTCATTTCAAATCTGCTACCTCTCTGTGAGGCGGCGGGATCGTCGGCTGAGGTCGGCGGTCGCCGTCGCGAAGATCGTGGATCAACGGGATGACGTTTGGGTCTCCTTCAAACGAACGCCGCGTCCGCCATTCGCGCTGGCCGCACCTTCGCCGATCAAATCGATCCCGGCCCGCTCCAGCGCCTCGACGACCCGCGTCAGGCTTTCGACCACACCGCGCACGGTGCCGTCGCTTGCCTCCATCCGCTGGATGGTCGGCACCGAGAGCCCCGCCAGATCGGCAAGCTGCTTCTGGTCGATACCCAGAAGCGCACGCGCCGCCTTCATTTGTCCGCTGGTGATCATAGGTCGATCTCAAACATCACATTGGCTATATAACATTTGTATATTGATATGTCATCTATCAGTATTGCTATATTAAACTCCACACCTGCCTTCCTTTTCACCCGTAACGGCCCGTATGCGTCCCACGCATTTCTCGCAAATAGGCCAGGATGGGCTTGACCAATGCCCGCCACATGAACAGAACACGAACCACATGCCTTGAACCGCAAAGCATGGCAGTATGACCTTCTGATTCGCGCAACGTGATCCCCTCCCGATGGACGACAACAACGACCTTTTCGCCAATCTCGGCAAGCAACCCTCGCTTCCCGCTTCGCGCCCGGCGGACCCGCTGGCGCAGGCTGCGGCCAAGCGCGCGCCAGCGCCACAGCCGGCCAAGGATGCGAGCGAAGGTTATGATGCCCGGCACATCACCGTGCTCAAAGGGTTGGAGCCGGTTCGGCGGCGTCCGGGCATGTATATCGGTGGCACCGACGCGAAAGCGATGCACCACCTGTTTGCCGAGGTGATCGACAACGCCATGGACGAGGCCGTGGCCGGCCACGCCAGCTTCATCGAGGTCGAACTGGGTGCGGACGGTTTTCTCAGCGTCACCGACAATGGACGCGGCATCCCGGTCGATCCGCATCCGGAGACGCCGAACCAATCCGCGCTGGAAGTGATCATGACCACGCTGCATGCCGGCGGCAAGTTCGACTCGGAAGTCTATGAAACCTCCGGCGGCCTGCATGGCGTGGGCGTTTCCGTGGTGAATGCGCTTTCCGACCTGCTGGAGGTGGAGGTCGCGCGCGGCCGCCAGCTCTATCGCCAGCGTTTTTCGCGCGGCGTTGCGCAAGGCGGGCTGGAAAAGCTCGGTGACGTGCACAACCGGCGTGGCACCAAGGTTCGTTTCCATCCCGACGAAGAGATTTTCGGCAAGGGTGCGGCGTTCGAGCCGGCGCGGCTCTACCGCATGACGCGCTCCAAGGCATATCTGTTCGGCGGCGTCGAAATTCGCTGGAGCTGCGATCCGCTGCTGATCAAGGAGAAGGACGACACGCCGGCCAAGGCCGTGTTCCACTTCCCCGGCGGCCTGAAGGACTATCTGGCCGCCTCGCTCGGCAACGAGTTGCAGGTCACGCGCGAGATTTTCGCCGGCAAGAGCGAGCGCCAAGGTGGCCATGGGACCATGGAATGGGCCGTCACCTGGTATGGCGGCGACGGCTTCGTGAACTCCTACTGCAACACGATCCCGACCGGCGAAGGCGGCACGCATGAGACCGGCTTCCGCAACGTGCTGACGCGCGGGCTTCGCGCCTATGCCGAGCTGGTCGGCAACAAGCGCGGTTCGGTCATCACCAGCGAGGACGTGATGATCTCGGCCGCTGGCATGCTGTCGGTCTTCATTCGCGAGCCTGAATTCGTAGGGCAGACCAAGGACAAGCTGGCCACCATCGAAGCCCAGCGCCTTGTCGAAACCGCCGTGCGCGACCCGTTCGACCACTGGCTGGCCGACAACCCGCAGGAAGCCACCAAGCTGCTGGAATGGGTGATCGCGCGCGCCGATGAGCGCCTGCGCCGCCGTCAGGAAAAGGAAGTGTCGCGCAAGAGCGCGGTGCGCAAGCTGCGCCTCCCCGGCAAGCTGGCCGACTGTACGCAGAATGCTTCCGCCGGCGCGGAACTCTTCATCGTGGAGGGCGACTCGGCAGGCGGCTCGGCCAAGCAGGCCCGCGACCGCACCATGCAGGCGATCCTGCCGCTGCGCGGCAAGATCCTCAACGTCGCCAGCGCCGGTCACGACAAGCTGACCTCGAACCAGCTCATCGGCGATCTCATCCAGGCGCTTGGCTGCGGCACGCGCTCGAAATATCGCGAGGAAGACCTGCGCTACGACCGCGTCATCATCATGACCGACGCGGACGTGGACGGCGCGCACATCGCCTCCCTGCTCATCACCTTTTTCTATCAGGAAATGCCGCAGCTCATTCGTGGCGGCCACCTCTACATGGCCGTGCCGCCGCTCTATCGCATCAGCCAGGGCGGCAAGACCGCCTATGCGCGCGACGACGCCCACAAGGACGAACTGCTGCGCACCGAGTTCACCGGGCGCGGCAAGATCGAGATCGGCCGCTTCAAGGGCCTTGGCGAGATGATGGCATCGCAGCTCAAGGAAACCACGATGGATCCGAGGAAGCGCACGCTGCTGCGCGTCGACATCGTGGACGATGAAGATGTGACCAAATCCTCGGTCGAGGCGCTGATGGGAACCAAGCCGGAAGCGCGCTTCCGCTTCATCCAGGAGCGGGCCGAATACGCGCAGGAACTGGATATCTGAGGGAAGCAACCTCCAGGCAGGCGAAAACATGGACAGGCGCGGCCTGATGGACCGACTGACGAAGCTGCGGGGCTTCGTTCAGCCGACCCGCGCCGACTGGATTTTTGCCATCCGCACCACAGCGGCCGGGTTGATTGCGATTTCCGTCGCCTATGCGCTGCAACTGGAGCAGCCGCAATGGGCGATGATGACGGTGTTCATCGTCTCCCAACCCGTGGCGGGCATGGTGTTGGCCAAGGGCTTTTTCCGGCTGCTGGGCACGCTGGTCGGCGCGCTCGCGGCGGTGGCGCTTACCGTTACCGTAAGCGCCAGCCCGTGGCTGTTCGTCGCCATTCTGGCGATCTGGATCGGGCTTTGCACCTATGCGGCATCGCTCCTGCGCAATCCCGAGGCTTACGGCGCCGCGCTGGCGGGCTACACGGCGGCCATCATAGCCATGCCGGCTTTCGGTCATCAACACCTTGCCGTGGAACTGGCGGTTGCCCGCTGCTCCGAAATCATGCTGGGCATAGTCTGTGCCGGCATCGCCAGCCGGCTCATCCTTCCGCAACTCGCGCGCGACGCCATCATCCAGCGCCTCAGCCGCAGCATCATCGACCTTGCGACCTATGCCCGCGCGGCCTTTACCGGGGGCGACAACGACAAGCTCGATGCGCTGCACCGCAAGCTCATCGCCGAAACCCAGGCGCTGGCGGAGATGCGTGCCTATGCGCGGCTGGAAGCGCCGAGCCTCGCCACACACGGTCATCCGGTGCGCCGCACGATCGGCCATTTCCTTTCGGCGCTTTCCACCACGCGCATGCTGCATGGCCATGCCGCACCGCAGAACGTGGCGCTGATGCCGGTGCGCAATGAGCTGAAATCGGTGGTGGCGGACCTCTCGGCCACCGGCGTGGCCGCCCTCGACGACACCGCGCCATGGGTCGCACGCCTCGACGCAATCGCCACGCAGGCGCGCCGCGTTCCCGACAAGGCCGCCGAAGGCGACGACCGGGTAGGCACCGTGGCACGGCTGACTTTGGCCGCTGAATTCGCCGATGCTCTGAAGGAAGCCTTGCGCGGCCTCGATGCCGTTCGCGAACCGACCGCGACGCGGCACGAAAAACGCGAAAAGCGTCAACCGGCGCTGGTGGTGCATCGGGATCGGGAGGCCGCGCTGCGCAACGCGGTGCGAGCCGCATTGGCAACCACCCTGGTGATCGCGTTCTGGATGGCCACACGATGGGCCGATGTGGCGGGCATCGCCATCATCGTAGCCGTGGTATCGAGCCTGTTCGCCTCGCGCCCTGCGCCACTGGAGACGTCGTGGGAGTTCTTCAAGGGCACGCTTCTGGCGGTTCCCTTCTCCTTCATGGTCGGCCAGATCGCGCTGCCCGCCCTGCCCGGCTTTGGCTGGTTCATGCTGTTCGTCATTCCGGTGCTTGTCGTCGGCGCGCTCGGCATGGCCAACCGGCAACTGGTCGGCATCGCCACGGCTTTCGCCATCAATTTTCTGGCCTTTCTCAATCCGCACCAGACAATGGTCTACGCGCCGCAGGTCTTCTTCAACGGCACGGCATCGATTCTGGTGGGCATATTGCTTGCAATGGGCGTTTTCGCCGTGGTGCTGCCGGCACGACCGCACATCTTCGCCGCACGGCTCGTCAGGGCACTGCATGAAGATCTGGCGCGGCTTTGCCTGCATGAGCGCATACCACGCCGCTTGGCTTTCGAAAGCCTGACCTACGACCGCATCAATCAGCTTCTGCCCTATGCGCAACGGCTCGGAGACACCGGCAAGGCGTTGCTTGGCGGCAGTGTGGCGGCGGTTACGGTGGGGCTGGAAATCTTACGCCTGCGCAAGCTTCAGTTTGGCGGCAAGCTGGCGGAACGGGACAAGGCGTTCATCGCGGCCTTCCTGTCTCGTTTCGCCAATGAAGCGTTGCTTCCGCCAACCGGCAAGAAATCCTTGCAGGCCATGGCAGACAGCACACGGCAAGCCGCAAGCGAAATGGCCGCCAGACGCTCTGATGCCGAGACGCTGCAGGCAGCCGCAGCATTGCGCGTCATTGCGGCGGCGCTGGAGGATTACCCGATTTTCTTCGGGCGGCTGCGTTCCTGATCAGGCCGCCGCGATCGCCAAAGCATGGCGACGCGCGTTGTCGCGTAGCGCCTCGACATGGATGGCTTTCAAGAGGCCCGCAAGCTCTTCGGCGGCAGGCGCCTCGCCCAATGCCTGCAGCATCAGCCAACTCACCTCCTGCACACCGGCCACACGCTTGCCATTGGCGACCTCGCGCCAGACCTTCAACGCGGTGATGATCGGTTTATGGGTAGCCTCTGCGAGGCCCGCACTGCGAAACAGAGCGCACAGCGCAATGTCCCGCCCGCCTGCCAACAATGTCCGCACCCGCTGCTCGCCCTGTTCGCCAAGGGCCACCATGGCCGCGCCGAAGAAATCCACCTTGCCATTGGTTACGGCGCGAATGAGAAAGCCGGTCGTCAGGTCGCCGCGCAGGCGCAGATGCTCGATCAGCGCCGCGTGTTCTTCCGCCCGCGTTCCCTCGATGAGCGTCAGCGACGCCTTGACGCAAGCGTCGCGCATGACACGCTCGGCCCGAGCCGCCCCCATCAGCGCCGCTACCAGAGGCGAACGTTTCAGCGCCTCGCCGACCTTCACCAGCAGCATGTGCCGGCAATCGGAAGGCAGGCGCGGATCGGCAATCAGTGCTTCGCGCACCATCGGCAGGTCTCCGTGGCGCTCCGCGATGCGGCGGAAACTGAGGGAGGCGATAACAGCCCCGGCATTACCCAGCAGAACCGCGCAGGCTTCCGCGTCGCCCACTTCGGCGATTGCCGCCGAAAGCGGCATGGATACCGCCGGCCGGTCGGCGATCACCTTCTGGGTAGGTGGAGCGCCCCCCGCGACAAGGTCGATGAGATCGGCATCGCTCAACAGCGGCGAACGCGCCAACACCACGCCCGAAACCTCCGCCTGGTCGCCTGCAAGGGCGCAAATCACCTGCAGAGGCGCATGACGGCTCATGGAAAGCGCCTCGGCCATCGCCAGTCGTACTTTTGCGGAAGGGTCATCGAGCAACAGCGTGAGCGCCGCTTCCGCCGCGCAACGCTCCTCGAAGGGCAACTCCTTCTGAACGTAGGCGCGGGCAAGCGCGGCTGCCGCCGCCGCTCGTTCAGCCACACGCGCGGTATCGACCCATTTCAGAAAATGTCCGACGATCATCCAACGCCCTTTCCACCGGACTCACTGGTCCGAACCCCGAAAATGACGCTAGGGACAAATGGTTTACGAACGGTTCACCATATTTGTTAACGCGCTTGCGGCCATGCAGCGCAGCAATTATCAAGCCTTCAGCCACAGGAGGAATTCGGCATGGGTATGTATCTGGAGGAATTTTCGGCCGGTCAGGTTTTCCAGCATACGCTGACCAAGACGGTGACCGAGAGCGACAACATGCTGTTTTCCGTGATGACGCTCAATCCGCAACCCTTGCATATCGATTTCGACTTCGCTTCCAAAACCGAATGGGGCAAGCCGCTGGTCAATTCTCTGTTCACGCTCGGGTTGATGATCGGCATTTCCGTCCACGACACGACGCTCGGCACCACCATCGCCAATCTCGGCATGACGGACACAGTCTTCCCGCATCCGGTATTTCACGGCGATACGATCCGCGTCGAGACTGAAGTCCTCTCGGTGCGCGAATCGAAATCGAAGCCCGATCGCGGCATCGTCGAGTTCCAGCACCGCGCCTTCAACCAGAACGGCGTCCTGGTGGCCAGGTGCACGCGCCAGGCCATGATGAAGAAAAAGACGGTGGCTGCCTGATGCGCTCTTTGCTGTTCGTTCCCGGCGACTCGGAAAAGAAGCTGGAAAAGGGCTTTTCCTCCGAGGCTGACGTGGTGATCGTCGATCTGGAGGATTCCGTATCGGCCGACAACAAGGCGTCCGCGCGCCAGATAGCCGCCGAATTCATCCGCACCCAGGCGGGGCGACAGGGTCCCGCGATCTATGTACGCGTCAACGACCTTTCCACTGGCCTTACCGACGACGATCTGGCGGCGCTCGTGCCGACGAGGCCGACCGGCATCATGCTGCCCAAGTCAAACAGCGGAGCGGATGTGCAGCAGCTTTCGGTGAAACTCCGGGTCCATGAAGCTGAAAACCAACTGCCGGATGGAGGCATCGCCATATTGCCGATCATCACCGAAACGGCCGCTGGCGTTCTGGCAGCGGCAAGCTATGCCGGTGCGTGCAATCGACTCGCCGGGTTGACCTGGGGTGCGGAGGACCTCTCGGCGGCCATCGGCGCGCGCACCACGCGCGACGAGCGCGGCGCCTACACCGATGTCTTCCGGCTGGCGCGCACCATGACCCTGCTTGCGGCCTCGGCTGCCGAAACTGCTGCCATCGACACCGTCTATCCGAATTTCCGTGACATGGACGGGTTTCGCCGCGAATGCGAGGAGGCCGAGCGCGACGGTTTTACCGGCAAGATGGCCATCCATCCGGCACAGGTGGCGGTCATCAACGATGCCTTCACCCCCTCACCCGAGGCAACCACCCAAGCGGGGGCGGTTGTCGAGGCCTTCAAGGCAGCCGGCAATCCCGGCGTGGTGGCTATCGATGGCCAGATGTACGATCGCCCGCATCTGCGCCGCGCCGAAAGGCTTCTCGCTCGGGCGAAAGCCGCGGGGGTTCAGGTTTAGTCCTGCTCCCAACGCGGCCGGCGCATGGAAAAGACGTGGTCAATGGCCGCGTATTCCATATAGCCGAGACGACTGACATTGCCGGCCTTGACGATATCGAACATGCCGTCGACCAGATAGTCGTCGTCGATATAGACGCCGACAACCTCGCCGATCACCACAACAGCGCCAGAATCCTCGCCCGAAAGGCTTTTCGGAAGCAGAATCTCTGTGACCTTGCATTCGAGCGCGGCTGGCACACCCGCTACGCGCGGCGGCTTCACCAGCCGGGACGGAACGGCCTCCAGACCGGCATATTCGAACTCGCTGATCCCGCGCGGAGAATCCACGGCGGTTCGGTTCATCTTTTCCGCAAGGTCGCGGCCGACGAGATTGACCACGAATTCCCGGCTTTCGGCTGCGAAGGTCGAGCTGTCCTTTTCGCCACCCGACGAAAACCAGACCAGAAAGGGCTTGCTAGAGAGCGCGTTGAAAAAAGAATACGGCGCCAGGTTGAGCTTGCCATCCGCGCCGATGGACGAAATCCAGCCGATGGGGCGCGGCGCTACGATCGCTTTCGAAGGATCGTGCGGCAACCCATGGCCCTTGGACGGTTCGTAAAACATCGGCTCAAGCTTCCCACGGCCCTGAGTATTCGGAATAGAGCTTGCGGACATCCGGGCGCGGGCGTGCCGGCCCTTCCCCATCGAACGTGCCGATATGCACGAACCCGATGACCCGCTCATGCGGCGCAAGACCGAGTATGCGACGGCCGTCCTCGACATCGGAATACCAGTTGGTGATCCAGTTCGTCTTGTAGCCGAGGCCATTGGCCGCGACGATGAGGTTCATTGCCGCCGCGCCGCCCGACAGGAACATCTCCCATTGTGGAATCTTGATGCTCTCTTTCGGGCTCGACACCACGCCAATGACCAGCGGCGCGCGCGAAAACCGGGCCAGTTCCTGATTGCGGCGACCTTCAGTCAGCGGTCCCTCACGCTGTTCAGCCAGATCGGCAAGCTGTTCACCGATGCGATGGCGCGCTTCGCCGCGATAGATGATGAAGCGCCAGGGCTCGAGCCGACCATGGTCGGGCACGCGCGAGGCGATGGTCAGCATGGTCTCGATCTCCGCGTCGCCGGGCGCGGGTTCGCGCAATTCCGGGATCGGGGCGGAGCTTCTCGCCAGCATGAATTCTATGATCGGTGACGACACGATTGGTATTCTCCTGATTGTGCTTGCTGGAGGCGCCTATCGGCAGACGGCCCTGGCTCGGCTGCAGCGTTGCGCCGTGCTGGAAAAGAGCCTTGAAATTACCACCGCATTCCGCTTCAAACAAGTCATGATCGCCGGATTCTCCAGACATTTGGTCGCCTTTACCGGTGCCGCGATTCTCGTACTGTCGCCATCGGCTGGCCAGGCCGAGGACGGCAACCCGTTACGCGGCCTGCACCTGCCCGACATTTCCGGCTACGCGCCGCCACATGGCGGAACCTCCCTTGCCCAGCAGGGCGGTGAGGTCACGCTCGCCGCCAAGCTGACGGATCAGGGCAGCGACATAAATCGCGGGCTGATCTGGCGCGTGTTCCGGCCGGAACCGGGTCCTGACGGCACGCTGCCACTGGTTGCATCAGCACAGGGCGGCACCAGTATCTTCCATCTGGAGCCCGGCAGCTATCTGGTTCATGCCTCTTTCGGCCGCGCCGGCGCCACCAAGCGCATTACCGTCAGCGCACAGGCCAAGCACGAAAACATCGTGCTGGACGCCGGTGGCCTGAAGCTGGACGCGACTTTGGCCGGCGGCGTGCGCATCCCGCCGAAGAAGCTGCGCTTTTCCATTTACGAAGCCACACCTGAAGCCGATGGCGACCGCGCGCTGATCATTCCTGACGTCAGCCCCAACACGATCGTGCGGCTCAATGCCGGCATCTACCATGTGGTCTCGACCTACGGGAGCGTCAACGCCGTCATCCGCTCCGACATCCGCGTGGAGGCCGGCAAGCTGACCGAGGCGACGGTTGAGCATCGCGCGGCCGAAGTGACGCTGAAACTTGTGCGCGAAGAAGGCGGCGAGGCGATGGCCGACACGTCCTGGTCGGTGCTGACCACCGCCGGCGACCCAGTGCGTGAAAGCGTGGGCGCCTTTGCCACCATGGTGCTGGCAGAAGGTGACTACACCATCGTCGCCAAGAACCGGGATCGCATCTATCAGCGCGATTTCACAGTGGTCGGTGGGCGCAATCAGGACGTCGAGGTGATCGCCAATGAGGCGACAGCCGAGGACCCTAACGACGGCGCGGATTGATCTTCCGCCTGCCGACTGCGCAAGAAGCGGAAAAGGCGGGGCCTGGTGCCCTGCCTCAGGCGTCGGCACGCTCGTGCCGATCGGCCCAGACATGGCGGGCGATCAGCCGGGTGGCATTGGCGCTTGTGATGCAGGAGCGAGCAGCGGACAATCGCGACAGACCGCGGGCGGCATCTCATGCAATTTCAGGGCGATTTGATTCAGGAAAATTTGAAGATCGGGGGCCGGTCGGCGATCTGGCAGCGGTACGAGGAGGCCACTGTGTGCCAGCGCCGGCCGGCCGACCCCATGGACCCAGGAGATGCGGCGGACCTGAGCATCATGGGGTTACTTCAGGGCTTTCCGGTGCGCGTCACGCTACCTTTCAGGCGCCCATTCATCTTTCCGATGCGACACTTGCGCAAGACCAATTGAAAATCAACAATTTCTTAACCACGCGCGCCGAATCAGCGAAATTAAGGTAAATCCCTAACCACAATGCATTTCACGGCTGGTTGAAGCTCTGTCACGCCGTTCAGGCAAAAGCCACCCGGCCCCCTGCTGTGTCAGGCAGCCTTGGCGACGACGCGGTTTCGGCCGCCGCTTTTGGCTTCGTAAAGCGCCACATCCGCCCGTTTCATCATGTCGGCTACGGTATCCGCGCCACGCTTCAGCGACGACACGCCGACGCTGATGGTGACCTCCAGCGTCTGCCCATCCTTGCCTACCGTGAAAGGCAGGCGCGCGATCTCCGCACGGATGCGCTCGGCCACCTTGGCGGCGATATGCCCTTCGGTATCCGGCATCACGACGACGAATTCCTCGCCGCCGTAACGGCATGCGAGATCTATCCCGCGCACATTCTGGCGCAGGCGGCGGGCAAACTCACGCAACACCTCGTCACCGGCATCATGGCCATAGGTGTCGTTGACCGACTTGAAGCGATCCAGATCCGTGATCATCATCGAGAGCGGGCGCCGGCGCGCCACCGCACGGTCGAACAGGGTCTGCAGGTGACTGTCCAGATAGCGGCGATTGTGCAGGCCGGTCAGCCCGTCCGTTACCGCCATTTCGATCGTCTGGGTAACGCTTGCGCGCAGATGGTCGTTGTAGCGCTTGCGCTTGACCTGGGTGCGCAGCCGCGCAATCAATTCCTGCTGCTCGATGGGCCGCACCAGATAATCGTTGATGCCCAGTTCCAGGCCGCGGATGATGCGGTCGTCCTCCCCCAGATCGGCCAGCAGGACGATGGGCAGGAAGCGCGTGCGATCAAGCGAGCGCAATTGCGAGCAAAGACGCAGCGGATCGAAATCCGCGAGCGCGGTCGAAACGAGCACGCAGTCATAAGGCTTTTCGGCGGCCTGGAAAAATCCATCCTGCGGGTCGGTGGCCAGATCGACTTCCATCACACTGCGCAGCATCTTCTGGATGCGCTCATAGGAGGACGGCCGCTCGTCGATCAGCAGAATGCGCGGCATGTCGCCCTCGGCCGGCGCACGCCTGCTCAGCAGTTCTTCAATGCCGATGTTGCGGGTGGTGGCGGCGCGCAAGCGCAGCTCGTCCGTCAGCATCTTCAGCCGCACCAGGCTCTTCACCCGCGTCATCAGTTGCAGGTCGTTCACCGGCTTGGTCAGGAAGTCGTCGGCGCCCACTTCCAGCCCGCGCACCCGGTCCGCCACCTGATCCAGCGCCGTGATCATCACCACCGGAATATGCATCGTGGCCGGATCGCTCTTGAGGCGACGGCAGACCTCGAACCCGTCCATATCCGGCATCATGACGTCGAGGAGCACGACATCGACCTTGCCGTTCTCGCAGGTCTCGATGGCGTCGGCGCCGTTGGTCGCCGTCAGCACCTCGAAATATTCGGCCAGCAGCCGCACTTCCAGCAGCTTCACATTGGCGGGAATGTCGTCGACGACAAGGATGCGCGCAGTCATGATGGTTGCCCGGACTGTGGAGGACGCATGTTCATCACGCGTCGCCCAGATAGGATTTTATCGTCTCGATAAATCGAGGCACTGAAATGGGTTTGGAAATATAGGCCTCGCATCCCCCCTGCCGGATGCGTTCCTCATCCCCTTTCATGGCGAAGGCCGTCACCGCGATGACCGGGATGACATGCAGTTCGTCATCCTCTTTCAGCCATTTCGTGACTTCGAGGCCCGAAACCTCCGGAAGCTGGATATCCATCAGAATCAGGTCCGGCCGGTGGGTGCGCGCCAGATCGAGCGCCTCGAGCCCATTGCGGGTGCGAACCGTCTCATACCCGCTTGCCTCGATCAGGTCGCGGAAGAGCTTCATATTGAGCTCGTTATCCTCGACGATCATTACTTTCTTGGCCATTTTCCCGTCCCGACTGCCGATCGCGCATTGGAAGACATTTTTCGCGCGCCCTGCCGATGGCACCAAACCCATCGCAAGACTAGCGCGAGATGATTGACGAAACGGAAACCTCGCGCCTGTTGCCGTTCGTCCTGCCTTATATCACCTTGTCCGCGTCTGTTTGCCAACTTGCCGGAAGAATGGCCAAGGGCTACTTCGAGACAATCGACAGCACAGGACTTGCCGCAATGAACCATCCCGCGACACAGGAAGCAGCAGAATCCATCGCCATCCAGGCGCTGGGCTTCATCGCGGCCGATCCCGAGCTGCTGCCGCGCTTCCTGGCCATCACCGGCATCGAGGCCACGGCCATCCGCCAGGCCGCCGGCGAGCCCGGCTTTCTCGCAGGCGTGCTGCAATTCGTGCTGGCCCACGAGCCGACGCTGATGGCATTCGCCCAGGCCAGCGGCATCGCGCCGGGTGAAATCGGCAAGGCGCTCAGGCACCTGCCCCTGGGCGACGACAGCCACCAGACCTCGATATGAGCGACGATCCCGAGACCGCCCGGCAGATTGCGGAACTGGCCAATGACGACCGCCCCCTTCTCGTGCTCGATGTCGATGAGGTCGTGCTCGAATTCATCAGCCCGTTCGTCGCCTTCATTGACACGCTGGGGCTGGAACTCCGGACCGATTCGTTCCGGTTGCGCGGCAACATCTTCGAGCGCGCGACACAGACGGCTGTTGCAAGCGAACGCGTTTCGACACTGATCGCCGATTTCTTCGAGGTGCAGGCGGACTGGCAGACCGCGCCGCAGGGTGCCGCGGAAGCGATCGCACGGCTGGCCGAAAGTGCTGAAATCGTCATGCTGACGGCGATGCCGCATCGCTATCGCGCCACGCGCCGCGCGCTTCTGGACCGCCTCGGCTTCCCCTACCCGCTGCTTACCACCGAACAGCCCAAGGGACCGGCGATACGCCAGTTGCGCGGCGCGGTGCCTCGTCCGGTTGCATTCGTCGACGATATTGCGCGCAACCTGCTTTCCGCGCGCGAAAGCGTCGCGGATGCGCATCTCTTCCACCTGATGGCGCATGAGGAACTGCGCGCCCTCATGCCACCGCTTCCGGAAGGCGTCGTGGAAACCCGCAACTGGCCCGATGCTGCCCCGAAGATAGCCTCCGCACTGGGGCTTTGAGAATCAAGCACGACGCGAGGGCTGGCTCCCTCACATTGCAAGGCGCATGAGCGGGCGACCTTGCTTGCGCTCGGCCACCAGTTCGAAGCCGGCCTTCTCGAATACACGGGTGGAGCCCACGAACAGCCCGACGGAGCGCGAATCCTTCGATTCGGTCATCGGGCATGCCTCCAGATGCCGCGCGCCGTTGGCCTTTGCAAAGTCGATGCCTGCCGCGACCAGGCGATGGGTAAGCCCTTTACCGCGCGCCGAGCTGCGAATGAAGAAACACGAAATCGCCCAGACCGCCGGATCGTCGGCCTCGCCCGGTTCGAGCGGCATCGACACCCTGTTCGGCTTGTTCCACTCCGGCACATCGGCACGCGGACCGATCTGCATCCAGCCAGCGGCAACATCGTCCTCTATTGCCAGAAGGCCTGGCGGCGGGCCGGTTTCGATTCGCGCCTTGATGAATTCCTTGTTGCGGACACGGTCGTTTTCGCGCCGAACCGCCGGCGGAAGTCGAAAATGCGTGCACCAGCACCCATAGCAGGCACCCTGCTTGCCGAATAAATGCTCGAATTTCGGCCAAAGGTCGCCCGTCACCGGAACGATTGTCAGCATTGACGTGCATCCTCCCGCTTGCCGCTTGTAGGCGGCGACCGGCTGCCATAAAATCATGATGTTCCACTTATGTTCGCAGCGATGTCCGCATCTGTCAACGACCCCAGCCACGGTTTCTGCCGCGACTGCCTGAGCCCGCAGCACGGCGGGGGCATGCGCTGTCGCGCCTGCGGCAGCCCCCGCCTGATACGCCATCCGGAGCTTTATGCGCTCGCCATCGCGCATATCGACTGCGACGCCTTCTATGCAGCCGTCGAAAAACGCGACAACCCGGCGCTCAAGGACAGGCCGGTGATCGTCGGCGGCGGCAAGCGCGGCGTCGTCTCAACGGCCTGCTACATTGCCCGCATCAATGGCGTGCGCTCGGCCATGCCCATGTTCAAGGCGCTCGAAGCCTGCCCCGGGGCGGTGGTGATAAAGCCGGACATGGAAAAGTACGTCCGGGTCGGGCGCGAGGTGCGCGCCATGATGCAGGCGCTGACCCCGCTGGTGGAGCCACTGTCCATCGACGAGGCGTTTCTGGACCTTTCCGGCACCGAACGCCTGCACGGCCAGCCGCCGGCGCTGGTGCTGGCGCGTTTCACGCGGGCGGTCGAGAAAGAAATCGGCATCACCGTTTCGGCTGGCCTTTCCTATTGCAAATTCCTCGCCAAGATTGCCTCCGACTTCCGCAAGCCGCGCGGCTTTTCCGTCATCGGGCAAGACGAGGCAGTCGGTTTTCTCGCGGAACAGCCGGTGACGATGATCTGGGGTGTGGGCAAGGCGTTCGCCGCAACGCTGGAGCAGGACGGCATCCGCATGATCAGCCAGCTTCAGCGCATGGAGCGCGGTGAACTCATGCGCCGCTACGGCACGATGGGCGATCGCCTCTACCGCCTTTCGCGCGGCCAGGATGAACGCCGCGTCGAACCCGACCACGATGCCAAGAGCGTGTCGGCCGAAACCACCTTCGACACCGACCTTGCCACCGCCGCCGATCTGGTTCCGATCCTGCGGGCCTTGTCGGAGAAAGTCTCGGCCAGACTCAAGAAAGCCGGCATTGCCGGGCGTACCGTGGTGCTGAAGCTGAAGACCCATGATTTCAAGATCCGCACCCGCAACCGGCAGCTCGGCGACCCCACGCGGCTGGCCGACCGCATTTTCCAGACCGGGCTGCAATTGCTGGAAAAGGAAACCGACGGCACGAAATACCGCCTGCTCGGCATTGGCGTCAGCGACCTGAGCGCTGCCGACCGCGCCGATCCGCCAGACCTGATCGATGTGCAGTCGCGCAAACGCGCACTTGCGGAAGGCGCCATCGACGCCCTGCGCGACAAGTTCGGCAAGAAGGCCGTGGAGACCGGCTATACATTCGGCAAGGGTCGCAACGCCCGTCCGCCCGAAGACGCCGACCACTAGGTTTTGTCCGCAAGCTCCCGGCCCCGGCCAGCAATGGGCTATGCGCCGCGCCGCGCGAAAATATCGCGAAGGACGGGACGCAGCGCCTCGGGCAGATCTTCCGCGATCAGGCCCGGCCCGAAATGCGTCGCCGCGGCCGCGTGCATCCAGACCGCCGCGCAGGCGGCTTCAAAGGCTGCCATTCCCTGCGCCAGCAACCCGGCGCAGATACCGCTCAACACATCGCCGGAACCCGCCGTCGCCAGCAACGGCGTGCCATTTTCATTGATGGCCGCGCGCCCGTCCGGCGAGGCGATCACTGTGTCAGGCCCCTTGTAGACGATCACGGCGTTCGCCACCGCCGCCGCACGCCGAGCTTTCTCCAGTTTCGACAGGTTAGAATCTTCACCTATGCTTTTGAACATACGGTGAAATTCGCCTTCATGCGGGGTGATTATTGTCTGCGGCGCGCCTTGCCTTTCCAATGCGCGGAAGAACGTCTCGGCCTGCAAGGCCGTGGAGGTGATACCGTCGGCGTCGATCACCATGCTCTCCGGCGCGCGGCCGATTGCCTCCAGAAGGTCAAGCAGGAAGTTTCCGACCTCCGGCTCCGGCCCGAGGCCCGGCCCGAAAACCAGTGTCTTCGGTTTGCGGGCATCCAGAAACGCCAGCACCTCGTCCAGCGTGTCGGCCTTGCGCAACATGATCGATGTCAGATGCGCGCCGTTGACCGCCAAAGAACGCGTCGGCGACAGCACGGTCACTGCCCCTGCGCCGGAGCGCGCCGCCGCCATGGCCGCCAGTCGGGCAGCACCCGTCGTCGAAGGCTCGCCGCTGAATACACCCACATGTCCACGCCGATATTTGTAGGTATCCACGTGGGATATGGGAAAATCTTCAAGCCAAAGTTCAGGAGCATTCTCGAAGGCGCACGCCCCGATTTCGGCGATCACCGCATCGGTTATTCCTATATTCGCCACCACCACATCGCCGCACAATCGCCTGCCCGGCTGCAACAGATGGCCGGGTTTTTTCCGGGCGAAGGTCACGGTGAGCGCGGCCGCGAAGGCGTCCCCCAGCGGCTGGCCGCTTTCTCCCGAAACCCCAGAGGGTAGATCGACCGCCACCACGGGCACCCCCTGCCCGGCCACCAAGCGCGCCGCGCGTGCAGCCATTGACGACAGCGGCTTCGACAGGCCCGCACCATAGAGCGCATCGACAATCACGCTTCCGGGCACGGGCGAGAACTCGGCGAGCGGCCGCGGCACGATCGGGCAATCGGATGCGGCCCGCGCGGCATCGCCGCCGGCGCGCGGCGTTCCTTCCGCCCAGACCGACACGTCGACACCTGCCTGCGCCAGCAAGCGGGCAACCACATAACCGTCGCCGCCATTGTTGCCGGGGCCGCACAGCACATCCACCCGCGCCAACCCCGGAAACCGCTCCAGGATCAGCGCCGCGATTGCCGCGCCGGCGTTGCACATGAGGCCATAACCGTCGAACGGCCCCCGCTTCATGGCAAGGCTGTCGGCTTGCGCCATCTCCTTCGGGGTGAGGATTTCATACGGCATGGGCAGCGATCCGGATCGGCTGATGATTTTGGCATCATTGCCCAAAACCGTGCCGGCGAAAACCGCCCGACGCCAGCATGAAGATGCACAAAAAACAGGCAAGACGCTCAAATTTCGAACAAATCCGTTTCCGATACTCCTTCACCGTGCCGGCTATGCTGGCTGCATTGCCTGTCTTGCAACCACAGACGCAATTTCTTTCGGCATTTCGGGAGCGGAAGAAATTTTCTTGCACCGGGATGCAATTGGCACGGTTCATGCTTTATCAAAGGCAATCGGGGTTCAACCCGTTCTTTTCCAGCGGAGGCCGACAAATCAAATGAAGAAGATCGAAGCGATCATCAAACCGTTCAAGCTCGACGAGGTGAAGGAAGCCCTCCAGGAAGTCGGGCTGCAAGGCATCACGGTTACCGAAGCGAAGGGTTTCGGCCGCCAGAAGGGCCACACCGAACTCTATCGCGGCGCAGAATATGTCGTGGATTTCCTGCCCAAGGTGAAGATCGAAGTGGTGCTCAACGACGATTCCGTCGAAGCGGCCATAGATGCCATTCGCAAGGCGGCGCAAACCGGGCGCATCGGCGACGGCAAGATATTCGTTTCCAATATCGAGGAAGTGGTGCGCATCCGCACCGGCGAGACCGGCCTCGACGCCATCTGACCCCCCCAGACCGCTCCAAACGTCATCACACAGGAAAAGACATCATGACGACAGCCAACGACATCCTGAAACAGATCAAGGACAACGACGTAAAGTTCGTCGATCTGCGCTTTACCGATCCCAAGGGCAAGCTGCAGCACGTGACCATGGACATCTCCGAGGTCAACGAAGACATGTTTGCCGACGGCGTGATGTTCGACGGCTCCTCGATCGCCGGCTGGAAGGCGATCAATGAATCGGACATGGTCCTGATGCCCGATCCGGAAACGGTTCACATGGACCCCTTCTTCGCCCAGTCGACCATGGTCGTGCTGTGCGACATTCTCGATCCCGTTTCGGGCGAAGCCTACAATCGCGACCCGCGCGGCACCGCCAAGAAGGCCGAAGCCTATGTGAAGGCCGAGGGCATCGGCGACACCATCTTTGTCGGACCGGAAGCCGAGTTCTTCGTTTTCGACGACGTGAAGTACAAGGCCGATCCCTACAATACGGGGTTCAAGCTCGATGCGAGCGAACTGCCGTCGAACGACGACACCGACTATGAAACCGGCAATCTCGGCCACCGTCCGCGCATGAAGGGCGGCTATTTCCCGGTGCCGCCGATCGATTCCTGCCAGGACATGCGTTCCGAAATGCTGACCGTGCTCGGCGAAATGGGCGTCCAGGTCGAAAAGCACCATCATGAGGTCGCGGCCGCCCAGCATGAACTGGGCGTCCGGTTCGACGCGCTCGTGCGCAACGCCGACAAGATGATGCTTTACAAATATGTCGTGCATCAGGTTGCCAACGCCTATGGCAAGACGGCCACCTTCATGCCCAAGCCCGTGTTCGGCGACAATGGTTCGGGCATGCATGTGCATATGTCGATCTGGAAGGATGGCAAGCCGACCTTCGCGGGCAACGAATATGCCGGTCTCTCGGAAAGCTGCCTGTATTTCATCGGCGGCGTCATCAAGCACGCCAAGGCTGTCAACGCCTTCACCAACCCGCTAACCAACTCCTACAAGCGTCTGGTCCCGGGTTATGAAGCGCCGGTGCTGCTCGCCTACTCGGCGCGCAACCGTTCGGCCTCCTGCCGCATTCCGTTCGGCACCTCGCCGAAATCGAAGCGCGTCGAAATCCGCTTCCCCGATCCGGGTGCGAACCCGTATCTCGCCTTTGCGGCCCTGCTCATGGCCGGCCTCGACGGTATCAAGAACAAGATCCATCCCGGCCAGCCGATGGACAAGGACCTTTACGACCTGCCCCCCAAGGAGCTGAAGAAGATCCCGACCGTGTGCGGCAGCCTGCGCGAAGCCCTGCAGAGCCTCGATAAGGATCGCGGCTTCCTGAAGGCCGGCGGCGTGTTCGACGACGACCAGATCGACGCCTTCATCGAACTCAAGATGGCCGAGGTGATGCGCTTCGAAATGACGCCGCATCCGGTCGAATTCGACATGTACTACTCGGTGTAAGTACCGAAAATAATTACAAGAAAGCCCCGGAGCGATCCGGGGCTTTTTTGTTTGACATTGGGTTACACCTCCGCCGAAACTCAATGTATGACCAGTTGGAAAACAAACCCTTCCTTTATCTGGATTGAAAATTGTCCACCCGGGCACCTTCATGACGAGTGCATGCACCTTATGAAACACGAGATTCTGAATGATCTAGCGGAAGAGCTTGAGCATCCTTCAGATCTGTTTTTTCATTGGATATGGCTAAATGACGATCATCCCCGGTATGGATCCGTTACTCTTTGGGGAAGACCGAACAGCGAAGCTTTCTATTGCAGTTATAATCCGCCGTGGAAGGATACCGACTACCACCAAAAGCCATAAAGATAAGCGCGGAACAGCCGCCTAATGCGAAAAGGCCCGGAGTTGCCTCCGGGCCTTTTGCGAGTGCTCCCCTGCGTTATTTTTCAGGCAGCCGCCTTCTTCTCCGAGAAGGTCGGCACGTCCGAGATCGTTTTCAGCACGCGCGACGCGATCTGGTAGGGATCGCCCTGCGAGTTCGGACGGCGATCTTCCAGATAGCCGCGATAGCCATTGTTGACAAAACTGTGCGGCACGCGGATCGAGGCGCCGCGATCGGCCACGCCATAGCTGAACACATGGATGGAAGCCGTTTCGTGCTTGCCGGTCAGGCGCAGATGGTTGTCGGGACCGTAGACGGCGATGTGATCGGCGCGCGCTTCCGCAAAGGCATCCATCAGCGCCTCGAAATAGTCCTTGCCACCCGCCTCGCGCATGAAACTGGTCGAGAAATTGCAATGCATGCCCGAGCCGTTCCAGTCGGTATCGCCGAGCGGCTTGCAATGATATTCGACGTCCACGCAGTATTTTTCCGTCAGGCGCTCCAGCAGGTAGCGGGCAAGCCAGATCTCGTCGGCCGCCTTCTTCGAGCCCTTGCCGAAAATCTGGAACTCCCACTGGCCCTTGGCCACTTCGGCGTTGATGCCTTCATGGTTGATGCCGGCCGCAAGGCACAGGTCGAGATGCTCCTCGACGATTTGACGGGCGATGTTGCCGACATTCTTGTAGCCGACGCCGGTGTAGTAAGGACCCTGCGGGGCCGGATAGCCATGCTCCGGAAAGCCGAGCGGGCGGCCATCCTTGTAGAGGAAATATTCCTGCTCGAAACCGAACCAGGCGCCATCATCGTCCTGCACGGTGGCGCGGGTGTTCGACGGATGCGGCGTGACGCCATCCGGCATCATGACCTCGCACAAGACGAGCGCGCCGTTGGTGCGGGCCGGGTCGGGATAGACCGCAACCGGCTTCAGGACGCAATCCGAACTCTTGCCCTCGGCCTGCATCGTGGAACTGCCGTCAAATCCCCAAAGCGGAAGCTGTTCCAGGGTCGGGAACTCGGCAAATTCCTTGACCTGCGTCTTTCCGCGAAGATTGGGCGTCGGCGTATATCCATCCAGCCAAATATACTCGAGCTTGTACTTCGTCATGCGAACCTCTCATCCATCTGCATCGGCCATGAGGCGGCCGGTCACAGATAGAAAAGCAAGCTCCGTGCCAGTTTGAGAAATCCGGGATTCTCACGCCAAGAGACGGGATCGCATCCGGCTGCCTGCTCAAAAGATGAGCAATCGCACTCGTTTGAGCGGAAGCATTGCACAACAGACGTGCTGCCGCGGCAGGCTTCCGGCCCGCACCAACATCAGCGTGTCGAAAGCGCCTTGAGCAGATCGACCGCCGCCATCATGTCGCGCTTGCGGCTGTTGCGGCGCGCCACGGCTTCCGCATCCTGCCCCCAATGCTCGATCTGCCAGTCTTCGTCGACATGGGCGGCAGCCCAGGCAGATTCGGCATCGAGTTCGCCGGTCTCGACGGCAAGCGCCAGCAGAGCCGAGCCCGTCAGCGATGTCATCAGATGCAGCGCGGCAAGCCGCATCGGTTCGTTGCGCTGGCTCAGGTGAATGCCGATGGCGCCGATCGCCTCGCGTGGCTGCTCGACATGCATGATCCCTTCGGCCAGCAGGAAACGGGCGCCCAGCGAAGCGCGCGCCCAATCCAGCACGCCATCCCAGGCCTCGGCCTGTCTCGCCACCAGCTTTTCAGGACTGTCGGCGCGGTAGCAGAGCAGATCGGAGGAGGCGAAGCGCAAAATGTCTTCCAGCACCGCCTGCGGATCGACGGCAACGCCGTCGATTGCCGTATTGACCAGGCGCGTCACCGGCATGGTCATCGGATCTATCTCTTCTCCCTGCGCGGCGAACTCGTCGGCGACCAGTTGCGCGGCGGCCTGCGTCGGCAATGCCAGCAAGGCCCTGGCCGGCGTGCGCACCGATTTGCCGTCGAGATGCACGGCGAAACCCTCGGGGGCCTGCGCAACGCTCGCTTCCTTGTAGAAGCGCTTGGGCAGTTGCCGCTTGAGCTGGCCTTGCGCGCGGCGCACGGGGTCGGGATCAGACAGGAAGTCGGAGGTTTCGAGATCGTTCAGAAGGTCGCGCATGTTTTCCTCACACCGGCGGACGGCGGACAGGCCTGTTGACGACGATGATGCCGCAGACGATCAGACCAAGCGCCAGATAGATTTTCTGCCCCAGCGGTTCGCCAAGCATCATGCCGCCGAACAGAACGCCGCAGATCGGCGTCAGGAAGGCGAAACTGGACAGTCCCGCTGCCGGATAGCGCCGCAGCAGCCAGAACCAGACTATATAGGTGAACGCGACGACATAGACAGCCTGAAACAGCACGGCCGTGACAGGCACCCACGAGATGTCGCGAAACACTTCATTTTCGAACGGCAGAAACGGTATGGCCGTGATCGTCGCCACGACCAGCTGGTACAGAAGCAGCTTTTCGGAACCGACATTGGCAAGCCGTGTCGCGCGGATGACCAGCGTGGTCGCCGCCCAGAACACGCCGGCCAGCAGCGCCATCACGTCGCCGATGATGGCCTGCGGCCCCGGGCTGCTCAGCTTGTCGGAAAACACCACCACCACGCCTGCGAAGGCGAGCGCAAGACCCAGGCATTTCTGCACCGTCATCCGTTCGCCAAGCAGGAAATGGCCGCCGATCAGCACCCAGAACGGCATGCCGTTCAAAAGCAGCGTGCTGCGCGCCACGGTCGTATATTCGAGGCCGGCGAAAACCAGCAAAAACTCGCCGCTGAACAGGATTCCGGCAATGATGCCGGCCCACAGCGTTCCATCGCGCTCGAACAGGCGCACGCCGCGATAGCGGCACCAGGCATATATAATCACCGCGCCAAGGGCCGAGCGGGCCATGGACAGGAAAACCGGGCTGAAGCCCAGATAGGCGAACTTCGCCGCGACACCGTTCAACCCCCACGAAACCGTGAGGAAAATCATGATCGATGCAGCCGTCAGGTCGATTGTGTCGCGACGCTGCGGAATGTCCGCCGCGCTCATTCCTCGGTCTCGCCGCTTGCCTCGTCGAAGCCAAGCAGGTTCCAGCTCTGCCGCATATGCGGCGGCAGCGGCGCGGTCACGTCAATCACGCCCTGATCCGGATGCGGGATGCGGATGCGCCGGGCGTGAAGATGCAACCGGTTCTGCATGCCGCCCGGAAAGTCCCAGTTGGTGTCGGCTTCGAAATATTTCGGATCGCCTATGATCGGGCAGCCGATATAGGCGGCATGTACGCGGAGTTGATGGGTGCGGCCGGTATAGGGCTCCATTTCCAGCCACGCCAGGCTCTGCGCGGCCTGCTCAACGATCCGGTAGTAGGACACTGCGTGGTCGGCGCCGCGCTCGCCGTGCTGCGCCACGCGCATGCGGTCGCCATCCGGGGTCGTGTCCTTGACCAGCCAGGTGGAAATCTTGTCCTCGCGCTTCTTCGGCACGCCCTTGACCAGCGCCCAATAGGTCTTCTTGGCATCACGACCGCGAAACGCCTCGGAAATCTTCATGGCAGCCAGACGCGTGCGCGCGACCACCAGCACGCCGGAGGTGTCACGGTCGAGGCGATGGACAAGCCGCGGCTTCTCGCCCTTCTTGTTGCGCCAGGCTTCCAGCATGCCGTCGACATGGCGCGAGACGCCCGAGCCGCCCTGCACCGCCAGTCCCGCCGGCTTGTTGAAGACGAACACTTTCGGATCTTCATAGAGCAGCATCTGGGCGAGCACGTCGCCGTCGTCCTGGTTGCGGATGGTGCGCCCGGTCAGGGCGCCCTCGCCCTGCTTGTCGACACCGAGAGGCGGCACGCGGACCATCTGGCCGGGCTCGACGCGTGTATCGGCCTTGGCGCGGCCGCCATCGACGCGCACCTGGCCCGAGCGCAGCAGCTTCTGGAGGTGGCCGAAGCCAAGCCCCGGGTAATGCGCCTTGAACCAGCGGTCGAGCCGCATGCCCGCCTCGCCGGCCTCAACCTTGATCTGCTCTACGCCTGCCATCGCCAACTCTGTTCCGTTTTCTTCGCGGCTTCATTGCCGAACGAGCGCCGGCCCTGAAACGTCTCTGCGATTTCGGCAGGCAACCTGTCGAAATCGCAGAAAATCCATTCGATTTTGTACGTTTTATCGGGCCAAATTGCCGGATTCGCATCTTTGGATGCGTCATTCAATAGGCCAAAACGCCCATTTTCCCTATTTGACGGGCGCTGATTTCGGATCGCGCGTGCCGATCATCTTCCAGTTCTTGTAGAACATGGCCTTCATGCGATCGACGCTGATCGAGATGCCCGCCAGCAGCATGGACAGGAAAGCCGGCACCGGAGACGGCCGGATGATGTCCATGAACACGCAATAGCGGCGGCCGTCATGCTCGTTGACCGAGCGGTGCAGCAGCGTATCGTCGAAGATGAACAGCGGGTTCTCGTACCAGAACTGCTTGACGTCGCCGCACTCGATGAAGATCTGATCGGTTCTGGCCGGGCGCAGATTGTAGAGCACGCGCAACGTCAGCCGCAGCGGGCCGAAATGGTAAGAGGTCGATTCCCGCCCGCTGAACACCGACACCGCTATGGTGCGGATATATTTGAACTTCCGGTTGAACTCCGGAACGTTGTCAATGTGCTGCTTGCCGTACCACTGATAGACATACATGCCGCGCCGGCCGCTTTCGAAATTCGCATCGATGTCGGCGATGATCTCGGCCTGCCGGGTCTTGAACACGTCAAGCACCTCGTCAACCTCACGGCGATAGTCGTCGGGAAACTGCTCCAGCTTCCACACGCCCCAATTCTTGTAGGACAGCAGGTCAACGAACAGGTTGAAGGGTGACAACAGCCAGGTGAACATGCCGTTTCCGGTGAAATAAAGCCGGAAGAGTTGCGTATTCTTGCGATCGTTGCGCAGCACGTCGATCAGCCCGCAGGCAATGAAGAACAGCGTGACGAACGGGATGACATAGAGCGCCACCGCCAGAACGACCACCGCGATGGCGATCTTGCGGATGGTCTTGCGAGACTTCTTGTCCATGGGGATACCGATGTGGCGAATGTTCGCCCTGTTTACGCAATTTGAAGCCTGAATGCCAGCATTCCAGCGGTCACGGCCACCCTTGCGGCTCACTATTTTTCACGCGTCTTTTCGCTGCGCAATTTCGACCAGTAGTCGAGCCGCTTCCGGATTTCGCGTTCAAAGCCGCGTTCGGGCGGATCGTAGAAGGTGCGCCGCCCCATCTTCTCCGGGAAATAGTCCTGCCCGGAGAAAGCTCCCGGCGCGTCGTGGTCATACTCGTAGCCCTCGCCATAGCCTTCTTCCTTCATCAGCCTGGTCGGGGCGTTGAGTATATGGCGTGGCGGCAGCAGCGATCCATGCTCCCTGGCGGCGCGCATGGCGCTCTTGAAGGCGGTATAGACGGCGTTCGACTTCGGTGCGGTGGCGAGATAGACGCAAGCCTGAGCAAAGGCGAGTTCGCCCTCGGGCGAGCCCAGATAGTCGTATGCATCCTTGGCCGCATTGGCGATCACCAGCGCCTGCGGATCGGCAAGGCCGATGTCTTCCACCGCCATGCGCACCAGCCGGCGGCCTATATAGAGCGGATCCTCGCCGGCATCGAACATCCGCGACAAATAGTAGAGCGCGGCATCGGGGTCGGAGCCCCGGACCGACTTGTGGAGCGCCGAAATCAGATTGTAATGGCCGTCCTGACCCTTGTCGTAGATTGGAGCGCGGCGCTGCACGATCCGCAGCAGTCCTTCGGCATCGAAGACCTCTCCCGGTCCGGCGGCGCGCCAAACCTCTTCGGCAAGCGTCAGCGAGGCGCGGCCATCGCCATCGGCCATGCGCACCAGCATCAGGCGTGCGTTTTCATCGAGCGGCAACGGCTTGCCCTCGGCCTCCTCGGCGCGCGCAAGCAGCCTGGCGATGCTTTCTTCATCGAGCGCGTGGAACACCAGCACCCGCGCCCGCGACAGCAGAGCCGCATTCAACTCGAAGGACGGGTTTTCGGTCGTTGCGCCAACAAGGATAACCGTCCCATCCTCCATCACCGGCAGGAAGGAATCGAGCTGGGCGCGGTTGAAACGATGGATTTCGTCCACGAACAGCAAGGTCTGGCGGCCATTGGCGCGGCGCAGGCGGGCAGTCTCGAACACTTTCTTCAGATCGGCGACGCCTGAAAAGATCGCCGAAATCTGTTCGAAGGAAAGCCCCGTCTCTCCGGCCAGAAGCCTGGCGACAGTCGTCTTACCGGTGCCTGGCGGCCCCCAGAAGATCATCGAACCAAGCGAACCCGAGCGGATCATACGCGTCAGCGCGCCGTCCTCGCCGGTCAGATGCTCCTGGCCGACAACCTCGGCAAGATTGGCCGGACGCAGACGGTCGGCCAGGGGACGTCCCGGAGGCGCCTTTTCCGGCTCAGCAGCCCCGAACAGATCGGCCATGGCGTTTCAAGACCTCAATAGCGCAGCATCTGGCGGATCAACTGCCCGTTGCGCTCTACCGTAAAGCGCCACCAGCGTGTCTTCTGCGCGGCAACCTTGTTGAGCTTTTCAGGCGTGTCGATCTTTTCACCATTCACTTCGCGCACGATGTCGCGGGGCAGGAACCCGAATCTTCCGGCAGCGGAGCCCCGCTTGATGTCAACGATGGTCACACCCTTCAGCTCGGAGGGCAAGCCCAGCCTTTGCGCGAGGCGGGGCGAGAGGGCCGCAACCTTGGCGCCTGCAAACGGGCTTTCGCCATCTATGATGATCTCGGCCGGAGAGGCGCCTGCCGGTGGGCGAATGGGGGTGAATTCCACCTGCTTCTCCGCTCCCTGGCTGAGCACCTTGAGCACCGCCTTGGTGTTGATCGACAAGGTGGCCAGCCGATAGCCGAGCGCATCCACATGCTCGATGGCTATGCCGTTCAGCGCCAGCACTACATCGCCGGGCTTGAGACCGGCCCTGGCCGCCGGACCGTCGGGAGCGACCGCCGAAACAAGCGCGCCCAATGGCTGCTGCATGCCGAGCGACTCTGCGATTGCAGGCGTGACGGTCTCGAATGTGGCGCCGATGAAGGGCCGCTCGAAATAGTCCCTGCCCTGCTTGGCCGAGTCCACCACGGCGCGAACCATGTTCGCCGGGATTGCGAAGCCGATGCCAATGGAGCCGCCGCTGCGGCTGAAGATGGCCGTGTTGATGCCGACCAACTGACCGGTCATGTTGATGAGCGCGCCGCCGGAATTACCCGGATTGATGGCTGCATCCGTCTGGATGAAGAAACCGAAATCCGACACGCCGATATGGCTGCGCGCCAATGCCGACACGATGCCGCTGGTGGTGGTCTGGCCGACACCGAAGGGATTGCCGATCGCCAGCACCAGATCGCCCACTTCAAGCGCGTCGGAATCGCCCACCGGCACCACCGGGAACGGCTTGTCGCCGTCGATCTTCAACACGGCGAGATCGAGCGAATCGTCTTTCAGCAAAACCCTGGAAGGGTATTCGCGGCCATCAGAGGTCGCGACCTTCACCTCGTCGGCATCGCGGATGACATGGTAGTTGGTGACGACGATGCCGCTGGGATCGACCAGCACGCCAGAGCCGAGCGAGGACTGGATACGCTGCTGCGTCTGGCCGCCGAACTGCCTGCCGAAGAACTGCTCGAAGAAAGGATCGCCCGCGAAAGGAGAGCGCACCTGCACCTGCTGCGAGGCATAGACGTTCACCACGGCGGGCGCGGTGTCCTTCACCAGCGGCGCGAAAGAAAGCTGAAGCTCGGCATTGCCGAGCGGCAGGCGCCGTCCCTGCGGCGCCGGCGGCGGAAGCGGCTGTTGCCCCTTGCCCAGCAGGTCCGACAATACCTCCTTGAGGCCGCGATCCTCCTGAGGAGCGGGCTCATCCGTGGTTTTGACGGGAGGCTGCGCGTCCTCGGCCCAGCCGGGTGCGGCCCACAACGGCACGGCCGCGAACCAGATGGCGGTCAGAACAACGGACAGCTTTTTCGCAACCATGCGAATCCTCCAATACGAGCGCGCGTCATTGTCACGACGATTGTGCAAAATGAAAGGCTGTAAGGGTTAAATTGCGGCGTGGCGGCCGGACAAAGACGCCTGACGGCTTCCGTCGCGGCTGCTTTCGGCGGATCGGCCGGATCAGAGTTTGAGCATGATCCTATTCCGAAAACCGGGAACCGGTTTTCGTTGGCGGTCCTCCGGTTCGGGATCACGCGCCAGGCCGCAAAATGCAAAAAGGGGCCGCGAGGCCCCCTTCCGCAATTCGTTGGAAACGAAACCGATCAGGCAGCTTCGGTTTCCGCGCTGGCCTCTTCAGCCGCCGTGCGGGCGTGGTCGCCAGCACCCTTGGCGGCAGTGTCGCGCTCGACGAACTCGATCACGGCCATTGGGGCGTTGTCGCCGTGACGGTAGCCCGCCTTCATGATGCGCAGATAGCCGCCGTTGCGGGTGGCGTAGCGCGGCGCGATAGTGTCGAACAGGCGCTTGACGACCGACTCGTTGCCGATCTGGGCGATGACCTGACGGCGAGCGTGCAGATCGCCGCGCTTGCCCAGCGTGACGAGCTTCTCGACGATCGGACGCAGGTCCTTCGCCTTCGGCAGGGTGGTGGTGATCTGCTCGTGCTCGATCAGCGAGACGGCCAGATTGGCAAACATTGCCTTGCGGTGGCTGGAACTGCGGCCCAGCCGGCGGCCGGCGAATCCGTGGCGCATGGCTTACTCCTTCAATTTTCGTTCAAGAGGCCTTCGCCTCGATTTCTTGGGAGCATGGCCCGCTCCGAAACCTTTTCAAGCCTCGGAGCAGGATCAGGCTCAATACTGGTCTTCGTAACGCTTGGCGAGATCTTCGATGTTCTCGGGCGGCCAATCGGCCACTTCCATGCCAAGATGGAGACCCATCGCGGCCAGAACTTTCTTGATCTCATTCAGCGACTTGCGGCCGAAGTTGGGAGTGCGCAGCATCTCCGCCTCGGTCTTCTGGATCAGGTCGCCGATATAGACGATGTTGTCGTTCTTCAGGCAGTTGGCCGAACGCACCGAAAGCTCGAGCTCGTCAACCTTCTTGAGCAGCGCCGGGTTGAACGCCAGCTCGGTGACCTGCTCTGCGGCAGCTTCCTTCTGCGGCTCTTCGAAGTTGACGAAGAGGCCGAGCTGATCCTGCAGGATGCGCGCCGCAAAAGCGACGGCGTCCTCGCCCGACACCGAGCCATTGGTCTCGATGGTCATGGTCAGCTTGTCCTTGTCGAGTTCCTCGCCGTGGCGGGTGTTCTCGACCTTGTAGGACACTTTCTTGACCGGCGAATACAGGCTGTCGACCGGGATCAGGCCGATCGGCGCGTCTTCGGCGCGGTTGCGGTCGGCCGGGACATAGCCCTTGCCGGTATCGACGGTGAATTCCATGCGGATTTCCGCACCTTCGTCCAGCGTGCAGATCACGTGGTCGGGGTTGAGGATCTCGACATCACCCACCGTCTGGATGTCGCCGGCCAGCACGGCGCCAGGGCCCTGCTTGCGAACGACCATGCGCTTGGGACCGTCGCCTTCCATGCGGATGGCGATTTCCTTGATGTTCAGCACGATGTCGGTGACGTCTTCGCGCACACCGCCAATCGAGGAGAATTCATGCAGGACGCCATCGATCTGCACGGCGGTGACAGCCGCGCCGCGCAGCGAAGAAAGCAGCACGCGACGCAGCGCGTTGCCGAGCGTCAGGCCAAAGCCACGCTCAAGCGGCTCGGCGACCAGTGTGGTCAGCGTCTTACCCTTGGACGAGAACTCGATCTTGTTGGGCTTGATCAGTTCCTGCCAGTTTTTCTGGATCATCTTATCTTCCTTCCGGTTCCCTGCACCATCCAATCGTGACAGGCGATCTGGAAAAACCGCATGAACGTGGAATTACGCCCATGCGGCAGCAAAATAACTGGTTAGACGCGGCGCTTCTTGCGCGGGCGGCAGCCATTGTGCGGGATCGGCGTCACGTCGCGGATCGACGTGATGGTGAACCCGCCGGCCTGCAGGGCGCGCAGCGCCGATTCACGACCCGAACCGGGGCCGCAAACCTCGACCTCGAGGGTGCGCATTCCGTGTTCCTGCGCCTTCTTGCCAGCGTCTTCAGCCGCCATCTGGGCAGCGAACGGGGTCGACTTGCGCGAACCCTTGAAGCCCTGAGCGCCAGCCGACGACCAGGCAATGGTGTTGCCCTGCGCATCGGTGATGGTGATCATGGTGTTGTTGAAGGTGGAATTGACGTGGGCGACGCCCGACGAAATATTCTTACGTTCGCGACGGCGAATACGTGCGGCTTCCTTGGCCATTTCAGTCCTTTCAAATGATCTCTACGCCGCCGTAATGCCAGCGGCTACACCTTGAAGTGAATGGTGACTGGTAAAACGGTGAATGGAAGGAACAAGGCGCTGGGCCGGCCTGCCATTCACTATTCACCACGAACCATTCACCCAATTACTTCTTCTTGCCGGCGATTGCCTTGGCCGGGCCCTTGCGGGTGCGCGCATTGGTGTGCGTGCGCTGGCCGCGAACCGGCAGCGAGCGGCGATGACGCAGGCCGCGGTAGCAGCCGAGGTCCATCAGACGCTTGATGTTCATCGAAACTTCGCGACGCAGATCGCCTTCGACCTGATAGTCGCGGTCGATGGTCTCGCGGATCGCGAGAACTTCAGCGTCGGTAAGCTGATTGACGCGGCGTTCGGCCGGGATACCCACCTTCTCGACGATCTCGGAAGAGAACTTCGGGCCGATGCCGTGGATATACTGAAGCGCAATGACAACGCGCTTGTTGGTCGGGATATTGACGCCAGCTATACGGGCCATCTTCTTCTCCATGTAAGGCCGGCATTTCGCCGGCGGCTGCGTTTGCCCGCGTCCGGTGGAGGCCGGCCCCTGCGGGTGTTCCTTGTTCAATGCGACTGACTTGCCCTCATGGGACAGCATAGCTCGCGTCTGACTGGGAGACGCGCCGCTATAATCCACAAGAACAAATCCGTCAACCGCCCACGTTACTTGACGCGGGCAGCCTCTGCGAGAACGTTTTCGATCTCGGCCGTCACGACATCCATGTCGGCCATGCCGTCGATGGTCTTCAACTCGCCCGTTCCGGCATAATAAGCCGAAAGCGGCGCGGTCTTCTCGCGATATTCGTCCAGCCGCTTCTTGAACGATTCCGGATTGTCGTCGGCACGGACCTGACCGCCGGCGGCGATGGTCTCGGCCACCCGCTTCTCCATGCGCTTCAGCAGGGCCGATTCGTCGACCTTCAGCTCGATCACCGCATCGAGCCTCTGTCCCTTGCCGGCCAGGATGCCCGTCAGGGCTTCGGCCTGGGGCACGGTGCGCGGATAGCCGTCGAGAATGAAACCGTTGCGGCAATCCGGCTCGTCGACGCGCTCCGACACGATCTGGTTGACGATCTCGTCGGAAACGAGTTGCCCCGCATCCATCACCGCCTTGGCGCGCTTGCCAACCTCGGTTCCGGCCTTGACGGCGGCGCGAAGCATGTCGCCGGTGGAAAGCTGCGGAATGCCGTGACGTTCAACCAGACGCTGTGCCTGCGTGCCCTTCCCCGCGCCCGGCGGCCCAAGCAGTATCAGTCTCATCTTCCCCTCTTCCCCCCGCGGAGCTTCGACTTCTTGATAAGCCCCTCATACTGGTGGGCAATCAGATGTCCCTGAATCTGCGCAACCGTGTCAAGCGTCACGCTGACGACGATGAGCAGCGACGTACCACCGAGGTAGAACGGAACGCCCGTCGCCGAAATCAGAAATTCAGGCAGGAGGCAGACGACGACAAGATAGATCGCGCCAACAACCGTGATGCGGGTCAAAACATAGTCAATATATTCAGCGGTGCGCTCACCCGGCCGGTAGCCCGGAATGAAGCCGGAATGCTTCTTGAGCTGATCGGCCGTCTCCTTCGGATTGAAGACGATCGCAGTGTAGAAGAACGTGAAGAACACGATCATCGCGGCATAGAACAGCATATAGAGCGGCTGGCCATGGCCGAGCGCGGTCAGAATGCTGCTTGCCCAGCCCGGCATCGACTGCGTGTTGGAAAAACCGGCGACCGTTGCCGGCAGCAGCAGCAGCGACGAGGCGAAGATCGGCGGAATGACGCCCGACGTGTTGAGCTTGAGCGGCAGGTGCGACGTGTCACCCTGGAACATGCGGTTGCCGACCTGGCGCTTCGGATACTGGATCAGGAGACGCCGCTGGGCGCGCTCGAAGAACACGATCGCGGCGATAACCACGATGGCCAGCACGATGATGCCGACGATCAGCCCGGTGGAAAGCGCGCCGGTACGGCCCAGTTCCAGAGTGCCGCCGATAGCCGACGGGAGGCCGGCCACAATGCCGGCAAAGATGATGAGCGAGATGCCGTTGCCGATGCCGCGTGCGGTGATCTGCTCGCCCAGCCACATCAGGAACATGGTCCCGCCGACCAACGTGATGACCGTGGAGGCACGGAAGAACCAGCCCGGATCGGTGACGATGCCATTTCCGCTCTCAAGCCCGACAGAAATGCCATAGGCCTGGACGAGCGCGAGAAGCACCGTGCCGTAACGCGTATACTGGTTGATGATCTTGCGGCCCTGCTCGCCTTCCTTTTTCAGCGCTTCAAGCGACGGGATAACCGACGTCATGAGCTGCATGATGATGGAGGCGGAAATGTACGGCATGATGCCGAGGGCAAAAATCGCCATGCGCCCGACAGCGCCGCCGGCGAACATGTTGAACATGCCCAGAACGCCGCCCGCCTGTTGGGTGAAGGCCTGCGCAAAAGCCTCCGGATTGATACCAGGAAGCGGAATATAGGTGCCGAGCCGGTAAACGAGCAGCGCGCCGAGGGTAAACCAGATTCTCTTCTTGAGATCCTCGGCCTTGGCGAAGGCTGCGAAATTCAGGTTGGATGCAAGTTGCTCAGCAGCCGAAGCCATGCAAAATTCTCCGCTTGGTCACGTTCGAAAGCCCGCACGAGGCGGGCACGTGTCGACGAAGCCTCGAAATAGGCTTCGGGCGGTAAAGATGCAAGCGGCCGCCCGAAGGAGCGGCCGCCTGATCCGGGATATTATTCGGCGGACGCCTTTGCCTCTGGCAGCTTCACCGAGCCGCCGGCCTTTTCCACCTTCTCCAGCGCCGCCTTGGAGGCGCCGGCGATGTCGAAGGCAACCTTGGCCTTCAGCTCACCGTCGCTCAGCAGGCGAACGCCGTCCTTGGCGCGGCGAATCACGCCGGCCTTGACGAGCACTTCAGCCGTCACCGTTTCCTTGGCGTCGAGCTTCTTGGCATCGATCGCAGCCTGGATGCGGCCCAGCGACACCGTCACGAAATCCTTCGCGAAGATGTTGTTGAAGCCACGCTTCGGCAGGCGACGATAGAGCGGCATCTGGCCGCCCTCGAAGCCGTTGATCGAGACGCCCGAGCGGGACTTCTGGCCCTTGACGCCGCGACCGCCGGTCTTGCCCGAGCCGGAGCCGATGCCACGGCCGACGCGCTTCCTGGAGTGGGTCGCGCCTTCGTTGTCACGCAGTTCGTTGAGTTTCATCGTTCTTCTCCTGCGCTGCGGCTCACTTCTCGTCCACAACGCGGACGAGGTGCGACACGGCAGCAATCATGCCGCGCACAGCCGGGGTGTCTTCAAGCGTACGGCGACGATGCATCTTGTTGAGGCCGAGGCCAATGAGCGTCGCGCGCTGTTCCTGCGGGCGGCGGATCGGGCTGCCGATCTGCTCGACCGTGATCGTCTTGGTAGCATTCTTTGCCATGGTCGTGTTCCTTCCCGTCCGACTTATTCGTCGGTCGCGACGGCGGCGCCGCGACGAGCCTGAAGGGCCGAGTACTTGATGCCGCGCTGGGCAGCGACGTCCTTCGGGTGCAACTGGCGCTGCAGCGCGTCGAAGGTGGCGCGCACCATGTTGTAGGGGTTCGACGAACCCATCGACTTGGCGACGACGTCCTGCATGCCGAGGGTCTCGAACACGGCGCGCATCGGGCCACCGGCGATGATACCGGTACCGGCCTTTGCCGTACGCAGCAGCACGCGGCCAGCGCCGTGACGGCCTTCCACGTCGTGATGCAGAGTGCGACCCGAACGCAGCGGCACGAAAATCATGTCGCGCTTGGCAGCTTCGGTAGCCTTGCGGATGGCTTCCGGCACTTCACGCGCCTTGCCATGACCGAAGCCGACGCGGCCCTTCTGGTCGCCGACGACGACGAGCGCGGCGAAGCCGAAGCGGCGGCCACCCTTGACGACCTTGGCGACGCGATTGATATGAACGAGCTTATCGACGAACTCGCTTTCGCGCTCTTCCCGGTCACGGCGATCACGACCGCCATCCCTACGTTCTTGTGCCATTTTCCTGATCCTTATTCTTTTCCGGAAGCACGGTGGTTAAAACTTGAAATCCGGCGTCTATATCGTCGCCGGACTAATTTCAACTAGCGATCGTGCGACGAGGCGCCACGCGCCTCGTCCCGACCAGTATCTTAGAAGCTGAGGCCGGCTTCGCGAGCAGCCTCGGCCAGAGCCTTCACGCGGCCGTGGTAGATGTAGGCTCCACGATCGAAGACCACTTCCTTGACGCCTGCCTTGAGCGCGCGCTCGGCAACCAGTTTGCCAACGGCGGCAGCGGCAGCCGTATCGGCACCGGTCTTCAAATCCTTGAGGTCCTTTTCGAGGGTCGAAGCAGCGGCAACGGTATGCCCCTTCGAATCATCGATGAGCTGGGCATAGATGTGCTTCGACGAGCGATGAACCGAAAGACGCAGGCGGTCGCCGGAGACCTTCTTGATCTGACGACGGACGCGCGCGGCGCGGCGCTGGGTGGATTCCTTGGAAGCCATAATGTCTTTTCCTTGCCTTCTGAAACGGGCACGGCCATGTGCGGTAGGCGAAAACCGCCTCCCGCGACCGAGCACCGCGGCTTACTTCTTCTTGCCTTCTTTGCGGACGATCGTCTCGCCGGCATACTTGACGCCCTTGCCCTTGTAGGGCTCGGGGCCACGGTACTTGCGGATTTCCGCGGCGACCTGACCGACCACCTGCTTGTCGATGCCCGACACGACGATTTCGGTCGGCTTCGGCACAGTGAGGGTGATGCCTTCCGGCGCCTGATAGACCACGTCGTGGCTGAAGCCGAGCGCGAGCTGCAGGTTCTTGCCCTGCAGAGCGGCACGATAACCGACGCCGTTGATCTCGAGACGCTTCTCGAAGCCATCCTTCACACCGGTGAGGATGTTGGAAATCTGGGTCCGCGACATGCCCCACTTCGAGCGCGCTTCCTTCGATTGGTCGCGCGGCTGAACGGCGATCTCGCCGTTCTCGAGCGCCACGAGCACCTCGTCGTTGACCACGAACTGGAGTTCGCCCTTCGGACCCTTGGCCGTGACGGTCTGACCATTGACGGTCGCGGTCACGCCAGCAGGCACCTGCACGGGCTTCTTACCAATACGAGACATGTTCTTGTCCTCGTTCTTTCTGTTATAACCGCCCGATCAGAATACCTGGCAGAGGATTTCCCCGCCGACGTTCTGTTCGCGCGCTTCATGGTCCGCCATGACGCCCTTGGGCGTCGAGAGGATTGCGATGCCGAGGCCATTGGCCACATGCGGGATCGACTTGACCGACACGTAGACGCGGCGGCCAGGCTTCGACACACGCGAAATCTCGCGGATGACCGGAGCGCCGTCGAAATACTTCAGCTCGATCTCGAGTTCCGACTTGCCGTTACCGAAATCGACCTGGCTGTAGTCACGGATATAGCCTTCCGCCTTCAGCACGTCCAGAACGCGGGCACGCAGACGCGAGGCCGGCGTGGAGACCTTGGTCTTCTTGCGGCCGTAAGCGTTGCGGATGCGGGTCAGCATATCGCCGAGAGGATCACTAAGAGACATATCGTGTGCTCCTTACCAGCTCGACTTGACCAGACCGGGCACTGCGCCCAGCGAGCCGAGTTCGCGCAGTGCAATGCGCGACATCTTCAGTTTGCGATAATAGGCGCGCGGACGGCCGGTAACTTCGCAACGATTGCGGATACGAATCTTCGCCGAGTTGCGCGGCAGGGCCGAGAGCTTCAACTGAGCGCGGAAACGCTCTTCGATCGGGAGGCTCTTGTCCATGACGATCGCCTTGAGTGCCTGACGCTTGGCAGCGTACTGGTCCACAAGCTTGCGGCGCCTGTTGTTCTTCTCAACTGAGCTGGTCTTTGCCATTTCAGATAAATCCTTTTCTCGCTGCCGTTACTGCCGGAAGGGGAAGTTGAAGGCCTTGAGCAGTGCCCTGGCCTCGTCGTCCGTCTTGGCAGTCGTACAAACGATGATGTCCATGCCCCAGATCTGGTCGACCTTGTCGTAGTTGATCTCGGGGAACACGATGTGCTCCTTGATGCCCATGGCGAAGTTGCCGCGGCCATCGAAGCTTTTGGGGTTCAGGCCACGGAAGTCGCGAACGCGCGGCAGCGCGATCGTGATCAGGCGGTCGAGGAACTCGTACATGCGTTCCTTGCGCAGCGTGACCTTCGCACCCAGCGGCATCTTCTCGCGGACCTTGAAGCCGGCGATCGAATTGCGCGCATAAGTGATGACCGGCTTCTGGCCGGCGATCATCGCCAGGTCAGCAGCAGCAACCGACGGCTTCTTGGAATCGGCGGTGGCTTCGCCGACGCCCATGTTCAGAACGATCTTCTCGATGCGCGGAATCTGCATCTCGTTGTCGTACTTGAACTGCTCGAGCATCGCCTTGCGGATGGTCTCGTCATAGACCTTGCGCAGACGGGGCTGATATTCTGCCTTAGCCATTGATCACTTCTCCCGAGCGCTTCGCGAACCGCACCTTGGTGCCGTCCTCCTGGGTGCGGAAACCGACGCGGGTCGGCTTGCCGTCCTTGGGGTCGGTCAGCGCGAGGTTCGACAAATGGATCGGCGCTTCCTTGCTGATGATCCCGCCCTCTTGGGACTGGGTCTGTTTCTGGTGACGGCGAACCATGTTCACGCCGCGCACGATGGCCTTGTCGTCCTTGGGCATAACCCGGAGCACTTCGCCCGAGCGGCCCTTGTCCTTGCCGGCCAGGACGACAACGTTGTCGCCTTTGCGAATCTTCTGCATTTTTCCGGCTCCTTACAGCACTTCTGGCGCGAGCGAGATGATCTTCATGTGGTTCTTGGCGCGAAGCTCACGCGGAACCGGTCCGAAGATACGGGTGCCGATCGGCTCTTTCTTATTGTCGACGAGAACGGCTGCGTTCTTGTCGAAACGGATCACGCTGCCGTCCGGGCGGCGGATGTCCTTGGCCGTGCGAACCACGACCGCCTTCATCACATCGCCCTTCTTAACGCGGCCGCGCGGAATGGCTTCCTTGATCGACACCACGATGATGTCGCCAACGGAGGCGTACTTCCGCTTCGAGCCGCCCAGCACCTTGATGCACATGACACGACGGGCGCCGGAATTGTCCGCGACGTCGAGGTTTGTTTGCATCTGAATCATGACTGGCCGCCTTCTTTATTCATGGGTAGTGGCTGCAGCGCCCTACCCGGCTTGTCCAAAAATTTCGTTACTGCGACGCCTGGGCGTCGGTAATTACGACCCAGCGCTTGTCCTTGGAAATCGGAGCCGATTCCTGGATGAACACCTGATCGCCAACCTTGTGGGCGTTGTTCTCGTCGTGCGCCTTGTACTTCTTCGACATACGCACGACCTTCTTCATCACCGGATGCGTGAAGCGACGCTCGACCTTCACGACAACGGTCTTGTCGTTCTTGTCGCTGACGACGGTGCCCTGCAGAATGCGCTTTGGCATGTTCTTCGTCCTTAAGCCTTCTTGCCGGCCGATTTCTCGGCGGCGATGGTCTTGATGCGCGCGATGTCCTTGCGGACCTGCTTCACGCGGGCTGTCTTCTCGAGCTGACCGGTTGCCTTCTGGAAGCGCAGATTGAACTGCTCCTTCTTCAGAGAGGCCAGGTCGTCGTTAAGCTGGTCGACGGTCTTAGACCGGATTTCTGCGGCTTTCATGACTCGTCACCTTCCTTATTCAGCGATGCGCTGCACGAAGCGCGTCTTCACCGAGAGCTTGGCGGCACCCAGGCGAAGGGCCTCGCGAGCCACATCTTCCGGAACGCCGTCGATCTCGAACATCACACGGCCCGGCTTAACGCGGCAGGCCCAGTAGTCAACCGAACCCTTGCCCTTACCCATACGGACTTCGGTCGGCTTCGAGGTGACCGGGACGTCCGGGAAAATACGGATCCACACGCGACCCTGACGCTTCATTTCACGCGTGATCGCGCGGCGGGCCGCCTCGATCTCGCGGGCGGTAACCCGGTTCGGCTCCAGCGCCTTCAGGCCAAAGCCACCAAAATCCAGGTTTGTACCGCCCTTGGCGGCTCCGTGGATACGGCCCTTGAACTGCTTCCGGAACTTTGTGCGCTTTGGCTGCAGCATCGTTCTTACTCCAAAATTCTATGCTTCTCAGGCGTTCTCACGACGACGAGGACCGCGCTCGCCAGCCGGCTGATGATCGCCTTCCGTCGCACGGCGTTCCGAGGCCATCGGATCGTGCTCAAGGATCTCGCCCTTGAACACCCAGACCTTCACGCCGCAAATGCCGTAGGCGGTCTGCGCTTCGGCCGTGCCGTAATCGACATCGGCGCGCAGCGTGTGCAGCGGCACGCGACCTTCGCGGTACCATTCCATACGCGCGATTTCCGCACCGCCCAGACGACCGCCGCAATTGATGCGGATGCCTTCGGCGCCGAGACGCATGGCCGACTGAACCGCGCGCTTCATGGCGCGACGGAAAGCGATGCGGCGCTCGAGCTGCTGGGCGATCGACTGCGCGATCAGCGTGGCATCGGTCTCGGGCTTGCGGACCTCGACGATGTTGAGGTGCGTTTCCGCATTGGTCATCTCGGTCAGCTTCTTGCGCAGCTTCTCGATGTCAGCGCCCTTCTTGCCGATGATCAGGCCGGGACGGGCAGCATGGATCGTGATGCGGCACTTCTTGTGCGGACGCTCGATCACCACCTTCGAGATGGCAGCCTGCTTCAGCTCCTTCTCGATGTACTTGCGGATCTTCAGGTCTTCGTGCAGCAGCTTGCCATACTCGCCGGTGTTCGCGTACCAGCGCGAATCCCAGGTGCGGTTGATGCCGAGGCGCAGACCGATCGGATTGATTTTCTGACCCATCAGGCGGCCTCCCCTTTCTCTTCAACTTCACGAACGACGATCGTGAGATGCGAAAACGGCTTTTCGATACGGCTGGCGCGACCGCGGCCACGGGCGTGGAAACGCTTCATGACGATCGACTTGCCGACATAGGCCTCAGCCACCACGAGGGCATCGACATCCAGGTCGTGATTGTTTTCGGCGTTCGCAATAGCCGATTCGAGCGTCTTCTTGACCGTGCCGGCGATGCGCTTGCGCGAAAATTCCAGATCCGACAGCGCGGTACCGACCTTCTTGCCACGGATCAGCGCGGCAACCAGGTTCAGCTTCTGCGGGCTGACGCGGATCGTGCGCAGTACGGCGCGCGCCTCGTTGTCAGCAAGCCTGCGCGGAGCTTTGGCCTTGCCCATTGTTACTTCCTCTTCGCCTTCTTGTCCGCGCCGTGACCGTAGTAGGTCCGCGTCGGAGCGAATTCACCGAATTTGTGGCCAACCATGTCTTCGGACACGGAGACCGGGATATGCTTCTGGCCGTTGTAGACGCCAAAGGTGAGACCGACGAACTGCGGCAGAACGGTGGAGCGACGGCTCCACGTCTTGATCACTTCGCTGCGGCCACCTTCACGCACCTTCTCGGCTTTCTTGAGCAGAAAGCCGTCGACGAACGGGCCTTTCCAAACTGAACGGGTCACGTCAGACTACCTCTCTTTAGCTCTTGCGCTGATGGCGCGAGCGAACGATGAACTTATCGGTCGCCTTGTTGGACCGCGTCCTCTTGCCCTTGGTCGGCTTGCCCCACGGGGTAACCGGATGACGGCCACCCGAGGTGCGGCCTTCACCACCACCGTGCGGGTGGTCGACCGGGTTCATGGTCACGCCGCGATTGTGCGGGCGCTTGCCGCGCCAGGTGGTGCGACCGGCCTTGCCATCGTTGATGTTGGCGTGTTCGGGGTTGGACACCGCGCCGATGGTGGCGAAGCAGGAACCGTGAACGATGCGCTGTTCGCCCGAGTTCAGGCGCAGGATCGCCATGCCCTGGTCGCGGCCGACGAGCTGGGCGTAAGCACCAGCCGAACGGGCGACCTGGCCGCCTTTGCCGGGCTTCAGCTCGATGTTGTGCACGATCGTGCCGACCGGCATGGCCGACAGCGGCATCGCGTTGCCCGGCTTCACGTCGGCGCTCTCGCTGGCGACGACCTTGTCGCCGGCCTGCAGGCGCTGCGGAGCCAGGATGTAGCTGAGCTCGCCGTCCTCGTACTTCACCAGGGCGATGAAGGCGGTGCGGTTCGGATCGTATTCCAGACGCTCGACCGTGCCGGTGACATCAAGCTTGCGACGCTTGAAGTCGATGATGCGGTACGAACGCTTGTGGCCACCACCGATGAAACGGGCGGTGATGCGACCGTAGTTGTTGCGGCCGCCCGACTTGCTCAGACCTTCGGTCAGGCCCTTCACCGGCTTGCCCTTGTAGAGGCCCGAGCGGTCGACGATGACCAGCTGACGTGTGCCGGGGGTTACCGGCTTGTATTTCTTAAGTGCCATTGTCCTGTCCTCGCGGCCTAGCTCAGAGACCCGTCGCGACGTCGATCGACTGGCCGTCGGCCAGCGTCACTACCGCCTTCTTGACATCGCTCTGCTGGCCAATCGTGCCACGGAAGCGCTTCACCTTGCCCTTGCGGACCAGCGTGTTGACCGCCGTGACCTTGACGCTGAACAGCGCTTCGATCGCGGCCTTGATTTCCGGCTTCGTCGCCTTGCGAGCGACGTTGAAGACAACCTGGTTCGCTTCCGAAGCCATGGTCGACTTTTCCGTGATCACCGGGCTGACGATCACGTCATAGTGGCGAAGATCCGTCATTTGAAGCGCTCCTCGAGGGCCTCGACGGCGGCCTTGGAAAGGACCAGCGTGCCGCGGCGCAGAATGTCATAGACGTTGATGCCCTGGATCGGCAGAACATCGATGTTCGGGATGTTGGCCGCAGCGCGCTTGAAGTTCACGTCAAGCTCCGCACCGCCGATCACCAGCGCGTTGGTCAGGCCGAGCTTGGCGAAGTTGGCAACCAGCGCCTTGGTCTTGGCTTCGGCAAGCGCCAGATCATCGACGATGATCAGGTTGGAAGCCTTGGCCTTGGCCGACAGGGCGTGCTTCAGGCCGAGGGCGCGAACCTTCTTGGGCAGGTCGTGCTCATGGCTGCGAACAACCGGGCCATGGGCCTTGCCACCGCCGCGGAACTGCGGCGCACGTGCCGAGGAGTGACGGGCGCGGCCCGTACCCTTCTGCTTGTACATCTTGGCGCCGGTGCGGGCGATCTCCGCGCGGCCCTTGATCTTGTGAGTGCCCTGCTGCTTCTTGGCAAGCTGCCAGCGCACGACGCGCTGCAGAATGTCCTCGCGGGGATCAAGGCCGAAAATCTCCTCGGAGAGTTTCACCTTGCCGGCGTCGTCGCCGCCAAGCGTCGAAATCTTGAGATCCATTATTCGGCTCCTTCCTTGGCCGAAGCTTCATTCTTCTGCGCGGCACGCATGCCGGCCGGCTTCGGAGCGTTCTCGGGAAGCGCTTCCTTGACAGCGTCGCGAACCAGGATCCAGGCGCCCTTGGTGCCCGGAACGGCACCGCGGATCAGGATCAGGCCACGATCGGCGTCGGTGGAAACGACCTCGACATTCTGCGTGGTGACGCGGGTGGCGCCCATGTGACCGGCCATCTTTTTGCCCTTGAACACCTTGCCGGGGTCCTGGCGCTGGCCGGTCGAACCGTGAACGCGGTGCGACAGCGAGTTACCGTGGGTTGCACGACCGCCACCGAAATTGTGGCGCTTCATGACACCCTGGAAGCCCTTACCGGTCGAGGTGCCCGTCACGTCGACCTTCTGGCCGGCGACGAAGTGGTCGACGGTGATCTCGACGCCGATGTCGAGCATGTTTTCGTCCGACACGCGGAACTCGGCAAGCTTGGCCTTCGGCTCGACGGAGGCAGCGGCGAAATGACCGCGCATGGCCTTCGACGTGTTCTTGACCTTGGCCAGACCAACGCCGAGCTGAACAGCGGTGTAGCCGTTCTTTTCCTTCGTGCGCTGCGCCACGACCTGGCAGTTCTCCATGCGGAGAACCGTAACGGGCACATGCTCGCCGGCGTCGTTATAGACGCGGGTCATGCCCAACTTCTGTGCGATAACACCTGAACGCATCGGTTCAATTTCCTTTTCAGAGTTCCCTGTCGGGGCTCTCGCCCCTCCACGCCTCTTTTCACTCGCCTTAGAGCTTGATCTCGACGTCGACACCGGCGGCCAGATCGAGCTTCATCAAAGCGTCGACCGTCTGCGGGGTCGGATCCACGATATCAAGCAGTCGCTTGTGGGTGCGCATCTCAAACTGCTCGCGGCTCTTCTTGTCGACGTGCGGCGAGCGGTTGACAGTGAATTTCTCAATCCGCGTCGGCAGCGGAATGGGGCCACGAACATTGGCGCCGGTGCGCTTGGCCGTCGACACAATCTCGCGCGTCGAAGCATCGAGCACACGGTGATCGAACGCTTTGAGGCGGATGCGGATATTCTGTCCGTTCATCGTCATTTCCTTGTTCTGGCGCGGCGCGGGCGTCTCTCCGCGCCCGCGACAGATCGGTTAATTCTAATTACTCGGTGATGCTCACGACGACGCCGGCGCCGACGGTACGGCCGCCTTCGCGGATGGCGAAGCGCAGCTTCTCTTCCATGGCGATCGGCACGATCAGCTCGACGTCGATGGTCACGTTGTCGCCCGGCATCACCATCTCGGTGCCTTCCTGCAGCTTCACGATCCCCGTCACGTCGGTCGTGCGGAAGTAGAACTGCGGACGGTAGTTGGTGAAGAACGGCGTGTGACGGCCACCCTCTTCCTTCGTCAGGATGTAGGCCTCGGCCTTGAACTTGGTGTGCGGCTTGACCGAACCCGGCTTGCACAGCACCTGGCCGCGCTCAACGCCCTCACGGTCGACGCCGCGCAGCAGCGCGCCGATGTTGTCGCCGGCCTGGCCCTGGTCGAGCAGCTTGCGGAACATTTCCACGCCCGTGCAGGTCGTCTTCGTCGTCGGGCGGATGCCGACGATCTCGAGTTCCTCGCCGACCTTGACGATGCCGCGCTCGACGCGACCCGTCACCACCGTGCCGCGGCCCGAGATCGAGAACACGTCTTCGATCGGCATCAGGAACGGCTGGTCGACCGGACGCTCCGGCGTCGGGATGTAGCTGTCAACCGCAGCCATCAGCGCGCGGATGGCGTCTTCGCCCAGCTCCTTCGACGAATCCTCCAGCGCCGCAAGCGCCGAACCCTTGACGATCGGAATGTCGTCGCCGGGGAACTCGTTCTTCGACAGAAGCTCGCGCACTTCCAGCTCGACCAGCTCCAGAAGCTCCGGATCGTCGACCTGGTCGCACTTGTTCAGGAACACCACGATCGACGGAACGCCGACCTGACGGGCCAGAAGGATGTGCTCGCGCGTCTGCGGCATCGGGCCGTCGGCGGCCGAAACCACCAGGATCGCGCCGTCCATCTGCGCAGCACCCGTGATCATGTTCTTCACATAGTCGGCGTGGCCGGGGCAGTCGACGTGGGCGTAGTGGCGGTTCTCCGTCTCGTACTCAACATGCGAGGTCGAGATCGTGATGCCGCGAGCCTTCTCCTCAGGCGCAGCGTCAATCTGGTCATAGGCGCGGAAATCGCCGAAAAACTTCGTGATCGCAGCCGTCAGCGACGTCTTGCCATGGTCAACGTGACCAATCGTGCCAATGTTCACATGCGGCTTGGTGCGCTCAAATTTACTCTTAGCCATGTGAAATCTCCATTCTTATCAGCCAGTTACGGCGTTTAATTAAGGTGCGACGCAATTCCTCGGAATTACGCGTATTTCTTCTGAACTTCCTGAGCCACTGCGGTCGGAACCGGCTCGTAGTGGTCGAACGTCATCGAATACTGGGCGCGGCCCTGCGACATCGAGCGCAGGCTGTCCACGTACTTGAACATGTTGGCCAGCGGCACCATCGCGTTGACGACAACCGCGATACCACGGCTTTCCTGGCCCTGAATCTGGCCGCGACGGCTGTTCAGGTCACCGATCACGTTGCCGACATAGTCTTCCGGCGTAACGACCTCGACCTTCATGACAGGCTCGAGAAGCTGGACGCCCAGCTTGGGCGCGGCTTCACGCAGCGCTGCACGCGAGGCGATCTCGAAGGCCAGAACCGAGGAGTCGACGTCGTGGAAGGCACCGTCGATGAGCGTCGCCTTGACGCCGATCATCGGGAAGCCTGCGAACGGGCCGGAGCTCAGAACGCTGCGGATACCCTTGTCCACGCCCGGGATGTATTCCTTCGGAACAGCACCGCCGACGATCTTGGACTCGAACACGAAATCTTCGCTCTCGGCGTTCGGCTCGAACACGATCTTGACGCGAGCGAACTGACCCGTACCGCCGGTCTGCTTCTTGTGGGTGTAGTCCTGTTCGAACGAGCGCGTGATGGTTTCGCGGTAGGCAACCTGCGGCGCACCGACATTCGCCTCGACCTTGAACTCGCGCTTCATGCGGTCGACGATGATGTCGAGGTGCAGTTCGCCCATGCCGGCGATGATGGTCTGACCCGACTCTTCGTCCGACTTGACGCGGAAGGACGGATCCTCCGCGGCCAGGCGGTTGAGCGCGAGGCCCATTTTTTCCTGGTCGGCCTTGGTCTTCGGCTCGATCGCAATCTGAATGACCGGATCGGGGAACTCCATGCGCTCCAGGATAACCGGCTTCAGCGGGTCGCACAGCGTGTCGCCGGTGGTGGTCTCCTTGAGACCGGCGAGCGCCACGATGTCGCCAGCGAAGGCTTCCTCGATGTCCTCACGGGAATTCGAGTGCATCTGCAGCATACGGCCGATGCGCTCCTTCTTGCCCTTCACGGTGTTCTCGAGGGACATGCCCTTGGTCAGCTTGCCCGAGTAGATGCGGCAGAAGGTGAGCGAACCAACGAACGGGTCGTTCATGATCTTGAACGCCAGCATCGAGAGCGGCTCGTCATCCGACGACTTGCGGGTCGTCTCGGCTTCGGTCTTCGGGTCGATGCCCTTGATGTCCGGAACTTCGTTCGGAGCCGGCAGGAAGTCGACGACGGCGTCGAGCAGCGGCTGCACGCCCTTGTTCTTGAAGGCGGTGCCGCAATAGACCGGGTGGAATTTGACGGCGATGGTGCCCTTGCGGATCAGCTCGCGAATCTTGTCGTTGTCCGGCAGGTCGCCCTCGAGGTAGGCCTCCATGGCCGCTTCGTCCATCTCGACAGCGGTCTCGATAAGCTTCTCGCGGTACTCTTCAGCCTTGGCCTTCAGATCCTCGGGAATCTCGACAACATCCCAGGACGCACCCAGGGCCTCGTCGCGCCACACCAGCGCCTTCATCTCGATCAGGTCGATGACGCCCTTGAAGTCGCTTTCCGCGCCGATCGGAAGCTGCATGGCGACCGGGATCGCACCGAGGCGCGACTTGATCATGTCCAGGCAGCGATAGAAGTCGGCGCCGATCTTATCCATCTTGTTGCAGAAGATCATGCGCGGGACATGATACTTCTCAGCCTGACGCCAGACGGTTTCGGTCTGCGGCTCGACGCCGGCATTGGAGTCGAGCAGGGCAATGGCGCCGTCGAGCACGCGCAGCGAACGCTCCACCTCGATGGTGAAATCGACGTGACCGGGCGTGTCGATGATGTTGAAGCGATAGGTCTCGCCGTTGCGGCCCTTCCAGAAGGTCGTCGTGGCAGCCGACGTGATCGTGATGCCGCGTTCCTGCTCCTGCTCCATCCAGTCCATCGTGGCCGAGCCCTCATGGGTCTCGCCCAGCTTGTGGGACTTGCCGGTGTAGTAAAGGATACGCTCCGTCGTCGTCGTCTTACCGGCGTCGATATGCGCCATGATGCCGAAGTTACGGTAGTCTTCGAGTATGTATTCGCGGGCCATGGAAGGTGCCTCTCAGTCGTTCTGTCGCGCTTACCAGCGATAGTGCGCGAAAGCGCGGTTGGCCTCAGCCATCTTGTGCGTGTCTTCACGCTTCTTCACGGCGGTGCCGCGGTTGTTGGCAGCATCCATCAACTCGCCCGACAGGCGGTCGACCATCGTCGTCTCGTTACGGTTGCGCGCAGCTGTGATCAGCCAGCGGATCGCCAGAGCCTGGCGACGCTCCGGACGGACATCGACCGGAACCTGATAGGTGGCACCACCAACGCGGCGCGAACGCACTTCGAGGTGCGGCGCAACATTGTCGAGGGCCTGATGGAAGACAGCGACAGGCTCCTGCTTCGTCTTGGCCTGAACCTGATCGAGGGCGCCGTAAACGATCGTTTCGGCAACCGACTTCTTGCCGTCATACATGACGGCGTTCATGAACTTGGTGATGACCAGGTCGCCGAACTTCGGGTCCGGGTTGATCTCACGCTTCTCTGCACTGTGGCGTCGGGACATGTTTCTCGTCTCTCAACTTCGAAGCTCGACGCGACTACAGTGCGCCGAAGCCGATAAACCTTATTTCGGACGCTTGGCGCCGTACTTCGAACGACGCTGCTTGCGGTTCTTCACACCCTGGGTATCGAGAACGCCACGGATGATGTGATAGCGAACACCCGGAAGGTCCTTGACGCGACCGCCGCGGATCATGACCACGGAGTGCTCCTGAAGGTTGTGACCCTCACCCGGAATGTAGCCAATCACCTCAAAGCCGTTGGTCAGGCGAATCTTCGCGACCTTGCGCAGCGCCGAGTTCGGCTTCTTCGGCGTCGTCGTGTAGACGCGCGTGCAGACGCCCCGCTTCTGCGGATTGGCCTGCATGGCCGGAACCTTATTGCGCTTCACCGGCGCAATGCGCGGCTTGCGGATCAGCTGGTTGACGGTAGGCATTAAACCCTCTTGTCTCTCAATTCGTGTCTCGAGCCCATTCACGGGCGGCTCCAAGCGTCATTCCCATACGCAAATTCGGGCCACAAGCCGCCATCTTCGCGGTGCACCCGAACAAAAAGCAGAGGAAGCCTTGACGCTTCGTGCATGCCGGAAATGTGTATGCGCTCGTAAAACGAACCTTGTTTGAGGCAAACTCCAGCACGCGACGCACCGGAAAGCCAGACCTCACATGGGTTCAGACGAGGGGGCTAATACGCGTAACCACGGCTGCCGTCAACCCCGAGCCCCCTTAAAACGTTAACGAAGACGCGCTTTCGCGTCCTGACAGGCCGCCACGACAGATTATTTCGTCATTTCGCAGGTGCGAAACGGAAAGTGACGCTGTTTTGGCTGTCCCCTGCCCTCGCTTCATGCCAAAAGTCGGGCAACACGTGTCAATTAGGCAGTTCAGGCCTTGAACGCAAGGAATCACGTCATGAACGACAACGAAGAGCGTCCGGTAACCATCATCACCGGTCGGGTCTGGCGCAAAAAGGGTGGTGAGTCGGAAGGCGTACACGTCATGCTCGTCGCCCCCGATGACGACTCGGCCGTTCGGCAGGCGCTCGAGGCGCTGGCCAAGGAGGGCTATGCCGAAGCCGAACTCGACCAGATCGGCGACATGCAGGGCGACCCCGACGACGAGCCGCACATCTCTGCCTATCAGGGCGCACTTGAAGGCGAGGTTTCGATCGTCACGTTCAGGGAAGACTTCTAGAATGCGACGGCGCCTCCGGGCGCCGTACGGCCTGATTGTTGCGGCAAGACCTTTTTCAGAAAACCGGTTCCGCTGTTGCGCCCGCCCTTTCAGGGTCGCGCTCAGATTATCCCGCCCGCCTTCCGGACCCGTCCGCAAGGCCGGGCCCCTCGATTTTCCCAAGGCGAATGAAATGAAAAGGACCGCCCGGATGGGGCACAACCGGGCGGTCAAAGCGCGGTATGAGCGGATTGTTGCCGCCATCGACCCGCGTAGTCGAGAGATTCCAGAACTATCGGTCCATCCCGGTGGCATGGTCCCGATAGCGTAGTAAGGGTGCAGGCCCCCGCCCGCTGAACCCTGCCCGCAGCCTGGATAAGCCTTGCTTACACTACCAACCCGAGCCGCGCCGAACATCCCCCATTCGGGGGGCTTTGCCTCCGAAACAGGCGAAACACCATAAAAACTATATAAAAAGACAAAAAGGCCACCGGATCGCTCCGGCGGCCTTCTTCTTTCATTTTCCCTGCGCAGGCTTACTGCGCGGCGTTGACCATGCTGGTCAGCATCGGCTCGGCGGTTTCCACGCCCGAGGCCTTGCGGCGCTCGTCCAGGATCAGCTCGTCGCGCGAAGTCGCGATACGACGGATCTGGTTCATCTGGCCGCCGGTGCCGGCGGGGATGAGACGGCCAACGATGACGTTTTCCTTCAGGCCCTGCAGCATGTCGGTCTTGCCGGCAACGGCCGCTTCGGTGAGCACGCGGGTGGTCTCCTGGAAGGAGGCCGCCGAGATGAAGGACGGCGTCTGCAGCGAGGCCTTGGTGATGCCGAGCAGCACCGGCTGGCCTTCAGCGGGCTTCTTGCCCTCTTCGATCAGCCGCTCGTTGACCTCGTCGAGCTCGATGGAGTCGACATGATCGCCCGGAATGTAGGCCGAGTCGCCCTGAGCCGTGATTTCCACCTTCTGCAGCATCTGACGAACAATCACTTCGATGTGCTTGTCGTTGATGTTCACGCCCTGCAGACGATAGACCTCCTGGATTTCGTTCACGAGGTAGGAAGCCAGAGCTTCCACGCCCTTGATCGCCAGAATGTCGTGCGGCGCCGGATTGCCGTCGAGGATATAGTCGCCCTTCTCGATGGCGTCGCCGTCCTGGAGATGGAACGGCTTGCCCTTCGGGATCAGGTATTCGACCGGCTCCAGCGTCGAGTCATGCGGCTCGATGATGATGCGACGCTTGTTCTTGTAGTCACGGCCGAAGCGGATCGTGCCGTCGATTTCGGCGATGATGGCGTGATCCTTCGGGCGGCGGGCTTCGAAGAGTTCGGCAACGCGCGGCAGACCGCCGGTGATGTCCTTCGTCTTCGCGCTTTCCATCGGGATACGTGCCAGCACGTCACCCGGCTTCACGTGAGCACCCGGCTCGACCGACAGAATGGCCTCGACCGAGAGCATGAAGCGGGCATCGCCGCCCTTCGACAGCTTGCCGACCTTGCCCTTGGCGTCGAGCACGGTGATCGCCGGCTTGAGGTCCGCACCGCGCGGCGTGGACCGCCAGTCGATAACCTCGCGCTTGGTGATGCCCGTCGATTCGTCGGCGGTTTCCTGAACCGAGATACCGTCGACCAGATCCTCGAAGGCCACCTTGCCTTCGATTTCGGTCATGATCGGACGGGTATACGGGTCCCACTCGGCGATGCGCTGGCCGCGCTTCACCTTGTCGCCCTCGTCCACATAGAGACGCGAGCCGTAGGTGACGCGATGAGCCGCGCGTTCCTTGCCGGTTTCGTCGAGGATCAGGATCGCCATGTTGCGGCCCATCACCACGAGGTTGCCGTCGGAGTTGCGCACGACGTTGCGGTTACGGACCTGGACCGTGCCTTCATACGAAGCTTCGAGGAAGGAGGAGTCCACCACCTGCGCCGTACCGCCCATGTGGAAGGTACGCATGGTGAGCTGGGTGCCCGGCTCGCCGATCGACTGCGCGGCGATGACGCCGACGGCTTCACCCTGGTTGACCGGAGTACCGCGGGCAAGGTCGCGACCGTAGCAAACCGCGCAGACGCCGACCTTGACCTCGCAGGTCAGGGCCGAACGGATGCGGACGGTCTGGATACCGGCTTTCTCGATCTGCTCGATATCACGCTCGTCCATCAGCGTTCCCGCCTTGACGATCAGATCGCCCGTCAGCGGGTGATTGATGTCGTCGAGCGCGGTGCGGCCGAGGATACGCTGACCGAGCGAGGCGACCACCTGGCCGGCATCGACGATCGGCTGCATGGTGAGGCCCTTGTCGGTGCCGCAGTCAACCGAGTTGACGATGCAGTCCTGCGCCACGTCGACGAGACGACGGGTCAGGTAGCCCGAGTTCGCGGTCTTCAACGCGGTGTCGGCCAGACCCTTGCGGGCGCCGTGGGTCGAGTTGAAGTACTCAAGAACGGTGAGGCCTTCCTTGAAGTTCGAGATGATCGGCGTCTCGATGATCTCGCCCGAGGGCTTGGCCATCAGGCCGCGCATGCCGGCGAGCTGACGCATCTGGGTGGGCGAACCACGCGCACCGGAATGCGACATCATGTAGATCGAGTTCATTGGCTTCTGACGGCCGCTGTCCTCGAACTCCACGGCCTTGATTCGGGCCATCATCTCGTCGGCGACCTTTTCCGAGCACTTGGCCCAGGCGTCGACCACCTTGTTGTACTTCTCGCCCTGCGTGATCAGGCCGTCATTGTACTGCTGCTCGTATTCCTTGGCCAAAGCCTCGGTGTCAGCCACCAGCTTCGCCTTGGTGTCCGGAATAACCATGTCGTCCTTGCCGAACGAGATGCCGGCGCGACAGGCATGGGCGAAGCCGAGTGCCATGATGCGATCGCAGAAAATGACCGTCTCCTTCTGACCGCAGTGGCGGTAGACGGTGTCGATCATCTTGGAGATGTTCTTCTTGGTCATCTCCTGGTTGCAGGTCTCGAACGGCACGTTGACGTTCTTCGGCAGCAGTTCGCCGAGGATCATGCGGCCGGGCGTGGTGTCGTAGATCTTCGACACGACGTTGCCTTCCGCGTCCACGGTGCGGAAGCGGCCCTTGATCTTGGCATGCAGCGTGACGGCCTTGGTCTCGAGCGCGTGCTGGAGTTCGCCCATGTCGGCAAACACCATGCCCTCCCCCGGCTCGTTCTGGTTGACGATCGACAGGTAGTACAGACCCAGCACCATGTCCTGCGACGGCACGATGATGGGCGCGCCGGAGGCCGGATGCAGTATGTTGTTGGTCGACATCATCAGCACGCGTGCTTCGAGCTGGGCTTCGAGCGACAGCGGCACGTGAACGGCCATCTGGTCGCCGTCGAAGTCAGCGTTGAAGGCAGTGCAGACCAGCGGGTGAAGCTGGATCGCCTTGCCTTCGATCAGCGTGGGTTCGAACGCCTGGATGCCGAGGCGGTGCAGCGTCGGCGCGCGGTTGAGCAGCACCGGATGCTCGCGGATGACCTCGTCGAGGATGTCCCAGACTTCCGGCTTTTCCTTCTCGACCAGCTTCTTGGCCTGCTTGACGGTCGAGGAATACCCCTTCGCGTCGAGGCGGGCGTAGATGAACGGCTTGAACAGCTCGAGCGCCATCTTCTTGGGCAGGCCGCACTGGTGCAGCTTGAGTTCCGGACCGGTCACGATGACCGAACGGCCCGAATAGTCGACGCGCTTGCCGAGCAGGTTCTGGCGGAAGCGGCCCTGCTTGCCCTTGAGCATGTCGGACAGCGATTTAAGCGGACGCTTGTTGGCGCCGGTGATGACGCGGCCGCGGCGGCCGTTGTCGAACAGCGCGTCCACAGCTTCCTGCAGCATGCGCTTTTCGTTGCGGATGATGATGCCCGGCGCGCGCAGCTCGATGAGGCGCTTCAGACGGTTGTTGCGGTTGATGACGCGGCGATACAGATCGTTCAGGTCAGACGTCGCGAAGCGGCTGCCATCCAGCGGCACGAGCGGACGCAGGTCCGGCGGGATGACCGGCACGACCTTCATGATCATCCACTCGGGACGGTTGCCCGACTCGATGAAGTTCTCGACCACCTTCAGGCGCTTGAGCAGCTTCTTCTGCTTCAGCTCCGAGGTCGTGGAAGCGAGTTCCGAACGCAGGTCGCCGGCGATCTTCTCCAGATCCATGCTGGCCAGCAGCTCATGAATGGCTTCGGCGCCGATCATGGCCGTGAACTGGTCCTCGCCGTACTCATCGACGGCGATCATGTACTCTTCTTCGGAGAGGAGCTGGTTTTCCTTGAGCGCGGTCAGGCCCGGCTCGGTCACGATGTAGTTCTCGAAATAGAGAACGCGCTCGATGTCCTTGAGGGTCATGTCGAGCAGCGTGCCGATGCGCGAGGGCAGCGACTTCAGGAACCAGATGTGGGCGACGGGGGCAGCGAGCTCGATGTGGCCCATGCGCTCGCGGCGAACGCGCGACAGCGTGACTTCCACGCCGCACTTCTCGCAGATGACGCCCTTGTACTTCATGCGCTTGTACTTGCCGCACAGGCACTCGTAGTCCTTGATCGGGCCGAAGATGCGCGCGCAGAACAGGCCGTCGCGTTCCGGCTTGAACGTACGGTAGTTGATCGTCTCCGGCTTCTTGATCTCGCCGAACGACCACGACAGAATCTTTTCCGGGCTGGCGAGCGAGATGCGGATGGCATCGAACACCTGCGCCGGGGCGTTGTTGTTGAAGAGATTCATGACCTCTTGGTTCATGTCGTTCTCCTTCTCGGGACCCAGGGCCCCAGTCGAAATATTGCGGGCGTGAAGCCCCTGGCGATCCGCCCGAACGCCGCCGCTTCGTTGGCGTCACCGGATCCATGCATACGGCCGGTCGATCCAGCCTGAATTCCGATGGCTGCGCCGCGGAGCCGAAAAGCTCCGCGGCGGGCCTGGTCCTTATTCGGCCGCGTCAGGCAATTGCTGCTGCGCGGTCTCGTCGACGCGGGTGTTCTCCAGCTCGACGTTGAGACCCAGCGAGCGCATTTCCTTGACGAGAACGTTGAAGCTCTCCGGAATGCCTGCCTCGAAGGAGTCGTCGCCGCGCACGATCGCCTCGTAGACCTTGGTACGGCCGGCCACGTCGTCGGACTTGACCGTCAGCATCTCCTGCAGCGTGTAGGCGGCGCCGTAGGCTTCCAGCGCCCAGACCTCCATCTCGCCGAAGCGCTGGCCACCGAACTGCGCCTTGCCGCCCAGCGGCTGCTGGGTGACGAGCGAGTACGGGCCGATCGAACGCGCGTGGATCTTGTCGTCCACGAGGTGGTGAAGCTTGAGCATGTAGATGTAGCCCATCGTCACCTTGCGGTCGAACGGCTCACCGGTGCGGCCGTCATAGAGCTGCGACTGGCCGGACGTGTGAAGACCCGCCTGCTCCAGCATCTCGTTGATGTTGGCCTCATGCGCGCCGTCGAACACCGGGGTGGCGATGGAGACACCACGCTTCATCTGCTCGCCGAGGCGAACGATGGACGCGTCGTCATAGTCGCGCACCGGCTCGTTGCGGTCGTTGGACGGAATGACCTGCTCGATCGTCTGGCGCAGCGGCTGGATGTCGCCACCGGCGTTGTACGCCTCGATCAGCTCGCCGATCTTCCTGCCCATGCCCGCACAGGCCCAGCCCAGATGCGTTTCCAGGATCTGGCCGACGTTCATGCGGCTCGGCACGCCCAGCGGGTTGAGCACGATGTCAGCATGCGTACCGTCTTCGAGGAACGGCATGTCCTCGACCGGAACGATGCGCGACACCACGCCCTTGTTGCCGTGGCGGCCGGCCATCTTGTCGCCGGGCTGCATCTTGCGCTTCACGGCCACGAAGACCTTGACCATCTTCATGACGCCGGGGGGCATCTCGTCGCCGCGCTGCACCTTCTCGACCTTGTCCATGAAGCGCTGCTCGAGCGCCTTCTTGGAGTCGTCGTACTGGCCGCGCAGGGCTTCCAGTTCGCTCTGGAGCTTCTCGTCCTCGACGGCGAACTGCCACCACTGCGAGCGCGGGTACTCGTCCAGCGTTTCCTTGGCGAGCGTCGAGCCCTTCTTGAAGCCCTTCGGTCCGGCAATCGCGTCCTTGCCGATGAGCATGTCGCTCAGGCGGCTGTAGACGTTGCGGTCGAGAATGGCCTGCTCGTCGTCGCGGTCCTTGGCGAGACGCTCGATCTCCTCGCGCTCGATCGCCATGGCGCGTTCGTCCTTCTCCACGCCGTGGCGGTTGAAGACGCGAACTTCCACGATCGTGCCGTAGGCTCCGGGCGGCATGCGCATGGAGGTGTCACGGACGTCGGAGGCCTTTTCACCGAAGATGGCGCGCAGAAGCTTTTCTTCCGGCGTCATCGGGCTTTCGCCCTTCGGGGTGATCTTGCCGACCAGAATGTCGCCCGGCTGCACTTCCGCGCCGATATAGACGATGCCGGCCTCATCGAGGTTCTTCAGCGCTTCTTCCGAAACGTTCGGAATGTCGCGGGTGATTTCCTCAGGCCCGAGCTTGGTGTCGCGGGCCATGACCTCGAATTCCTCGATGTGGATCGAGGTGAAGACGTCGTCGGCGACGATACGCTCGGACAGAAGGATCGAGTCCTCGTAGTTGTAGCCATTCCACGGCATGAACGCGACGAGCACGTTGCGGCCGAGGGCCAGATCGCCGAGATCCGTCGACGGACCGTCCGCGATGATGTCGCCCTTCTCGATCCGGTCGCCGACATTCACCAGCGGGCGCTGGTTGATGCAGGTGTTCTGGTTCGAGCGCTGGAACTTCATCAGGCGGTAGATGTCGACGCCGGACTTGCCCGGATCGAGATCTTCCGTGGCGCGGATAACGATACGGGTCGCGTCCACCTGGTCGACGATGCCGGTGCGGCGGGCAGCGATCGCAGCGCCCGAGTCACGGGCAACGATCGGCTCCATGCCGGTGCCGACGAACGGTGCCTCGGCGCGCAGCAGAGGCACGGCCTGACGCTGCATGTTCGAGCCCATCAGAGCGCGGTTGGCGTCGTCGTTCTCAAGGAACGGGATGAGCGCGGCGGCAACCGAAACGAGCTGCTTGGGCGACACGTCCATGAGGTCGACGTTTTCACGCGGAGCCATCATCACTTCGCCGGCATGGCGGCAGATGACGAATTCTTCCACGAAACCACCATTGCCGTCGAGCTCTGCGTTCGCCTGGGCGACATAGTGCTTGGCCTCTTCCATCGCCGACAGATAGACCACGTCATGCGTGACCTTGCCGTCGATGATCTTGCGATAAGGCGTCTCGATGAAGCCGTACTTGTTGACGCGGGCAAAAGTCGCCAGCGAGTTGATCAGGCCGATGTTCGGGCCTTCCGGCGTCTCGATCGGGCAGATACGGCCATAGTGCGTCGGGTGCACGTCGCGGACTTCGAAGCCAGCGCGCTCGCGGGTCAGGCCGCCCGGTCCAAGAGCCGAGAGGCGGCGCTTGTGGGTGATCTCCGACAGCGGGTTGGTCTGGTCCATGAACTGCGAGAGCTGCGAGGAACCGAAGAACTCGCGCACGGCAGCGGCCGCCGGCTTGGCGTTGATCAGGTCCTGCGGCATGACCGTGTCGATCTCGATCGAGGACATGCGCTCCTTGATCGCGCGTTCCATGCGCAGCAGGCCGACGCGGTACTGGTTCTCCATCAGCTCGCCGACCGAACGCACGCGGCGGTTGCCGAGGTTGTCGATGTCGTCGATTTCGCCCTTGCCGTCACGCAGTTCGACCAGAGTCTTGACGACAGCGATGATGTCTTCCTTGCGCAGCACACGCACGGTGTCTTCCGCGTCGAGGTCGAGACGCATGTTCATCTTCACGCGACCCACGGCCGAAAGGTCGTAGCGGTCGGCGTCGAAGAACAGCGAGTTGAACATCGCTTCGGCGGTTTCGAGCGTCGGCGGCTCGCCGGGACGCATCACGCGGTAGATGTCGAACAGCGCGTCCTGACGGCTCTCGTTCTTGTCGGCGGCGAGCGTGTTGCGGATGTAGCCGCCCACGTTGATGTGATCGATGTCGAGGACGGTGAATTCCTCGGCGCCGGTCGAAAGCAGGACCTTCAGCGTCTTTTCGTCGATCTCGTCGCCGGCTTCGAGGAAAATCTCGCCGGTGGAGTAGTCGACGATGTCCTCGGCCAGATAGCTGCCGTAGAGATCGTCCTCGGTCGCCTTGATGGCCTTCAGGCCCTTGTCGGCGAGCTGCTTGGCCTGGCGCGCAGTGATCTTCTTGCCGGCCTCGACAACGATCTCGCCGGTATCGGCGTCGACCAGGTCATCGACAGCCTTCAGGCCGCGGAAGCGCTCCACGGTGTAAGGCATGCGCCAATGGTCGCCCGAGCGCTTGTACTCGATCTTGTTGTAGAAGGTGGAGAGGATTTCCTCGCCGTCCATGCCGAGCGCCATGAGCAGCGACGTCGCCGGAATCTTGCGGCGACGGTCGATACGGGCGTGCACGATGTCCTTGGAGTCGAATTCGATGTCGAGCCAGGAGCCGCGATAGGGAATGATGCGCGCGGCAAACAGCAGCTTGCCCGACGAGTGCGACTTGCCCTTGTCGTGATCGAAGAAAACGCCGGGCGAACGGTGCATCTGGGAGACGATGACGCGCTCGGTGCCGTTGACGATAAACGTGCCGTTCGACGTCATGAGCGGCATGTCGCCCATATAGACGTCCTGCTCCTTGATGTCCTTGATGGACTTGGCACCGGTATCCTCGTCGATATCGAACACGATGAGGCGCAGCGTCACCTTCAGCGGAGCGGCGAAGGTGAGATCGCGCTGGCGGCACTCGTCAACGTCGAACTTGGGGGCTTCGAACTCGTACTTGACGAATTCGAGCATCGACGCGCCGGAGAAATCGGAAATCGGGAAGACGGACTTGAAAACAGACTGAAGCCCCTCGTCGGGACGCCCGCCTGCCGGCTCCTCGACCATGAGAAACTGGTCGTACGATGCCTTCTGAACCTCGATGAGATTCGGCATCTCCGCAACTTCGGGAATGTTTCCGAAGAATTTGCGTACGCGTCTGCGGCCATTGAAAGTCTGGGTCTGGGCCATCATCGCTCCTTGCTGCCTTTCTTGGGGCGCGGCCTCTCGCGCCTTGCAACGTCCGACCGCCCTGCCCGGCGGTCCATCTGAAACGGGTGAAAACCCGTTTCCTGAAAGCCGTTCCGCGGCCCTCAGGAAAGAGGTTTCCAATAACTAGTGCGCTACGCCGCTTGGGCGAACCGGCGGACGGCAATACCGTCCGCCAGCAAGCGTAACGCTTACTTGAGCTCGACCTTGGCGCCAGCAGCTTCGAGCTGGGCCTTGATCTTCTCGGCGTCGGCCTTGGCGACGGCTTCCTTGAGCGGCTTCGGCGCGCCTTCGACGAGGTCCTTGGCTTCCTTGAGGCCCAGGCCGGTGATGGCGCGGACTTCCTTGATGACCTCGATCTTCTTGTCGCCGGCAGCAGCCAGGATGACGTCGAACTCGGTCTTCTCTTCAGCCGGAGCGGCAGCAGCGGCACCGCCGGCAGCGGCGGCAACGGCGACCGGAGCGGCGGCGGAAACGCCCCACTTCTCTTCCAGCATCTTCGACAGCTCAGCCGCCTCGAGGACGGTCAGGGCCGACAGGTCTTCAACGATCTTGGCAAGATCAGCCATTTTTCATTTCCTTCAAAAAGTTCGAACAGTTGTTGATGACAGCGAGGAACGGCCTCATGCCGCCTCGTCCTTCCGGGCGTAGGCGCCGAACACGCGGGCAAGCTGACCTGCCGGTGCGTTGACGACCTGGGCGATCCGGGTTGCAGGCGTGCTGATCATACCGACCAGACGTGCACGCAGCTCGTCGAGCGACGGCAGGCTTGCGAGAGCCTTGACGCCTTCTGCGTCGAGCGAGGTCGAGCCCATTGCGCCGCCGAGAATGACAAGCTTGTCATTGCCCTTGGCGAATTCGGACGCGATCTTCGGTGCGACAACCGGATCCTCCGAATAGGCGATCAGGGTCTGTCCGGTGAACAGGTCCTGAATGCTTTCGGATTCCGTGCCCTGAAGAGCGATCTTGGCGAGGCGGTTCTTCGCGACTTTGACGGTGCCACCGGCTGCGCGCATCTTCGAACGAAGATCGTTCATCTGCGCGACGGTGATACCAGCATAGTGGGCCACGACGACCGAACCGGCGTTCGAGAACGCTTCGTTCAGATGCGTGACGAGCTCGCGTTTTTCCGCTCTATCCACTGCCTATCTCCAGTTGACAGCCATCCTTGCGGATAACTGCCGGGTTGCCTTTTGCCGGGCAGGACATCCAGAATTTCCGGATCTCCCGAACGGCGCTCGAGGATCCTGCCCCCTTTCACCATCCGGCCAGGCCGGCATAAGCAAAAGGCAAACACGGTTCGAACCTTTCATTGGAGCATGCGCTCCGTTGTCGGGTCTTCACCCGTCTCATGCAGGCTCATATGAATTAAGGCGAGCCGCCTGCAATCTCGGACAGGATAACCGGAAGCGTATGCTGCTTCCGGGTTCCGGACCCGAAGGTCCGGAATTGGTTGAGGATCGGGCTGGAAGCGCCCGATCCTCTTGAATGATCAGGCCGTAGCCAGCGTCGACAGGTCGACCTTGAGGCCGGGGCCCATGGTCGAGGTCAGCGAAACCTTCTTGACGTAGACGCCCTTGGCGCCCGTCGGCTTGGCCTTGTTGACCGCATCAGCGAAGGCGCGGACGTTCTCTTCCAGCGCCTTGGCGTCGAAGGAGATCTTGCCGACGCCGCCATGGACGATACCGGCCTTTTCCACGCGGAACTCGACCGCACCGCCCTTGGAAGCCTTGACGGCTGCGGCAACATCGGTGGTGACGGTGCCGACCTTCGGGTTCGGCATCATGCCGCGCGGGCCGAGAACCTTACCGAGACGACCGACCAGCGGCATCATGTCCGGGGTGGCGATGCAGCGATCGAAATTGATCTCGCCCTTCTGGACGATCTCCACCAGGTCTTCCGCACCCACGATGTCGGCGCCGGCGGCGCGGGCTTCATCAGCCTTCGCATCCTTGGCGAACACCGCGACGCGAACCGTGCGGCCCGTGCCGTTCGGCAGGTTGACGACGCCGCGGACCATCTGGTCGGCGTGACGCGGATCGACACCCAGATTCATGGCGACTTCGATGGTCTCGTCGAACTTGACCGACGAACGATCCTTCAGGATCTTGATCGCCTCATCCAGCGAATAAGCCTTATTGACGTCGATGCCCTCGCGGGACTTGACTACGCGCTTACCAATCTTTGCCATCGTCTCAGCCCACCACTTCCAGGCCCATCGAACGGGCGGAACCTTCGACCATACGCATCGCCGCTTCCACGTCGTTGGCGTTCAGGTCCTTCATCTTGGCTTCGGCGATCTCGCGCACCTTGTCGCGGCTGATCTGGCCAGCCTTGGCCTTGCCCGGCTCCTTGGAGCCCGACTTCAGATTGGTGGCCTTCTTCAGGAAGTAGGTCACCGGCGGCGTCTTCATGACGAAGGTGAACGACTTGTCCTGATAGTAGGTGATCACCACCGGAATCGGCGATCCCTTTTCCATTTCCTGCGACTGCGCGTTGAACGCCTTGCAGAATTCCATGATGTTGATGCCACGCTGACCAAGCGCAGGACCGATCGGGGGCGACGGCGTCGCCGAACCCGCAGGGACCTGAAGCTTGAGCTGGCCTGCAATTTTCTTAGCCATACTCTGTCTGCCTTGTCTTAGAGCCGGATCGCTCCGGCGGTTGCAGCCTGGTGGTCCGGATGATCACGGCCGGCTAGAGCCGCAAGATCCTCCCACCCGTTTCGACGACAGGCACCGCCCGTCGCCACCGCACGCCATCGGGCGCACGGCTTTTCGGATCAGCCCTTCTCGACCTGACCGAATTCGAGATCGACAGGCACAGCGCGCCCGAAGATCGACACTTCCACCTTGAGGCGAGCGCGCTCCTCGTCCACTTCCTGGACGAAACCATTGAAGGAGGCGAAGGGGCCATCCGAGACGCGAACCTGCTCGCCAACCTCGAAAGTGACGGAGGGCTTCGGCCGCTCGACACCTTCCTGGACCTGACTCAGGATGCGCTGCGCCTCGCTCTCGGTGATCGGAACCGGCTTCGAATCACCAAGGAAACCAGTCACCTTCGGCGTGTTCTTCACAAGGCTGAATACCGCGTCACTGAGGTTCGCCTTGAGCAGCACATAACCGGGGAAAAACTTGCGCTCGGCATCAACCTTGCGACCGCGACGCACTTCGACGACCTTCTCGGTCGGGACCACGATCTGCTCGATCTGATCCGTCAGGCCCTTCTGCCTGGCCTTGTGCTCGATATCCTCGGCAACCTTCTTTTCGAAGTTCGAGTAAGCGTGGACGATGTACCAACGCGCGGTCATTGCAAGACTTCTCCGTATTCGCCGATGTTCAGCGGCCGATGCCGAGCAGCAAGCCGATTGCGTAAGACATCAACTGATCGGCAGCAAAAAAGAAGATCATCGCGATGACCGCAAAGGCAATCACCATAACCGTCGAGATCAACGTCTCGCGCCGAGAGGGCCACGTAACCTTCGCCGTCTCCGACCTGACCTGCTGGAAGAAGGTAAAGGGATTGGTGGTTTTTGACGCCATCTGCCGCTCTGCTTTCAAAGACCCGGAAGCCGGATCCCCTGGATGTTCCCGTTGGCCGGGAGTTGCCTTGCCTGGTTACGGTGGCCGGCGCGAATCAGCCCGCCTATTCCGCCCATGCATTTGAGGCGCGTAAAGCCGGCTCTCCAGCTCCACGCGCCGCGTGTCTGTTGTGTCTACATAAGACTGATTCCGAACACACGCAAGTGCCTAAACCCGTCTTACTTGCCAAACGCCTTTTGTCGGCACCATCCAATCGTACCGGCAACGGCTATATCGACAACACATTCCATACTATGCGCTGGCAGGGGCAACAGGGCTCGAACCTGTGACCTGCGGTTTTGGAGACCGCCGCTCTACCAACTGAGCTATACCCCTAACGCGGCTGCTTCATTTCATAAAGCGTGCGGCGTTTCAAGTGCCGACAGCACTTTCTCGCGCATGTTTTTCACATCCATCGTCAGGGGCGTGGCGTCTACGGTCCTGGCGCGCAATCAACCTCACGACCAGCCGCCCGATATGGACAGGATATTTGGGGTGCACACCCCCGAATTTCAATCCGGGAGGGGAATCAACACGTCCGCTTACAGGTCCTTGCGGACAACAGAAAGGGCGGCCAAAGCCGCCCTTTCCGAAAGCTGAAAGCTTGTCAGCTTACCCGGCGATGCTCACGACGACGCCGGCGCCGAGGTTGTCCGTACCGATCACTCAGTGATCGATACGACCACCCCTGCCCCAACCGTACGGCCGCCTTCGCGGATGGCGAAGCGCAGCTTCTCTTCCATGGCGATCGGCACGATCAGCTCGACGTCGATGGTCACGTTGTCGCCCGGCATCACCATCTCGGTGCCTTCCTGCAGCTTCACGATGCCCGTCACGTCGGTCGTGCGGAAGTAGAACTGCGGACGGTAGTTGGTGAAGAACGGCGTGTGACGGCCACCCTCTTCCTTCGTCAGGATGTAGGCCTCGGCCTTGAACTTGGTGTGCGGCTTGACCGAACCCGGCTTGCACAGCACCTGGCCGCGCTCAACGCCCTCACGGTCGACGCCGCGCAGCAGCGCGCCGATGTTGTCGCCGGCCTGGCCCTGGTCGAGCAGCTTGCGGAACATTTCCACGCCCGTGCAGGTCGTCTTCGTCGTCGGGCGGATGCCGACGATCTCGAGTTCCTCGCCGACCTTGACGATGCCGCGCTCGACGCGACCCGTCACCACCGTGCCGCGGCCCGAGATCGAGAACACGTCTTCGATCGGCATCAGGAACGGCTGGTCGACCGGACGCTCCGGCGTCGGGATGTAGCTGTCAACCGCAGCCATCAGCGCGCGGATGGCGTCTTCGCCCAGCTCCTTCGACGAATCCTCCAGCGCCGCAAGCGCCGAACCCTTGACGATCGGAATGTCGTCGCCGGGGAACTCGTTCTTCGACAGAAGCTCGCGCACTTCCAGCTCGACCAGCTCCAGAAGCTCCGGATCGTCGACCTGGTCGCACTTGTTCAGGAACACCACGATCGACGGAACGCCGACCTGACGGGCCAGAAGGATGTGCTCGCGCGTCTGCGGCATCGGGCCGTCGGCGGCCGAAACCACCAGGATCGCGCCGTCCATCTGCGCAGCACCCGTGATCATGTTCTTCACATAGTCGGCGTGGCCGGGGCAGTCGACGTGGGCGTAGTGGCGGTTCTCCGTCTCGTACTCAACATGCGAGGTCGAGATCGTGATGCCGCGAGCCTTCTCCTCAGGCGCAGCGTCAATCTGGTCATAGGCGCGGAAATCGCCGAAAAACTTCGTGATCGCAGCCGTCAGCGACGTCTTGCCATGGTCAACGTGACCAATCGTGCCAATGTTCACATGCGGCTTGGTGCGCTCAAATTTACTCTTAGCCATTGTA
>NZ_QGGG01000002.1:0-16077 GCF_003148475.1 Pseudaminobacter salicylatoxidans | reverse complement strand
GATCGCAGCCGTCAGCGACGTCTTGCCATGGTCAACGTGACCAATCGTGCCAATGTTCACATGCGGCTTGGTGCGCTCAAATTTACTCTTAGCCATTGTAAGGTTTCCTTGGCTGCGGGCTTCAGTTTGGGTTCGAATGCGGGGCGATTAGCGAGAAAGGCCCAAAAACACAAGAGTCTTTTGACTGTGCGGTCGCCACCGCCACGAAAGGGCTGATTCGATAATGCCGGCCAGCGGCATATAGGTATCCCATCCGCGTCCCGAAAGCCCCCTCCGCAAACCCACGCGCCGACACGGGATCAGCTTGCGCAACCCGATGACGATCGCGCGCGTTGTAGGGATGCATTACACCTTCAGAACGGGAGCGACATATATGGGTTTGTCGGTAATTATCGGTATTCTGATCACGTTTCTGGTCGTTATTCTGGTTTTGTATCTCGTCCAACGCCTGCCGACCGACGCGCGAACGCAACAGATCATCCGCATCATCGTGATCATCATCGGCATCGTATCGCTGCTGAAATATCTGGCGGTGTTCTGAACCGCCGCCAGGACCCGATAACCATCGTGATTATCGATGCGGCATAACGCCTGATTCGGGTCCATTCGGGAGATAACGGGAAGCCTTTGGAGCGGGTAGCGGGAATCGAACCCGCGTATTCAGCTTGGAAGGCTGCTGCTCTACCATTGAGCTATACCCGCAACTTCCTTTGTGGCTCCTGGCCGGCAGTGGTGGAGGAGGTTGGATTTGAACCAACGTAGGCGAAGCCAACGGATTTACAGTCCGTCCCCTTTAACCACTCGGGCACTCCTCCGTACTGCTTGCCGGAGCCATGCTACGAGGCATTCGATCGATTGAGCCGGGAAGGCCCCGCTCGTCAATCTGGTGCGCCTTATGGCGATATGACCTTACCCTGTCAACCACGCCATTGGCGATTTCGATGGAAATTATCGCACGGCTTCGATTGCCGGCATATCCAAAGCCGAACACCCCGGTTATAGAGCAGGCATGAGCAACGACAAAAAGCCCGGAACGCCCAAGGACAGCCACTACGCCAAGCTTCGGCGCGCCTATCGCGACCAGAAGAGCGGCAAGCCGGCTCATCGCCCGCGACCGGCCATCCCGCCCGGCGAAGCGGCCGCCGATGGCCTGCTACGGCTCTACGGCCTTCACACGGTACGTGCGGCGCTGGACAACCCACGCCGCGAGATCCGCCGCATGCTGGTGACGCGCAACGCGCTGGAACGGCTGGAGATGGGCGACAGGGCCCTGCCCTTTCCTGTGGAAATCGTCGAACCGCGCGACATCGACCGCATCACGGGCAGCGACGCGGTGCACCAAGGCGTGCTCATCGAGGCCGCCCCCCTGAAGCCAAAGGCGCTATCGGCGCTGGGCGACACACCGCTGGTGCTGGTGCTCGATCAGGTGACGGACCCGCACAATGTCGGCGCCATCATCCGTTCGGCGGTGGCGTTCGGCGCGGGCGCGCTGATCACCACATCGCGCCACAGCGCGCAGGAATCGGGAGTGCTGGCGAAATCCGCATCAGGGGCGCTGGAACATATCGACCTGATCGAGGTGCGCAATCTCGCAGAAGCGCTCGGCGAGTTGCACGAATCGGGTTTCCAGACCATCGGTCTCGATTCGGAAGGCCCGGCGGAACTGGAAAAGACATTTTCAGGCGAACGAATCGCCCTGGTTCTGGGCGCTGAGGGAAAAGGCCTGCGCCACAAGACGCGCGAGACGGTGAACGCGCTGGCCCGCCTCGACATGCCCGGCGTGATCCATTCGCTCAACGTGTCCAATGCGGCGGCAATCAGCCTCTATGCGGCTCGCAGGCACCTGACAGGCGCAAAGCCAGCGTAATAGAGGGTGTAGAGAACCATGGGCAACCCCATGGTTCTCGGATGACCATATTGGGCGGCCGGCTCAGGCCGCTTCGCTCTTGATCTCGCTGCCTTCGCTTCCGACCTCGAAATTGGCCATCCGCTCCAGCGCGCGCACCAGCGCCGAATGATCCTCGCCTGCTCCGCCATTGGCCGCGCAGGAGTTGAACAGCTCCTGCGTCATCGAGGTATTGGGTAGGGAAACGCCCAGCGCCTTGGCGCCCTGCAGCGCCAGATTGAGATCTTTCTGGTGCAGTTCGATGCGGAAACCCGGCGCAAAGGTGCGCTTGATCATACGCTCGCCATGCACCTCCAGGATGCGCGATGACGCCAGGCCCCCCATCAGCGCCTGCCGCACCTTGGCAGGGTCGGCTCCAGCCTTGGACGCGAACACCAGCGCTTCGGCGACGGCCTCGATGGTCAGCGCCACCACGATCTGGTTGGCGACCTTGGTGGTCTGGCCGACACCATTGTCCCCCACCAGCGTGATGTTCTTGCCCATCTTCTCGAACAGCGGCGTTGCGCGGTCGAATGCAGCTTGCGATCCGCCCACCATGATGGTCAGCGACGCCGCCTTGGCGCCGACCTCGCCGCCCGAGACGGGCGCATCGAGATAGTCCGCGCCGAGCGCCTTGATCTTTTCAGCGAAAACCTTGGTATCGATCGGCGAGATAGAGCTCATGTCGATGACGAGCTTTCCCTTCGAAAGCCCTGAGGCAACACCATTTTCTCCGAACAGAACTTCAGCCACCTGCGGCGTGTCAGGGACCATGGTGATGACGACATCGGCAGCACGCGCCACGGCGTCGTTGCCGGTCACCACCTTCAGGCCCCTGGCCACGAGATCGGCGGCAGGGGCGCTGCGATGATCGGTGGCGATGACCTCATAGCCGGCATCGAGCAGATGCCCCGCCATCGGCGCACCCATGATGCCGAGGCCGATAAAGCCGATTTTTTCCATGACACTTCCCTTTCCCGAAAACCCCTCACCGGCCGCCCGGCTCTTCTCCCCGATGGGAAGAAGGTGGCCACGAATGCGGCCGCAGTGAGGGGCAAATTACAACTACGCCGCCGCGCTTTCCTTGCCGACAAATTCCCTGAACCAGCCCAGTCCTTCCACCGTGCCGGCCTTCGGCTTGTATTCCGCCCCGATCCAGCCGGCGTAGCCGATCCGGTCGAGATGTGCGTAGAGGAACGGATAGTTGATCTCGCCCGTCCCCGGCTCATGACGGCCGGGATTGTCCGCCAGCTGGATATGCGCGATGCGGCCAAGATTCTTTTCGATCGTCCGGGCGAGATCCCCCTCCATGATCTGCATGTGATAGATGTCGTACTGAAGGTAGAGATTGTCCGAGCCGACCTTTTCGATGATCTCCAGCGCCTGCTCCGTGTTGGTCAGGAAGAAGCCAGGAATGTCGATGGTGTTGATCGGTTCGATCAGCAGGCGGATACCGGCATCTTTCAGCTTCGCGGCAGCGAATTTCAGGTTCTCCACGAACACGACTTCCAGCGCGTCGCGATCAACGCCTTCGGGCGCGATGCCGGCCAGGCAGTTGACCTGCGTGCAGCCAAGCGCCTGCGCATAAGCGATGGCGGTATCCACGCCTCGCCGGAATTCCTCGATGCGGTCCGGCAGCACGGCGATGCCGCGCTCGCCCCTGCCCCAGTCGCCCGGAGGCAGGTTGAACAGCGCCTGGACGAGATTGTTCTTCTTCAGGCGCGCCGCAACCGTTTCGATCGGGTGATCGTAGGGGCCGATATATTCGACGCCGGTGAAGCCTGCCTCGGCGGCGGCATCGAAGCGGTCGAGAAAGTCATGCTCGCCGAAAAGCATCGACAGATTGGCGGAAAACCTCGGCATGTGTCTGTTCCTTCATTCTGCTGGCAGGGCGATGGCAGTTGGCGCATCCGCCTGCGTTTGAGCAAGTTCCTCGAACTCGACGACGTTGTCGATTTCCGTTCCCATGGAAATGTTGGTCACGCGCTCGAGAATGACTTCGATGACGACCGGAACCTCGAATTCCTTCATCAACCGCTCGGCCTCGGCAACCGCGGGCCCGAACTCGTCTGGCTTGCGCACACGGATGGCCTTGCACCCCATGGCCTCGGCAACCGCGATATGGTCGACGCCGTAGCCTGCTTCCGCATCGTTGGAGGCATTGACGTTCTCAAAGGCGAGGCTCACCTCGAAATCCATGGAGAAGCCGCGCTGCGCCTGGCGGATGAGGCCGAGATAGGCGTTGTTCACCACCACATGGATGTAGGGCAGCTTGTGCTGGGCGCCGACAGCCAGTTCTTCAATGAGGAACTGGAAGTCGTAGTCGCCCGACAGGGCCACGACCGGACGCTCCGGATCGGCCGCGCGCACGCCAAGGGCTGCCGGCAGCGTCCAGCCGAGCGGCCCCGCCTGCCCGCAATTGATCCAGTTGCGCGCCTTGTAGACATGCAGGAACTGCGCGCCGGCGATCTGCGACAGGCCGATGGTGGAGACATAGCAGGTGTCGCGGCCGAACGCCTTGTTCATCTCCTCGTAGACGCGCTGCGGCTTCATCGGCACCTGGTCGAAATGCGTCTTTCGATCCATGGAGGTCTTGCGCGCCAGACATTCCTTTGCCCAGCTACTCCAGTCGCGCAGCTTGCCGGCGGTGCGCCATTCGGTGGCGACGTCGAGCAGCATCTTCAGCGCGGCGCCCGCATCGGAGACGATGCCGTAATCGGGCGCAAAGACGCGGCCGATCTGGGTCGGCTCGATGTCGATGTGAATGAACTTGCGGCCTTCCGTGTATTTGTCGACCGAACCGGTGTGGCGGTTGGCCCAGCGATTGCCGATGCCCATGACGAAATCGGACGCCAGCATGTTGGCATTGCCGTAGCGGTGCGAGGTCTGCAGGCCGCACATACCCGCCATCAGGCGATGGTCGTCGGGGATCGTGCCCCAGCCCATCAGCGTGGGAATGACCGGAACGCCTGTGATTTCGGCAAACTCGACCAGCAGGTCGGACGCGTCGGCGTTGATGATGCCGCCGCCGGCGACGATCAGCGGGCGCTCGGCCTCGTTGAGCATGGCAAGCGCCTTTTCCGCCTGCGCGCGGGTGATGGCCGGCTTGTGCGGCGTCATCGGCTCGTAGGTGTCGATGTCGAACTCGATCTCGGCAAGCTGGACATCGAGCGGCAGGTCGACCAGCACCGGACCGGGGCGGCCCGAACGCATCAGGAAGAATGCCTTCTGCAACGCCATCGGCACCAGATAGGGTTCCATGACGGTCACTGCCCATTTGGTGACGGGAGCGGCGATGGAAGCGATGTCGACCGCCTGGAAATCCTCCTTGGTGAGCCGCGCGCGCGGCGCCTGCCCGGTGATGCAGAGGATCGGGATGGAGTCGGCCGACGCCGAATAGAGGCCCGTAATCATATCCGTGCCTGCCGGGCCTGATGTGCCGATGCAAACACCGATATTGCCGGCCCTGGCACGGGTATAGCCTTCAGCCATGTGCGAGGCGCCCTCGACATGGCGGGCCAGCACGTGACGGACCGAGCCGCGCGCCTTCAGCGCCGAATAGAATGGATTGATCGCCGCGCCCGGTACGCCGAAGGCACAATCGATGCCCTCTTTCTCCAGAACCAGGACCGCCGCATCGACAGCACGCATACGGGCCATGTGAGACCTCCGCTCAAAGCACCTTTTTCGATATTCGAAGCGTGACAGACGGATCGGGGTTTTTCAATTTTTTCAAAATAATTTTTCATTTCTTCATAAAAATATCTACCCATTGAATTAAAATGATTTTTTGTTTTTCATCTGGATAATATTCCAAATCTTGAAAATATTTTTTATGCTGTTCTGGAGCAGTGGAGGCACAAGTCGTGGAAGCGACGGAAAAACGGCAGCGCGGGCGTCCGCGCTCTTTCAACAAGCAACCCGACAACGCATCCGTGCAATCGCTCGATCGCGCATTGCGCATCCTGGCCATTGTGGCTGAGGGCAACGGCCTGTCGTTGAGCGAGATCGCGGCCAACTCACAGCTTGCAGCATCGACCGCCTACCGCATGCTCACCACGCTGGAAAGCCACGGCATGGTCGAGTTCGACAAGATCGAGCAACTCTGGTCGGTCGGGGTCGAGACCTATCGCATGGGGTCGGCATTCCTGCGTCGGCGCAAGCTGTTCGACCGCGCGCGGATCGTCATGCAGGATCTGATGGAAAAGACCGGCGAAACCGCCAATCTTGGTCTGGCCGAAGAGGACTGCGTGGTCTTCGTCAGCCAAGTGGAGACGCATCAGCCGATCCGCGCCTTCTTCCGCCCCGGCACGCGCACCTCCTTCCATGCCTCCGGCATCGGCAAGGCGATCCTTGCGCATCTGCCGGCGGAGCGGGTCGCAACGATGGTGGGCAGGGCAAAGCTGGAAAGCTACACGCCCAAAACCCTCACCGACGAAAGCGCCCTCGCCCGCGATCTCTCGGAAATCCGGTCGCGGGGATGGTCCGTGGACGACGAAGAACGCCACCCGGGCATGCGCTGCGTGGCAGCGGCCATCTTCAACGAATTCGGCGAACCCGTAGGTGGTGTTTCGGTTTCCGGTCCCACAGTGCGCGTGACTCCCGACAGGCTCGCCGAAATCGGACCGATGGTGTGCGCCGCCGCCGCGGAAGTGACAAGGATGATCGGCGGGGCGGAACCTCCGGCTGCCGATGGTCCAGCCGAAACTGCCAAGCGGTAGCGGCTACCCCATTCCCGTCACGTGCCGCAGCCAGAAGGCGAGCACGATGAAGGCAATCGCGGCCGTCACGCCTGTCCAGTCGATATTTGCCGTCCTGAGCAGGCGAAACAGTTTCGCCAGCGCGTACCATACCAGGATGGCCATCACGGCGATCAAGACAATGCGTATCATCCCTCACCTCCCGGAAGCGTCAACCGGAGCCCCAGATATGGGAAGCTGGCATCCGGATTTTAAGGGAAGACCCGGATGGAGCTTTGCGGCTTATCCTCATCGCGCCTGTGGAAAACCATGAAGCCGGCACCCCGATCGGGCCTTAAATGCGCAAATCCCTCGCCGTTCGGGCCTCGTTAAATTTTGCTTAAATTTTTTCCGGTTAGCAGTCTCCTGAAAGCGAGGTTTTATGAAGCGCGCCCTGTATCTCGTCGCGCTCCTGATGCTTGGGAGCTGCGCATCCGCTCCATCGCGTATCAACAACGTCTGTGCCGTGTTTGATCAGCGCGATGGCTGGATCAATAGCTGGTATGGCTCAGCCAAGAAGACCGAGCGGGAATTTGGTGTTCCCGTGCCGATCCTGATGGCGACGATCTATGCCGAATCCGGTTTCAACCCTTACGCCAAGCCACCGCGCACGAAGCTTCTGGGCTTTATTCCGTGGAAACGCGCTTCCTCCGCCTATGGTTATTCGCAGGCGCTGGACGGCACCTGGAAACGCTACCAGGCCGAAACCGGGAACTGGTATGCGCGCCGGTCCAACTTCGCCGATGCCGTCCATTTCATCGGCTGGTATCACGCCACCAGCAACCGCGTGAACGGCATTGCGCTCAACGACCCCTACCGGCTCTATCTCGCTTACTATCTCGGCCATGGCGGCTATTCGCGCGGCACGGCCAACGCCACCGCCCAGCAGGGTGCAAAGCGTGCCGCAAATATGGCGACCCGCTATGCCGGACAGTTGCGCTCCTGCGGCCGCTAGGCTCGCCTCCCGACGTTGACCCGCGTGTCAGTTTGGCCGATGCTCCGGCCAAAGGGAGGGATGCCATGATCACCGGATCGCAATGTCGTGCGGCGCGCGCACTGGTCGAGGTTTCGCGAACCCTGCTTGCCAAGCGTTCCAAGGTGGACGAACTCATCATCGAGCAGTTCGAACGCAAGATCGAGGTTCCCGGTCCCACCGCCATCGCGTCGATCCGCAAGACCCTGGAAGAACTCGGCGCCGTCTTCATCCCTGATGAAACCAGAGGCGGCATCGGCGTCCGGCTCAAATTCTCCAAGTCCGAAGCGAAACGGATCTCGCGTCTTGAAGGCGAAGGCGGCATCGTCGCCAATGACGACGTTCCCTGAGTGCCAGGCCGTGCATGCGAAACTCACCATCACGATGATCGCCGGTAACAAGCTTCGCCAAGCGCGCACGGCGCTATTCCGGCATGAGTGAGAACGGTTCGCGAACGTTCGTGCGACTTTTCTTGGTCGCACGCGGTCGCACAAAGCCGCGCGTTCTCTTTGTGTTCCGCGCGATTGGCTTCTAAGTATTTGAAATTGCTGGTGCCCCCAGACGGACTCGAACCGCCGACCCCCTGATTACAAATCAGGTGCTCTACCAACTGAGCTATAAGGGCACATATCCCGGTTAGCACATTTGCGGCTGCAGTAAAGACAAAACTCCGCGCCCACGCGTTTCATTGGTCAATTCCTGCCCTCCCGCCGTTGCAGGAACCATCCGGGCGGCGCCGCGTTCAGCGGGTATACCCAGTCGAATCGGCAGGCGTCATCATGAGCAACGATCCGAGCATTGCATCGTCTCGCACAATCTTCGGCCGGGAATCCGCCTGATGCCCGCGCGTCCGGCATGGAGAGGCTATCTCAAGCTGTCGCTGGTCACCTGTGGCGTCGAACTGTCGAACGCGACCACGAGTGCCGAAAAAGTCTCGTTCCGCATCATCAATCGCAAGACCGGCAATACGGTGAAGCGGCAATATGTCGATGCCGAAAGCGGCAAGCCGATCGGCGATAAGGACGAGGTGAAGGGCTACGAGATCGAGAAGGACGACTATCTGCTCATCGAGGAAGACGAGATCGAAGCGCTGCAGATCGAATCCGAACACACGATCAATCTCGATGGTTTCGTTCACAAATCCGAGATCGACCGGATCTATCTCGACACCCCCTACTATCTGACGCCCTCCGACAAGGTTTCGGAGGAAGCCTTCGCGGTCATCCGCGAGGCGCTGGCAGAGAAGAAGATGGCCGGCCTTTCACGCATCGTGCTCTATCGGCGTGAGCGGCCCGCAATCATCGAGGCGCTCGGCAAGGGCATGCTGCTGACCACGCTGCGCTACGACAACACGGTTCGCAAGGCATCCGCGGTGTTCGAGGAAATCGAGGATGTGGACGTAGACGAAGAGATGGTCGATCTTGCCACCACCGTCGTCAATCGCCGGACGGCGAAATTCGACCCATCGAAATTCGAGGACAGTTACGAAAACGCCTTGCTGGAACTGATCCGCGCCAAGAAGGCAGGCCGCAAGCCGCCGGTGGTCAAGGCCGCGCCGAAGGAATCCAACGTGGTCAATCTGTTCGACGCATTGAGGCAGAGCCTGGCGTCGGAGGACGGCAGTGAAGACGATGCCGGCCGCAAACCGGCAAAGCGCCGCGCCGCCAAAACGTCCGCCGGAAAGCGCGGAAGCACTTCCACGAAGCACAAGTCCGCTTAAGGAAGAGGCGTGGTGGCACCGCTCCAGCAATATCAGGCAAAGCGCGATTTTCGCAGAACCCGCGAGCCGTCAGGCCGAGCCAAACCGGGCAAATCCCCACGGCCGGGGGGCATATTCGTCATCCAGAAACATGCGGCCACGCGCCTGCACTACGATTTCCGGCTGGAGCATGACGGCGTGCTCTGGAGTTGGGCGGTGACGCGTGGCCCAAGCCTCGACCCCTCCGAAAAGCGGCTGGCTGTCCATGTCGAAGACCACCCGATCGAATATGCCTCGTTCGAGGGAACGATTCCGAAAGGGCAATATGGCGGCGGTTCGGTCCTCGTGTGGGACGAAGGCACCTGGGCGCCGGACGGCGATCCGGCTGCCGGCATGAAGAAGGGGCATATCGAATTCGAACTGAAAGGCAACAAGCTCAACGGGCGCTGGCATCTGGTGCGCCTGCGCCCGCGCCCCGGCGAAAAGCGCGACAACTGGTTGCTGATAAAGGGTGACGACGCCTTCGCACGCCCCGGCGAGGATATACTGGAACAGGCTCCCGATTCCGTGAAATCCGGGCTTTCCATCGATGAAATCGGCAAGATCAGCCCCGCAACCTGGCAATCCCGGCCGAAAGGCAAGGCCGCCGCGCAGCAGGAAACACGCAAGGCAAAGCCCGTTGCCAGGCGCGGCTCGACGCGTATCGCCAGGCTTCCCGGCTTCATCGAACCATGCCTCGCCACCCTGAAATCGTCGCCACCGTCCGGCGCGGAATGGGTGCATGAGGTGAAGTTCGACGGCTATCGCATGCAGGCGCACATCGAAAACGGCAAGACGAGGCTTCTCACCCGCACCGGGCTCGACTGGACCGAGCGCTTCGGCGAGCGCATCCCCAAGGCGCTTGCCATGCTCGATTGCGGCAATGCGATCATCGACGGCGAGATCGTCGTGCTGGCCGACAATGGCGTCTCATCCTTCTCCGCCTTGCAGGCCGCACTTTCGGAAGGCCGCAGCGAGCGGCTCGTCTATTACCTGTTCGACCTGCTTTTCCTCGACGGCAAGGATCTACGTTCCGAGCCTCTGGTGGAACGCAAGGCGAAGCTGCAGAATCTGCTCGGCAACACCGACGGGAACGGTGTTCTGCGCTTCAGCGAGCATTTCGTGCAACCGGGCCAGACCATGCTGAGACACGCCTGCCGGATGGGGTTGGAAGGCGTGGTTTCCAAGCGCGCGGATGCGCCCTACAGCAGCGGCCGCGTCGGTGACTGGATCAAGTCCAAATGCACGCTGCGGCAGGAATTCGTGATCCTCGGCTATCTGCCGTCCGACAAGGCAGGCCGCGACCTGCGTTCGCTGGTGGTGGGCTATCGCGGCGGCGGTGAACTCAAATCCGCCGGCCATGTCGGCACCGGCTTCAACGCCGCAAATGCCCGAGACCTCAGGGAAACACTCGATGGTATCAAGACGGGTAGAGCGCCAATCACCGGCCCCGCAGGCCAGGAGAAAGGTGTCGTCTGGGTCAAACCGGAACTCGTGGCGGAAGTCGAATTCCGTAGCTGGACCGCAGACGGCAATATACGCCACGCCTCCTTCCAGGGTTTGCGTGAAGACAAGCCGGCTGACGAGGTCGTCGCCGAGACCACTGAAACCGCTCAGGATGCGGGTCGTGACAAGCCGGAAAAGCGAAGCCGGGCCTCGGCCGCGAAAGCAAAGGGGACAAGCAGCGTGACTTTATCCAGCCCCGACAAGGTCTTGTGGCCAGAAGCCGGCCTGACAAAAGCCGGACTGCTGGAACATTACGAACAGGTATGGCCGCGTATGGAGCGCTTTGTCGTCAACCGCCCGCTGGCGCTGGTGCGGGCTCCGGATGGCGTGGGCAGCGGCCAGCGTTTCTTCCAGAAGCACGCTTCGCCGGGCATGCCCGATTCCATCGCACGCATGAGCGACCCGCATGACAAGGAGGAGCTTCTTTACATAAAAGATTTCAACGGCCTGGCCGCACTTGTTCAGCTGGGCGTGGTGGAAATCCATCTGTGGGGCTCCACCATCGACGCGCTCGATACGCCCGACCAGATCGTCTTCGACCTCGATCCGGACGAGGGCCTGGGCGTCAACGAGGTGCGCGCCGCAACGCTCGACGTGCGCGACCGGCTCGAGCAGGTCGGTCTGCCGCATCTGGTCAAGACGTCCGGCGGCAAGGGCTTTCACGTCATCGTGCCGCTCAAGCCGAAGGCGGATTGGGCCACGGTAAAAACCTTTGCCCATGATTTCGCCAAGGCCATGGAGCAATCCGACCCCGGCCTCTACACCGCAACCTTGTCGAAATCCGCGCGCAAGGGACGGATTTTCATCGACTATCTGCGCAATGCGCGTGGATCTACGACGGTTGCACCCTACTCCACGCGCGCCAAGCCCACTGCGACGGTCTCAGTTCCGATCACCTGGGATGGGGTGGAAGCGGGCGTCGGCCCCGGCCATTTCACCGTCGATGGCAAGCCACTGGCTAAGGCCCTGAAAGATGCCGATCCCTGGGCCGCCTACGACAAGCTGCGGCGCGCCCTGAAAGGCTGACCCGGACTTTCAATGGCTCAGCGGTGCGCAAGGATGTTGACGAGCTTGCCGAACGGATCGCGCACGTAAAAGCGGCGCACGCCCCAGGATTCGTCCACCGGGCCGTATTCGATCTGGAACCCGGCAGCCTCCATACCCTCCAGCGCGGCATCGACATCGTCCACCTCGATCGACAGATCGGGCGTCGGCGTGCCCGAACCACCCTGCTCCGCAAAGCTGAGCTGCACGGCCATCGTCGCGCCGGAACCATAGGTGGCGATCCAGCCATGATCCATCAGAAGGTCCAGCCCGAGCACGTCGCCGTAGAAGGCACGCGCCGCCGCGATGTCGCGCGTGTCGATATTGGCAATGATTCGCCTGACCGTCATGAGCTCTCCCCAATGCACCCGCTTTTGTCGGCATTCCGTTGTCACACCGCGTTTTCACGCCTCTCCCTTTGCAGGGCCAGCACGGCATGCTACCTCGACACGCCCAGCTTTTCGAGGCGAGGACAGCCGCTGCCATGACACCTGAACCGCGCGATAAATTCGCCTTCGTCTCCTCCGGCGCACCGGACGCCGAGGCCGCGGTGGCACGGCTTGCGAAAAAATATGGCAGCGTGCCGGTAACCGAGGCGGATGTCGTGATCGCGCTCGGTGGAGACGGGTTCCTGCTCCAGACCCTGCGCGAAACCATGTCTACCGGCAAGCAGGTCTACGGCATGAACCGTGGTACGGTCGGCTTTCTGATGAACGAGTTCAACGAGGACGACCTGCGCGAGCGCATCGATGTCGCCGTACCGGAAACCATACGCCCCTTGCAGATGGACGCCACGCTGGCCGACGGATCGAACCTCAAGGCGCTGGCCATCAACGAAGTTGCCTTGTGGCGTCAATCCTACCAGACCGCAAAGATCCGCATCTCGATAGACGACAAGGTTCGGCTGGAAGAACTGAATTGCGATGGCGTGATGGTGGCCACGCCTGCCGGCTCGACCGCCTACAACCTCTCCGCGCACGGCCCGATCCTGCCGCTGGATGCCCCCTTGCTGGCGCTGACGCCCGTCAGCCCGTTCCGCCCGCGCCGCTGGCGCGGCGCGCTCATTCCAGAAGACGCGGTCGTTCGCTTTGACATACTGGAAGCCGACAAGCGGCCGGTGAACGTCGCAGCCGACCATACGGAAGCTAAATCCGTGCTGACCGTGACCGTGCAGCAATCGCGGCGCGAAACCGCCACATTGCTGTTCGATGCGAGCCATTCGTGGAGCGAACGTATCCTGACCGAGCAATTCCGCTACTAATGGCATTGCCGCCGACCTGCGGACGAACTAAGTATTGGCAAACGCAAACTCGGCCATCTGCTACCGATTGTGTTGACAAAACGCGTTACGGAACGTAACGCGTTGCATTATTGTGCAAACGCGAGGCGTTTGCCGCGTCCATCGGACGCGCCCTTGAAGCCAAAGACAGCCAAGACACTTGTCCTCAGACACCCAGATCGCTCAAGACGCTTTGACATTTGCTGACCTCGGCCTCTCGCCGAAGGTTCTTTCCGCAGTCGCTGACGCCGGCTATACGCAGCCGACGCCGATTCAGGCCGGTGCAATTCCGCACGCCCTGCAAGGCAAGGATGTGCTGGGCATTGCCCAGACAGGAACGGGCAAGACCGCCTCCTTCGTCCTGCCGATGCTGACGCGACTGGAAAACGGCCGCGCGCGGGCACGCATGCCGCGCACGCTGATCCTGGAGCCGACGCGCGAACTTGCCGCCCAGGTGGAAGAGAATTTCGTCAAATACGGCAAGAACAGCCGGCTCAACCGCGCCCTTTTGATCGGTGGCGTTTCCTTCGACGATCAGGAGCGCAAGCTGGAACGCGGCGCAGACGTGCTGATCGCCACGCCCGGCCGCCTGCTCGACCATTTCGAGCGTGGCAAGCTGCTGCTATCGGCGGTGGAGATCCTCGTCATCGATGAGGCTGACCGCATGCTCGACATGGGCTTCATTCCCGACATCGAGCGCATCTGCAAGCTCATTCCTTTTACCCGCCAGACGCTGTTCTTCTCGGCGACCATGCCACCCGAGATTACCAAGCTGACAGAGCAATTCCTGCACACGCCGGTGCGCGTGGAGGTTGCCAAGGCCTCTTCGACGGCCTCGACGGTGACGCAGAAGCTGGTGAAGTCCGGCAGCAAGCCGTGGGACAAGCGCGCGGTGCTGCGCGACCTCATTCGCGCCGAAGACGCGGAACTGAAGAACGCGATCATCTTCTGCAACCGCAAGGTGGAAGTCTCCGAGCTGTTCCGCTCGCTGATCAAATATGACTTCAACGCCGGCGCGCTGCATGGCGACATGGACCAGCGCGCGCGCATGACCATGCTGGCCAATTTCCGCGAGGGCAAGCTGAAGCTGCTCGTGGCCTCGGATGTTGCCGCGCGCGGCCTCGACATCCCCGATGTCAGCCACGTCTTCAATTTCGACGTGCCGATCCATGCCGAGGACTATGTCCATCGTATCGGCCGCACCGGCCGCGCCGGCCGCTCCGGAAAATCCTTCACCATCGTCACCAGGTCAGACACCAAATATGTCGACGCCATCGAGACGCTTATCGGCAAGCCGATCGAGTGGCATGACGGCGATCTTTCGACCGTGGTCGAAAGCGAAGGCGACGAAGCGCCTCGCCGTGGCCGTGCCGGTCAAAGGGGGCGTGGCCGCAAGGACGAGGGCGAGCGCAAGCGCGGAGCACATCGGGCCAAGGCCGATGACGAGAAACAGGTGCCCGAAGTGCTTGCATCGGACGGCGCGGAGCAGGACGAGCGCAGGTCGCGCCGCGAAAACATCAAGGCCGACAACGCCGAACGCAAGGCGCGTCATGAGGCCCCTGCCCGCCATGAGGAACGCCGCCAGCGCCACCACAAGGAAGATGACGACAAGGTCGTCGGCTTCGGTGAGGACATTCCCGCCTTCATGCTGGTTGGCGCCAAAATCTGACCGCCGGCTGTCCCCCGGAGAAGCGCGACGCTTTTTCATCGCCTCAGATACGAAAAGCCCGCCGATAACGGCGGGCTCTTTGATTCCGGTTCCGGTATCGCCGCTCAGGTGAGCGGCGAGAGCTGGATTTCCACGCGGCGGTTCTCCGCGCGGCCTTCCGGCGTGTCGTTGGTCGCGATGGGACGCGTCTTGCCGAAACCGGTGACGGCGAAACGCCGCGAATCGACGCCCTGCGCACTGAGATAATTGGCCACCGACAGCGCGCGGCGCTGCGACAGATCGAAATTGTGCTGGGCACTGCCGGTCGAATCGGTATGGCCGAAGACATCGACCACCGTCTGGTTGTACTTCTTCAGCACCAGTGCCACCGAGTTCAGGACGGAATAGAAGTCCGGCTTGATGTTGTCCTGATCAATGCCGAAGGTGATGTCCGACGGCATATTGAGGATGATCTGGTTGCCTGCGCGGGTAACGCTGACGCCCGTGCCCTGAAGCTGGGCGCGCAGTTCCGCCTCGTTGCGGTCCATGGTCGCGCCAATGGCACCGCCTGCCAGCGCACCGATGCCCGCGCCGATCAGCACCGCGTTGCGCTGGGCAACCTTGCTGCCACCGACCGCGAGGCCTGCCAGCGCGCCGACGCCCGCGCCGAGTGCCGCGCCGCCCGCCGTGTTCGAGACCTTCTGCTGGCCGGTATAAGGATCGGTCGTGCACGCCCCAAGAAAAGCCGTGGCCGCAAGCACGGCGATCAGTTTCATCTTCATTACGGATCGTCCCTCTTTGAAATATCGTCCCGCGCCAAAACGGCGCCTTAGCCCTTCAGCGCTCTTGTAGCATGAAATACGGCGAAAAGCCGAATGGCAATAACGTCGCGAATGCGAAAACCGGGCCGAAGTCAGCCCGCCAATCGGCAGAAACAATATAGCCGGATCGGTTGTTCAGTAGGAACGCGGCGGTACGAAAAGGCAGACCGTCCGGGTGTTGTCGGCGCCGCCTATCGAACACCAATGGTATTCGCCATCGGGCGAGTTGCGCACGCGCGCATCCTTGTAGGGAAGAACTTCTCCCGTGCCGACAATCACATAGAGTCCTTCACGTTTTGACGGAAGCGTATCCTGCGTTTGCGAGATAGTTTTGGCATTCGTCAGCTTCGATGGTTGTTACGAGGTGTCCGACCTGGCGCCAGGTGTCCTCGATAGTTCGCTTCTGGGCCATTCGCATCCAATGCTTGATTTTAGCGAAGGCCT
>NZ_QGGG01000001.1 GCF_003148475.1 Pseudaminobacter salicylatoxidans | reverse complement strand
CGATCATCAGATGCTGGCCTCCATTCCAGCCACCATCTTGAATCACAAAATCAGCAAACAGGGAATCCTGACGATTCAATCAAGCCGTGAACCGCGCTAGGGCGCTTTGCAGCCAGACGGAATCGTCTGGCTTCGCACAAATGCGGCTAAGAAAAATCAGGCTCCCAGCTATTTGAGCCCGATTTTCCGGTCGGGCTCTATGTTTCCGGTTTGTGCGCCGCGATCAGGAGCATCATGGGCCGTTCCATCTCTTCGGCCAGTTGAGGCATCCGGTCGATCTGATCCGGCGTCGGTGCAAACTCCTCGACGCGGCGCAGATCGAAGCCTGTGTTGATCAGCGCGTTGAGCGTCGTGCCGAGCGTGCGATGATACTTCACCACACCGTTGACGAACCAATCGGTATTCCGCCTGCCCTCGCACGAATAGCCATTGACTGGCCATGTCTGGCGGCCGTCTTCATCGACGATCCACTTGGGATGCGCCGCCGCCATGAAGATCGGATGCTCGATCGTGAAGACCAGGTCGCCGCCGGAAACGAGCGCCTTGTGGATCATGCCGACGAGGCGCGGAAAATCCTCGACATAGTGAAAAGTGAGCGCGCTGTAGACGAGGTCGAAGGCGGCTTCGGGCAGTTCCAGCGTTTCGAGATCGGCGATCCGGTATTCGATGGCCGGGTCTGCCGTATCGGCTCTGGCTCGGGCAACCATGTTTTGCGACAGATCGAGGCCAAGCACGGAAGCCGCCCCCTGTTCTCGCATCCAGCGCGAGGCCCAGCCGAAGCCGCAGCCCAGATCGACCACGCGCTTGTCTTCCAGCACGGGCAGCATGGCCCGGATCGCAGGCCATTCGGGTGCGCCGTCCAGCCCGTCGATCTGCCGGGGTAACTGGCTGTAGCCAGCGAAGAAGTCGGGATTATCGTAAATGTTCTGTGCCATGTTCATCTCCAGGATAAGTGGAGGACGAGGCACATTCCCACGCCGAAAGACCTCGTCCGCGAAGGGCGAGGCCAAGACTGGCGATCCGCGTGGTCAGTTTGCGTGGTCGTCGTCCCGGCACCCCGCCAAAGGGATGCCGGCCAACCGGGCAACAATATGGGTGTCCTTCTCGACCATGGCCAAAATATTCGCATGCCGGGCGCGGATGTCAAGCTTGCGCCGACGGCGTGCAGGAGGCAGCTTGCCCCGGTGGATCGCCATTCTTCCGCATTTCTTATGTGTCCTCGCAGCCGGATTTCTCGTGCACCCGGCTGATGCGTGAAACTTGCGGTGCCTGCGAAGGCAGCCGTTGACCCCTGCCGCAACACGTGCCAAGTGCCGACCGGAGCCGGGGAGGGAACATGAGCGAACTGGCGGCCTATGTCGGGCTGTTTGCGGCATCCTTCGCCGCCGCGACAATCCTGCCCATGCAGTCGGAAGCAGCACTTGCGGCGCTGATCGTCGGCGGAGCCTTGCCGATCCCGGTCCTGATCGCGGTTGCGGGGCTGGGCAACGTCCTGGGTTCCGTTCTGAACTGGTTTATCGGCCGAGGCCTCCATGGGGTCAGCGGCCGTAGATGGTTCCCGGTGAATCCCGCAAAGCTCGGGCGAGCCACGCGATGGTATCGCCGATATGGGCGATGGAGCCTGTTGCTCAGTTGGGTCCCCGTGGTCGGAGACCCGCTTACGCTCGTGGCCGGCGTCATGCGCGAGCCTTTGTGGAGCTTCGTTGCGATCGTCGCCGTCGCCAAGATCGCGCGCTATCTGGTTGTTGCGGGTGCTGCACTCAGCATGATCTAAGTGTTCGATCCCGAAACGTTGCAGACTTTGCGGACAAGATCATGATCCAGGAACAAAAGCCTGGAAAGACATGACAATCCAGGGAAAGTTCATCGCATTCCGGCCGACAACTGAACGGGCCTTGTCGGCTCGATCTGTCGTCTATTGCTGGCCGCGTCCCGGATCGCGATGTTTGACATGCTCTTGCAGCATGTCCATGAACGGGGTGACGGCCCGATCGATCTGAATGCCTGATACGCGTTTTTTGACGTCCGCGATTGGCGCAAATCCTTCGACCCCGGTCTTTTCGGCAAGCACCAGCGTGGCGAATTCGGCCGCCGCCCGATGGATTCTGCTCGTCAGCGTTCTTCCGGCTTCGCCATCGCCAAAATCTTCGGTCGCGGCGAAAACGCCGGTCGGCACGACCACCGCGCGCAGATAGGTGAACAGGGGCCGGATTGCATGGTCCAGAACGAGTGAATGCCGCGGCGTACCCGCCGTTGCCGCAATGATGACCGGCATTCCGTTCAGCGCCTCCGGGTCGAGCACGTCGAAAAACATCTTGAACAGCCCGCTGTAGCTGGCCGTGAAAACCGGCGAGACGGCAACGATCCCGTCAGCCGCGCTGACGGTTTCCCGGACCCTGGCTAATCTGGGGGTAGGCATACCGCCGGTGGTCATGGCGGTTGCGAGGTCAATGGCGAGATCCTTCAGCTCGACCACTTCCACCTCCGCGCTCTCGCCGCGCCCGGTGATCTGCGCCTGGACGGCCTGGCCGATGCGGTCGGCAAGCAGCCGTGTCGTGGACGGTTGGGACAAGCCGGCACTGAGGATTACGATACGACGCGACATCTGATCATACCTTTCGGGAAGAAGGGTGCCCCGTCCCTCATGGGGCGGAGCCGTTTTGCGGATGGGCTCAGGCAACCGCGTCGAGATTGGCGGCCGGCATCACCTGCCGGTGCCTGGAGTTCGGCCCCTGTGCCGCGAGCGCCGCGTGGCCCGGCGGATCGCTTGGAACATGCGACGGGCGACGCGCCTCGAACTCGCGGCGCAGCACCGGCACGACCTCGGTGCCCAGGATCTCGATCTGCTCCAGCACCACATCCTCCGGCAGGCCAGCATGATCTACCAGGAACAACTGACGCTGGTAGTGGCCGGCATAGTCGGCAAAGCCGAGCGTGCGCTCGATGACCTGTTCGGGCGAGCCAACCGTCAGCGGCGTCATCTGCGTGAACTCCTCCAGCGAGGGCCCGTGGCCGTAGACAGGTGCATTGTCGAAATAGGGCCGGAACTCGCGCACCGCATCCTGACTGTTCCTGCGCATGAAGACCTGACCGCCGAGACCCACAATCGCCTGATCCGCAGTGCCGTGCCCATAATGCTCGAAGCGCGACCGGTACAGTTCCACCATCTGCTGGGTATGTTCCTTGTTCCAGAAGATGTGGTTGTGGAAGAAGCCGTCGCCATAGAACGCGGCCTGCTCGGCGATTTCGGGACTGCGGATCGAACCGTGCCAGACGAAGGGTGGCGTGTCGTCGAGCGGCGCCGGTGCCAGCGTGAAGCCGCGCAACGGCGTGCGAAACTGGCCCTCCCAGTCCACCACCTTTTCGCGCCAGAGCCGACGCAGCAGATGGTAGTTCTCGACCGCGAGCGGGAGACCCTTGCGGATGTCCTTGCCGAACCACGGATAGACCGGCCCGGTGTTGCCACGCCCCATCATGAGGTCGACCCGGCCATCAGCCAGATGCTGCAGAACCGAGAAATCTTCCGCGATTTTCACGGGGTCGTTGGTGGTGATCAGCGTTGTCGCCGTAGACAATTGCAGCCGCTCGGTCCGCGCCGCGATCCAGCCCAGCATGGTGGTGGGCGATGACGGCACAAAGGGCGGATTGTGATGCTCGCCGGTGGCGAAGACGTCGAGACCGACCTCCTCGGCCTTGAGTGCGTATTTCATCATCGCCTTCAGGCGCTCGGACTCGCTGGGCATGCGTCCGGTGACGGGATCGATGGTAACATCACCGACACTGAATATTCCGAATTGCATTGCTCTTTTCCTACATTTGTCGGGCAACACTGCGCAAATGGCTGCGGCCCGGACAGTTCCGTGGATCTCAATTAGGGGAAATTCCGTCGGACTTTCAGGTGTTGTCCGGTGAACGGTCAGTCAATGCCCGCTTCATCGCGGGCTGAACCCGTGCGCGACGCAACCGCACGTCACCGGGCTCGGTATCAGCCTGTCGCGGGTTCCTATCGGATGGCCGCACAGGCCCTTGTCTGTCCGGCAAGGAGCGGGGGCCGGTCACTTGTCGTTGACGACAGCATCCGGAGCGTGTCTGAATAGGCCGATCATCATTCTTCTGCGGATGGCCGCATAGTTGACGCGACCTGAATCGACAGTTCGACCGGATTTTCTGACAATTTTATTGGGAGGTTTGCCATGATGGACGATAGTTTTGAGAACATCTTCGAAACGTCCCGCCGATCTCTGCTTGTCGGGTCATTGGCGTCTACAGTCGCATGGATGCTGGCATCAAGCCCGGCCTCGGCAGAAAGCAAGGCTGCCCCAGGTTCCGCTCAAGCCGCGCGTGAAGCCGTTGAGGCTGTCCGTGACGCGATCTTGCGCATCTCCCATGAGGTCTGGAACAATCCCGAACTGTCTCTGCACGAAGAGATCTCATCCGAAATCCACCTGCGGGAATTGCGTGAAGCAGGGTTCACAATCGTCAGCACCGGAACCTCTGGCATACCCACGGCCTTCATAGCCGAATGGACGCAGGGTGAAGGCGGCCCCAAGATCGGCTTCCTGCCGGAATATGACGCGCTGCCCGGATTGGGAAACGCAGCAGAGCCGCGCCAGACACCGGGTCCGGGCGGAGTCGAGGTTGGCCATGGCTGCGGCCACAACATGCTGGGTGCAGGCTGTACGGGAGCGGCCTTCGCGCTGAAGAAGATGATGATCGACGGCGGTCATCCGGGCACAATTCGCGTTTATGGCTGCGCTGCCGAGGAAACCGAGGGCGCAAAAGTCTATATGGCCCGCGACGGATTGTTCAACGATCTCGATGCCTGCCTGGCCTGGCATCCAGGCCCGATGAACGCTACCGGCTTGCTGCGCACCGCTGCCGCCGACATGCTGCGTGTGCGCTACAAGGGGCGTACCGCACATGCCGGTGTCGACCCGTGGGAGGGCCGCAGCGCGCTCAAGGGGGCGGAACTTTTCGGCACCGGTGTCCAGTTCATGCGTGAGCATCTCAAGCCCACGACGCGTCTGCATTATGTTTACACGGATGGGGGCGGGGCCCCCAATGTGATCCCCGATACCGCCGAGATCTTCATCATGATCCGCGATCAGGATCGTGACGAGGTGAACACCGTCACCGAATGGGTCAAGGATGTTGCTCGGGGGTCAGCCACTTCCACCCAAACGGAGGTCGCTATCGACCACTTCTTCGGGCTGCACGATCTTTTGCCGAACGAAACGCTGGTGAACCAGATCCATGCCCACATGTCCGCGCTGCCTCTGGAGTGGACCGAGGAGGAGCAGGGCTTCGCCAAGGCGTGCCAGCGTGAAATGGGCCTGGCCGAAGCCGGTCTTATGCCGAACATCATGCCAATTCTGCCTGAAATAACCACCGGCGGTGGAACCGATGTCGGCGATGTCAGCTACAACACGCCGACCGCGCTATTCGCACTGGCAACCATGCCGATCGGGGTGGGGCTCCATACCTGGCCGGTAACAGCCTGCGGCGGCATGACCATTGGCGACAAGGGCTCGATCTATTCGGCCATCGTCATGGCGGGTGTCGGCTACGATCTCATGACCGATCCGGATCTGCGCAAGGCCGCGCGGGCCGATTTCGAGCGTCGCAAGGCAGGACGGCCCTATGTCTCGCCGTTGGCCGAGAGCAGGCTGCGCCCGGACGGGATACCGCCTCATCTGCTGCTGCGCGACGGAAGCGATGAACTCGGCGTCGAATTCGTCAAGGCCGATGAGATTTTGAAAGCCCGGCCTTAGGAGGGGATTTCCCGGTCGTTCAACGCGGCTCTTATGAGCGAAGGGCTTGCGCGGGCGTTTGCCGGTAGGCGATGAGGGCCGGCAGGAAAGTGACGAGAGCCGCCGCGATCAGGAACGCGGTGAGCATCCATGCATCGCTCACGTTGAGCTCGACTGGCATGGCAACTCCGCTGGCCTCACCGAGCCGCTGTGAAAGGGCATGGGTTGCGCCATAGCCGATGGCAAAGCCTGTGAGCAGCCCGACAGCCAGCAAGGCAAACGTCTCCAGCCAGACGATGGACAATACCACTGCACGCGGAGCGCCGAAGGCACGCAGTGCCCCGATCTGGCGCCGGCGTTGCAGCACATGCGTGGCGATGACCATGAGGATCGCGGCCGCGACCAGCGCCTGGGCCCCGGTCGCGACAAGCGAAAGCACACGCCGTGCATCCCCAAGCGTCCCGTACAGCCGGGTCAGGACCTCGCCGGGGAAGACCGCGAGCGTGGTGTCGCCACGATATTGCTGACGCAGATTGTAGGCGTCGGAAATACTTTTCGGTTTGATGACGATCGCCGGGACACCGGGATTGGCATCTCCGTCCAGCACCGCGTTGTCGACGGGCTGCGCGGCAAAATCGTCCTCATGGCCGTGTTGGTGCGCGGCCGCTTCGTCGGCATCATGGTGATGGGCCGCATGGGTATCCCAGACCGCCTGGATCGGCACGAGGATTGCGCGGTCCCACGGTGTTCCGGTGCGCGCGAGCCGACCGACGATCCGGTATTGGACTTCCGCATGCACTTCGCCCACATCGCCGGCGTTTCCATGAAACGGGCGGAAGGTGGAGCCGACGGCGCGCTTCACCTCCGCGCCCGCCACCGCATCACCGAGATGATCGAAGGCGGTTCCTTCGGTGAGCCCGCCGAACATGGCGACGGCATCCGCCGTGGTGCCGATGATCGGGTTGCTTTCGACGAAATCTCCGAAGCCGACTGGAACCGCCGCCTCGACGCGCGGATCGGCACGCAATCCGGCAAGTACCTCCGGTGACACTAGCGGCAGCGGTGCCGGCTGGAGAAAGACGGAAGAAAGGACGAGCTGGGTTTCGCTGCCGGGTGCGCCGATCACCAGATCAAATGGAGCGGCCGCCCGCGCGCTGCCGAGCCTCAGCGCGCGCTCCTGCAGCGTGACGGTGACACCCAAAGCGGTCGCCAGCGCCACGAGGATGATGAGAACGACGACGCCAATGCGGTTGCGGACGAGATCGGCAAGGATGAAATGAAACACGATGCGTCTCCGTCAGCCCCTTACCCAGCCGTTTTCAAGCTGCAGGATGCGGTCGAGCCGGCCTGTCAGCCGTGCGTCATGCGTTGCCACGATCAGCGTGGCTTTCGTTTCGCGCGCGAGGTCGAGCAGCAGGCTCGCGACGGCTTCGCCCGAACCGGCATCGAGGCTGGCGGTCGGTTCATCGGCGATGATGACGCCGGGCCGGCCGACCAACGCGCGGGCGACGGCGACCCGTTGCATCTGGCCGCGCGACATGGTTTCCACCGGCTGGTCCGCGCGGTCGATGCCCACGCGCGCAAGCATGTCGAGCGCCCGCGAGCGCATATCGCCGGGCAGCCGGAAACGTGACAGGCGTTGCGGCAGGAGTACGTTGCCAAGTGCGGACAGGCCGGGAAACAGATGGAAGTCCTGCATGACGAGGCCGGCATTGCGCGCGCGCCAGCGGTCGCGCCTGCCCTCGGACATCGCGGCGAGGTTCTCGCCGTCCCACTCCACCTTGCCGGAGCGGACGCGTTCCATGCCGACAGCGATGTTGATGAATGTGGTCTTGCCCGCGCCGGAGGGTCCGGTCAGCGCGATATGGGTGCCAGGCTCGATGAACAGCGCAGGGATATCGAGAGCCGGAGCGGGCAGGCCGGGATATCGAATCTCCAGCTTGTGGACGGCAAGCGAAAGCATGGCTACACGCGGTGAAAGCCTGCTTCGACAATGCGCAGCAGACTGACGAAACCCGATTCCGGATCGGTCCAGGAGCCGACTTCGAGCCTGCCGCGAACTTCGATCAGACCGTTGGCCTGCTCGAAGGTCTGTGCCCGGTCGAGATAGATGACCACGATGTCATCCGGCCAGTCTGCATCCGACGAGCAGAATGGGCACAACGACAATGGTATCTCGGTCAACACGAAGAAATTAGCCTCCGCCTTGAGCGGCGGCGCCATGAACCCGCGCATCGATACGGCCTTGCCACTGAGCTCTTTCACCTTGTCGGAAAAGGTCAGCCCAAGCACGCCGAAACTGGCATAGAGCTGGCCGAAAGCGATGGTGTTGTCGGCTGCGGAGGTTTGACCCGCCTGGAAGGACATTGCCGTTGCGCCCAGCATGGCAAGCATCCGGCGACGATCGAAACACAAGGCTGGCATCGCGGCTTCCTACATGGATTCGGCGAAGGCCCAGGGCTTTGCAGGGGCCTTCGCCTGAACAGGGTGTTCTTACTGCGTCTGTTTCGCGCCGAGCGCGAGCGCTTCGGCAATCACGCGATAGACGTCGCTCTGCTCCATATAGCCTTTGAACTTCTCGGCGCCGGGGCCGCTGGCCTGAAGCACGACGTCATCGACCGCATGGACGCCGGTGTCGCCGCTGGTCGGAATGTTGCCCTGGACGAACACGGCGCCGGGCACGTCCTTGTAAGCCTCGTTGGCGACATATTTTCCATCCTCGTTTCGGATTGCCGGCACGAACGGGCCATCGAGTTTCGGACGGAACGTCTCGTAATGGTCGGGGCCGTTATTGGCGGCCAGGAACAGACGCCGGGAGACATCGATACGGTCGGGGTAGCCGTCTCCGTTCTTGTCCTCATAGTTGGGGAAGCCGGCCTCGGCATAGGTGCCGACCTTCTCGCGCATGCTGTCGGCGTCCTTCTCGTCGTTAACCGTGCCGACGATCGACACGCCATGGGTATGGTCGCCGGTGGCGACGATAAGCGTATCCGGGTTCTTGGCGGCGAATTCGCGCGCCAGGCCGATGGCCTTGTCGAACTCGATGGTGTCGACCACGGCGCGGTCCCAATCCAGCGGATGGGACATCTTGTCGACATTGGCGGCCTCGACGATGAGGACGAAACCTTCGTCGTTGCGCGACAGGACATCGAGCGCGGTCTGCGTCATCTGGACCAGCCCCGGCTGTTCGGGGAATTTGTCGACAGTGCCTTTCTTGAGGAATTCGCGGTCGAGGGTCGTGTCCATATTGCCGGTGTGGAAGAGACCCAGAAGCTTGCCGGTATTGGTGCCGGCCGCCGTCTCAAGCTCGCTTTTCGAGGTTGCCAGCGTATAGCCTGCTTCCTTGTAGAGCGTGATGTGGTCGACATCGTCCTTGCGCTTGGAGCCCGGTTGGGTCTGCGGCAGGAAATAGGCCGAGCCGCCGCCCAGCATCACCTCCGGCTTCAGGTCGAAGATGTGGTTGTTGATCTCGGCCTTCTCGGCGCGGCGGCGTGTATGGGCAAACACCGCTGCCGGTGTTGCGTCCTGCAATTCGGAGGTGGTGACGACGCCGACCGACTTGCCGGTCTGGCGGCGGAGCGCCTCGGCCAGCGTTTCGACCTTGGGATCGTCCATCGGGTCCGCGGTGCGATCGGCATAGACGCCGAGCGCGTTCACGGCCGTCTTGTGACCGGTCATATAGGCCGACATGGTGTTGGCGCTGTCGGTGGCGACCGATTCCGTCGAGGACGTGCCGATAAAGGCGGCGTAGTCGAGGTCGTCCATGTTCAGGCGGCCATTTGCCTTCCCCTCGCTCATGCCCTTTGACATGATGCGCGCGGCGGTGCGGTGCGCGACCGACAGACCATCGGCGACCAGGAAGATCACGTTCTTTGCAACCGGTGCCTCGGGCGTGCCGTAGACTTCCCAGGTCACGGTCTTTTCCTCGCTGCCGGCCTTGGCCACGACGGTGTAAGTGCCGGGGGAGGGGAGCGTCACCTCGTTGATGCGCACGGCCGATGCGTCAACGCCATCTTCCTTTTCGATGAAGGTGAAGGACTTGCCGAGCACTTCGGCGGCAGGCTGGCCGTTCACCGTCACGCTTACATCGCCTTCGGCGACAACGCCGTCGAACTCGACCTTCACATCGAAGGGTGAAGAAACGAGAATCGTCGCGCGATCGAGCGGGAAGACAGTGGCGGCAGAGGCCACAACCGGTGAAAACAGGACCGTCGACGTGATCAATGTAGCGAGCAATTTTCGCATCTCTGCTTCTCCATGCGATTGAGATACGTCCCGCTTAGAACAGGCCTATAACGCCTGTGTGACAGTTGCTCCGAAGCCTGCTCCATTGATGAAGATCGATTGCTGGGTCTGTCAGGCGCTCATCGCGATCGGGAGCGACCAGTCCGATGCGCCTGACACCGCTGGACGGCCTATGCTGTAATAGGTCCATCCCTCGCCCCTCAATCGCTCCGGGACGTAGAGATTGCGTCCGTCAAAGATGGTTCGCGAAGACATGCGCGACCCCATCTCACGGAAGTCCGGGGCTCGGAATTCGCGCCATTCCGTACACAGTACAAGAGCGTCGGCGCCATCCAGCGCGGCATATTTGTCCGGCGCGATCACCAGATCGGATCGGCCACCATAGAGGCGGATTGCGGCGGCATGGGCGACCGGATCGAACAGCCTCACCGTCGCACCGGCGTTCCAAAGCGCCTCGATTATCGCCCGCGCGGGTGCTTCGCGGATGTCGTCGGTATTGGGCTTGAAAGACAAGCCCCAAACGGCAAAGGTTTTGCCCCGAAGCTTGTGCGCCCCGCCATAGTGACTGGTGATCTTGGCGACAAATCGGGATTTCTGGCGCTGGTTGATATCCTCGACCGCCTCGATGAGAGACGCCTTGCAGCCCAGTTGCCCGGCCGTGTGGAGCAGCGCGCGAATATCCTTCGGAAAGCAACTGCCGCCGTAGCCGAGACCGGCATAGATGAAGTCATATCCTATGCGTGGGTCGCTGCCGATCCCCTTACGGACCTGTTCGATGTCCGCTCCGAGATGCTCGGCCAGATCGGCCACCTCGTTGATGAAGCTGATCCGCGTCGCCAGCATGGCGTTGGCCGCGTATTTGGTGAGTTCGGCGGACCGCACATCCATGAAGAGGAGGCGGTCATGGTTGCGGTTGAAGGGTTCATAGATCTCGGACATGACCGACCGCACCCTGGGCGAGATGGTGCCCACGACGATCCGGTCCGGTCGCTGAAAGTCGGTTACGGCAGCCCCTTCCTTGAGGAATTCCGGGTTGGAGGCGACGTCGAAATCGAGATCGGAACCATGCCGGTCAAGGACGGCCCGTATCCGTTGGGCGACCTGGTCGCACGTTCCTACGGGAACGGTCGATTTCACCACCACGACCTTTGGCGCCGCCATATGGCGCCCCACACTCTCGGCCACCGACAACACATGCTGCAGGTCGGCCGCACCGGTTTCGTCCGGCGGCGTGCCGACGGCGATGATCTGCACCGCGCCATGGGCAACCGCCCTGAAGGGGTCGCAGGTGAATTGCAGGTTTCCCAAGGCACTGGTGCGTTGGACGATGGCTGCCAGGCCCGGCTCGTAGATAGGGAGCTCGCCGCGTTCGAGGCTCTCGATCTTGTCGCGGTCGACGTCCATGCACATGACGTCGTGCCCGACATCGGCAAGGCATGCGCCGGTCACAAGTCCTACATATCCCGTTCCGAAGATAGTGATATGCACTGATCGATCCTCTTCCTTGCCGGAGTGCCGACCCTTGTCGATCAGGGTCGCTTGATAACCGCGATCCAGGAAAAGCCCCGGTGAAGCCGCCGGTGGTCACTGGTGCCGCCGAGTTCGGACGCGATCTCCGTTGCCGCTTCGAACAGGTCCCGACGAGGCGTGACGTGATACCAGTGGAACCACTTGTACATCGCGGTCTTTGACCATGCGGGAAGGTCCGCCATGTCGCCGAAGTCCGCGATGTGAAGCTCTCCACCCGGCGCGAGGTGGCGTGCGGCATCGCACATCACGGCTCGCCATTGCGGGATCATCGACACCGCGTAGGATATGAAGATGCGGTCGTAGCTTTCATGTCCGAAGGTCCTGGCCGGGTCGAAGCCGGCGGCATCGGCCCGGGCAAGACGGACCCTGCCGACCAGGCTGTTGCGTGCTACCGCGGCGCTGGCTGCCGAGAGCATTTCCCGCGAAATATCCACGCCGTGAAACCGGGCACCCGGATATTTCCGTGCGGCCTCGACGAGATTGCGCCCCGTGCCGCAGCCGATCTCCAATACTGTGGCGTCCCTGGGCGGCTGCAAGCCGGCAATCATCGGGTCACGGGCAAGCAGATAGTATTTGCGCGTTGAATCGTAGAAGCCGAAGCGCCGTTGCCAGCGGTAGACCCGGTCCATCAGCGCGCCATGGTCGACGGTTTCGCCCATCCTGTTCAGCCCTTGAGAACCTGCAGGTGGAACCCGCCATAGATCGAGGAACGATCACGGCGGTGGAACTCCCTGGACGCGACTTCGCGATAATCCCATCGCCGCAGAAGTGAAGCATCGACACGGCCGAACAGCAGATTTTCCTCGGCCGCGGTGCGGAAGATCGCGCGAGCGCCGGGCGCGGCCGTTCGTGTGATCTCGCGCCAGAGCGCATTCAGCTGGGCGTCCGACATCCAGTCCTGTGCATCGAGCAGGACGAAGCGGTCCACCGAGGCGTCCGGCTTTTCCGCAAGCAAGTCAGTGATGGATATGTTCTCGACGGAAATACGACCGACACGCGCGCGTATGGTCTCGTAATGGCCACGCAGCAGGTAGGGAGGCAGAGATGCATCTTCTCCATCGCTGTAGGTCCGCCCAAACGCCTGCCAGGCAAAATAATTTTCCGAAAACGGGAATTCGCAGGCAAGCCGCTCAAGCCGCTCCCGCAGGACAGTTGCCATGCCGCCGCTTCCGTTCCCCGACAGTGCCTCATATTGCCGGGGCGGGATGCCAAGACCGAACAGTGACGATTTGCGGCTGGTCAACCATCGCACCAGCCGTTTGTCGAACAGGGGCGCGATGGTCTCCTCGAACAGATGCCGCTGCTCCTCCATAGTGCGCGCCTGCAGCAATTGTCGCGGATCAATGCCGTAGAGACGCGCCACGAGATGGCCGCAGCCGATAAACTGCCCAAGAAGGCCGTGACGATAAAGGTGCCGATGGAACATCGAGATCCGGCGGCGGCCTGAAAGCGTTCGCCCTTCCCAGTAGGAACGTGTTTCACGGTCGAGAACGGGACGAATGAAGTGCTCGTATGCATCGACATTCATCGTGTCGTCAGCTCTGCCGTAGAAGCGATAGAACGTCTCGTAATCCGGCAATGCGGAGAGTGCCGCAAGCTTCAGGCGATTGAAGGCGACATGGGCGGGATTGAGATCCACTGCTTCGATACGGGCAGGATCGGCGATGAGATAGGACAGTGCGTTGCAGCCGCCCGAGGCGATCGTGACGATGCGCTGTCCCGGCTCGATCTCCAGCGCCTCCATGTCGACATTCGGGTCTTCCCAGATCTGGGTATAGACGAGCTTCCTGAACAAGCTCGCAAATACATACTCCGCCATGCCTGCCCGCGAGAGCAGCGGGTTTTGGCGCACGGCGTTTTGAAGCCTGCTGGTTGCGTCCGCAGCAGTGAAAGTGGCTGTTTGCGTCATTTCGTTACCGCCTGCCGTGTTTGGGTAAACTGTAATCGACGAACTGCCGGGCGCAATTGACCCAGCTGAATTCCAGGGCCCTCTTCCTCGCGGCTTCGCGAGACAGTTGGAGAGTGGCCATTGCCGCTTCGCGCAGATCCTGTGAGAGGACGCCTTCCTCATGGCCCGCGATAATGTCCAGCGGACCAGTCACCGGAAATGCGGCAACCGGACAGCCGCTGGCCAACGCTTCCAGAATGACGTTGCCGAAGGTGTCGGTCCTGCTTGGGAACACGAAGACATCGGCGGAGGCGTAGATGGTCGCCAATTCCTCGCCCTTGCGGACGCCGAGGAAATGAACTTGCGGGTAGCGCGCCTTAAGCCGCGCAAGGTCCGGCCCATCGCCGACCACCACCTTGCTGCCGGGCAGGTCGAGATCGAGGAAGGCGGGGAGGTTTTTCTCCACGGCAACCCGGCCGACATTCAGAAACACCGGCCGGGGAAAGCCGAGGTCCTGCCGGCGGGCCGGGTTGAACAGTTCCGTGTCCACCCCGCGCGACCACATCCGGATATTCTTGAAACCGCGAGCAGCCAGTTCCTCGCCCATTGACGGGGTGGCGACAAGCACTGCCTGTCCGGCGTTGTGGAAACGCCGCAGCCAGCGATAGCACCAGCTTTCGGGAACCGGAAAGCGCGCGCGGACGAATTCCGGGAAACGCGTATGGTAGCTCGTGGTGAAGCTCCAGCCGTTTGCCAGGCAAACACGCCGCGCCAACATGCCCAATGGCCCTTCGGTGGCGATATGGATTCTGTCCGGCGCGAGCGCGTTCAAGCGGCGCGAAACCATGCGGCGGGTGGCGAGCGTCAGGCGTATTTCGGGATAGGTCGGCAACGGAAGCGTGCGAAAGCCGCTCGGCGTGAGAAATTCAGTATCGACCCCGGTCGTGGCCAATGTCTCGGCAAGCTTTTCGAGAGTATGGACAACGCCGTTTACCTGAGGCCGCCAGGCATCGGTGACGATCAGCATACGCATGGCCGCGACGCCTACGCCACGCGCCGCCACAATGGCGGCTTCGACGGCACACGGTTCGCGTTGAGAACGCGGCTGAAAGCCTGCCAGTGGATGAGTTCCATGCGGCCGTCCTGATGCTCGACAACAGCCGTGCAGCTTTCAACCCAATCGCCCGTATTGATGTAGGTAAAATCGTCGAAGTCGCGCATTGCGGCCGAATGGATGTGCCCGCAGATAACGCCATCGACGCCGTGCCGTTTCGCTTCCGTTGCAAGTGTCTCTTCAAAGTGGCCGATAAAATTCACGGCATTCTTCACCCGGGCCTTTGCCCAGGCTGACAGCGACCAATAGGTGAAGCCCAGCTTGCGGCGCACGATGTTGATGCGCGTCGATAACGCCAGCGCAATCTCGTAGGCCCAGTCCCCAAGGAAGGCGAGCCACCGGGCGTGGCGTATGACCATGTCGAATATATCGCCGTGAATGATGAGATAGCGCTTGCCATCGGCGGCTTCGTGGATAGCCGTCTCGCTGATCTCCACGCCGCCGAAATGGAGGCCGCAGAACTCGCGCAGAAATTCGTCGTGATTGCCCGGCACGTAGACGATGCGAGCGCCCTTGCGCACCTTGCGCAGCAGCTTCTGGACGACGTCGTTATGCGCCTGGGGCCAATACCAGGAGGAGCGCAGACGCCACCCGTCGATGATGTCGCCGACGAGATAGAGTGTCTCGGCGTCATGGTCGTGCAGGAATTCCAGCAGGGCTTCAGCCTGGGCACCCTTGGTGCCCAGATGAACATCGGAGATGAACAGGCTCCGGTAGCGGGCAGGTTGCTCATTCATTCGGGAATCGCCTGGGTGCCACTGGGTCATGGACGCTTTTTCAGCAGCACCCCGTGACACGCTTATGACACCCTTGCGGTGAATCCGCATGGCGCGTCCGCCGGCAGGCTCATGTCACCGTATCATCATCCATTTGAGAATTCCTTGTCACATGCGGCCGCTATGCGCTGCGGGCAGCCTTCAATCACTGCATAAAGGATACTATCAATGCTAAAGACCGTTCTGCTGGCGACCGCTGCCGTTGCCGCCTTCCTGTCCTCGGCCTCGGCCGAAGAAAAGTTTCCGGCGAAGCTCGCAGGTCACAGCTTTCTGCCGGCGCTGACGCTGATAACGCCGCCTGCGGACGCGCCGCACGACGCGTGGGTGTCGGGCAAGTTCACCGGCAAGGAGCGCAACCACAACGTCATGTCGGTGCCGGGCGATGTCGGCGCTGCCTATGGCAGCCATCCGACTGGCATTTCGCTGCCTTTCATCGGCCAGCCCGTTCAGGGGATGTCCGGCTTTGCCATGAACCGGGCCGAGGATGGAAGCATCTTCACACTGACGGACAACGGGTTTGGCGCCAAGGTCAACAGTCCTGATGCGCTGCTGTTCTTCCATCGGATGACGCCGGATTTCACGACCGGCAAGGTGGAGCGCGTCGCTTCGGTCTTCCTGCGCGACCCCGACCGCAAGGTGCCGTTCCGCATTGCCTATGAGGGCACCGAAAGCCGCTATCTGACCGGTGCGGATTTCGATCCCGAAAGCATTCAGTATCTCAATGGCGAGATCTGGATCGGCGATGAATTCGGTCCCTATATCATCCGCGCGACCGAGGATGGCCGTGTCCTTTCCGTCCACCAGACGATGCTCGACGGCAAGGCGCTCACGGGGCCGGATACGCCCGGCACCGTTGTTTCGGCCGCGGCCGGAAAGGATTTCCGCGTCCAGCGTTCGGGCGGCTATGAAGGCATGGCGCTGCAACCGGGCACCGATCTTCTGTGGGGCATGCTGGAAAAGCCGATCCTCGGCGAGAACGGCGAGCCGGAGGGCGACTTCCTGCGCGTCATCACCTTCGACACCAGGAAGGGAGAATGGACCGGCAACAGTTATAAGTTCCGCCTGTCCGATGGAGCCAAGGCGATCGGCGACTTCAACTTCATCGACGACACCCGCGCCCTCGTCATCGAGCGCGACAATGGCGAGGGCGATCCAAGCCTTGCCTGCGCCGACGATGCTGCCGACAAGTCGGCCTGCTACCCGCTTCCCGCGACGGTGAAGAAGATCGTGCTGGTCGATACCGCACAGGTAGACGATGACGGCTTCATCCGCCGTATTGCCCATATCGACCTGATGGACATTGCCGATCCCGATGGCAAGGCCATCCTCGAAACCGACGCCAGGCGCGACCTGACGGGCAAGTTCACCTTCCCATTCTTCACCATCGAGGATGTGATGCGCTACGACGGCACCCACATCCTCGTCGCCAACGACAACAACTTGCCGTTCTCCGCTGGCCGCAAGATAGGTCAGGCCGCCGACAACGAGTTCATCCTGCTCGAAGTCGGTGATTTTCTGGCGCAACGCTAAAAATCAACTGCGGCCGTTTGTAGGGATACAGGCGGCCGCCGTACCGGGCTGGCCCCCGAGATCAACGCGCGCCGAAACCGGTGAGGAATGACGTCAGGTTGTCCGACAGTTCGTCGCACAGATAGCCACCCTCCTGCACGATGACGGTAGGCAGGCGCAGCCTCGCAATCGCCTCGGCAATTCGGGCAAAGCCCGGCGTCGTGACCGACAGGCCGCCGAAGGGATCGCCCTCGAAAGCGTCGAGGCCCAGCGCCACCACCAGCACTTCCGGTGCAAAGGCGCGGATGCGCTGCAAGCCCTTGTCCAGTGCGGCGAGAAACTCCACGTCGCCCGATTTGCGCTCCAGCGGCAGGTTGAGATTGTAGCCGAGCCCCGGACCTTCGCCGCGCTCGTCGGCATGACCCCAGAAGAAGGGATAGAAGCGGATCGGGTCGGCATGGATCGACACGGTCAGCACATCGGGGCGGGCATAGAAGATGCCCTGTGTGCCGTTGCCGTGGTGCAGGTCGACATCGAGGATGGCCACCCGCGCCGCCCGGCTGCGCAGGCGCTGCGCGGCGACCGCCGAATTGTTGATGAAGCAGAAACCGCCGGCGACATCGGCGAATGCGTGATGGCCGGGCGGGCGGCAGAGCGCATAGGCGGCCGGTTCGCCCGACAGCACGGCCTCAGCCGCCTCGACCGCGCTCCAGGCGCTCCACAGCGAGCTTTCCCAGGTTTCGGCCGAGATCGGGCACGACGTGTCGGCCATGTGGTAGCCGGCCTGACCCACGGCGGACGCCGGGTAACTGCCGCCACGCGCTATGGGATGGATGTTGGGGATGACCTCTTGCGACGCGCCTTCGATGCGCTGCCAGCGGTCGTAGATGCGCTCGAGGAAATCGAGATATTCAGGCGTATGAACCGCAGCTATCGGCCCCAGCCCATGCTCGCCCGGCCGCACGATCTCGCAGCCTGCGGCACGCGCCCCGGCAAGCAACCGCTCCACCCGCTCCGGCTGTTCCGGATTGGGTTTTGGCGACCCGCTGGACAAAAAGGCCTTGGGGTCGTGGCGCTTCTGCTCGTCAGCGTAAAAGGCTTTCATGGCTGCTCCTGATTTTCCGGCTCAATTTGTAGTGGTGCGCGCCAGCGCAAGAAAGGCCTCACCGTAGGCGCCGTGGTCGCGGTCGCTGTCGAGCCAGCCGATGCCGAGCCTCTCGTAGAAGCCTTGCGCGGAGACGTTGTCGACATCGACGGCGAGCCTGAGATAGACGCCGCCGCGCTGATGCGACCACCCGGCCACCTCACGCAGCAGACGCTCGCCGATCCTGCGGCCGCGAAACCGCTCGTCGACATACAAATCCTGCACATAGACGCCGGGCCGCCCGAGCCAGGTCGAGAAGATCGGGAAGAACAGGCACAGCCCTGCGAACTCGCCGTCGACTTCCGCGATCAGGCTTGAAAAGGCAGCATCAGTCCCGAAGCCGAAACGGCGGAAATCCTCGACCGTGCTTGCGATCTTGGCTTCCAGACCGGTGAAGCGTCCGAGTTGCAGGATCGCTTCATGCATTGTCTCGGCATCGGCCGGTTCCGCCGGCCTGATGGTGATTTTTGGGGGAGGGGTTAGGGGTGGGGGTGAAAAGCGGGCCGAACTCATCAAAACGCCACCCGGTCGCCGCCCTTGAGGCCCAGCAGGTCGCGCGCTTCGGCGGGCGTCGCCGCGTCCAGTGACAGCGCTTCCAACACCTTGCGGATGCGCCGCACCTGGTCGGCATTGGAGCGGGCAAGCTGACCGCGTCCGTCATAGAGGCTGTCCTCCAGCCCCACCCGCACATTGCCGCCCATGGCGGCGGCCATCGTGATCATCGGCATCTGGTGACGGCCGGCAGCAAGCACGGAGAAGCTGTAGCCGTCGCCGAACAGCTTGTCGGCAATACGTTTCATGTGGGTGAGATTGTCCGGGTCTGCCCCGATGCCGCCCAACACGCCGAACACGAACTGGATGAAGAGGTGGCCCGACACCAGCCCGCGATCGCGGAAATGCGCCAGTGAATAGAGATGGCCGACATCGTAGCATTCGAACTCGAAACGCGTGTCGCAGCCCTTGCCCAGCCGGTCGAGGATCAATTCCATGTCGGCGAAGGTATTCTTGAAGATCGAGCTGCGCGTGGCTTCGAGCAGCTTCGGCTCCCAGTCGTGCCGCCACTCGGTCGGCTTGTCGAGTGCGGGGAACAGCGCGAAGTTCATCGACCCCATGTTGAGTGAGCACATTTCCGGTTCTGCGCGCAGCGAGGCCGCGAGCCGGTCGTCCAGCGTCATCAGCGAGGAGCCGCCGGTGGAGATGTTGATCACCGCCTCGGTCGCCTGCTTGATGCGCGGCAGGAACTGCATGAAAACGTCGGGATCGGCGGTCGGCCGCCCATCTTTCGGATCGCGAGCGTGCAAGTGCAGGATCGAAGCTCCGGCCTCTGCCGCCGCAATCGCCTCCGAAGCGATCTGGTCGGGCGTGATGGGCAGATGAGGCGACATGGTCGGTGTGTGGACCGAACCGGTGACGGCGCAGGTGATGATGACCTTGCGGCGCGATGATTTTGCGGGAGCGGTCATGTCTGGCCTCACCGGTTCACGGGAAGGTCGAGTTCGGCGGCGAGCGCTTCCAGCGTGTCGCCGAGGACGGAAACGATCTCGCCGATCTGCTCGCGCGTGACGATGAGCGGTGGCGCGACCATGAAATTGTCGCTGAACGGTCCGCCGCGTACGCGCCGCGAATAGACGATCAGCCCGCGCTCGAAGGCAAGGTCGATCAGCCGGACATTGGCGTTCAACTCCGGCGGCAGTGGCGTCTTCGTCACCGGGTCGGCGTAGAGTTCGGCGCCCAGCAGCAGGCCCTTGCCGCGCACGTCGCCCACGAAGGGGAAGTGCCTCGTAAGCGCTTCGAGCTCGCCCTTCAGCACCTCGCCCATGGCGGCCGCGTTGCCGATCAGCCCCAGCCGGTCGACTTCGCCCAGCACGGCAAGGCCGGCCGCGCAGGCCACCGGGTTGCCGCCATAGGTATGGCCGTGCAGGAAGCCGCCGGCGGCAACCACCGGGCCGACGATACGCTCGGTGGCGGCCAGAGCGCCGAGCGGCGCATAGCCCGACGAGAGACCCTTGGAGAGCGAGATGATGTCGGGCTTGCAGTTCCAGTGGTCGCCGCCGAGGAATTTCCCGGTGCGGCCGATGCCGGTCATCACCTCGTCGTGGATGAGCAGGATGCCGTAGCGGTCGCAGATTTCGCGGATGCGGGCAAAATAGCTGTCGGGCGGAACGAGGGCGGCCGTGGCAGCGCCCCCGATCGGCTCCATCAGGAAGGCGAGTACGCTTTCGGGGCCTTCCCCGAGTATCTTCGCCTCCAGCATGTCGGCGTAGCGCAGGCCGCGCTCTTCCAGCGAGAGATTGTCGTTGTCGCGATGGACCATCGGCGCGGGGATGAGTGGCATGGGCTGCCCCATCGGCTCGAAGGCTTTGGTCAGCACATCGTCGCCGGTGACGCCGAGCGAGCCGACAGTGATGCCGTGATAGGAAGGCATGCGTCCGATGATCTTCCAGCGCTTCGGCTGGCCTGTCACCACCGCCCATTGCCGGGCGAGTTTCAGGCAGGCTTCCACCGCCTCCGAACCGCCTGACACGAAATAGATGCGCTCGAGCCCATTGGGCAGGCGCGCGGCCAGTCCGCGTGCCAGTTCGACGGCGGGCTCGCTTTCGAAATGGATGGTGTAGGCAAAGCACACCTGGTTCATCTGGCGCTTCATCGCGTCGATGACGGCGCGGTTGCCATGGCCGATATTGACGTTCACCGCCCCGCTCGACCCGTCAATATAGCGGCGACCGGTCCTGTCCCACAGATAGATGCCCTCGGCGCGATCCACCATCGGGCGCGGCGCGCGTGTGAAATGAAAGAGGTTCGGCTTGCGACCAGCCTCGGCCGCTGCGGAATGAACAGTCATGTCAAACCTCCCCCTCATTCGAAGCTTCCAACTTACATGATTGCCTTTGTGTCAGCGTTGCACAACCGGGTAATGGAAATGGAAGTTGTGGATTCCCGGAATGAATTCGCCGCGATCCGAAAGGCTTAAATCGCCTGCACGCCGCCGTTGTGATCAGGGCAGGCTTGCCCTGAGGGTGTTATTGCGGCAGGGCACAACGCTCGAACTTTGCCATCAAGACAAGCGGACGTGATTGGAGAGAAATCTGCATTGCGGCTGTGGACATCGGCTCGCTTATCGCCCAATCTTCATTTCAGGGAACAAACAAGCGCTGCACAGACGGCGCGTCACGATCCGAGTGGGTATGACCAAAGGGTGGAAACTCTACGACCCGCGACTGGCATGGATACTGGTCGCACCGGTATTGCTTCTGCTGCTTCTTTTCCTGCTGCTGCCGATTGCCGTGATGGCGGTCTACACCTTCTTTACTTTCGTCACGGCGGGCGTCGAGACAAGCGAGTTGACGCTTGCCAACTGGACTGAATTCCTGACCGACAGTTACTATCACGGCTTCCTTTTGAAGACCATGCGCGTCGGTGCCATGACCGCGATCATCTGCGCGGTGCTTGGCTATTTCCCGGCCTATTTCATCTGGGCCACCAACTTCCGGCACAAATGGCTGCTGCTTCTGCTGCTCATCGTGCCGTTCTGGATCAGCTTCACCATCCGCACCTTTTCATGGATCCACATCCTCGGCGAGCAGGGGCTCATCAATGTTACGCTGCTGAAGCTCGGCCTGATCGACCAGCCTTTGCAGATGCTCTACACCGAGGGCGCGGTCGTCATGGGGCTCCTGCACTTCCTGCTGCCCTACATGATCCTCAACGTCTATGTGAGCCTTGAAAGCATCGACCGCACGCTGATTTCAGCGGCCCGATCCATGGGCTGCACCAGTGCGCAGGCGTTCCGCGAAGTCACGCTGCCGCTGTCATTGCCCGGCCTCGCAGCAGGTCTGCTGCTCTGCTTCGTGCTCGCCGCCGGCAGTTATGTGACGCCGCAATTGCTCGGCTCGGGTCGCGATGCCTTGTTCGGCAATCTGATCTACGACACCATCATGGGGCAACTGAACTGGCCGATGGGCGCCACGCTCTCAATCGTGCTGTTCGTCGTGCTCGGCTGCTTTGCCGCCACCTATACCCGCTACATGGGCATGTCCCAGATCGTGAAGGGGCTGGGCGGATGAGCGGGGGCCGGTATCAGGACAAGGAAGGCAGATGGGCCTGGCGTCTGACCGGCTTCATCACGCTTTGCGTCTATATCTTCATGTTCGCGCCGATCATTGCCACGGTCGTGCTGTCCTTCAACGCCTCGATGTTCGGCGGCTTTCCGCTCACCGGCTTCAGCCTGCAATGGTATGGCAAGCTCTTGTCCAACGAGCAGGTGCTTGCCGCCTTCAGGACATCGCTGTGGATTGCGCTGGTCACGGCTGCGGTCACGACGCTGCTGGGCATCATCACCGCCTTTGCGCTGGTTCGCTTCGAGTTTCCCGGCAAGGCGACTTTCGGCACGCTGGTGATCCTGCCGGCGCTGGTGCCGGAAACCATTCTGGGCGTCGGGCTGCTGGTTCTCATCAAGGCGGTCGACCAGCCACGCAGTCTGGGGCTGTTGCTGCTTGGCCATATCATGCTGGCGCTGCCCTACGTGGTGCTGATCACGCAGGCGCGCATGGTAGGCATCCGGCGCACCTATGAGGAAGCGGCGCTGTCGCTGGGGGCGTCGCGGCTGTCGTCGTTCCGCGAGATCACGCTGCCGCTGCTTATCCCGGCGGTCGTCGCCAGCGCACTGCTGGCCTTCACCATTTCCTTCGACAACACCTCCGCCAGCCTGTTCTGGCGGCCTGCCGGCGTCGAAACGATGCCGACCCAGATTTTGTCGATGCTCAAGATTTCGATAAGCCCCGAGATCAATGCGCTCGGCACGGTCATGATCGTCGTGACCGTGGGCATTCCGCTGGTTGGCGGGCTTATCCTGCAAAGTCTCACCCGGTTGAGAAAACGTGTCGATGCAAAGGGGAATGCCTGATGAAAATTTCGACGACGAAGAGACTTGAACGGCTGAACGAGCGATATGGGAACGGCGACGTCAGCCGCCGAACCTTTCTGACCCTGACGGCGGCGGCGGCCGCTTCGGCAGGGCTTTCCACGCCATGGATGGGCCGCGCGCTGGCGGCCGCGACGGAAGTGCGCTTCGACGGCTGGGGCGGCGTGGTGCAGGAGGCGATCGATAAATATGCCTTCCAGCCCTACACGCAGAAGACCGGCATCAAGGTGGTGCAGGGCACCTTCGGCGACGAGGACGAGGTCATCACGAAGATCAAGACCTCGAAGCCGGGAGACTTCCAGGTCATCCATTCCTCGGGCGTGAACTACTACATCAAATACGTGAATGCCGGCGTCAACGCCGAAATCAACGAGGCCAACATTCCCAACATGGTGAACGTGCTGGAGCCGATGATCGAACCCTTCCGCAAGATCACGCCCAAGATCGGCGCCGTGCCATACGACTACGGTACCACCGGCATCGCCTACAACAACAAGGTCATCTCGGACGACGAGGCCAGGGAGAAGGGCGTCGGCCTCCTGTTTGACCAGAAATACGCGGGCAAGGTGGGCGGCTATGCCGACATGACCACGCGCGTCTGGTATGCCGCGCTGCAGACCGGTCAGGATCCGAACAACATCCAGGACATGGATGCCGTCTGGGCGAAGGTGCGCGAAAACCGGGATCTCGCCAAGAAATTCTGGAGTTCCGGCGCGGAGCTGATGGACCTGCTTTCCAAGGGCGAGATCGTGGTGACGGACGCCTGGTCGGGCCGTGTTGCCGCGCTGCAGCAGCAGGGTCAACCGATCGGCTATATCGATCCGAAAGGTTCCTATGCCTGGATGGAGGACATGCTCGTCCTCAAGGGCTCGCCCATGGCCGAGTGCGAGGAGATGATCAATTTCATGCTCGAGCCCGCCACCTCCATCGCCGTGGCCGAGGGCCAGAACTATCCGCCTTCGCTGGACCCGACCAAGGTCAAGCTAACCGAGAAGATCGAGAAGCTTCCGGCCTTCGACCCGACTGGCTCGATGAACGCGCTGACCTTCGCAGATCCGGTCTACTGGGCGAACAACGAAGACGCCTGGAGCAAGCAATGGGACAGGATTTCGAAAGGTGCATGACAGCCTCGAAACCCAGACACCCCGGCCGGATGCGGCCGGGGTGCTGCCGGCCACCGCGGGCGGGTATGTCGCACCGCAGCCGGCGGTGGAATTCCGCAATATCGACATCGCCTATGGCAAGTTCGTTGCGGTCCGCAATTTCTCGCTCGCCATCCGCAAGGGCAGCTTTGTCACCCTGCTGGGGCCTTCCGGCTGCGGCAAAACCACGATCCTGCGCTCGATCGCGGGACTGGTCGATATCTCGGCCGGGCAGATTTCCATCGGCGGAAGGCGCGTCGATGACGTGCCGATCTACAAGCGCAATATCGGCCTGGTCTTCCAGAGCTATGCGCTCTTCCCGCACAAGAACGTCTTCGACAATGTCGCCTTCGGGTTGAAATATCGCAATGTGCCGAAGGCGGAGATCGCGCGCAGGGTGGGCAAGGCGCTGGAGATGGTGCGACTGCCGGGCAGCGAAAAGAAGCTGCCCTCGCAGCTCTCGGGCGGTCAGCAGCAGCGCATTGCGCTGGCGCGCGCCATCGTGTTCGAGCCCGAAGTGCTGCTTCTGGACGAGCCGCTTTCGGCGCTCGATGCCAATATGCGCGAGGAGATGCGTGTCGAGATCAAGAAAATCCAGAAGGAGACCGGCATCACCGCCATCTTCGTGACCCACGATCAGGAAGAGGCATTGTCCATGTCCGACCAGATCGTCGTCATGAACGCGGGCACGATGGAGCAGATCGGCACGCCCGAGGAGGTCTATGACACGCCGGCGACCGCCTTCGTGGCCGATTTTCTCGGCAAGGCGAACATGTTGCCGGGCGTCGTTACGGCAATGGACGGATCCAGGGCGACGATCACGCTTCCGGCCGGACAGGTTGTTACCGCCGTTTCGCCGAAGGTTCTTGGGGCAGGTTCTCGCATCACCGTCGTGGTGCGCCCGCAAAAAATGACGGTCGGTGCAGCACTCCCGGTCAATCGTCTGGCCGGGCGCGTTATCTCGACCTCCTATCTCGGCGGCAACGCCATATACGAAGTCGATGTGGGCGGAGGGATGATCATTCGTGCCAACACCCAGATAGAAGGGAGGCTCGCGCGCGAGGGCGATGCCATAGATGTTGGTTTCGACCCGGCAGGCTGCGTCCTCCTGGATGAAAACGGGTTGCGGGTTGCGTAGAAGAGAAGGGCCGTCATCGGCTTCACGGTTGCATGGTTCCAGCCGCAATCAGCGCGGGTTCGGTGAGGAACGATGCGACGACGGATGGTAAGATGGCGGACGTCGGCTTGTAGATGCCGCAAGCGGCGATCAGGCCGCGCCTGTCCGTGCTGGTGCCGAGATGGCGCCAGATCGTGCGCGTAGCGTAGGGCAAATTGTTGTTGCGCCACGATATGCCCATCGTCAGGCCCCGAAGATATCGCCGTTGATGAATCTCGAACGGCATCAGGATCGTTTGCCCGAAGGTTGGCGCCTCGCCACGGGTGAGTTCGGTCAGGAAAATGCGCTGACGCTGGCAGGCGGCAAGGCCGACATAGCGCGAACGCTGCACGACGCCGTTTTCATGGTCCACAATGCGCTCAAGAGACGTCACCTGAACCTGACCGTCCTTCTCCCGCAAATGCGCGCAGGAACACACGATCCGGCCGGGCCAGGAAAGCGATATGTGCCATGTCTGGTAGAAACCCAGATATGCACGCAATGCCCGCAGATCGCCGGGAAATGCGTCATCAAGCGGCCCCCGTCCGGGAGATGCGTGGCGACCCTCCAGCAGCCTTGCCCGAAAGGCATGCGGCGCCAGGTCGAAATCAGCCGGATCGAGACCGAAGGCAGCCGCGATCCGCAAGCGGTTATGTGCGGATGGCAGGGTGCCGGCGTTGAGATAGCGATTGAATTGCTGCCTGTTGACACCGATCGCGCGACACAGATCGGAGATCGACTTCCGCGTACTGCACGCAAATTTCAGATTGCCGTTGAAATTGAGATGTGATCCCTGCATTGCGGTAGCATAAACTTGCTTAAAATAGCGTCAAGCAGCGAAGTTGCGCTGCGCCGATCCGGGCTCATTATCGGCTGCGACAGTTCCGATCGAGAGGATCCAAATGGACGAGTTGGGTAGGGCGTTTAACCTTTCGCGCCGCGGCTTTCTTCAGGGAAGTACGCTGCTGGGGCTCACGGCTGCGACCGGCACGCTGGTTTCGCCGGCCCGGGCGCAAGACCCCGTGCGTGGCGGTGTGTTGCGGATGGGGCTCGAAGGCGGTGCATCCGCCGACACGCTCGATCCGGCGCTGGCGTCGGCGAGCGTTCTCTTCGTGATCGCGCATTGCTGGGGCGATACGCTGGTTGAATCCGATCCCAAGACGGGTGCCCCGCTTCCCTCACTGGCCGAATCCTGGTCGCCCTCGGCCGACGCGAAGGAATGGACCTTCAAGCTTCGCAAGGGCGTGCACTTCCATGACGGAAAGCCGCTGACCGTTGCGGATGCGGTTGCCACGCTGCGCCGCCATGCGGGCGAGAAATCGCAATCGGGCGCGCTCGGCCTGCTGACCGGCATATCGCGCATCGAGGAGAAAGCGGGAGACCTGGTGATCACGCTGAAGGAAGGCAATGCCGACCTGCCGCTCGTGCTCACCGACTATCACCTGCAGATCCAGCCGGGCGGCGGTGTCGATAACCCCAACGCCGCGATCGGCACCGGTCCCTACAAGATGGTGAAGTTCGAACCGGGCGTTCGCGCTACCTTCGAAAGAAACAAGGACGACTGGCGTCAGGATCGCGGCTACGTTGACAGTGTCGAGATCACGGTCATGAATGATCTGACCGCCCGCATCAGCGCCCTGAGATCGGGCGAGGTCGATTTCATCAACACGCTTGCGCCGAAGGTGGTTCCACTGTTGCAGCGGGCGGCGAATGTCGAGGTGTTGCGTACCTCGGGCAAGGGTTTTTACGCCTTTTTGATGCATTGCGACACCGCGCCGTTCGACAATAACGATCTGCGCACGGCACTGAAGCTGGCCATAGACCGCGAGGCTATCCTCAAGCAGGTGGTTGGCGGTTTCGGCACGATCGGGAACGACTATCCGGTCAACGCCAACTACGCGCTTGCGCCGACCGATATCGAGCAGCGCGTCTACGATCCCGACAAGGCAGCATTCCACTACAAGAAATCCGGTCATGAGGGACCGATCCTGCTGCAGACTTCCGAGGCGGCGTTCCCCGGTGCGGTTGATGCCGCGCAGCTTTTCCAGATCAGCGCGGCCAAGGCCGGCATACAGCTCGACGTGCGGCGTGAGCCCAGTGACGGATACTGGACGGAAGTCTGGAACAAGAAGCCGTTCTGCGCTTCTTACTGGGGTGGGCGCCCGACACAGGATGCGCGCTATTCCACCTCCTACGTGTCCGATGCGGAATGGAACGACACGCGCTTCAAGCGTCCGGATTTCGACAAGCTGGCGATGGAGGCCCGAGGCGAGCTCGATGAAGACAAGCGCCGCGTGCTCTATCGGCAGATGGCGCTCATGGTGCACGATGAGGGTGGTTTGATCTTGCCGGTTTTCAACGACTACCTGAACGCGTCGTCGAACAAGCTGAAGGGGTATGTCCACGATATCGGCAACGATCTTTCCAACGGTCGCATTGCGAGCCGGATTTGGCTGGAAGCCTGAGTTTTTCGGGGGGCAGGCATCGCCTGACCTTCATCCATGCGCCTGAGGGCGCCGGCGGCATGCCTGGCATGCCCAGGAATTTTATGTGGTTGGTTTCATGACGAACAATAATTTTCATGTCATCGAGAATGAATGGATTGTGCTGGAAGACGGCACGCGACTGGCTGCGCGCATCTGGATGCCGGATGATGCGGGACAAGCCACGCCGGTTCCCGCGGTGCTGGAATTTCTGCCCTATCGCAAGCGCAACGGCACCGCCCCTCGCGACGAGTCCACCTATCCGGTGTTTGCCGCTGCCGGCATCGCCGGAGTTCGCGTGGACATTCGCGGCAGCGGCGAATCCGATGGCGTGATCGACGGCGAATACACGCCGCGAGAGCTTTCCGATGCGGTCGAGGTGATCGAGTGGATCGCCGCCCAGCCATGGTCGAACGGCAGCGTGGGCATGATGGGCATTTCGTGGGGCGGTTTCAATTGCCTCCAGGTGGCGGCGCTGAAACCGCCGGCACTCAAGGCGGTGATCTCCATCGCCTCGACGGTCGATCGCTATAATGACGATATCCACTACAAGAACGGTACGCACCTGTCGGCCCAGTTTTCCTGGGCGGCAACGATGAGTGCCTACCAGTCACGCTCGCCGGACCCCGAGATCGTGGGTGAGCGCTGGCGCGACATGTGGCTGGAGCGGCTGGAACAAGAGCCTTTCTTCATGGAGGAATGGCTTTCGCACCAGCGCCGCGACGAGTTTTGGCGCCACGGTTCGATCTGCGAGGATTTCGAGGGTTTCCCCATTCCCGCGCTGGTGATAGCAGGCTGGGCGGACGGCTATCGCAACACGCCGCTGAAGGCCGTGAGCGGAATGCCTGGCAAGGCCAAGGCGCTGATAGGGCCGTGGGTGCACAAATATCCGCATTTTGCCTATCCGAAGCCGCGCGCTGACTTTCATGCCGAGGCGATTGCCTGGTGGCGCCGCTGGCTCTGCGATGAAAAGAACGGTGCCGATGCCGCGCCGCAGGTGCGCGCCTACATCCTCGATGGACCCCGCCCGGCTCGCTGGCGCGAGGCGGATCCCGGCTACTGGGTTGCCAAGGATGCATGGAGCGAACCGAAGGCGATGGCCTTGGCGGTCGATGCTTCAGGACGGCTCGAACACAATCCGCGGGATCGTGCCGGCGGCAATGCGCTGCTGCGGTCGCCGCTCGATACGGGCACTGCCGCCGGTGAGTTTTTCACGCTCAAGCCGGATTCCGAAATGGCAAGCGATCAGCGCCCGGATGATGCCGGTTCGCTCACCTTCGACAGCGCGGCGCTCGGCGAAGAATGTGTCATCCTCGGCCAGCCGGTTTTGAGGCTGCGCCTGTCCAGCGATGCGCCGCTCGCCAACCTGGCTGCAAGGCTGGTGGACGTGCATCCCGACGGCACCGCCACGCGCGTCTGCTATGGCGTACTCAACCTTGCCCATCGCAACGGCAATGCCGAGCCTCAGGTGCTGGAGCCGGGCAAGGCAGTCGAGGTGGAACTGGTTCTGGACGCCTGTGGCTATCGTTTCGCGCCGGGGCACCGCATCCGCCTTTCGCTGTCCAGTGCCTATTGGCCGACGGTGTTGCCGCCGCCCTATGACGCCACGCTCGATATTGAACTGGCTTCGGTCGAGGTAAGCTTGCCTCTGCTGGGCGAGCACAGTCGCATCGACCTGCCGGAGCCGGCCAATCCCGATCCCCTCCCGCACTACGAAGAACTGGAAGAAGGCTCATCCGCACGCAGCATCGAACATGACCTGCGCAATGGCGTAACCCGCTACAGGGTCAGCGAGGACACCGGTCTCAATCGCCACCCCGGCAATGGGCTCAGGGCGCGCGACGTCACCGAACAGGTGTGGTCGATCGTGCCGGGAGATCCGCTGTCGATGACAGCCGAGATCACCTCAGTTTGCACTATCGCCCGTGAAGGCTGGGAAACCACGACCCGCAGCACCATGAAACTCTCCTGCACTGAAACGGAATGGATCGTTTCCGAGCATATGCAGGCGTTCCATGACGGAAGCTCGGTGTTCGACCGCGAGCGCAGCGCGCGCATCCCGCGCGATTGCATGTGAAGCAACGCGCGGGCTCGTGGGGGAGGCCCGAACGACATCGTGAAGGGCAGAAGGCCGTTCCACCGGAACAAAGGCAGCGAGAAGCGTGGGGAGCCTGGCTCCTCACGCTGCTATCCATCCGCACTCCTGACCTGGTGCCGGCCTAGTCGTCGGCCTGCGACTTATGTTCCTGATGTGCGTGACGAATCCGCCGGATACCCCACCAGACCAGTAGCACCACCGGCAGGACCGCAAGGGCGGTTGCGGTCTCAGGCGAAAAGGCGTGACTGGCGGCCGACGCGCCCTTGGCGACATAACCGACGAGGCCGACCACGTAATAGGACACAGCCGCCACGGAAAGGCCCTCGACCGTCTGCTGCAGCCGCAGTTGGAGCCGGGCGCGGTTGTTCATCGAGGCAAGCAGGTCGCGGTTCTGCTTTTCGACCTCGACATCCACCCAGGTGCGCAGAAGCGTGGTGGTGCGGGTAAGCTTGCGTGACAGATTGGCCTGCCTTTCCTCGACCGATCGGCAGGTGCGCATTGCGGGAGCCATGCGACGTTGCAGGAAGCCGGCCCAGGTCTGGTGGCCCGGCACCGCCTCCTCCTCCAGCGCTTCCAGGCGTTCGCGCACGATGCCGTCATAGGCGCGACTGGCGCCGAAGCGATAGAGGCTGGCGGCGGCATCGGCCTCGAGTTCGGCCGCCAGTTCCGTGAGGTTGGCAAGCAGGGTCTGGCTGTCGCGCGTTTCACTGCTCTTCATTTCCCGCGTGATCTGGGCAAGACTGTCTTCCATGCGACGCACCTGACCCGACAGCGAGAGCGCCATCGGCAGTCCGAGCAGGGCGAGGGTCCGGTAGGTTTCGATATCGATCAGCCGTTGTGACAGGGCGCCGGCACGGGCTGGGGTCATACCGCGGTCGAGAACCAGGATGCGGGTCAGTCCGTCGGCGTCCTGACGGAAGTCCGTGACGATGGCGGCCGCGCCATTCTCGACCAGGGAATAGCACAGGCTGGCCGGATCGAAGCCGGCAATCAGCTTCTCACTTGCAGGGGTCCATTCGCGGATTTCGACCCGGATTGCCGAAATCACCGTGCCGGGCGGACTGAAACCATTGCCGAAAGGCGAATTTTCCCAAGCGCGGCCGGTTTCGCCAAGCGGGCCTTCCCAGAGATAGGTCGAAAACTCTGTGTGGCGCTCCCAGCGGACCGAACCTTGTCCCCATTTCATGGCATGATGGCGCGCCTGGCGATCTGGCGCAGCGATGCCAAGGCGTCGTGAGAGTTCGCAAAGAACGGCGTGGTCGACGCTGGACCCGGCATCCGTCATGAAGGAAAGCTGGATCAGGGCGCGTGGCGCTTCGACCATAGGATGTGGGCGGGAATGCACTTCACCGAGGGCACCCGCACGCTCGGCATGCGCCGGAAATCCCATGACGCTGCCGGTTGCCCGCGGCAAGAATTCAAGAGACGACGGATTGTCAGTCATCAACCGGGTTCCTCAATGATTGGCTGGATGAGAGGCTGTAGAGAAACTCTCAATCGCATGCCAATGCCAAATCGTTGCGCGCTGATGGGCCGCAGGGCCTCGCCTGGCAGATGGGCCGCCGGCCTAGGAAATCCAGAGGAAGAGAATTCTGCCCAAAGCGCCAAGCAGCAATATGAAAGTCGCCACACTCTGGATGAAGAAACCGGGATATCGCTTCAACGGTGCCGAAAGATACCCGACAAAATAAGCGATCCGGCCAACCAGCCAGATACCACCGAAAATCGCTGCCCATGTCGCGCTCCAGTAGATAGCGAACAGCCACATCGACGGCAGGAAGATCGGTAGCCATTCAAGTGTGTTGGAGTGCGCTCGAATTGCCTGCTCGAGCCGCGGGTCACCGGTCATCCTGGGCGCAAGTATCCCGGTTGCGGAGTGGGTTCTTGCCACGGTAATAGCCATCCCGAAGAGGACAAGACCACATAGCAGGGTGACAATTGCGACGCCGTAATATTGTTCCATAGCCTGCTCCCTCTCTCTGGCCATGCAGACAATCAAACCTTTACACCGGCGGCAACCCGGATTGGCATGCTCCTGACGCTAGTCGCCTTTGGTGGAACCACCGTCCGGGTTGGGCGCTGGCGTTTCTCTCGTGTCGCGCGTCGGATGGTCGGGATCGCCTCGTCCGGTCGAGGTTTCCTTGTCGCCGGGGCGCGGCTCCCTCGATTGTTTGAGCTTCCTGAACTCTTCAGCCGCGCGCTTCTGGCCGTCATCGACGGTTTCGGTCAGACCGGTACCCAGAGGCGGTTTCCGGTTTTTCGCGGCTTCTTGCGAGAAGGCGTCATTCGGATCGGGCCCGGCAGCGGGTACAGGCTTGCGGGCTCCGGTGTGATATTCAGGCTCCCTGGACATGGCCTACTCCATTCCGAAGGATGATCGATGGAGCCACATCGACCTTCGCCGTTTCAGGCGCCATCTTCATCATATCAACAGGTCCTGACCCTAACTGCCGGCGGGGACATCCGTTCCGATAAAAAGAGGTTGCGGGCTCGGGCAGGAATGCCCAAGCCAGGCTCTCGACCCTGAGCTTGGCAACGGCCTTCGTGTCGCAGTTGCGGGATATGGCCTTTCACATGCGAATGGTTAGATTGCGGGAAAAGAAGAAAGGATCGACTCCCATGATCGAAATCATCCGAAAGAGACCGCTTCTGGCGCTGGTAATTGTTGCCGTCGTGGCCGCATTGGTGACTGCGAGCGTCACCATCGGGGTTATTCAAACAGCCACCTTTGTTGCAATGGGCGCCACTGCGGCGGTCATGGGGGCAATCGTCATCGGGTCGGTCGCGAGATAGACGCGCACGATCGGGCTGGCCGCTGCCGGGTTATTCCCCGTGCAGGCCGATAACCGGGGTTCGGGATTTCCCGGTCGCCAGCCCGCCATGTCCGGCAACAGCGTGAAGCGGTTAAACCGGCGCAGTCTCGAAGACTGAATTCCCGAACGACGAAAACGGCATACGGATACCACGCCGTCCCGGACTGCCGGCTTTTTCGTGCTGCCCGGTGGTTCACATCTTTTCGCCGGGCAGAGCGGCCGCCTGCTTCACCCAGTCGGTAAACTGCGCTTCGTCGAACTGGCCCTCGTGAACGTCGAGGTAGCGGACTTGCGGATGCTTTGATGTGCCCAGCGGCATCGGGTCCAGGGATGTGCCCCGAAAAAAGGTCACTTTCACGTATTTCGTGAAGCAATGGAGGCTCAGGAACCAGGTCCCATCCGCGACGCCATAGAAAGGCGAGTTCCATTTGACGGCCTTGCAAACGCCGGGAACGGTACGCGCGATGATGCCGTCGATGCGTTTCCCGAGATCGCTTTTCCAGCCTGGCATGGCGGTGATGTAGGCTTGCACGGGCTCGTCTCCGTAGCCCTTGGCAATCTGCGGATTGCCGCCTGAAAGAAGCTTCGGCTTCATCATGTGGACCCTCTCCGGTTATGCGCAACAGCCGGTCCGCGATGACCGGCCGCGCCGCTCCAGTTCACGTTTCGGAACGAAAGCCACGCACTTCCGTTGGTTTCCTGCGGCCCGGCAAGCCGCTACGAACGAAAGGAGTTCGTCATGAAACCCCGAATTTTGAGTGTCATTGCAGGGGTTATGCTTCTCGGTGGTACCGGGATTGCAGCCGCGCAGGACGTAATTGTCACTCCTGAACAGCAGACGGTGATCAGAGAATATGTGCAAAAGAAGCCGCTTGCGTCGATCAGTTTGCTTGGCGTGGAATTGAATGTCGGCTCTCCTCTCCCTGACACGGTTGAGCTTCACGAGATTCCGGATGTCCAGTATCGGTATGTTGTGGTCAACGATCATACTGTGGTCGTCGACCCCGCAACCAGGAGAATTGTCGCGGTGATCAATTAGCGCGTCCTGTATAAGACGGCGCCCGCCCCGGTTATCCAGGGCGGGCGTTTTGGGCTATGCGAGGATCAGCACGATTTCCAGGGTTTCCGGGTCGACAATGATGATGCGACCGTCAGCGAGTACGAAATACTCGTAGCCTTCATACTCAGGCACGATCTCCACAATCCTGGGTGGAAGCCGGTAAAGGTGGACTTCCCTGGGCACACGCACGCCCAAATCGACCGAAAAGTTGATGTTCGGCGCGGGTTCGACATGCCCCTCGCGCAGTGCTTTCCTGAGCTCTCCGCGCTGCTCCTCGCTGACATGCCCTTTCTCCGCGCGTTTCCCTTGTGAACCACTCTGTTCTTCGGTTTTCTTACTGGTGGCCTTGCCCTGTTCCTTCGATTGCGCTTTTGGTTTCTCCGCTTCCTTGCCCTCTGACTTCATAGGGGGTTTTTCCATGGGCTGACCACCCTTCTCCTCCATCTTCATGGTGCCGCCCTCGGCGCCTTCTTTCTTCATCCCGCCCTTGCCGTATTCACCATCCCCTTTGCCCCCGGATTGTTCCGGAGGCTTCTTGATCGGCGCTTCTGTCTGTGCGGCGGCAAGGCCTGGTGCGATGCCGATGGCCAGCACGATTGCACTTTTGATGAGGATCTGTCTCATGGTCGTTCTCCCATAGACTGATCGCAGCCAACGTCAGGCGTAAGCCCCCGTTCCATCACATTGTGCTTGCGCCACGTTCCGTCTCAGTTCGCCGGGGCCGTCTTTCCGGTTTGACGGTCACGGGAAACGCCTGCCTGTGAGCCCTTTCGGCTTTGTCTCCTCGAATGCGACGTGATGCTCGGCCATCATCTCGATCCAGACAGCCACATTCATCGGGATTTCAGCTTTTCCGGCCAGCCAGGCGTGAACCACGGACACGTCACACCCCAGGCATTGCGCCAGGGTCTCAGGTGTCCAACGGATCACCGACAAGCATTGGTCAAGCCGGTCTGGCATCATTTGTAATGACCGTCGTGTTCAGTGTGCGCGCTTGTCCTTTGCGCTGCCGTTCACAAACTGCCAGTCGTGGCGCTTCGCGAGATAATTGTCGAGCGCATCGGCTAAGGCGGGCTCCTCTGTCGTGCCTTCCAGATATCGCTGCATCAGAAAGCGAGCGGCCTCACGCTCCATTCGCAGCTCGGACAAGGCTGACCGGGCGTTGACAAGGACGCGCTTGATCTTTTCGAGATCCCTGGAAGTCAGAAATTGATGGGTCGTTGGCACGGATGCCTCCTCGTTTCCCCATCTCCGCGAGAGACTCTACCCCTTAATCGACCCCGGATGCTATTAACTTTGACGTACCATCCGGCTTCGGTGGATGGGGTTGAGAAGAGAGGCTCGATCGTGACTACGGGGGTATGGCGCTCGACCGAGCCTCATGCTGCCTCATACGAAGGAAGCCCAGGAAAAGTGCCATATCGACGGCAACCCACAAGCCGGAAGAAACCCGGCTTGTGTAGGGATTGCCCGCAATGATAGGCCGCGCCTGGCGTAATTTTCTTGCGTTCTCGCTGCGGGCAGTCCTGCGTTTCCGGACCGCTGCTTACGCGATCGCATAGGGCACTGCGCCGCGCCTGTTGTGTTCGATGACCAGCCGGCTCTTGAGCGGCGGCACGGCGCGCTGGTGACAATTGGTGCGCTCGCAGATGCGGCAGGAAATGCCGATGGGATCGAAGGCGGCGCGATTGCCGAGGTCGAGCCCGTCGGCGTAGACGAAGTGCTCGGCATGGGCGATTTCACAGCCAAGCGCGATGGCATAGCGTCGCTGTGGCGCGTGGAAGCCGCCGCCGCCCTTGGTAAGTTCGGTGGCGATGCACAGATAGCGCACGCCATCGGGAGTTTCGGCAAGCTGGCGGATGATCCGGCCGGGCGTCTCGAACGCCTGATGGGCGTTCCAGAGCGGGCAGGCAGCGCCGAAGCGGGCGAATTGCAGCTTCGCGGCGCTGTGGCGCTTGGTGATGTTTCCGGCACGGTCCATACGGGCAAAGAAGATCGGCACGCCTTTCGCGCCCGGCCGCTGCAGCGTGCTGAGGCGGTGCGAAACCTGCTCGACGCTCGCGCCGAAGCGGGCGGCAAGCAATTCCAGATCATGGCGCAATTCCTTCGCGGCGGCGAGAAACGACCGGTAGGGCAGGGTGAGCGCGCCGGCAAAATAGTTGCGCAGGCCCATCTTGCAGATCTCCAGCGCCTCCGCGCTACGAAAGTCCGCACGTTCGGCTATTTGCGAAACCGTGGTTTCCACCTCGAGTTCGGCGATCTGGAAGGCGATCTGGAAATTGCGGGTCGAAACCGGCGAATAAGGGCTGAGGAACAGCACGCGCGACTTGGGGTCGAACTGACGGATGATGTCCTCATTTGATCCGCTTTTGGCGATGCGCACATTGTGCCTTTCCTCGATATAGGCGGAAAGGGCGGTGCCGGCTTCGCCTTCCGGCAGGCCGATGCCGGTCGCCAGCTTTTCGGCGGCGACATCGAGATCGTGGATATAATTGTCCACGAAATGGAAGAAGTCGCGCACTTCTTCATAGGGCGTCGGCTCGACCAGATGGGCGCTCCGGCCCAGCGTGTCGTCCAGGCTGGCAAGCTGCTCGCTGTTGTGGCGATAGGCCTGATGTGCCGAGATCAACGCGCGGGCAAAGCCCGGCGCATTCTGCGTCACCAGCTTCAGTTCCTGCAGATTGGGCGCATAGTTTTCGAAGATCGGATCGGACAGCGCTTCGGTGAGCGCCGATAGCAGGCGGTCGCTGTCGCCCTGCGAAATCTCGGCGATGTCGATCTGGAATTTTTCCGCGAGCGCCAGCAGGACCGAGGCCGAAACCGGCCGCTGGTTGTTCTCGATCTGGTTGAGATAGCTGGTCGAGATGCCGATCTGTTCGGCGAAGACCTGCTGCGTGGCCTTGTTGGCCTGGCGCAGCTCGCGCACCTTGCGGCCGATATAGAGTTTGCGAGGTGCCATATTTGCAATTTCACATTTTACAATTTGCATATTTGTATATTACGCCTTTGCGCATTTTCAACCGTTTTCTCGCCCGCGCCTCAAGCGTAAGCCGCTCCCTGCGCTCCATTCCACCGGTTCGGCTGGAGCGATTGCGTTGCAATTCGTGGTGCGGGAGAAACCCATGACGCTCTACCAAGCCGCCTCGGGCATGAACTGATGCGCGCCGTTCTGGAACAGTTGGAGGCGCGCCGCGCCGAAGCCCGCCTTGGCGGCGGCCAGCGGCGCATCGACGCCCAGCACGCCAAGGGCAAGCTCACCGCGCGCGAGCGTCTCGAAGTGCTTCTCGATGAGGGTTCGTTCGAGGAATACGACATGTATGTCACCCACCGCGCCACCGATTTTGGCATGGCGAGCCAGAAGGTGGCGGGCGACGGCGTCGTCACCGGCTGGGGCACCATCAACGGCCGCATGGTCTATGTCTTTTCGCAGGATTTCACTGTGCTGGGCGGCTCGCTCTCCGAGACGCATGCGCAGAAGATCTGCAAGATCATGGACATGGCCGTGAAAAACGGCGCGCCGGTCATCGGCGTCAACGACAGCGGCGGTGCGCGCATCCAGGAGGGCGTGGCATCGCTCGCCGGCTATGCCGACGTCTTCAAGCGCAATGTCGATGCCTCGGGCGTGGTGCCGCAGATTTCGCTCATCATGGGGCCGTGCGCGGGCGGCGCGGTCTATTCGCCGGCCATGACCGATTTCATCTTCATGGTGCGCGACAGTTCCTACATGTTCGTGACCGGCCCGGACGTCGTGAAGACCGTCACCAACGAGGTCGTCACCGCCGAGGAGCTGGGTGGCGCGCGCACGCATACACAAAAATCGTCGGTCGCGGATGGCGCCTACGAAAACGACATCGAGGCGCTGGAGCAGGTGCGTCGGCTGTTCGATTTCCTGCCGCTCAACAATCGCGACGCGTCGCCGGTGCGGCCGTTCCACGACGATCCCGCCCGCGTCGAGATGCGGCTCGACACGTTGGTGCCTGACAGCGCCAACAAGCCCTATGACATGAAGGAACTGATCCTGGCGATTGCCGACGAGGGCGACTTCTTCGAAATCCAGGAAGCCTTTGCGAAAAACATCATCACCGGTTTCATGCGCATCGAAGGTCAGACGGTGGGCGTGGTCGCCAACCAGCCGATGGTGCTGGCCGGCTGCCTCGACATCGATTCCTCGCGCAAGGCCGCGCGCTTCGTGCGCTTCTGCGACGCCTTTTCCATCCCGCTCCTGACGCTGGTGGATGTTCCGGGCTTCCTGCCCGGAACGAGCCAGGAATATGGCGGCGTCATCAAGCACGGTGCCAAGCTTTTGTTCGCCTATGCGCAGGCGAACGTGCCGATGGTGACGCTGATCACGCGAAAAGCCTATGGCGGCGCCTATGACGTCATGGCCTCCAAGCATATCGGCGCCGATGTCAACTACGCCTGGCCCACCGCCGAGATTGCGGTGATGGGCGCCAAGGGCGCTACCGAAATCCTCTACCGATCGGAACTCGACGATCCGGCGAAGATCGCCGAGCGCACGCGCGAGTATGAGGAGCGTTTCGCCAATCCCTTCATCGCGGCCGAGCGCGGTTTCATCGACGAGGTGATCATGCCGCATTCCTCGCGCCGGCGCATCGCCCGCGCCTTCGCCTCGCTGCGCGGCAAGAACGTCGACACGCGCTGGAAGAAACACGACACGATGCCGCTCTGAGGTCCGAGATGTTCAAGAAAATCCTGATCGCCAATCGCGGCGAGATCGCCTGCCGTGTCATCAAGACCGCGCGCAAGCTTGGCATCGCCACGGTCGCCGTCTATTCCGACGCCGACCGCGAGGCGCTGCATGTGAAGATGGCGGATGAGGCGGTGCATATCGGCCCGCCGCCGTCGAGCCAGTCCTATATCGTGATCGACAAAATCCTCGATGCGATCCGTCAGACCGGGGCGGACGCCGTTCATCCCGGCTACGGCTTCCTGTCGGAAAACGCGCATTTCGCCGAGGTCCTGAAAGCCGAAGGCGTCGCCTTCATCGGCCCGCCGCCGGTTGCGATCGAGGCGATGGGCGACAAGATCACTTCCAAGCGTATCGCCGCCGGCGCCGGCGTGTCGACCGTACCCGGCCATATGGGCTTGATCGAAAATGCCGACGAAGCGGTCAGGATCGCCTCCGAGATCGGCTATCCGGTGATGATCAAGGCCTCCGCCGGCGGCGGCGGCAAGGGCATGCGCATCGCCTGGAACGACGCCGACGCCCGCGAAGGGTTCCAATCGTCGCGCAACGAGGCCAGATCGTCCTTCGGCGACGACCGCATCTTCATCGAAAAGTTCGTCACCCAGCCGCGCCACATCGAGATTCAGGTGCTGGGCGACAGCCAGGGCAACCTGATCTATCTCGGCGAGCGCGAATGCTCGATCCAGCGCCGCAACCAGAAGGTCATCGAGGAGGCGCCGTCGCCCTTCCTCGACGCCGCCACCCGCAAGGCGATGGGCGAACAGGCGGTCGCTCTGGCAAGGGCCGTGGGCTATTTCTCCGCCGGTACGGTCGAGTTCATCGTCGATGCGGACAAGAAATTCTATTTCCTCGAAATGAACACCCGCCTGCAGGTGGAGCATCCGGTGACGGAGCTCATCACCGGCATCGACCTGGTGGAGGAAATGATCCGCGTCGCGGCCGGCGAAAAGCTGCGCTTCGCGCAAAACGATGTGAAGCTGAACGGCTGGGCCATCGAAAGCCGACTCTATGCCGAGGACCCGTATCGCAACTTCCTGCCATCGATCGGCCGGCTCACGCGCTATCGCCCGCCGGTCGAAGGTACGCGCGACGATGGTACCGTGGTGCGCAACGACACCGGCGTCTTCGAGGGCGGCGAAATCTCGATGTATTACGACCCGATGATCGCCAAGCTGTGCACCTGGGCCGCCGACCGGGCCACGGCCGTCGAGGCGATGGGCCGCGCGCTCGACGATTTCGAGGTGGAAGGCATCGGTCACAATTTGCCGTTCCTGTCGGCCGTCATGGAGCATCCGCGCTTCCGTGCCGGCGCGCTGACGACCGCCTTCATCGCCGAGGAATATCCGGACGGATTTGGCGGCGTCGAGCCCTCCTCGGAAGATGTCAGGCTGCTCGCCGCCGTCGCCGCGCATGTCCATCTGTGCCGCGAAAAGCGCAACGTCCGGATTTCCGGCGCGCTCGCAAATCATCGGCGCGCGATCGGAGAAGACTGGGTGGTGACCCTTCCCGAGCACGGACTGGCTGTGAAAGTTTGCGAACAGGACGGCGGCTCACTGGTCGAATTCTCCGATGGCAGCACGCTTGCCGTGGCAAGCGACTGGCTGCCAGGCGCAAGCCACGCGATCTTCGCCGTCGGCGCGGCGCGGATGGGCGTGAAGGTCTCGCCGGCGAATTCGGCCTGCCGTCTGCGCTGGCGCGGCATTGATGTTCTGGCTTATGTGCGCTCGCCGCGCGTCGCCGAACTCGCACGACTGATGCCGCAGAAGCTGCCGCCGGACACATCGAAAATGCTGCTCTGCCCGATGCCGGGCGTGATCACGTCCATCGCCGTTGAGGTCGGCGATCAGGTCGAGGCGGGTCAGGCGCTGGCCACGGTGGAGGCCATGAAGATGGAGAACGTGCTGCGCGCCGAGCGTCGCGGCACGGTCGCGCGCATCGCGGCGGCGGCGGGTGCGAGCCTCGCCGTGGACGAACTGATCATGGAATTCGAGTAGGTTTAATCGGAATGCTCGTACTCCTTCGCACCTCTCTGTCCGGCAAGACAGCGGGCAACGCGGCGGGGTAAGCTCAAAGGAGGTCTGCATGACCAATCGCGATCTCTCCCAATGGCGGGATCTCGCCGGGCGCGAAACCAAGACTTCGGCGGACACCCTTGTCTGGAACACGCCCGAGGGTATTGCGGTCAAGCCGCTCTACACGGCGGCCGACCTCGAAGGCGTCGAGCATCTGGACAGCCTGCCGGGCTTCGCGCCCTTCGTGCGCGGGCCGCGCGCCACCATGTATGCCGGCCGTCCCTGGACGATCCGGCAATATGCCGGTTTCTCGACCGCGGAAGAATCCAACGCGTTCTACCGTAAGGCGCTGGCCGCCGGGCAGCAGGGCGTGTCGGTGGCCTTCGACCTTGCCACTCATCGCGGCTATGACAGCGACCATCCGCGTGTGGTGGGCGATGTCGGCAAGGCTGGCGTTGCGATCGATTCCGTCGAGGACATGAAGATACTGTTCGACGGCATCCCGCTCGACAAGGTATCGGTGTCGATGACCATGAACGGCGCGGTGATCCCGATCCTCGCCAATTTCATCGTGGCCGGCGAGGAGCAGGGCGTATCGCGCGGCAAGCTTAGCGGCACCATCCAGAACGACATCCTGAAGGAGTTCATGGTCCGCAACACCTATATCTATCCGCCCGAACCCTCGATGCGGATCATCGCCGACATCATCGAATACACGGCAAGCGAGATGCCGAAGTTCAATTCCATCTCGATCTCCGGCTATCATATGCAGGAGGCGGGTGCGACGCTGGTGCAGGAGCTTGCCTTCACGCTGGCCGACGGACGCGAATATGTGCGCGCGGCGCTGAAGCAGGGGCTCAATGTCGACGACTTCGCCGGGCGGCTGTCCTTTTTCTTCGCGATCGGCATGAATTTCTTCATGGAAGCCGCGAAGCTGCGCGCCGCGCGGCTGCTGTGGTCGCGCATCATGACGGAATTCGAGCCGAAAAAGCCATCGTCGCTGATGTTGCGCACCCACTGCCAGACATCGGGCGTGTCGCTGCAGGAGCAGGACCCTTACAACAACGTCGTGCGCACGGCCTTCGAGGCGATGTCGGCCGCGCTCGGCGGTACGCAGTCGCTGCACACCAACTCCTTCGACGAGGCGATTGCGCTGCCGACCGAGTTCTCGGCCCGCATCGCCCGCAACACCCAGCTCATTCTCCAGCACGAGACGGGCGTCACCAGGGTCGTCGATCCGCTGGCCGGCTCCTACTATGTCGAGAGCCTCACCGACGAACTGGCCAACAAGGCCTGGGCGCTGATCGAGGAGGTCGAGGCGCTGGGGGGGATGACCAAAGCGGTCGATTCCGGCCTGCCGAAACGGTTGATCGAGGAGGCCGCCACGCGCCGGCAGGCGGCCGTCGACAAGGGCGAGGACGTCATTGTCGGTGTCAACAGGTACCGGCTCGAGCAGGAAGACGAGATCGACATTCTGGAGATCGACAATTCCGTCGTCCGGACCGCGCAGATCGCCCGCATCGAGCGCACGCGCCGTCAGCGCGATCCGAATCGCGTGCAGGAAACACTTGCGGCGCTCGAAAAGGTCGCACGCGCCGGCGAGGGGAACCTGTTGGCTGCAGCCGTGGAGGCGGCGCGCGCGCGCGCCACGGTGGGCGAGATTTCCGATGCCATGCGCCGCGCCTTCGGCGACCACGCGGCCGTGCCCAGGGTGGTCGGCAATGTCTACGGCAAGGCCTATGACGGCGAGCCGGAATTCAAGACGCTGGTCGAGCGGCTGGACGAGTTTGCCGGCTCGCTCGGGGTAAAGCCGCGCATCATGGTGGCCAAGCTCGGTCAGGACGGTCATGATCGCGGCGCCAAGGTGATCGCTTCGGCCTTTGGCGACATCGGTTTCGAGATCGTCGCCGGGCCGCTGTTCCAGACGCCGGAGGAGGCGGCGGACACCGCTATTGCCGCAAAGGTCCATGTGGTGGGCATGTCGTCGCTTGCGGCTGGCCACAAGACGCTCGCGCCGCAACTGGTCGCGGCGCTGAAGGAGAGGGGCGCGGAAAACGTCATCGTCGTCGTCGGTGGCGTCATTCCACGCCAGGATTACCAGTATCTCATCGACCATGGCGTGGCGGCGGTCTTCGGCCCGGGCACCAATGTGCTCGATGCGGCCCGCGCCGTGCTCGATCTTCTGGAAGGACGTCGCCGCAACCGGTAATGGTTCGGCCGGACACATGATGAATTGCGCGGCTATTGCAGCCGCTTTGGAGGGCTCAACAATGTCAAATCAGGTCGTCTTCGTTTCCGCCGCCCGCACGGCCATCGGCTCTTTCGGCCGTTCGCTGAAGGATGTGCCGGCCACGCGACTGGCAACGACGGTGCTGCAGGCGGCCGTCTCGCGCGCGGGCATCGAGACCGCGCGGGTTGGCCACGTGGTGTTCGGCAATGTCATTCACGGCGAGCCGCGCGATGCTTATCTCGCCCGTGTCGCGGCGCTTGAGGGCGGTCTCGGCCACGGGGTTCCGTGCCTGACGCTCAACCGGCTTTGCGGCTCGGGCCTGCAGGCAATCGTGTCGGCGGCTCAGTCGATCATGCTTGGCGACACCGATTGCGCGGTCGCCGGCGGTGCCGAGAGCATGAGCCGTGGCGGTTATCTGATGCCCGCGCTGCGCGATGGCCAGCGCCTGGGAGACGCCATGGCCATCGACATGGTGGTGGGCGTGCTGACCGATCCGTTCGGAAACGGGCATATGGGCATCACCGCCGAGAATGTCGCGACGCGCTGCGGCATCGCGCGGGAGGAGCAGGACGGCTTTGCCGTGGTGAGTCATCGTCGCGCGGCGGCCGCGATCGCCGAGGGCCGCTTCCGGTCGCAGATCGTGCCGGTGGAGATCAAGGGTCGCAAGGGAACGGTTGTCTTCGATCAGGACGAGCATGTGCGGGCGGATGTGTCGGTGGAGAATTTGGCGGGGCTGCGCCCGGCCTTCGCCAGGGACGGCAGCGTCACGGCGGGCAATGCCTCCGGCATCAATGACGGCGCGGCCGCGCTGGTGTTGATGGAAGAGGACGTGGCCCGCGCCGAGGGGCGCGAAGTCCTTGGCCGGCTTGTGTCCTACGCCCATTCCGGCCTCGATCCGGCGGTGATGGGGCTCGGCCCCGTAGAGGCGACGCGCAAGGCGCTGGCGCGCGCCAGCATCGGTATCGACGACCTGAAAGTCATCGAATCCAATGAGGCTTTCGCCGCACAGGCCTGCGCGGTGTCGAAGGAACTCGGCTTCCCGGCGGAGATCACCAACCCCAATGGCGGCGCCATCGCACTCGGCCATCCTGTCGGGGCGACGGGCGCGATCCTGACGGTCAAGGCGCTCTATGAACTCCAGCGTCTCGGCGGCGGCTATGGTTTGATCACCATGTGCATCGGCGGCGGGCAGGGCATTGCCATGGTGGTGAAGGCCGGATAACGGGCAGTGCAGCCCTTCAATGCCGCATGAGGAAACGTCCGCCTGCGGTCGCTCAGTGCGATGGCCCGACACCTCAGATTGCAGGGTCGCCTCGCCGCCAGGCACCTCTATAGAGCTTGATGACATTTTCCCGATTTGTCGTCAGGCTCTATCTATCTGTTTGAGCGCGATCTTTTCCGAAAGCCGGCTTCCCGTTAAGGGTATGCCGGCTTCTTCTTTTTCTGACCGACCGTCTCCATATGGTGGTGTGCGGATCGCGCTCCGGCCGATCTCTTCACAGGGCATGGTGCGCGCAAGGCTGTCGGGCACGTCGAGGACCAGATCAGGCGCGTGAAGCGCGCAATGCGTATCCGACAGCCTCGCTAGGGCCTGCCGGCTGGCCCTATGGCGCCTCCTGGCGCCCTTTATCCGGCTTGCGCCAGACCAATTCGTCCCGGGAGCAGCGACTTCACAGCGCACCTTTTTCGCAAACTGGCGGTTCGCGATGCAAGGCGAGAATTTTTCGGTTGCAATCCCGTGAAAATCTTGCATTCATGCCTTGCATACAAGAGGAGGTGGGTGCCGTGAGTCTGGCAGCCAGTATCAGCAGCCGCATAATCGAGGCGGCTCTGAGTAGAAAGCTTGAGCCAAATGCGCGGCTTGGCGAGCAGGATATTGCGTCCTTGTTCGGCTGCAGCCGCACCATAGTGCGCGAGGCGATGGTCGAGTTGGCCGTGCGTGGCATCGTCGTTGTCAGTCCCCGCAAAGGCTGGTTTTTGCCAGAGGTTGACGTCGCCAAGGCGCGTGAACTCTATGAGGCTCGCGAGGTCATCGAAACCGGTCTTCTGCGCAACCTGGCACGGCATGGACGTGTCCTCGAAGCCGAACCTCTCGATCGGCTGCGTGAGCATCTTTCGCAGCAGAAGGAAGCTATCGAAGGCGACGACGTTAGCCGGCGAAGCTATCTTCTCGGCGATTTTCACGTGTGTCTGGCGGAATGTCTCGGCAGCAGCATACTCGCTGAGAAGCTTCGCGATCTGACGGTCCTGACCACGCTCTTTACCATGCGCCATCAAACGCCGGGCGATGCGCGCATGTCCTATGCCGAGCACGTCGCTGTCATCGAAGCGCTGGCAAATAACGACATTGCCACGGCGGAGCGGCTGATGTGCGAGCATCTCGGCACCTGGGAAACCAAGGTTCATCTCATCGACCAAATTGACCCGCTGGAAGGGTTGCGTCGGGCCCTGAGCGGACAAGGCGGTCCGCACGTGGACCGAGCAAAAAGCTAACCAGCGCGGAGGGAGGACAAATGGCAATTCGAAACACCATGACGTGGGTGGATAGCCTGCGCGCGCAGGTTCCAACGCTGTCCGCGGTCGAGTTGGCGGAACGGATCGGGCGCAGCGAGCCGCTGACGCTGGTCGATATTCGCGAGCTTCAGGAGCGGATCGACAGCGGGGCGATCCCCAATTCGCACCACGTGCCGCGCGGCATGCTGGAATTCTGGGCTGATCCGGCCATGGGCTACCATCGGAGCTTTTTCACCGAGGGCGCGGAGTATGTCGTTTACTGCGCCGGTGGCGGGCGTTCGGTGTTGGCGGCATTGGCGCTGATGGATATGGGCTACGACAAGGTCTGGCACCTGGATCACGGCTTCGGCGGCTGGAACAAGGAAGGGCGTCCTGTCGAGGATGTTGCGGCGACCTCGCGCTGGCAGCGGAAGTACTGAGCCATGCTGACCTTCGCCTTGCGTCGCGCGGTCCTGGGCCTGCTTGTTCTGGCCACGGTGGCGCTGCTTGTTTTCGTGGCCATTCGCTTTGTCCCTGGCGACATCGTGAACCAGCAACTGTCGGAGGCCGGCGCGGTGACGCCGGAACTGCTCGAACAGAAGCGGGCGCAGCTCGGCCTCGACAAGCCGATTGCCACCCAGTTCGTTCTGTGGGCCAGGGATGTGCTTGCCGGGGATCTTGGCAATTCGCTCTGGACCGGCCGGCCTGTAGCCAGCCAGATTGGCGCAGCCCTCATCCCGACGATGCAGTTGTCGATCCTGGCCATCGCCCTTGGCGCTGTCCTGGGGATCGGGGCGGGGGTCGCCTCCGCTCTGTGGCGTGGCACGCCGGGCGATATGGTGCTGCGCGTCAGCTCCACCGTGTTTCTGGCTATCCCGCAACTGTGGATGGGACTGCTGATGCTGACGGGTCTGGCTGCCATCGGCTATTTCATTCCGCTGCCCTACCGGAGCTTTTCCGATGCGCCGTTCGTCAACCTGCAGCAGGTGGTGTTTCCCGCGATTGCACTTGCGCTGGGCGTCGCCGCTGCGCTGTCTCGCCTCACGAGATCCGCCATGCTGGAGATCATCGGGGCGGATTTCATCCGGGCCGCCCGGGCGCGTGGGGTATCTTCCGCCGGCATCTATATCGGTCACGGTCTCAAGAACGCGCTGATCCCAGTCATCACGCTGGTTGGCACGCAATTCGGCCACCTTCTGTCGGGCACGGTCATCATCGAGCGAATTTTCAACGTACCGGGGCTCGGAAACATGCTGTTCGAGGCCGTTGCGACACGAGACTACCCGGTCTTACAGGCAGCCGTTCTGACCTACGGCCTTATCACCATCACCGTCAATCTGCTGGTCGACCTGTCCTATGGAATGGTTGATCCGCGTGTCCGGGAGGCCCGGTCATGACCCTCGTCATCGAAGCCGTCGAGGCCCCCCGACGCAGCAGCCGCATTGCCGCCATCCTGCGCGCCATGCTGCGCGATCCGGTGGGGTGCAGCGCGCTGGTGATATTGACGCTTGTGCTCCTGGTGGCGCTGTTCGCGCCGTGGATCGCGCAGTTCGACCCGCTGCATCAGGACAGGCGGGCCGTCCTGAAGGTTCCGTCCGTGTTACACTGGTTCGGCACCGACGATATCGGCCGCGACGTCTTTTCGCGTGTCCTGCACGGCACCCGCATTTCGCTGTTCGTCGGCCTGATGGTTGTGACCCTCACGATGATCGCGGGTGGATTGATCGGAATGATCTCGGGCTATTTCGGTGGGTGGGTCGATACCATCATCCAGCGCGTGGTCGAGGCGCTCGATACGCTGCCGTCGCTGGTCCTGTCGCTGTTCATCGCGGCGATGCTGGGACCAAGCGTCCGCAACGTCGTCATTGCGGTAACGCTTGCGCAGATACCGCGTTTCGTTCGCGTCGTACGCTCCGAGATGATGAAGATTCGCGGGCAGGACTTCATCTCGGCCGCGCGGGTCATCGGGGCATCGCCGCTCAGGATCATGATCACACACGGCGTCCCCAATCTCATGCCCACCATGCTCGTGCTGGGGTCGCTGGCATTTGGCGTGGCCATCATGACGGAGGCGGCACTCAGCTTTCTGGGCGTCGGTACACCGCCCCCGCACCCTTCGCTGGGAACGATGCTGTCCCACGGAACCCGGTTCATCACCACCGCACCGTGGTTGATCGTCTTCCCCGGATTGATGCTGACCATCAGCGTGCTGGCGCTGAACCTTGTCGGCGATGCCTTGCGTGACGTGCTGGATCCCAGGAACCAGCAGTAATTTCCAGAACGCCTGCCGGGCCGGCAGTGCACATCCACCGCCAGAAACACTCAGCCCGAGAACAGAACCAGAGGGAACTATAGTGCTCGAACGACTGTTGCATCACGGAAGCAAGCTGGGCGTCATCGCCCCGGCAATCGCGCTTTTTGCCTCTCTTGCATTGCCGGGGATGGCCGGCGCGCAAGAAAAACCACGCCATGGCGGCAAGGTGACGATCAATGTCCATGCCGACGCTCCGAACTTCGATCCTCTGGCCAGTACCGAGTTCGGCGTACATTCCCGGCTTGGTCTGGCGTTGAACCGGCTCGTCGAATGGAAGACCGGGCCGGATATCGCCTATGGGCAATTCGTTCCCAAGCCCGCCTTGGCCGAAAGCTGGGAAATCTCGGAAGATGGTCTCACCTATACGTTCCATCTGCGTCGAGGTGTGGTGTGGCAGGACATTGCGCCCGTATCCGGTCGTCCTTTCGTCGCGGCGGATGTGATGGCTACCTATGAGGCCATCCGCCAATCCGGTGTCCAGAAGGGGCAGTTATCCACGGTCGACAGCATTGCCGCACCTGACGACCACACGCTCGTCATTACGCTGAAACGGCCCAACGTCGTGCTGCTGCAGGCACTTGCCCATCAGAATATGTGGATCTTGCCGAAGGAGGCATTCGACGGCGGCTATGATCGCAAGTCGGTGGTGATCGGCACCGGGCCGTGGATGCTGAAGGAGAACGAAGCGGGCGTTGCAACGCGCTTCACCAGGAACCCGGCCTATTTCGGCAGGAGTGATGCAGGCGACCAGCTTCCCTATCTCGACGAGGTCGAGATTCTGCCGATGAAGGACCTCAACGCCCGTATCATGGCTTTCCGTTCCGGCCAGATCGACATCTGGTTCGGCCCCCTCAACCACACCCAGATGGAGGGGCTGAAGCAGTCCGTGCCGGGTATCAAGGATATCCAGACGGTCGCCAATACGCAGAGCGAGCTGTACCTCAATCCCGCCTTCGAGCCCTTCGCCGATGTGCGCGTGCGCCAGGCCGTCAACCTCGCCATCGACCGGCAGGGCCTGGGAGAGGTCATTCGCGGAGGCGGCGCGATCGGCGGCGTGGTTGGTGCGGCTCTTGTCGCGCAAACCCTGCCAATGGACGAGCGGATCGCGCTCTACGGTACGCCCGATCATGAAAAAGCCAAGGCGCTGCTTGCCGAAGCCGGCTATGCGGACGGCTTTTCCTTCGAGTTGACCGTCCTGAATTATGGCGAGGAATTCGTTCGCGAAGCCGAATGGATTCAGCAGGACCTCGCCGAGATCGGTGTCACGGCCGAGATCAAGATGGTCGACATGGTGGCCGGACAGGCGCTTGGGAAGGAAGGAAACTTCCAGGCCATGTTCCTGATGATGAGCCCGTTCGCGGAGGCCAACGAGTATTTCACCACCCACTTCCTGAAGGACGGCAACCGAAATTATACCGGCATCGACGATCCGGTACTTGCGGACATGATCCGCGATCAGCAGGGCATCGTTGACGAGGCAGCCCGGCAGCAGAAGGTCTGGGAAATCCAGCGCTACATCTACGAGAATGTTCAGAATCCGCTGCCGATCTGGGCAGCGGTGCTCCTGCATCCTGCCCAGACGCGGGTCGAGGGCTGGCACCCGATGCTGACGCAAGGCTTCCCGAGCCTGCCGGAAGTCTGGGTCACGAAATGAGCGCCAGCCCAGCGATATCCGCGTCGCGGGAGACTGAGTACAGCACCCGCGCAGACGACCGTCCGCCTGTGCTTCAGGTGGAGGAGCTTGCCATCTGCTACGGCAAGCTCGAAGTCTGCTCCGATGTTTCGTTGCATGTGCGGCGCGGCGAAGCGCTGGCCCTGATCGGTGAATCGGGTTCGGGCAAGTCGGTGACGGTTCTCGCCGTCACCGGGTTGCTGGGGCGTGGCGGAGCGGTCTCACGCGGTCGCGTCATGCTGGATGGCGAGGAAATCTCCCATCTCAACATTCGCGAGCGTCGCCGACGCGGGCTTCTCGGGCGGCGCATCGGTCTGATTTTCCAGAATCCGTCGCGGGCGCTCGATCCGGTCTTCACCATTGGCCAGCAGTTGAATGAGGCGCTCGGCCTCACCGGGCTGAGCGGAAAGGAAGCGTTGCGCCGCAAGGGGGCGGAGTGGTTGCGCCATGTCGGCTTGCCCGATCCGGAAGAAGCGCTGGATCGCTATCCGCACCAGCTGTCCGGCGGGCAGCGGCAACGTGCCATGATAGCGATCGCGCTGGCCTCCGAGCCGGAACTCCTGATCGCGGACGAGCCGACCACGGCACTGGACGTCACCATCCAGGCGCAAGTGCTCAACCTGATCCGTCGCCTTCAGCGCGAGCTCAATCTTGCCCTTGTCGTCGTCACCCATGATTTCGGTGTGGTCGCGGCGATGGCCGATCGTGTCGCGGTCATGTATGCCGGACAGGTCGTCGAGACAGGGACGGTTGCCGAAATCATAAACGCTCCGCGCCATCCCTATACCCGCGCCCTGCTGGCAAGTCTGCCGACCGGGGAGCCGGGCGCACGGATCGCGGCTTTGCCTGGTTCGGTGCCATCGGCCGTGGCGATGCCGGCGGGGTGCCGGTTCCACCCGCGCTGCCCGATGGCCATAGGGCGTTGTTCCCGCGAAGCGCCTCAATTGCAGCCAGCCGCCGACGGCTACTTGCTGCGGTGCCTGAGGGCCGAGGAGATCGCGCGCCATGTCTGATACGGGAACCAACCTGCTATCGCTGCAGGATGTGAGCGTCCGCTACCCGATACGACGCGGGTTCTTCCAGCGGGTTGTCGGTCATGTCGGCGCAGTGGAGCGGGTGAGCTTTGACGTGAAGCGCGGTGAGACTCTGGCGCTGGTGGGGGAATCCGGGTGCGGAAAGAGCACGCTCGGGCGCGCCATCCTGCGACTGGAGGACGTGGCCGAAGGCAGGATTTCCACCTCCTTTGGCGGCCGGTCTTCCAGCCGTCGGGACAACGCCCGGCACGCGCAGGTCGTGTTTCAGGACCCGTTGGGCTCGCTCGACCCGCGCTGGACGGTCGGCGATTTGATCGGCGAGGGGCTCGACGTGCACCGGATCGCGCGCGGAGCGGAGCGGGATGCACGGGTGCGAGAACTGCTGGCGCAGGTTGAGCTTCCGGCAAGCGCCTTCTTCAAGTTTCCGCATCAGCTTTCAGGTGGTCAGCAACAACGCGTGGCGATCGCCCGCGCGCTGGCTCTGCGGCCGGAACTCATCGTTCTGGACGAGGCGACATCGGCGCTCGACGTTTCCGTCCAGGCGCAGATACTGAATCTGATGAAAGACCTGCAGGCAGAATATGGCCTGACCTATCTGTTCATCTCCCATGATCTGACTGTGGTAGGACAGTTCGCCGACCGGGTCGCGGTGATGTATCTGGGCCGGATCATGGAGATCGGTCGGGTCGAAGACGTCCTGATCAGGCCGCGGCATCCTTACACGAAAGCGTTGCTGGCAGCGTCGCTGAAGGTCGATCCCGAAGCGCGTATCGAGACGATCGCCCTGCTCAGGGGCGATGTGCCGAGCCCGCGCAATCCTCCGAGCGGCTGCCGCTTTCGCAGTCGCTGTCCCCTCGCACAGCCCGCTTGCGCCGAGCTTGTTCACCACATGGCTGGGAAGCCGGATGGTCGCCAGACGGCCGCCTGCCTGGCCAACGACGACAATTACCAACTCTCTCAAGGCAAAACCAAATGAACCAGATTCCAACATCCGCAGACCCGAGCTGGAATTCGGCCATCGTTGATCTTGACGGCGTGAAGATACGCTATCTCGACAATGGCGGCACCGGCCCGGCGTTGATCTGCCTGCACGGCACCTCGATGACGGCACATGCCTGGGGGCATCTTGGCGCCAGCCTGAAGGACGCATACCGCGTCATCGCCGTGGACATGCGTGGTCATGGCGCGTCGGACCGGCCGAACACGACCTATACGATTGCCGAATTGGCGGGTGACATCGCAAGGCTGGCGGAAAAGCTGAATCTGAAGGATATCACCCTCATCGGCAGCTCGGTCGGCAATCAGGTCGCGGTTTCGTTCGCCGCCGCCAACCCCCATCGTGTCGCGGGCTTGATCCTCTCGGACCCGAGCTTCTTCGTCTCCGACACCGAAATCGTCAAATATCTGCGCTCGCATCACACGCGTCGTCGCAACTATCCGACACGGGCCGAGGCCGAAGCCTTTGCGCGCGCGCTTCCGCAGCGGGCGGGCCTGAGCGACCAGATGCATCGTCTCGCCATGGAAGGCGACTTTCGCCAGGAAGCCGATGGCAGCTGGAGCTGGGCTTACGATCTGCTTGCGATCACCAAGCTGTTCTTCAATCTCTCGACCGATCAGGCGGCCGATATCGCGGCGATCGAGGTGCCGGTGCTGGTGCTCAACGCAGACCGCTCCAATGTCTTGAGCGGCAATCAGGCGGAGCAACTGACCCGCGCGTTCCCGAATGCCCGTCTGGAAGTCGTGGCCGACAGCAATCACACGATCTGGGGCGATCAACCCGTCGTTCTGGCCAGTAAGGCCCGTGCCTTTTTGAGGGACCTGCATAGCGCCTGACCAGCGCCTGCAGGAGAATATCATGGATAGATACCAAAGATTGCGGGCCGAATACCGGCTCGCAACTCCGGAGACTTTTAACTTCGGCACGGATGTCGTCGATACATGGGCGGCGGACGAAACGCGCAACGCGGCCGCACCGGCGTTGATCTGGTGCGATGCCTCCGGTGGTGCGCGTACTTACAGCTTTGCGGAAATCGCGGCGCTGACGGATCGGCTGGCCGCGGCGCTGGGCCGTCGTGGCGTCGGACCCGGCGACCGGGTTATGGTCATGTTGCCGCGTATTCCCGCATGGCAACTGGCGATGGTCGCGGTGCTCAAGCTCGGCGCTGTCGCCATTCCCTGCGTCACGATGCTGACGGCCAAGGATATCGACTACCGTCTGGCCAATTCGGATGCGTCGGCGGTGATCACCACGGTCTCCGAAATCGACAAGTTCGCGTCTGCCCCAACGAACACGCTGCGAATTGCAGTCGAACCGGCAGGCGCGGAACCTGACGTGTGGTCCCCTGACGGGTGGCTTGCTTTCGATCGCCTGCTCACCGAGGACGCAGCCGAATTCCGCGCGGCAACCGTGCGGGCCGAAGACCCGGCCCTGATCTTCTACACGTCCGGGTCAACCGGCTTGCCCAAGGGTGTCACCCACGCATCGCGCGCGCTCCACGCCTGGCGCGGATCGGCCGAACACTGGCTGGATCTGGCGCAGGACGACGTGATGTTCTGCACCGCCGACACGGGATGGTCCAAGGCAGGAACATCAATCCTCTTCGGACCCTGGAGCCGTGGTTCGACGGTACTTTTCTATGATGGGCCGTTCGATCCCGAATATCGTCTGGAGCTGATCGCCCGCCACGGCGTTACCGTCTACTGCGCCGCCGCGACTGAGCTTCGTCGCCTTGTCGCGCTGGATTTGACGGGCAGGGCCTTGCCGAAGCTGCGGCTTACGGTTTCGGCAGGCGAGTCCCTGAACCCGCCCGTGCTGGAAGCGTGGAAGGCCATGACGGGAAAGCCCGTGCTCGAGGCATATGGGCTGACCGAAACGCTGATGCTTGTTGCCAACTACCGCGACACTGAAGTGCGCTCCGGAGCGATGGGGCGGGCGCTGCCGGGCGTCGAGCTGGACCTGATCACCAGCGACGGCCAACTCGCTGCGCCAGGGCAGACCGGGCAGATCGCCCTTCGCCTGCCCAGCGACCATCTCATGCTGGGTTACTGGCGGGATCCCGAGCGCACGGCCTCCACCCGCATGTCCGTGAACGGTCAGGACTATTTCCTGACCGGCGACAATGCCCGGGCCGATGACGACGGCTACCTCTATTACGAGGGGCGGGCTGACGATGTCATCAACTCCGCGGGCTATCGCATCGGTCCGCAGGAAGTCGAGAACGCTCTGATTGAGCATCCGATGGTGCGCGAGGCAGCTGCAGTCCCGAGCCCGGACGAAGAACGTGGCGAGGTGGTCAAGGCCTTTGTGGTGCTACACGAGGGATTTGAAGGCAGCGACGCACTTGCCCGCGAGCTTCAGGACTTCGTCAAGCGCCTGACGGCTCCCTACAAATATCCGAGACGGATCGAGTTCATCGCAGATTTGCCGAAGAACCCGGTGGGTAAAATTCAGCGTCGCGAATTGCGCTTGCGTGAATTCGCAGCCCGGCAGGGCGAGCCCCGGACGCAAGCGTGAGGAGGAAACAATGGACGTGACCAGCAGCAAAGACGCGCTCTATGACGTGGTGATCGCGCGTTCGGTGAAATGCACCGCCCGCGACGGCGTGAAACTTTCAGTCGATATCTACCGACCGTCCCGAAATGGCGAGCCGCTGACGGGGCCGTTTCCGGCCATCGTCACCCGTTCGCCCTACGATACCCGCTCGGGCAAGGGGCCGTCGGGGCAGGCCAGGAACGGTGAGTATTTCGCCCGCCGTGGCTATATCTACGTCGTTCAGGACGCGCGCGGCCGTTTCGAGTCCGAAGGCGACTTCATCCTGCTCGACGCCAAGGAGGGCGAGGACGGCCATGACGTCATCGAATGGCTCGCCGCCTTGCCATATTGCAATGGCATGATTGGAACCCAGGGCAGCTCGCTGCGCGCCTGGAACCAGAGCGCTACGGCGATCCAGCGTCCCCCGCACCTGAAGGCGATGTGGGTCAACCAGGCCGGTTCCAACGCATTCATGCATGCGCTGCGCCATCATGGAACGCTCGAACTGCGCTGGCTGGCCTGGCTGATGACAAACAGCATCCATTCGCAGGAAGCGCACGCAGATCCGGCGTTGCAGGCTGAGCTGGTGCGACATTCCGAGAAAATGCTGGAATGGCTCACCCGCCTGCCATGGAGCGAAGGCAACAGCCCGCTGTCCTCGCTGCCGAAATGGGAAAAGCTTGCGCTGGAATATTATCGCAACGCCGATTTCAGCGACTACTGGATGAACCCCACCCTCAATTTCGAGGCTTACCGCAACCAGACGGCGGATATTCCCACAGTCTATTCGGGTGCCTGGTACGACAGCTATCCCCGCGCAACGATCAAGAATTTCACGGACCTCGCCGGCAAGCTCTCGCATCAGTATCTGCTCATGGGCGGCGGCGTTCACGGCGGCCCCAATCTCGACAATCCTTTGGCGGGCGATGTCGACATGGGTCCGACGGCGCCGATCAAGGGCAACCTCGCCAAGGACAGGCTGGAACTGATGCTTCAGTTCTTCGATCGCTTCCTGAAAGGCGATGAAAGCGCCTGGGCGGATCGGCCGAAGGTCCAGTATTTCCACATGGGCGGGAACGGCGGCAAGAACCCGGCCGGCAGACTTGTTCATGGCGGTGAATGGCGAAGCTGCACGCAGTGGCCGCCGCTGGGGGTGGTGTTCGAAGACTGGTATCTGCATGCAGATGGTTCGCTGTCAAAGACGCAGCCGGGCGCTTCCGAGCCCAGCCGCTTCACCTTCGATCCGGCCAAACCCATGCCGACCGTCGCTTCCAACGTGTCGTCCATGACGCAGAACCTGCCGCCGTTCCCCCGCATGATGCGCACCGGCGATCCGATCACCCTGCGCGAAAGCGTCGTGCTGCAAGGCGCGGCCGACCAGGTGACCCATCCGGGTGTTCGCGGGGCTGAGGCCCCTTATGGCGACCTGGCCGACCGGCCAGACGTCCTGTCCTTCACGACACCGCCCTTCGCCGAGGATACCGATGTCGTCGGCGGTCCCGAGGTGGAAATCCATCTCTCCTCGGATGCGCCGGACACCGACATCTTCGTACAGTTGCAGGACGTCTATCCGCAAAGCGAGGCCTGGCCCGACGGCTACCGCATGAACCTGTGCGAGAGCATCTTCCGGGTCCGCTATCGCGACAGTTTCGTGAAGCCGAGCTTGATGAAGGAGGGCGAAGTGGTGAAGGTGCGCTTCGAACTTTATCCGACGTCGAATGTCTTCAAGGCGGGTCATCGTTTGCGGGTGCTGGTATCATCCTCGTCGTTCCCGCGCTTCGACGTGAACCCGAATACCGGCGAGCCGATCGGCTATCACACCCACATGCGCAAGGCCGTGAACGCGGTTCACCACGACCCGGAACACCCCTCCAGGGTGATCTTGCCGGTCCTGCGCAGGAACTGAGCGGGTGGCACAGGACGTCTGCGCCCTTCTTGATGCCGCGATCGTCGGCCTCGCGCCGGTTTTCACGGCGGTGGCCGATGATATCTGGGCAACGCCGGAGTTGTGTTTTGGCGAACACCGCTCCGCCGCGCGGCAGATCGAGGCAATGGAGGCGCAAGGGTTCCGGATCACCCGGCGGCCGGCAGGGCTCGATACCGCCTTCATGGCGGACTGGGGCGAGGAGGGGCCGGTCATCGCCTTCCTGGGCGAGTTCGACGCCCTTCCGGGGTTAAGCCAGGTCGCCGGTCTGGCCTGCCAGCAGCCGGTCGTGCAGGGCGGCAACGGTCATGGCTGCGGCCACAACCTGCTCGGCGCCGGTTCGATGCTGGCGGCGTCGGCGCTGGCGGGGGTGCTGAAGCGGGCCGGGATGCGCGCACGGGTCCGCTACTATGGTTGCCCAGCCGAGGAAGGCGGCTGGGGCAAGGCCTATTTGGTTCGGGCGGGAGCCTTCAACGACGCCGCCATAGCCATCGGATGGCACCCGGGTACCTTCAACGGGGTTCGCGCCCGTTCGACACTCGCGGTTGTCAACCGCGCCTACCGGTTTCGCGGCACGGCTGCGCACGCAGCCATGTCCCCTCATCTGGGCCGCAGCGCGCTCGATGCGGTGGAACTGATGAACATAGGCGCAAACTTCCTGCGCGAGCATGTGCTCCCCGATGTCCGCCTCCATTATGCGATCACCGATGCCGGCGGTGCGGCGCCAGCGGTGGTGCAGGCAAGGGCGGAGGTCCTCTACATGATCCGTGCTCCCGAGCTCGATATGGTCCATGATCTGGTCGCGCGGGTCGACGACATCGCCCGTGGCGCGGCGCTGATGACGGGCACGGAGGTGGATTTCCTGCCGCAGGGGGGCGCTTCGAACGTGTTGCCCAATGCCGCGCTTTGCCATGTCATGCATGGCGTGATGCGCAGGCTTGGCCGCCTGTCCTTCACCCCCGACGAGCGTGCTTTCGCCGAGGAGATTCGCGAAACGTTGCCGGATCGCGACAAGCCGGATCGCCGGGCAGTATCCGAACCGGATGAGCTTCTGCCGACGGGCGAAGGGCGGGCGCCGCTGCATGAGGGGCTGCGGCCGTTCGACGGGCGCATGAGCCAGGGACTGGGGTCTACGGATGTGGGCGACGTCACCTGGACCGTTCCCACGGTCGAGTGCGCGACCGCAACCTGGGCTGTCGGAACGCCGAGCCATAGCTGGCAGGTCGTGGCCCAGGGTTGCACCCCTGCCGCCCACCGGGCCATGGTGCGGGCGGCAGTCGTCATGGCAGGCACGGCGCTGGAGGCGATTGCCAGCCCGTCCCTTATCCGGGAAGCTCGCAAGGAATATGAAGAGCGTCGCGGCGGTCGGCCATATCGGTCGCTCGTGGAAGGGGATACGCCGGGCTCTGCCCCGGCCTAGAAGCAACAAGGTGCGAAACGTGACAGGCTCGTGTCATTGGCGGTCAGGTTGGGAGTGACGACACTTGGCAAAGTTCTTCGCAGATATGATGGCGACGCTGTTTGAAATTCGTTCGGCGCGCTTGCTGCAGGCTTCGCCCGACGCCGGCACGATGGCCGATCGGATCGAGGCACTCCTCTCAGGTGAGGGCGAAGTCTCGGGTATGATGCTCGCCAAGGAAATCCTGTCGCGTTATCAGGCAATGGACGATGCGGCCAAATGCGAGTTCTTCGCCTATCTGGCGGAGCATCTGGACCTTGATCCCGACAACGTGAACGCAGCAATAGAAGCCTACCGTGCCGGACGCAGCGTGGAGACGCTGCACCGGTTGTCACGCGCAGCCGAACCGCGCCGGCAGGGACTGCTGCGCCGTCTCAATCAGGCCCCGGGAGCTACCGTCTGGCTGGTTCGGATGCGCCGCGACCTGTTGCGGCTCATGCCTCAGATGACGGAACTTGGTGTGATCGACGCCGATTTCCAGCATCTGTTCTCCAGCTGGTTCAACCGCGGCTTTCTGGTTCTTCGACAGATCGACTGGTCGACCCCCGCGAATATCCTTGAAAAGATAATCGAATACGAAGCGGTGCATGCCATCAACGATTGGCAGGAGCTTCGGCGCAGGCTGTTGCCGCGTGACCGGCGCTGCTTCGCCTTTTTCCATCCCGCGATGCCGGAAGAGCCGCTGATATTCGTCGAAGTGGCTCTCTGCCGCGGTATACCCGGCTCGGTGCAGGTCCTTCTGGGTGAGGATCGCGAACCGTTGCATGATAGCGAGATCGACACGGCAGTGTTCTATTCGATTTCGAACTGTCAGGAAGGGTTGAAAGGGATTTCCTTTGGCAACCTTCTCATCAAGCAGGTCGTCGAGGAACTTGCTCGCGACCTGCCGGGCCTGAAGTCGTTCGTGACCCTCTCGCCCCTGCCGGGACTGAACCGCTGGCTAAAAGAAATTTCGTCCGATCACCCCGAGCTTGCCACTCTTCTGTCGCGCATCGAAAATGGCGATACGCAGGCCATCACGGACAACCGGGATTGGTTGCGGCGACTTTGTGTGGAATACCTCCTGGAAGGAAAGCGGTCGGACGGACTGCCTTATGACCCGGTTGCTCGTTTCCATCTCGCCAATGGCGCGTTGGTGCATGATGTCCACACATTGGCGGATGTGTCGGCCAATGGCTGGAAACAGTCCTCGACGATGATGGTGAATTATCTCTATGACCTGCCGTCGGTCAGTCGCAACAGCGAGCGCTATAGCGCCGCCAAAGCGGTTTCGGCATCCCGGCAGCTCGAACAGCTTTTACGCAAAGACAGGAACAGACGCCGTGCCTAATCCGCTTTACGACCATCTGGTGGCCCCGCTTGCAACGCGCGGCAGCACATTTCTGACCGATGCACGCGGGAATGAAATCACGGGCGAAAGCCTGCATCGGACAGCCATGTCGTTTGCCGCGGCGCTGTCCGGACTCGGTTTGCAGGCCGGCGACAGGATGGCGGTGCAGGTGGAAAAGACGCCCGAGGCGCTGGCGCTCTACTGCGCGGCCATCGCGACGGGCATCATCTTCCTGCCGCTGAATACCGCCTACACGGCCGCGGAAGTGGAATATTTCGTCGAGGACGCTGAAGCATCCCTGCTGGTGGGAGACCCCTCAAGGAAGGATCTGCTGTCGCAGGTTGCCCAGCGCCATGGCGCGCGTTTCGAAACGCTCGATGCGGGTGGTGAAGGCAGCCTGAGAGACCGCGCGAAGGCTGCGGGGATAGGGTTCGTGCCTGTCGCGCGATCGGGCGACGACCTTGCCGCCATTCTCTATACGTCCGGCACAACCGGACGCTCGAAAGGTGCGATGCTCAGCCACGAGAACCTGTTGTCGAACGCCCGGGTGCTCGTCGACGAATGGCGCTTCGACGAAAATGACGTGCTGCTGCACGCACTCCCGATCTTTCATACCCACGGCCTTTTCGTTGCGATCAATGTGGTGCTGCTGTCGGGTGGCTCCATGATCTTTCTGCCGGGCTTCAAGGCTGATGATGTGATTTCTTGGTTGCCGCGCGCCACGACGATGATGGGCGTGCCGACCTTTTATACACGGCTTCTCGATACGCCCGCCTTCACCCGTGATCTGACGCGTCACATGCGCCTGTTCACCTCCGGCTCGGCCCCGCTTCTGGCCGAGACACATCAAAGTTTCGAAGCGCGTACAGGCCATCGCATCCTCGAACGCTATGGCATGACGGAAACCAACATGAATACGTCGAACCCGTATGACGGCGAGCGCCGGGCGGGAACGGTGGGCCATGCCCTGCCTGGGATAGACGTGAAGATCACCGACCCCGAAACCGGTGAAGCCGTGCGGCAGGGCGACCCCGGCATGATCGAGGTGCGTGGCCCCAACGTCTTCAAGGGCTATTGGCGCATGCCTGAAAAGACCCGCGAGGAACTGCGCGAGAACGGCTTCTTTATCACCGGCGACATCGGAACCATCGACGCTGACGGCTACGTCACCATCGTCGGGCGTCAGAAGGATCTCATCATCACCGGCGGCTACAACGTGTATCCCAAGGAGATCGAACTTATCCTGGATGAGTTGCCGGGGGTCCTGGAAAGCGCGGTTGTGGGCGTGCCGCATCCTGACTTTGGCGAAGCCGTGGTAGCGGTCCTCGTGGCGCGGCCCGGCGCAACCATAGACGCTGCCGGCGTGATCGCGGCGCTGGCCGAACGGCTGGCAAGGTTCAAGCAGCCGAAGCATGTCGCTATCCTTGCGGACCTGCCGCGAAACACGATGGGCAAGGTGCAGAAGAACCTGCTTCGTCAGGAGTTCGTGTCCCTTTTCGCCTGAGTCCTTCCACATGGCGGCAGAACCGGGAAGCCGGCAAACCGGAATGTCTTGCCGCCCCTTCGACGAGAACGATCAAGCTGCCACAGCCGGAGAACACCATGAATTTTGACGAGACTATCGACCGTCGCGGAACGCATTGCTCGAAATGGGACATGATGGAGCCGCTGTATGGCTTGTCCGGCAAAGACGCGTTGCCGATGTGGGTGGCCGACATGGACTTCCGCCCTCCCGCACCGGTGCAGGCGGCGCTGGAGCGGATGCTCGGTCACGGCATTTATGGTTATTTCGGCGATGAAGGTCCGTATCGCGAAGCGATCTGCTGGTGGATGGCCAGGCGCCATGGCTGGCACGTGGACCCTGCCTCGATCTTCACCACCAACGGACTGGTGAACGGCACCGCATTATGTGTCGATACCTGGACCGAGCCGGGTGACGCCGTGGTTCTGATGACGCCGGTTTATCATGCATTCGCCCGTGTGGTGCGTGCGGCCGGGCGTGAAGTGTGCGAGCTCCCGCTGATCCGGCAGGACGGCTCCTATCGGATGGACTTCGACAATTGGGACCGGCGCATGACCGGTAGGGAGAAGATGCTGATCCTGTGTTCGCCGCACAACCCCGGCGGACGCGTCTGGACGCTGGAGGAACTGCGCGGAGTGGCCGATTTTGCCGCGCGCCACAACCTCGTCCTGGTGTCGGACGAAATCCATCAGGATCTGGTGTTTCCGGGGCAGCGGCACATCCCGATGGCGGTGGCGGCGCCTGAAGCCGCGCAACGTCTGGTCATGATGACCGCCGCGACCAAGACGTTCAATATCGCCGGAGCCCATGTCGGCAATGTCATCGTCGCCGACGAAAAGCTGCGAAGCGCCTTCGCAAGGCGGCATGTCGCACTTGGCATCGGCCCGAATTCCTTTGGAATGCACATGGTCACGGCCGCCTATTCGCCCGAGGGCGCGGAGTGGCTGGACAATCTGATCCGATATCTGGACGGAAACCGGCAAGCCTTCGATGCCGGCATCGCCGCGATTCCGGGCTTGCGCTCCATGCCGCTTGAGGCGACCTATCTGGCCTGGGTGGACGGGTCCGGCGCGGGGCTGAGCAGCGAGGAATTCATCACCCGCGTGGAAAAGGAAGCGCGCATCGCAACGAACCATGGCCACACCTTCGGGGCGGGTGGCGACGGTTTCCTGCGCTTCAATTTCGCCTGTTCCCGCAAGATGGTCGATGAAGCGGTCTCCCGCCTGCAGGCAGCGTTTTCAGATCTGCAATAAGCTGCGTGATCCGGTCGAAAGAGCGTGATCGAGTTCGGAAGATCACGCTCCGCCGGTGCGTCCGACAGCGGCTTCGATGAAGGCCGAGACGGCCGCGATGTACTGATCTATGCTGGTCTTGCGGCGGCGGTACTTGGCGCGCTTGACGTACCAGTCCTGCAGAAGCGGTTTGATGAGTGAGGCCGTAAGCTCGATGTCGGCAATGGCAAAGGTGCCGTTTCCGACGCCGCGCCGCAGCACTCCGGCGAAAATCTCCTGGGTCGCCGCCTCACTGTCGATCACCAGGCGGCGTTCGGCGCTGGGGAAGGATTTCGCTTCCATATAGGCGAAGACGAACCAGGGCTGCATCACCTCGGTGAGGCGGATATGCGTCTCGATCAGCCATCTCAGATGCGTGGCCGGATCATCGACGACCGGTTTGGGCGCATCGCCGAGAACCTCGGTTGCCGTGATCGCAACCTCGCCCAGGATCATCGACAGCAGCGTGGTCTTGTTGTCGAAGTAGGAGTAGAGGCCGCCCATGCTCAGGCCGGAAGCCTGGGCCAGGTCGCGCAGGCTGGTGGCGTGGAACCCCTGTCTGTTGGACAGTTTCAGCGTCGCCTCGATAATGCGGACGAGATTGGCGACCGCTACATGCGGCTTTTGCACACGCACGGAATCGCGGTGGCGTTCCAGGATGCGCGTGCACAGCGCCTCCGTCGAAAAGTCGCTCGACCACTGCCTCTGCTTGACAAAATCCAAATGAGCTCCGTTGCGATCGACCCGGCGTGCGTGCAGCGCGCCGCAAGGCTGCAATAGCAGCAATCGGCCTATTGCAAAAGGGGGCGGGAATGAATAAGAAAAGCGAGCGCTCGCTCGATTTTTTGAGGTAAGGCCGATGATGTTCGACGATCTGAAGGGTAAAAAAGCCCTGATAACCGGGGCTTCTGGCGGCCTCGGCCTGCATTTCGCCGAATTGCTGGCGCGTCGCGGCGCACTCGTCACGCTGTCTGCGCGCCGCAAGCAGGCTTTGGACGAAGCCTGCGCGAGGATCGAGGCGGCCGGGGGTAGTGCCCGGACTGTCCAGATGGACGTGACCGACAGTGCTTCGGTGGTCGCGGCGCTCGCCGAGGTCGGCACGAGCTTCGACATTCTTGTCAACAACGCCGGCATTTCGGGAGCCGCACGGGCGCTCGACCTGAAGGAGGCGGAGTGGGATCGCGTGCTCGACACCAACCTGAAAGGGGTGTTCGTCGTCGCGCAAGCAGTTGCGCGTGGCATGAAGGCGGCCGGTCATGGCGGCGCGATCGTCAACATCGCTTCGATCCTCGGCCACCGCGTCGCCGGCAATCTCAGCGCCTATGCAACGTCCAAGGCGGGCGTGATCCAGCTCACCAGGGCGCTGGCGCTGGAGTGGGCGCGTGAAGGCATCCGCGTCAACGCGTTGTGCCCCGGCTATATCGAGACAGACATCAATCGCGAGTTCTTCTCCTCCGAGGCGGGCGACCAGCTTGTCAGGCGCATCCCGCAGCGCCGGCTGGGCAAGCCCGAGGAACTCGACGGCGCTCTGCTCCTGCTCGCTTCCTCGGCCGGCAGCTATATCACCGGCTCGTCGATCGAGGTCGACGGTGGCCATCTCGTTTCCTCGTTGTGAGGTCCGTCATGAATTTTGAGATCTCCGCGCGCGTCGAAGATTATCGCGCCCGCATCGCCGACTTCATCGACCGCGAAGTCCTGCCGCTGGAGGCCAGCAGGGCCTCGTACGATGCCCATGGCAATATCGCTCTTCCGCTGCTCGCGACACTGCGCGCCAAGGCGCGCGCGCAAGGGCTCTGGTGCCTCCAGTTGAAGCCCGAAACGGGCGGCCAAGGGTTGGGTAAGACGGGGATGGCCGTCTGCTATGAGGAGATGAACCGCTCCATCTTCGGCCCGGTCGTGTTCAATTCGGCGGCGCCCGACGATGGCAACATGATGGTGCTGGAGGCGCTCGGCACGCCTGAACAGAAGGAGCGGTGGCTGAAGCCTATCGTCGAGGGCGAGGTGCGTTCGGCCTTCGCCATGACCGAGCCGCATCCCGGTGGTGGCTCCGATCCTTCGATGATCGCCACGCGCGCTGAAAAAAGCGGCGACAAATATGTGATCAACGGTCGCAAATGGTTCATCACCGGCGCGCAGGATGCCAGCCACTTCATCCTGATTGCGCGCACCTCCGACGACCCGAAGCGCGGTCTTTCGGCGCTGATGTTTCACAAGGACCAGCCCGGCTGGCGCATCAAGCGTCGCATCGAGATCATGGGGCCGGAAGAGCACGGCGGCCATTGCGAGCTCGAATTCGACGGGCTTGAAATTCCAGTCGAGAACATGCTCGCCGGCGAAGGGCGGGGCATGAAAGTGACGCAGGTGCGGCTGGCGCCGGCTCGCCTGACGCACTGCATGCGCTGGCTTGGCTTGTCCAAGCGCTGCGTCGAGATTGCGCGCGCCTATGCCACCGAGCGCTACGGTTTCGGTATCCGGCTCGCTGACCGCGAAAGCATTCAGCTCAAGCTTGGCGATCTGGCCATGCGCATCGAGATCGGCAGGATGCTGGTGATGAAGGCGGCGTGGGAGCTCGATCGCGGAGGTTACGCCCGCAAGGAGATTTCGATGGCCAAGGTGCAGGTCGCCAATGTGCTGCACGATGCAGCCGACGTGGCGATCCAGATCAACGGCGCGCGCGGCTATTCGAAGGATACCGTGCTTGAATGGATCTACCGCTATGCCCGCCAGGCACGATTGGTGGACGGCGCCGACGAGGTCCACAAAATGGTGCTGAATCGTTTCCTCAATGACGAAGGTTCGGGCTTCTGGCGCTGGAATGTCGAGGGTGAGGCCTAGATTGGCAATGGGGGGAGACAAGGCAACAGGCCTGATGAAAACCGATTTTGATCCGGCAGCACTGGAGGCTTTTCTGGCGGAGCGTTTCGGTCGTGGCGAGATGCGTCTGGAACGGATTGGAGGGGGGCAGTCCAACCCGACCTATTTCGTCGATTTCGGCGAACGCCGCATGGTTCTGCGGAAGAAGCCGGCCGGCGCGATCCTGCGAGGCGCGCATGCCGTCGACAGGGAGTTCCGGGTGCTCGAAGCGCTCGCCCCGACCGACGTGCCGGTGCCACGACCATTGCTGTTTCACGATGCCGACACGCCACTGGGAACGCCCTTCTACCTTATGGAGCGGCTTGACGGACGGGTCTTCCACGACTGTTCCTTGCCCGGTCTTTCGCGTGAGGAGCGACGCGACATATATCTCGGCATGGCTGAAGCCATGGCGAAGCTTCATGCCGTGCGCCCGGGCGAGGTTGGGCTGGACGACTATGGCAGGCCCGGCAATTATTTCGAGCGGCAGATCGGCCGCTGGACCAGGCAGCTCCGGGAATCGCCGGGCGAACGGATCCTTGATCTGGAGACAGTTGCCGATTGGTTGCCGCGTGAGATGCCGGCTGACGATAGTCAGGTGTCGATCGCCCATGGCGACTTCCGCCTTGGAAACCTCCTCTTCCATCCCGAAAAGCCGACGGTGATCGGTATCCTTGACTGGGAATTGTCGACGCTCGGCCATCCGCTTGCCGATCTCGGCTTTTGCAGTATGTCCTGGCACTCTTCGCCAGATGAGTATGGCGGCATTCTGGGGCTCGATCTGGAGACGCTTGGCATCCCGAGCCAGCGTGAATTCCTCGATCACTATTTCGCCCATGCAGTGCCGACTGCGCCGCTCGAGCCCTTCCACCTGGTCTTTTCGCTGTTTCGCTTCGCGGTGATCTTCGTGGGCATTGCCGACCGCGTGAGGGCCGGAAACGCCGCGGCCGCAGATGCCGCCGAGGTAGGCCCTCTGGCGGCTCTCTTCGCCGCCCGCGCCCTGGAGATCATCGATGGTGCGAGGCCATGGTAGCACCCTGATCGAGAAATTATGAAGAATAAATACTCGAAGTTTCTTTCATATCGCCGATTATAGCAAGAATAATAAGAGTAATAACTCTCTGAAAATCTTAAAAACCGGAAATCATCTATTCGATGAATTCCCAATCTTTGCTCCGGTGGTGGCGACGGATGCAGGGATCGATTTTTGCGTCACGCTCTGATTCCTGGGAGGGATCCATTTATGAAGTATGAATATCTACCGTCTGCGGCGTTGGCGGTGATGCTTGGAATGCCCGCGGCTTTCGCGGCCGATGGCATCGTCCTCGCCGAACCGGAGGCGGCCGAATACATGCGCGTCTGTGATATTTACGGAGCAGGCTTCTACTATATCCCCGGAACAGAGCACTGCCTGCGCATGAGCGGCTATGCACAATATGACGTGGGTGTGGGAGACCTGTTCGGCCGCACGTCCTGGGACAAGAAGAATGGTGCGCCTGACCAGAACGACACCTACTTCAAGCGCTCGCGCGTCACGTTGCAGCTGGATTCGCGCACTGAAACCGAACTCGGCACCTTGCGCAGCTATACCGAGCTCTTCCTCGACGACGGATCTACGAGAGACGCTTACAGCAATACCGGCTTCAGCTGGGAACTGAAGCACGCCTTTATCGAACTGGGTGGCCTGCGGGTCGGTAAATCGGATTCGCTGTTCAAGACGTTCACTCTGGCCGGCGGTAAGGTCATCAACGAACAACTGGTTCCGTTTGCACCGGTGCCGACGAACCAGATCTCCTATACCTTCAAGGGTTCGAACGGCTTCAGCAGCCTGATCGCGCTCGAGCAGGGTCACGGCACGAACACCATCGATTCGTATGTTCCCCATATTGTCGCGGGCGCTGGGTTCAAGCAGAAGTGGGGCAGCGTCATCGGCGTGGCAGGCTACGACTCCAACTATGAGGAGTGGGCCGCCAAGCTTCGCCTGGATCTGAATGTGGGCGAGGCGATCTCGCTGTGGGCAATGGTCGGCTACGGTTCGGACGACCATGTCGCCAAGAGCTTCTACAAGCCTTGGAGCGGCAACTGGGCCGTATGGGGCGGCGGCAGCGCGAGGGTTTCGCGGAAAGCGACGACAAATCTGGCGCTCGGATATGATGAGGACAAAAACTTCGCCGCGATTGCCAACGTTGTCTACAGCGTCGTCCCAGGCTTCTTCGTCCAGCCGGAGGTTGCCTACAAGGACAGGCTGAAAACCAGCGGCGACGGAGAGCTTGGCGGCTGGCTGCGTATCAGGCGCTCCTTCTAGGCTATCCGGCCGAGCGGCCGGTTCATGTTGCCGGAACCGTCCGGTGGTGCCGGACCACGGGCAGGAGGCGTGGAAGACGCCTCCTGCAAGGATATGATCGCTCGGCATGAGATTTGCTAAGCCGACGTCAGCGGGAATTGCAACGTGCAGCAAGATTGGCAGGTCGCGCCTACGAAGGGCGTCCTGTCGTCGCCCCGGACCACCGGTGTCAGGGTTGATCCTCGCTATTTGCCATGGCGTCCGGCACCACCACCAGCTTGCCGACGAAGTCCTTGGCCATGAAATCGGCCTGGGCGCGGTGGAAGTCGGACAGCCGGTAGACGCCGCCGACCAGCGGCTTGATGCTACCTTGCTCGATATAGCGCACGATGCGCCGGAAATCGCCGCGTGTGCCCTGGCTCGACCCGTTGAGCTGGAGCTGCTTCAGATACATGGTTCTGAGATCGAGCTGCACCACCGGTCCGGCAATGGCGCCCGCAGTCGTGTAGCGGCCTTCGGGACGCAGGATGCGCAGCAGGTCGTTGAACATCGGCCCGCCGACGAGATCGGCCACCACGTCGATCGGCTTGCCGCCGGTCGCCTCTGATACAGCCGCAGGCAGGTCGTCCACGCCGCGGGTGATCACCTTCTCCGCGCCGATGTCGAGCAATGCCTGTTCCTTGCCCTTGCCGACCACGGCATAGGGGACCGCACCGCGTGCGCGGGCAAGCTGCACGATGCCGGAGCCGACGCCGCCGGACGCGCCTGTCACCAGCACCCGTTCGCCCGCCTTGAGCGCGGCACGCTCCAGCATCTGCTCGCCGGTAAGGTAGGCGCAGCAGAAGGTGGCCAACTCGATATCGCTCAGGCTGGTGTTGACGACATGGGCGTTTTCGGCAGGCAGCGCCTGGTATTCGGCATAGCCGCCGTCGCGCCCGTGGCCCATATAGTCGATGTCGGCCAGCGAGTCGTCGTCGCGGTTGTAGATGGAGAAATCCACCATCACCCGTTCGCCGATGCGCGCCGTCGGCACCCCTTCGCCCACGGCCACGATAGTGCCTACGGTGTCGGTGCCCTGTATGCGCGGGAAGGTCAGCGTGTTGCCCTGACGGCGCCAGGTGGAGACGGCAGCAGCGTCTTCTTCGGTGCCATAGGCACCCTGCCGCACCCAGACGTCGGTGTTGTTCATGCCGCAGGCGGTGACTTTTACCAGCACCTCCCCGGCCGCCGGTTTCGGAACCTTCACGTCGGTACGGTAGACGAGTTTTTCCAGGCCGCCATGGCCGGTCAGCAAAACGGCGGCCATGGTGTCGGGGAGGGGCTTTGTCATGATATCCATCCGAACCGCCTCAGGCTTTGGAAAACACGCTCTTCACGGCATCCGCCGTTTTCGCGACGATCGTGTCGGCTTCTTCTTTCGTCAGGCAGAGCGGTGGGGCGAAGCCAAGAATGTCGCCTTGCGGCATGGCGCGGCCGATGACGCCGCGCTCGGCAAGAGCGGCCGCCACCTGCGGGCCGATCTTTTCCGACGCGTCGAAGAAGACACGGTCGTCGCGGTCCCTGACGAACTCCACCGCCGCCAGCATGCCTTCGCCGCGCACCTCGCCGACATGCTTGTGGCCGCCCAGCGCTTCAGTCAGTTGACGATTGAAATAGGCGCCGGTCGCGCCGGCGTTCTGCACCAGATCCATCTCGTCGATCAGCTCCAGATTGGCCACGCCCGCGGCCACGCAGATCGGATGCGCCGAGTAGGTCCAGCCATGGCCGATGGGGCCGAGCTTGTCGGAGCCCTCGACCAGCACCTGCCACACCTTGTCACCGACGACGACGCCCGACAGCGGCGCATAGGCAGAGGTCAGCCCCTTGGCGATGGTGATGAGGTCGGGCTTCATGCCGTAGTGGTCGGAGCCGAACATGGTGCCGAGGCGTCCGAAGCCCGTCACCACCTCGTCGGCTATGAGCAGGATGTCGTATTTCGTCAGCACCGCCTGGATTTTTTGCCAGTAGCCGGCCGGCGGCGGCACGATGCCGCCCGTACCCAGAACCGGCTCGCCGATGAAGGCGGCGATGGTTTCCGGTCCCTGCGCCAGGATCAGCTTTTCCAGTTCGTCGGCGCAATGTTGCGAGAACTGCTCCTGCGACATCGAACGATCGGCGCGGCGATAATAGCAGGGCGCCTCGGTGTGCAGGATCGGCGCGCGCGGCAGATCGAAGGCGTTGTGGAACCCGGCGAGGCCCGTCAGCGAGCCGGTCATGACGCCGGAGCCGTGATAGCCGCGCCAGCGCGAGATGATCTTCTTCTTCTCGGGTTTGCCGCGAACGTTGTTGTAGTACCAGATCAGCTTGATGTTGGTCTCGTTGGCGTCCGAGCCGGACAGGCCGAAATACACTCGGCTCATGCCCTTCGGCGCGCGGTCGATGATCATCTTGGCGAGCCGGATCGAGGCTTCCGTGCCATGCCCGACATAGGCGTGGTAGTAGGCGAGGTTGCGGGCCTGTTCAGCGATGGCGTCGGTGATCTTCTGGCGGCCATAGCCGACATTGACGCAATAAAGCCCGGCAAAGGCGTCGATGCTCTTCTTGCCGGTCGTGTCCCAGATCGTTACGCCTTCGCCGCCGGCCATGATACGGTTCGGCGTCTCGCCACGCGCATGCATGCCCATATGCGTGGACGGGTGGAAGAAATGGTCGCGATCCCAGGCGGCGAGTTCGTTTGAATTTTCGAGCATGTTTTTCCCTTTCGATTTCGCCGGCCGGCTCACGCCAGGTCGAGGCAGACATATTTGAGGTCGGTGAAGGCTTCGAGGCCGTGGCGCGAGCCTTCGCGACCGAGACCGGACTGCTTGACCCCGCCGAACGGGATCGGTGCGCCGGTGATCTTCACCCGGTTGATCGCCACCATGCCATAATCGAGCGCATTGGCCATGCGCCGCTGGCGCGCGCCGTTTTCGGTCACGACATAGGCCACGAGGCCATATTCGCTGGCGTTGGCGCGGGCGATGAGGTCCTCCTCCGTGTCGAAGGGTGTCACTGCGGCGACCGGACCAAAAGTCTCCTCGCGCATGATCAGGGCGTGGTCCGGCACGTCGGCAAGCAGCGTCGGCTCATAGAACAGCGAGCCTGCGTCCCGGCGCCTGCCACCGGCTATGCGACGCGCGCCGTGTTGCAACGCATCGGCGACCTGTTCCTCGACCTTGCGCACTGCGCGCTCATGCATCAGCGGACCGATGTCCGTGTCCGGCGCCAAGCCGTTGCCGAGCTTCAATGCCGCCACGCGCCTGGCGAAAGCGTCGCAGAAACGTTCGTAAAGCGGCCGCTCGACATAGATGCGGTTTGCGGCAAGGCAATCCTGGCCGGAGGTCGCGAATTTCGCATCCGTGGCGATCCGCACGGCCTTGTCCAGATCGGCATCGGCGAAGACGATCAGCGGCGCATGGCCGCCCAGTTCCATGACGAGGCGCTTCATCGTCGGCGCGCATTGGGCGGCGATCAGCCGGCCGATCCCGGTCGAACCCGTAAAGCTCATGGCCCGTACGCGCGCATCCTCGCACAGCCGTCCGACGATGGTCGCGGCGTCTCCCGTCACCACGTTGAAGACGCCGGCGGGCAGGCCGGCGCGCTCGCCAAGTTCCGCCAATGCCAGCGCCGACAGCGGTGTTTCCGAGGAAGGATGCGCGACGATTGCGCAGCCGGCGGCAAGGGCCGCCGCCGCCTTGCGCGTCAACATCGCTGAGGGAAAGTTCCACGGCGTCACCACGCCCACCACGCCCAGGGGCTCGCGTCGCACCGCCATTTCCGCGCCGGGTAGATGGCTGGTCACGCCCTCGACATTGAGGCGTTTTGCTTCCTCGGCGTACCATTCGACGAAGGAAGCGGCATAGTCGATCTCGCCCCGCGCTTCCTTCAGCGGCTTGCCCTGTTCCAATGTCATGAGAAGCGCGAGATCGTCCTTTGCGGCGACGATCAGGTCGAACCACCTGCGCAATATGGCCGAACGCTCCTGCGGCAGCAGCGCCTTCCAGACCGGGAAGGCGCTGGCGGCGGCATCTATGGCCTTGCCGGTCTGGTCGGCATCCAGCGCGGCCACCCAGGCCAGGCTTGCTCCCGTGGCCGGGTCGGTCACTTCGAAGGCGGCAGCAGTGTCGCTCGCCATCCAGTGGCCATCGACATAGGCAAGCTCCCGATAGAGCCGCCTGTCGTTCAGGCGGTCGAGCGCTTCATGGCGCTCGGGACGGGCAAAATGGGCATGGGCAGACATGGGTTGCGCCTCCGGTGAGGAAGGCCCCGAGTCTAGGACGTACAGTGCGAGAGAAAGACCATTCCCGCAGCCACTGGTAGAGAAAGTCTCTGGTCATGACGCGCCCGCCAGAAGATTTCTCCGCGCCTCAGCGGTCTACCACCAGCTCCGCCACCGGCAGCACCGTGGCGTCCTTCACGGTCTTGGTGACGATGTAGGTAAAATAGCGGTCGATGCCGACTTCGCGCTCCAGCAGCGTGTCCACCAGGCGCTGGTAGGCGTCGATGTCGCGCGTCATGACCTTGAGCAGGTAGTCGACGCCACCGCCCACCGACCAGCAGGCGACGATTTCGGGAATGTCGCGTATGGCCCGCTCGAAGCGGTCGAAATCGGCCTGGCGGTGGTTGCCCAGCGTCACCTCCATCAGCACCGTTGCAATGGGCGCGATGGCGCGCATGGCGACACGCGCGTGGTAGCCGGCAACGATGCCTGCTTTTTCCAGCTTTGCCAGCCGCATCCAGCAAGGCGTCGGCGAAAGGCCGACCTGCTCGGCCAGCCTGAGCTTGGTGATGCGTCCATCGCGCTGGATGGCGTCGAGGATCTTCAGGTCGATCGGGTCGAGTTTCGTTCCGGCCATATATCCTCGCTTTTCGTTGTGCCACACCATGAGGGCGCATGATTTCGATTGTCAATTGGACTGATTTCGATCTCTAATGAAGTCATGACATTGTGGCGTCCCGATCCGGCGCTGATCCGCCGTCCTGCCTATCTTTCGCTGGCCGACCAGTTCGCCCGCGCCATCCATGATGGCCGGCTGGAAAATGGCGAGCGCCTGCCCACGCACCGGGCGCTGGCCGACGAGTTGAAACTGTCGGTGCAGACGGTCAGCCGCGCCTATGAGGAACTGATCCGCCGAGGGCTGGTGGCAGGCGAGGTCGGCCGCGGCAGCTTCGTCCAGACGCAGCGCCGGGAGCCCGATCCACCCTATCTGCCGGAGCGGCCGGGCGAGGTGATCGACCTGTCGATCCTCAAGCCTGTATGCGAGCCGATGCATCTGGAGCGGCTGAAACAGGCGCTGGGCTGGCTGGCGGATGCGCTGCCGGCAAGCTCGGCGCTTTCGTTCAGGCCAAACACGGTGTTCCCGCGTCATCGCGCGGTGGGGGCGGACTGGCTGAAGACCTGCGGGCTGGAGGTTTCGCCGCAAAATATCACCGTCACAAACGGCGCCACCGGTGGCATGACGGTGGCGTTGATGAGCGTGGCGCCGCCCGGATCCACCGTCGCCACGGAGGCCATCGGCCACCATACGCTGGTGCCGCTGGCGCGCTATCTCGGTTTCAATCTGGTCGGCCTGCCTATCGACGATGACGGCATCCTCCCCGACGCGCTGGACGATGCCTGCCGTCATTCCGATATCCGCGCCATGTTCGTGCAGCCTTCGGTGATCAACCCGACCGCCACGCTGATGGGATCGGTGCGGCGCGCGCAATTGGCCGAAGTGGCGCGTAGGCATGACATCGCCATCATCGAGAATGACGTGCTGGGGCCGCTGGTGGAGGAGCGCGCGCCGCCGCTCGCTCATTTCGCGCCGGAGCGAACGCTTTACGTCACTTCGTTTTCCAAGATCACGGTGCCGGGTTTGCGCATCGGCTATCTCGCCGCGCCCGACCGCTACGTCGCCGCTGTCGCCAATCGGCATCTGGTGTCGAACTGGATGGCCACGCCCATGGTTGCCGAGATCGCCACCAAATGGGTGGCCGACGGCAGCGCCATGGAACTGGTGCGCTGGCAGCGACAAGCGGTGCGCCGCCGCCTCGACATCGCCGCCGAAGTGCTGGCCGGGGTGAGGTTCCGCGCCCATCGCGACGGGCTGCATCTGTGGCTGCCGCTTCCCGACGACCGCTCCGAGGAAGGGTTCGTCGCCCAGGCCCGGCTGCAGGGCGTGGCGATCGCGCCCGGCGCGTCCTTCCGCATTTCAGAAGCGCCCTGGCATGCGGCCGTGCGCATTTCGCTGGGCTCCACGACCGAGAGCGAGCTGCGCGCCGGCCTTGGCGTCGTCACCCGCTTGCTGCTGGGAGATCCCGAGCATCTGCTCCTGGCGATCTAGATGTGAGCATGTTGCAGCCAAGTGGCATCACCTGGCGTCGCACACATGCGGCAAGATTAATCAGACAGACCATGATGTCCGTCCGAGACCGCTTCACGCTTTTTCGGCGTCACGGTCTAGTCGAAAAGGCGGCGGCGCTGGAAAAATTGTCATGATATTATTTTGTCAATTGACATGATTTGGTAGCTTCCCCATCGTTAGGGCGAAACTGGTTCTCCAGAGCGGGGAGACGGAATGGCCGCGCCCATCATCAAGATCGACGCGATTTCCAAGAGCTTCGGCGCCTTCAAGGTGCTGGACGGCTTGTCGATGCAGGTCATGCCCGGTGAGAAGCTGGCGCTGATCGGTCCATCCGGATCGGGCAAGACCACCATCCTGCGCATCCTCATGACGCTGGAGCGTATCGACGGCGGCCATATCGAAGTGGATGGGGAACAGCTCTACCACATGCAGCGCGAGGGCAGGCTGCTGCCGGCGGACGAGCGGCATCTGGCCCGGATGCGTCAGAAGATCGGCATGGTCTTCCAGCTCTTCAACCTGTTCCCGCACAAATGCGTGCTCGACAATGTCACGCTGGCGCCGATGCTGACCAAGAAGACGCCGCGCGCCGCCGCGCAGAAGCGGGCGATGGAATTGCTCGACATGGTCGGCATGGCCGACAAGGCCAAGGCGATGCCCGCCCAGCTTTCCGGCGGCCAGAAGCAGCGCGTGGCGATCGCGCGGGCGCTCGCGCTCTCGCCCAAGATCATGCTGTTCGACGAGGTCACCTCCGCGCTCGATCCGGAACTGGTCGAGGAGGTCCTGAACGTCATGCGTCGCCTGGCCGCCGAGACCGACATGACCATGCTGCTGGTCACGCATGAGATGGGCTTCGCCCACGATTTCGCCGACCGCGTGCTGTTTTTCGACCGCGGCAGGATCGTGGAGGAGGGCAGGCCTGATGAGATTTTCCGCCATCCGAAGCAGGAACGCACGCAGGGTTTCCTGAAGAAGATCATCGCGGCCGGCCATCGCGTCTGACCGCAATGCGGGGCGCTCGGCTCGCTCCGGCCACGCAAGAACGAAAAATGGAAGAAACCAGGGAGTTGGGAACAATGAAAAAACTAGCATTTCTGACAGGTATCGCCGGTCTGGCGCTCGGCACCGTTCTGGCGGCCACCGCCACGGGCTCCGCCGACGATGCGAAGCTGGAGCAGTTGAAGGAGCAGGGCTTTGCGCGTCTGGCCATCGCCAATGAGCCGCCCTACACGGCGGTCGCCGCGGACGGCAAGGTCTCGGGCGCCGCGCCGGACGTGGCGCGCGAGGTGTTCAAGCGTCTCGGCGTGCCGGACGTCGCCGCCTCGATCTCCGAATATGGCGCGATGATCCCGGGCCTTCAGGCCGGCCGCTTTGACGTCATCACCGCTGGCCTGTTCATGAAGCCCGAGCGTTGCGCGGCGGTGGCCTATTCCGAGCCGGTGCTGTGCGACGCCGAGGCGATGCTGGTGAAGAAGGGTAATCCCAAGAATTTCAAGAGCTATGAGGATGTCGCCAGGGACAGTTCCGCCACCATCGGCGCGCCGGGCGGCGGTACGGAGGAGAAGCTGGCGCTCAATGCCGGCGTGCCGCGCGAGCGCGTCATCGTGGTGCCGGACGGGCAGAGCGGCCTCAAGATGGTTCAGGACGGGCGGATCGATGCCTATTCGCTGCCGGTGCTTTCCATCAGCGACCTGATGAAAAAGGCCAACGATCCGAATCTCGAAGTCATCGCGCCGGTGCAGGGCGCGCCCGTCTACTGTGACGGTGCGGCCTTCAACAAGAAGGACACGGCCCTGCGCGACGCGTTCGACGTGGAACTGGCGAAGATGAAGAAGTCGGGAGAGTTCGCCAAGATCATCGAGCCCTACGGCTTCTCGGCCGCCGCCGCGATCTCGACGACCCGCGAGAAACAGTGCGCGGCACAGTAAATCCGACCCTCATCCGGCCGCTTCACGGCCGAACGCCGGCGCCGGTTATCTCCTCTCCCCTTTCCGGGGGAGAGGTCGCGCGGGCGCGGCGCCGGGCGGGTGAGGGGCATTCGCAAATCGAACGCGACAGGGCTCAATGATCGACTGGTCCGGATATCTCGGCCTGATCCTGCAGGGCGCGGTGGTCACCATCGAGCTGACGCTGATGGGATCGGCGCTGGCGCTCGTCATGGCCTTGCTGGCCGGGCTCGGGCGGTTGTCGCGCGTCTTTGCCATCCGCGCGCTGGCCACCACCTATATAGAATTCTTCCGCGGCACCTCGATCTTCGTCCAGCTCTTCTGGGCCTATTTCGTGCTGCCGTTCATCGGGCTCGAACTGACCCCGCTGCAGGCGGGCGTCCTGGCGCTCGGCCTGAATGTGGGTGCCTATGGCGCGGAGGTGGTGCGCGGCGCGGTGCAGTCCATCGGCAAGGAACAGTATGAAGCCTGCGTCGCGCTGAACCTCAGCCGCGGGCAGGGCATGCGCCATGTCATCCTGCCGCAGGCCTTTCTGGTCATGCTGCCGACCTTCGGCAACAACGCCATCGAACTCCTGAAGGCCACGTCGGTCGTCTCGCTGATCTCGCTGGCGGACCTTACTTTCCAGGCGCAGGTGGTGCGCGCCCAGACCGGCAGCACGCTGGTGCCCTTCGCCACCATCCTGGTCATCTATTTCGTGCTCGCGGTGCTCATCTCCTGGGGCGTGCGCAGCCTGGAGCGGCGCCTGTCGCGCGGCCTCGACGGAGTGCGCGTCTGATGGAATGGGATTGGGATTTCGTTCGCCAGATCATGCCGACCCTCCTCGAGGGCGTGAAGATCACCATTCTGGCAACCATACTCGGCTCGATACTCGCGGCTGTGGTGGGGCTTGCCATCGCGCTGTTGCGGCGCTCGCCAAACCGCGCCGTGTCGCGCACGGTCGGCTTCCTCGCCGAATTCATTCGCGGAACGCCGCTTCTGGTCCAGCTCTATTTCATCTTCTACGTGCTGCCCGACATCGGCATCCTGCTGCCGCCGCTGGTGGCGGGCGTGATCGGTCTTGGCCTGCACTACGGCACCTATACCGCCGAGGTCTACCGCGCAGGCATCGACAATGTGGCGCGCGGGCAGTGGGAGGCAGCCAAGGCCTGCAACCTCACCGCGCGCCAGACCTGGACGCACATCATTCTTCCGCAGGCGATCCCGCCGATGATCCCGGCGCTGGCCAATTACTTCATCGCCATGTTCAAGGAAACGCCGCTGCTCTCGGCCATCACCGTGCTGGAGCTGATGAACCAGGCCAAGAGCGTGGCCAATACCTACTACCGCTATGTCGAGCCGATGACCCTGGTGGGCGCCTTCTTTCTCGTCATCAGCCTGTGCTCGGTGGTGCTGCTGCGCTGGCTGGAACGCCGCTACGGCAAGGTGGAGGGATGATCATGGACACGCCCGAAATTCGTCAGCATCCGGCGCGCCCCACGCTCGATCCGCGTCCGCTGGAAAAGCGCGTCGGCCTCGTCGTGCTCGCCACCGACCACACCACCGAGCCGGATTACCGCCGCATGGTGGCAAGCGAGCGCATCGGGGTCCATGTCGCGCGCATCGCCTATGCCAATCCGACAACGCCGGAGAATTTGCGCAGGATGCAGCCGGCGCTGACCGAAGGTGCGGCGCTGATCCTGCCCGACGAGAAGCTCGACGCCATCTGCTATTCCTGCACCTCGGCCTCCGTTGTGATCGGCGACGCCGAGATCGAGGCTGCGATCCGGAAAGCAAAACCGGCTGTGCCTGTCGTGACACCACCGCAAGCCGCCATGCGCGGACTGCGGGCATTCGGCGTCAGCCGGATCAGCGTGGTGACGCCCTATACGGTCGAAACCAGCCGGCCGATGGCCGACTATTTTGCCCGGCACGGCTTCGACATCATGTCCTTCACCTGCCTCGGCTTCGACGACGACCGCGAAATGGCGCGCATTCCGCCGGCGTCGCTGGTCGAACTGGCGCGACAGGCGATGCACCCGGATGCCGAAGCGCTGTTCGTGTCCTGCACGGCCCTGCGCGCCGCGCTCGCCGCCGCGGCAATCGAGGAGGCCACCGGTCGCCCGGTCGTCACGTCCAACCAGGCGACGGCATGGAACTGCCTGCGGCTTTGCGGAGACGACACAAGCCACCCGCAATGGGGTCGGCTGATGACGCTCGCCTTGCCGTCCGATTGATTGACAGGCCATGCAGTACTCTTCCCGCCGTAAGATTGCCCCCATCCCTGAACTCTCACCACGAGGTGGTGGGAATATGCTCCCGCGCATTGGCCGAAAAGTGGGGTGGTGACGGATGATCTCTCTCTCCGATATCCGTGCCGCGCGGGCCCGCATCGCCGGCAAGATCGTACCGACGCAGGTTATCCGATCGGCCACATTGACGGAGCGGGTGGGCTGGCCCGTTCATCTCAAGCTGGAACATCGCCAGACAACCGGCAGCTTCAAGCTGCGCGGCGCGTCCAATGCAATCGCCTCGCTAAGTGGGGAGGAAAAGGCGCGCGGCGTGGTCGCGGCGTCCACCGGCAATCACGGCCGGGCGCTCGCCTATGCGGCGAAGCTGGAGGGCATGCGCGCCGTCATCTGCATGTCGAGACTGGTGCCGGCCAACAAGGTGGAGGAAATCCGTCGCCTCGGCGCGGATATCCGCATCGTCGGGAGCAGTCAGGATGACGCGCAGGCTGAAGTGGACAGGCTGGTGGCGCTGGAGGGGCTGGTCATGGTGCCGCCATTCGATCACCCGGCCGTCATCGCGGGGCAGGGCACGCTCGGGCTGGAGATCGTGGAAGCTGTGCCGGAGGTGGCGACAGTGCTGGTGCAGCTTTCCGGTGGCGGGCTGGCATCCGGCATCGCAGCGGCGGTCAAGAGCATGAAGCCGGCCGCCAGGATCATCGGCGTCTCGATGGAGCGGGGAGCAGCCATGAAGGCCAGCCTCGATACCGGCAGGCCGGTGCAGGTGGAGGAGATGCCGACATTGGCGGATTCGCTGGGTGGCGGCATCGGCCTCGACAACCGGTGGACTTTCGCCATGTGCCGCGACCTTCTCAACGATGTGGTGCTGCTTTCGGAAGACGAGATCGCCGCCGGTATTGCTCACGCCTATCGTCACGAGCGCGAGATCGTCGAGGGGGCGGGGGCGGTCGGCATCGCGGCCCTTCTGGCAGGCAAGGTCAAGGTGGATGGGCCGGTTGTTCTGGTGCTCTCCGGCCGCAACATCGATATGGACCGGCATCTCGACGTCATTTGTGAAAACCGGGAGCGTGCGACATGAGGTCCATGACCATCCTCACCGAGGCGGATTTGCGACGCGTCGTGAAGCTCGATCTCGATGCCGTTGCCTGCGTGGAAAATGCCTTTCGCGCGCTCGCCACGCAGAAGGTGGCGATGCCGCCGATCCTGCGGCTCGACATTCCCGAACATCGCGGCGAGGTGGACGTGAAGACCGCCTATGTGCCGGGTATCGACGGCTTTGCCATCAAGATCAGCCCCGGCTTCTTCGACAACCCGAAACTCGGCCTGCCGAGCACCAACGGGCTGATGGTGTTGCTTTCCGCCACCACCGGCCTCACCGAGGCGCTGCTGATCGACAATGGCTATCTGACCGATATCCGCACCGCCGCCGCAGGGGCGGTGGCGGCAAAACATCTGGCGCGCGAGGACGCCGCTGTCGCCGCCATCTTCGGCGCGGGCATGCAGGCGAAGCTGCAACTGGAGGCGCTGAAGCTGGTGCGGCCGATCGCGCAGGCGCGCATCTGGGCACGCGACCGCGCCAGGGCGGAGGTCGCGGCAGGCGAGTTGCGCGAAAGGCTGGGCATCGACGTGCGCGTCGAGCCCGATGCGACAAGGGCCGCTGCCGGCGCCGACGTGATCGTGACCACGACGCCTTCGACGGAGCCGCTGATCCATGCGGGGTTTGTCTCGCCCGGCCAGCACATCACCGCTATGGGATCGGACGCCGAGCACAAGAACGAGATCGCGCCCGCGATCATCCGCATGGCCGATCTCTATGTCGCCGACAGCGCCCGGCAGGCGCGGCGGCTCGGCGAGCTGCACCATGCCATCGAGGCGGGCGTGATGGCAGCGGACGCGGGAGTTGCCGAGCTTGGCCAGATCGTCGCCGGCCAGCGGCCGGGACGGCGCGCGGCGAGCGACATCACGCTGGCCGATCTTACCGGAACCGGTGTGCAGGACACGGCCATAGCCACGCTGGCGCGCGACCGCGCAAGGGCGGCAGGAGCGGGGACGATTTTCGAGAGCTGATGCCGGCCCGAGGGGCCATAACGAGGAAACCGGAAGATGCAGCCCAACCTGAAATTCACCCGCGAGGAATATGCGGACCGCCTCGCCAAGACGCGGCGAGCGATGGATGCAAGGGGCATCGATCTGCTGATCTGCTCCGATCCGTCCAACATGGCCTGGTTAACCGGCTATGATGGCTGGTCGTTCTATGTGCATCAGGCCGTCATCGTGCCGCCGCAGGGCGAGCCGGTCTGGTATGGTCGCGGGCAGGACGCCAACGGTGCGAAGCGCACCGCCTATCTCGGCCACGACAACATCATCGGCTATGCCGACCACTATGTGCAGTCGACCGAACGCCATCCGATGGATTTCCTGTCTCAGGTGCTGACCGAGCGCGGATGGGCGAACAAGCGCATCGGCGTCGAGATGGACAATTACTGGTTTTCGGCCAAGGCTTTCGCTTCGCTGCAGCAGCACCTGCCCAACGCCCGCTTCGTGGATGCGACCGCGCTGGTCAACTGGCAGCGTGCGGTGAAGAGCCCCACCGAGATCGACTACATGAAGAAAGCCGCACGCATCGTGGAGGCGATGCATGCCCGCATCGTCGACAGGATCGAGGTCGGCATGCGCAAATGCGATCTCGTGGCCGAGATCTACGACGCCGGCACGCGCGGCGTGGACGGTCCCGACGGCAAGATCGGCGGCGATTATCCGGCCATCGTGCCGCTGCTGCCCTCGGGCGCGGATGCCTCGGCACCTCATCTCACCTGGGACGACAAGCCGATGAAAGCGGGCGAGGGCACCTTCTTCGAGATCGCCGGCTGTTACAACCGCTACCACTGTCCTCTTTCGCGGACGGTATTTCTCGGCAAACCCACGCAAGCCTTCCTCGATGCCGAGAAGGCGACGCTGGAAGGCATGGAGGCGGGGCTGGCGGCGGCCAGGCCCGGCAACACATGCGAAGACATCGCCAATGCCTTCTTCGCGGTGCTGAAGAAATACGGCATCGTCAAGGACAACCGCACAGGCTATCCGATCGGGCTTTCCTATCCGCCGGACTGGGGCGAGCGCACCATGAGCCTGCGGCCGGGCGACCGCACGGAACTCAAGCCCGGTATGACCTTTCATTTCATGACCGGCCTCTGGCTGGAGACGATGGGGCTGGAGATCACCGAATCCATTCTCATCACCGAAACCGGCGTCGAATGCCTGGCCGATGTGCCGCGCAAGCTGGTGGTGAAGGACTAGCCGGCCATGCCGAGACCTTCCCCCATTTCCCCTACGGTCGATTTCGACCGGGACGGGGTGCAGCACGGGTTCCTGCGCCTGCCCTATAGCCGCGACGATTCCGCCTGGGGTTCGGTGATGATCCCGATCTGCGTCGTCCGAAACGGCGAGGGATCGACGGCGCTGCTCACCGGAGCCAATCATGGCGACGAGTATGAAGGACCGCTGGCGCTCTACGAACTTGCCCGCACGCTCGATCCCAAAAATGTTTCCGGCACGGTCATCATCGTGCCGGCGATGAACTATCCGGCCTTTCGCGCCGGTACGCGCACCTCGCCCATCGACAAGGGCAACATGAACCGCACCTTCCCCGGCCGTCCGGACGGTACGGTGACGGAAAAGATCGCCGACTATTTCCAGAGGGAGCTGCTTCCCCGCGCCGACATCGTCTTCGATTTCCATTCCGGCGGCCGCACACTGGATTTCGTGCCGTTCTGCGCAACCCATATCCTGTCCGACAAGGATCAGGAGACGAAGGCCTTCGCGGCGGTGGAGGCGTTTTCCGCGCCCTATTCGGTCAGGATGCTGGAGATCGATGCGGTCGGCATGTATGACACGGCGGCAGAGGAGATGGGCAAGGTCTTCGTCACCACCGAGCTTGGCGGCGGCGGCACCTCACGCGCCGGGACGGTGCGCATCGCACGGCGCGGCATCATGAACGTGCTGCGCCATGCCGGCATCGTAGATGGTGCGGTCGAGAAGGACCGAACCCGCTGGCTCGACATGCCCTCTGGCGACTGCTTCTCCTTTGCCGAAGAGGACGGCATGATCGAAACCATGGTTGACCTCGGCGAGAAGATAGAGGCGGGGGCGGTCGTGGCCCGCATCTATCCGACCGGCCGGACGGGACAGGCACCGCAGGAGATCAGGGCGAAGATGTCCGGGCTTCTGGCGGCCCGGCATTTTCCGGGCCTGGTCAAGGCGGGCGATTGTGCTGCCGTAATCGCGGTCGAGACCGGCTGAGAATTTGCGCCGCGGTCCTGGCAAGACCTGACCGCGTGCAGTCGCGGATAGTGTGGAATCCGGGTCGCGATTTACTCAATTTCGGTTCCGGATTCACCAATCCACGTGCCGGATTTGACTGAATCCGGGTGTTTTGTCATCACTATCTGATGGAATTCGCTATCCAGATCGACGCCGATTACCTTGTTGCCCGCCTCAAGGCGCTTCTCGCCATTCCCAGTCCGACGGGGTTTACCGACGAAACGGTGCGCTATACGGCGCGCGAACTGCAGCGGCTGGGACTGGAGGTCGTGCTCACCCGGCGCGGCGCCATTCGCGCGAGGCGACCGGGAAATGCGAGGCGGCCGGCGCGCGGCATCGTCTCGCATCTCGACACGCTCGGCGCGCAGGTGAAGCTCCTGAAACCGAATGGACGGCTGGAACTCGTGTCCATCGGCCACTGGTCGGCGCGCTTTGCCGAGGGTGCGCGTGTCTCGGTCTTTTCGTCGAAGGGCACCTATCGCGGCTCGATCCTGCCGCTCAAGGCCTCGGGCCATACCTATAACGAAGAAGTAGATACCCAGCCGACCGGCTGGCCCCATGTCGAAATGCGGGTCGACGCCCTGGCCCGTGACCGCGACGACCTCGTCCAGCTCGGCATCGATGTCGGAGACATCGTCGCCGTCGATCCCGCGCCGGAGTTTCTCGACAATGGCTTCATCGTCTCGCGCCACCTGGACGACAAGGCCGGCGTGGCGACCATGCTTGCCGCGCTGGAAGCGATGCAGCGGCTGGACGTTCAAACGCAGGTCGACACCTACTGGATTTTCACGATCGGCGAAGAGGTCGGGGTCGGCGCTTCGGCGGCGCTGGTCGCCGATATTGCCTCGCTGGTCGCCGTCGACAACGGCACGACAGCGCCCGGCCAGAATTCCTCCGAGTTCGGCGTGACGCTTGCCATGGCCGATCAGACCGGCCCGTTCGACTACCATCTGAGCAAAAAGCTGTTCGAACTGTGCGGCGAGCATGACATTCCGGTGCAGAAGGATGTCTTCCGCTTCTACCGTTCCGACGCCGCCTCGGCCATCGAGGCGGGTCACGATGTGCGCACCGCACTGCTGGCCTTCGGCGTCGATGCATCCCACGGCTATGAGCGCATCCACCTCAACGCCCTCATCTCCATCGCCAGATTGCTGGTCCACTATGCGGCCAGCGAAGTGCAGATCGAGCGTGACGCGACCGAAACGGCGGAGGGGCTGAAGGGGTTCACCCACCAGAAAATGTCGCAAGCCGAGCAGGACCTGACGCCCGACGAGGACTGAGCGGGCGGTAGAAATTCTCCACGAATGCGCGCTTCGGACGCCGTGCCGGACGGCGGGGATGATGCACGCCTCCCAAATTAATAATGATAATTAGTTGATCATATGTATTTTATCCATATAAATTAATGTGGAATGCAGCCAGCCGAAAGGAAGTCCTGCCCATGAAGTGGATATTTCGGAGCGTCGTCGCCGCAGCCATTTTAACGCTGAGCGCGGCCATTACGCCGGTTTTCGCGCAGACACCGCCAAATGTCCTGATCGTCGGGCAGATCGCCGAGCCGCAGTCTCTCGACCCGCACACCGTCACCGCGACCAACGATTTCCGTATTCTGGTCAACGTCTATGACGGGCTGGTGCGCTACAAGGACGGAACGCTTGAAGTGGAGCCGGCACTGGCCGAGAGCTGGACGGTTTCGGAGGACGGAAAGACCTACACCTTCAAGCTGCGGCAAGGCGTGAAATTCCACGACGGCTCGGATTTCAATGCGCAGGCGGTGAAGTTCAATTTCGAGCGCATGCTCAAGGAAGACCATCCCTATTACAATACCGGCCCGTTTCCGCTTTCCTTCAATTTTTCTTCCATCGACGCGGTGAACGCGCCCGACGACCACACCGTCGAATTCAAGCTGAAAGAGCCTTTCGCGCCATTTCTGTCCAATCTGGCCTATCCGACAGGCCTGATCGTCTCACCGGCCGCGGTCGAGAAATACGGGAAGGAGTATGGTCGCCATCCTTCGGGCACCGGGCCGTTCAAGTTTGCGGAATGGCAGTCCAATCAGCGCGTCGACGTCGAGCGCAATGCCGACTATTGGGGCGGCGCGCCGGCACTGGAAGCCATCGTGTTCCGGCCGATCGCCGATGCCAATACGCGTGTCGCCGAGATGATGGCTGGCGGCATCGACGTCATGGTCGAGGTGCCGCCGGACAATCTGGCAACCTTCAGGCAGGATCAGAATTTCGCCGTCGCCGAGCAGGCGGGACCGCATGTCTGGTTCGCGATCCTCAACGCCAGAACCGGCCCCTTCAAGGACAAGAAGGTTCGGCAGGCCGCCAATTACGCGGTCAACAAGGAAACGCTGGTCAACGACATCTTGCAGGGAGCCGCGACTGTGGCCGCCGGCCCGGTTCCGCCAGCCTTCAACTGGGTTGAAGAGACGGCTGACCCCTATCCCTATGATCCCGACAAGGCCAAATCGCTGCTTGCCGAGGCCGGTGTGGAAAATTCCGAGCTGACTTTCTACGTCACCGAGGGAGGTTCCGGCATGCTTGACCCGATCACCATGGGCGCTGCCATCCAGGCTGATCTTCAGGCAGTCGGTTTCAAGGTGAAGATCGAAACCTATGAGTGGAACACCTTCCTCGGGAGGGTCAATCCCGGTCTGGAGGCCAAGGCGGACATGGCCGAGATGGCGTGGATGACGAACGATCCGGACACCGTTCCTTATCTGACGCTGCGCAGCGATGCGATGCCCGATATGGGCGGTTTCAACTCTGGCTACTATTCCAACCCGCAGGTGGACGAATTGCTGGAAAAGGCACGGACCTCGACCGATCAGGCCGAACGCGGCAAGCTCTATGGCCAGATACAGAAAATCGTTCATGACGATGCGCCATGGCTGTTTGTGGCGAACTGGAAGCAGAACGCTGTGACGACAGCCGCCGTGCAGGGGTTCAAGCTGCAGCCATCGTTCCTGTTGCAATTGCACAGAGTGACCAAGCAGTAAGGCAAGGCCGGGGAGGAAATTCTTGCTCGCCTACGTGCTCAAGCGGCTATTTGCCGTGGTGCCGGTTCTGTTCGGGTTGTCGGTGATCGTCTTTCTGGTGATGGCGGCAATTCCCGGCGATACGGCAACAGCCATTCTCGGCTCCTATGCGACGCCGGAAAACGTTGCCCGGATCAACCGCGATCTCGGCCTCGACAAGCCGCTGGTCGAGCAATATTTCATCTGGATCGGCAATGTCCTGCACGGAGACTTCGGCCGCTCCTTCGCGCTTAACCGGCCGGTGCTGGACGAGGTGCTGGAGCGGTTCCAGGCCACATTGGTGCTGGCCGGGGTCGCGCTTGTGCTGTGTTCGATCTTCGGACTGCTGGCCGGCGTGGTCTCTGCCGTCCGGCAATTCGGCTGGGTGGATCGTACGATCACCTTTCTCGTGCTGGCGGGTATTTCAATCCCGTCCTTCTGGCTAGGCCTGTTGCTGATCTATCTGTTCGCGGTGCATTGGCGCGTGCTGCCCGCCTCGGGAATGTACGCCGTCTATGGCGGCGGCGACCTCAAGGATCTGCTCGTCCATCTGATCCTGCCGGCGGCGACGCTGGCGGTCGTGGCGGCCGGCGTTATCGCGCGGCTGACACGTAGCGCAATGCTGGAAGTGCTGCGACAGGATTATATCCGCACCGCGCGGTCCAAGGGTCTGTCGGAGCGGCGCGTCGTCTACCGCCATGCCTTCCGTGCTGCCTTGGTCTCCGTCATTCCGGTGATCGGCATTCAGGCAGGTTTCGTGCTGGGCGGCGCCGTCTATATCGAGACGGTGTTCCAGTGGCCCGGCATTGGTGCCATGCTGGTCAAGGCGATCTCGACGCGGGACATATTGCTTGTACAGGGGGGCGTGCTTGTGGTGGCGGCAAGCTATGTCCTGTTCAATCTTCTGGCCGACATCGTCCAGACCATGCTCGATCCGAGGATCCGCACATGAGTGTTCCGGTGGAACTCCAGGTCGAGCCGGCCGGTATATCCGCGCGCCTCTCCTCGTGGCGACTGCTGATGAACAATCGCCTTGCGGCCGCCGGCCTTGTTGCGCTGGTACTGATCGGCATGGCCATGCTTCTCGTGCCTGTGCTTCCACTGGCAGATCCCGATGTGACCGCTCCGGCAGATCGCCTGAAGCCGGTGCTGGCGGCCGGGCATCCGCTCGGCACGGACCAGCTTGGCCGGGACATGTTGAGCCGCTTGCTATGGGGCGCGCGCGTCTCCGTTGCCGTTGGTTTCGCTGCAACGCTGATTGCCGCCGTGATCGGCTCGGCAATCGGCCTCGTCGCAGGCTATGCAGGCGGGCGAACCGATAATCTCATGATGCGCGGCATCGATATGCTGATGGCGTTTCCCTACATCCTGCTGGCGTTGGCCATCGTCGCGGCACTGGGGCCGGGGTTGATGAATGCGCTCTATGCCATTGCTGTCGTAAACATTCCCTTCTTTGCCCGCAATGTGCGCGGCGTCACGCTGGGGCTGGCGCGCCGCGAATTCGTGGACGCGGCCAGACTGTCCGGCAAGGGGCACCTTGCCGTGCTGGCCACGGAGGTGTTGCCCAATGTCCTGCCGGTGATCGTGATTACCATGTCGACCACCGCCGGCTGGATGATCCTCGAAACCGCGGGCTTAAGTTTTCTCGGGCTCGGCGCGCAACCGCCGCAGGCCGACCTGGGCTCCATGCTGGGTGAGGGCAGGGCGCAGCTTTTCACGGCGCCGCATGTCTCGATTGTTCCGGGGCTGATGATCTTCCTGCTGGTCATCAGCCTGAATGTGCTTGGCGACGGCATACGCGATGTGCTCGATCCCCGACTGCGCTCCGGGGCGCTGGCGCGGCCGGGACCGGTAACGGACATCGCAGCGGATCGCGGCTCGTTTGAGCCGGGTGCGCGGGGTTCGGCGCTTTCCATCCGGAATCTGGAAACCGGCTTCCTCAGTGCAGGTGGCTTCGTGCCCGCGGTCAGGAGCGTGTCGCTCGACCTGGCGCCCGGCGAATGCCTGGGACTGATTGGCGAGAGCGGGTCGGGCAAGAGCGTGACGGCGCTTTCGGTCATGGGGCTTGTCGCTTCACCGCCTGGATTTATCCGCGACGGCGCTATCTATCTCGGCGACGAGGACGTGCTGGCCATGTCGCAGACCAGGCTGATCGCCAGCCGAGGCAGCCGCGTTGCCTATATCTTCCAGGATCCGCTGACCAGCCTGCACCCGATGTACCCGATCGGACGGCAGGTTGAGGAGGCGATCGGGGCGCATCAGCGGATGGGGCGCGGCGAGCGGCGCGAAAAGGCGGTGGCGCTGCTTGAAAAGGTCGGCATACCCGATGCGCGCGACCGCGCGGCCCACTATCCGCACCAGCTTTCAGGCGGTCAGCGGCAGCGGGTCGGCATCGCCATGGCGCTGGCCAACGATCCTGACATCATCATTGCGGATGAACCGACGACGGCGCTGGACGTTACGGTGCAGGCGCGCATTCTCGAATTGCTGCGTGACCTGCAGCGCGAGCGCAACCTGGCGCTGCTGTTCATCACGCATGATTTCGGCGTGGTTGCGGAAATCTGCGACCGGGTTGCCGTCATGCGCGATGGCGAGATCGTGGAAACCGGCCCGACCGGCAAGGTGCTGGCCAGTCCGCAGCATGCCTACACCAGGCGGCTTATCGCCTGTGTGCCGGAACTCGGTCTGGGCGACACCTTCCTCGACCGCATCGAGCACCTGTTCAAGCAGCCAAAGGCGGAGGCGCAGACGTGAGCGAAGCGGCAATCAGGACGCAAGGTCTCAGCAAGACGTTTGGTGGGAGGCGCACCCTTCTTGGCCGCACTCGGCATGAGATACGGGCTGTGAAGGACGTATCGCTGGAACTGCGTCGCGGTGAAACGCTTGCCGTCGTGGGCGAGAGCGGCTCAGGCAAGAGCACGCTTGCACGGATGCTCGTGGGACTGGAGGAACCGACTTCGGGCAGGATACGCATCGGCGGGCGCGATGCCATGGAAATGCGTCGCGAAGGACCGCGCGCCTTCGGCAGGATGATCCAGTATGTCTTTCAGGACCCCGTCGCTTCGCTCAATCCACGCAAATCCATCGGCCAGATATTGGATGCCCCGTTGCAGATTTTGTGCAGATACGACCATTCCGGACGCCGGGAGCGTATCCAGGAACTGCTCGATGCCGTGCAAATGCCGGGCGATACGCTTTCACGCTATCCGCACGAATTTTCCGGTGGTCAGGCCCAGCGCATTGCCATTGCGCGCGCGCTCGCTGCCGAAGCGGAGATCATGGTGCTCGACGAGCCGGTAAGCGCGCTGGATGTTTCGGTGCAGGCACAGGTGCTGCTCCTGCTGCGAGACCTCAAGCGCAGGTTCGCGTTGTCCTATCTGGTCATCAGTCATGACCTTGCCGTGGTCGAGGCCATCTCCGATCGCGTGGCCGTCATGCATTTCGGAGATATCGTGGAGGAGGCGCCCGCCGGGCGGCTGTTTGCCGACCCGCAGCACGACTATACACGAAAGCTTCTCGCAAGCGCGCCCCGCATCAGGAAAGAGTGACACGGCAATGGTTTCAACCAGCCAAAAACCCAGACAGAAAGTTGAAGAACAGGGACGTTTCTTCGTTCCGGTCGAACGAAGCCGCCGTCGGCCAGAGGCGATCGCCGATCGCATCAAGGATACCATTCGCGCGAACGCGCTGGTGCCGGGCGATCGCCTGCCACAGGAAAAGGAACTGATTGACCGGTTCAAGGCCGCCAAGGGCACCGTACGAGAAGCCATGAAGGCACTCGAGACGCAAGGCCTGGTCTATACCCGCAGCGGTCCGGGCGGTGGGGCATTCGTGGCACAACCGTCAGCCCGACATGCGATGGAGTTGCTGGGCAACTACTTTTTCTTCGATCAGCCGAGCCTTCCCGACATCTATGCGATACGCAAGATGCTGGAGCCGGAACTGGCGGCGCTGCTGGCGGGCAATGTCGAAGCCGATGATCTCGCGCGGCTGGAACGAACTATCCGCATCTACGACCACCCACCCGCCGATCTCGACGAACAATATCATCAGCGCATCGCGGAGCTGGATTTTCATTCGCTGTTGGCCGAACTCAGCCCCAGCCCGCTTCTGGGGTTTCTGTGTGGACTGATGCAGAATCTTTTGCGGGAACTGCCGCTGGCGCGGCAGATTTATGCCGATCCGGCGCCTGCCTCACGTGAAGAGGGGCTGCTGTTCCAGCATCGGCTGATGGCCGCCCTGAAGGATGGTCGCAGCGATGACGCGCGCCGCATCACCAGCGACCACATGGTGGCGGCGGAATGCTACATGATCGCCAAGGCCGCCGAGATTATCGAACGGGAGGCGAGTGGATGACGGTTTCTGACCGGAACCATCTGTGCCGTTCCCCGTTAGCGTTCGAGCGACGTCAGCCCATGGCGGTACCATGGACTGACGTTTTTTATGTCAGTGAACAATGGAGGTCCCGACCTTATTCATGTGTGGAATTTGCGGTGAAGTCAGGTTCGACGGCGGTACGCCGTCCGTTCTGGCAATCTCAACCATGGCCGACGTTCTTGCCCCGCGCGGCCCGGATGCATCCGGTATTGTTATACGCGGCAATGTCGGTTTCGGTCATCGACGATTGAGAATTCTCGACCTCTCCGAAAAATCGCAGCAACCCATGATCGACGCCGACCTCGGCCTGTCGGTCGTCTTTAACGGTTGTATCTACAATTTCCGTGAGTTGCGCGCCGAACTTCAGGAAAAAGGTTACCGTTTCTTCTCGGATGGCGACACCGAGGTGATCCTCAAGGCGTGGCATGCCTGGGGCGAGGATTGCATCTCGCGTTTCCACGGCATGTTCGCATTTGCCATCCATGAGCGCGACAGCGGCCGCCTGGCAATGGTGCGTGACCGCTTCGGCATCAAGCCGCTTTATCTGGCGCAGGTCGACGGTGCGTTGCGCTTCGCGTCGTCACTGCCGGCGCTGGCCAGGGCCGGTGGCGTCGACACCTCGATCGACCGCAGCGCCTTGCACAATTACATGAGCTTCCACGCCGTGGTGCCGCCTCCGCGCACCATCTTCAACGGCGTGCGCAAACTGCCCGCGGCAACGATTCGCATCTACGAGGCTGATGGTCGCTTCGAGGACCGCCTTTATTGGGACCCCGCCTATGCGCGCGGTCCCGGCGACGGCGCGATCAGTCGCGAGGAATGGGCCGAACGCCTGCTTTCGGCACTGCGGCTTGCCGTGAAGCGTCGCATGATCGCCGACGTTCCGGTCGGCGTGCTGCTTTCCGGCGGTGTCGATTCCAGCCTCATCGTCGGGTTGCTCGCGGAAGCGGGGCAACGCGACCTGATGAGCTTTTCGGTTGGCTTCGAGGAAGCGAACGGCGAAAAGGGAGACGAATTCGTCTATTCCGACCTTATCGCCAGTCATTTCGGCACCGACCATCGCAAGATTTTCGTGCCTTCCGATCAATTGATGGGCGCTCTGCCGGGAACCATCGCGGCGATGTCCGAGCCGATGGTCTCTTACGACAATGTCGGCTTCTACCTGCTGTCGAAGGAAGTATCGAAGCATATCAAGGTGGTGCAGTCCGGGCAGGGGGCCGACGAGGTGTTCGGCGGCTATCACTGGTATCCGCCGCTGGCAGAGTCCAACGATGTGGTGGAAGACTATGGCAAGGCTTTCCGGGATCGCTCGCACGAAATGCTGCGAACGCAACTCGCGCCCGACTGGATGCCGGAGCGCGACCCCAGCGGCGACCTGCTGCGGGAGCATCTGCTGCGCGACGGCGCCGATACGCCGGTGGACCGCGCGCTGCGGCTCGACAGCAATGTGATGCTGGTCGATGACCCGGTGAAGCGCGTCGACAACATGACCATGGCCTGGGGGCTGGAGGCGCGCGTGCCCTTCCTCGACCATGAACTGGTGGAACTGGCAGCACGCATTCCGCCGGAGGAAAAACTGCGCGACGGCGGCAAGGGCATCCTGAAGGATGTGGCGCGACGGGTGGTTCCGGCCGACGTGATCGACCGCAAGAAGGGCTACTTCCCGGTTCCGCAACTCAAATACATTGCCGGTCCTTATCTCGACATGCTGCGTGATGCGCTTTCCTCGCGCGCGGCGCGCGAACGCGGGCTTTTCCGCCAGGACTACCTGGAGCGGCTGTTTGCAAACCCTTCCGAGCACATCACGCCCCTGCGCGGTTCCGAGTTGTGGCAGGCAGGCCTTCTGGAAATGTGGCTGCAGGCACAGGAGGCGTAACATGAAGAAGCATGAAAACGTCGCCACCCTTCATTCCCGGCCGCGAAATACCAAGGCCGTTTCGCATCGCCTGACACGCCTGCGCGAAACGTCCAATGCCGGCACCTATCCTAGCCGCAGGAAAGCCGGCGGAGCTTCCGGAAATCGCAATGTCGCGCTCGATTGCGGCTGGGGCCGGCTGCTTTTCGCGCAGACATTCAGGGATAACGCCGCGCTGCTGGCGGAAATCCGCGAGGAAGCGCCTGCCAGCCGCGACATCGCCTTTTACGTGCGCGATCCTCATGTGCTGCTGGCCTCGGCGCCACAGGAGATCTTTCTCGATCCCTCGCACACATACCGGCTGGATCTCGCCACCTATCGGGGCAGCAATCGGCGCGCACGCGGCATCACCATTCGTCGTTTCGCTTCGGAGGCCGATGTCGAAGGCATCAATGCCGTCTATGGCGCTTGCGGGATGGTGCAGGTGCGGCCGGATTTCTTTTCGACCGAACGGGACAATCGCGCAGTTACCTATTTTATCGCGCAGGACGATGTCACCGGCCAGGTCGTCGGGACGGTAACGGGCATCGATCACCAGCGGCTGTTCGATGATCCTGAGCGTGGTGCCTCCCTCTGGTGCCTGGCGGTTCATCCGCAGGCACGCCAGCCGGGCATCGGCGAGCGGCTCGTGCGCAAGTTGGCCGAGCATTTCCAGGCGCGGGGTCTGAGCTATGTCGACCTGTCGGTGATGCATGACAACGACAAGGCGATCAAGCTCTATGAAAAGCTGGGCTTTCGCCGCGTCCCGCTTTTCGTGGTGAAGCGCAAGAACGCGATCAACGAGAAGTTCTTTGCCCTGCCGATCGAGTCCTACAGCGCGCTCAATCCTTATGCGAAGCTGATCGTCGACGAGGCCTTGCGGCGCGGCATCCAGGTGGAGATAACCGATGCGGCGGGCGGCTTCTTTCGCCTGTCGCATGGCGGCAGATCGATACATTGCCGCGAAAGCCTGTCCGAACTCACCTCCAGCATTGCGATGTCGATCTGCGACGACAAGGCGACGACACGCCGTTTCGTCTCGGAAGCCGGTCTCGTGGTCCCCGCGCAGATGGAAGCAGAAGCCGGGGAGTCCGAGATGGAGGCATTTCTCGCACGCCACCGCAAGCTGGTGGTCAAGCCGGCCCGTGGCGAGCAGGGTCGCGGCATCTCGGTCGGCATCACGACGATGAAAGACCTGAAAGCGGCAATCAGGCAGGCGCGCACCGTGTGCGAGCGCGTGCTTCTGGAAGCGTGTTTCGAGGGAGAAGACCTGCGGCTGGTGGTCATAGATCGAAAGCTGGTCGCCGCGGCGCTGCGGCGGCCGCCCCGTGTCGTCGGCGATGGCAAAAGCACGGTACGAAAGCTCATCGAGGTGCAATCGCGTCGTCGCGCCGCCGCGACCGGTGGGGAAAGCCGCATTCCGATCGACGCCGAGACCAGGCGTTGTCTCACCGAGCAGGAACTGGGCCTGGACACGGTGCTTGAGGACGGCCGCGAGATCGTGGTTCGCAGGGCTGCCAACCTGCACGCCGGCGGCACCATTCATGACGTCACCGCAAAGGTGCACCCGAAGCTGGTGGAGGCAGCCTGTCGCGCCGCCGAAGCGATCGACATCCCCGTAGTCGGCATCGACTTCATGGTGCGCGACCCCGAGCGGAAGGATTATGTGTTCATCGAGGCCAATGAGCGGCCGGGCCTTGCCAATCACGAACCGCAGCCGACAGCCGAACGTTTCGTCGATCTGCTGTTCCCCGGCACGCAGCCTTTCGGCGCGACCTCGTGACGGATACCTGTCTCTATCCCTGTTGCCTCATGGCCATTTGCGCGTAACGCCAGCCGAGTTCCGCCACCGGGCGGGCCAGCGCGCCGGCTTCGCGTGCGTGAGCGCTGGCGGCCGTGCCTTCCACCACGCGCTTCATGATGCCCTGACGTATCGCGGCGACACGGAACAGACAGAAAGCAAGATAGGCGTACCAGTCGCGGTTGCTCACACTCTCCTGGCCGCTGGCGACGAGGTATGCCGCGCGATAGGCAGGCTCATGTGGTATCCCCAGCGCCGCCAGATCGACATCGGCAAGCCCCCGGTAGGATCGCTGCGGAAAATGCCAGGTCAGCATGTGGTAGGCGAAATCCGCCATGGGATCGCCGAGCGTCGACAATTCCCAATCCACCACGGCCAGCACTTTTGCCTGAGTGGGGTGGAAGATCATGTTGTCGATGCGGAAATCGCCATGGATGAGCGAGGTGCGATGCTGGGCGGGTATGTTGTCGGGCAGCCAGGCGATCAGCCTGTCCATCGCCTCGATGATCTCGGTTTCCGAAGCGCGATATTGCTTCGTCCAGCGGGCGACCTGACGCGCCACGTAGTCGTTGGGCTTGCCGAAATCCTCCAGGCCAACCCTGGCGCAATCGATCCCGTGCAGGCCAGCGATCACACGGTTCATCTCGCCATAGATCGCAGCACGTTCGGCGGCCGTCATGCCGGGTAAGGAGGGGTCCCACAATGAGCGGCCCTCGACATAGTCCATGATGTAGAACATGGCGCCGACGATATCGGCGTCATCGCAAAGCAGCCGGGCGCGCGCCACCGGAACGCCTGAACCGTGCAGGGCGCAGATGACGCGGTATTCGCGGTCCACCGCATGAGCCGATGGCAGGAGCTTGCCGTCAGGCTTCTTGCGCAGCACCAGCTTGCGCTTGCCGTCGAAGGCAAGCACCATGGTCGGGTTGGACTGGCCGCCGCGAAAGCGCTCGACCGTCATTTCGCCCTGGCAGTCGGGCAGATGCTCGCGCAGATATCGCTGCAGTTTCTGCGGGTCCACGCGGCTGCCCGCCGGCAGCGGTTCTGTTCCGACAAAACGGCTCGCTTCCATCTGTCAGGTAGCCTCGGCGTATTTGGCGAGTTCCAGCCGGCCGATCTGGTTGCGGTGCACCTCGTCGGGGCCGTCGGCAAAGCGAATCTTGCGCGCATGGGCATAATAGTTGGCGAGCACGAAATCCTGCGAGACGCCCGCCGCGCCATGTGCCTGGATTGCCCAGTCGATCACCTTGCAGGCCATGTTGGGCGCGGCAACCTTGATCATGGCGATCTCGGCGCGCGCTTCCTTGTTGCCCACAGTATCCATCATATAGGCGGCTTTCAGCGTCAGAAGGCGCGCCTGGTCGATCAGGATGCGGGATTCGGCGATGCGCTCCAGCGTGACGGATTGTTCGCCGATGGGCCGCCCGAAGGCGACGCGCTTGCTGACACGCCGGCACATCAGCTCAAGGCAGCGTTCGGCTAGGCCGATCAGCCGCATGCAATGGTGGATGCGGCCGGGACCGAGACGGCCCTGCGCGATCTCGAAGCCGCGCCCTTCGCCGAGCAGGATGCTGGAAGCAGGTACACGCACATTCTCGAAACGGATTTCCATGTGGCCGTGCGGTGCATCGTCGTAACCGAAGACGGTCATCGGCCGGATGACCTCTATGCCCGGTGTCTTCAGGGGCACCAGGATCATGGATTGTTGTTTGTGTTTCGGTGCTTGCGGGTCGGTCTTGCCCATGAAGATGAGCAGTTCGCAGCGCGGATCGCCCACACCCGAGATCCACCATTTGTGGCCGTTGATCACATAGTCGTCGCCGTCGCGCACGATGGAACTTCGGATATTGGTGGCGTCGCTGGAAGCCACTTCCGGTTCCGTCATCGCAAAGGCGGAGCGGATCGTGCCGTCCAGCATGCCGGGAAGCCAGCGCGCCTTCTGCTCCTGCGTACCGTAGCGCTCGATGGTCTCGATGTTGCCGGTGTCGGGGGCGGCGCAGTTGAATATCTGCGGCGAGAAATGGGCGCGGCCCATCACCTCGCACAGCGGCGCGTACTCGACATTGGTGAGGCCCGCGCCATGCTCCGAATCCGGCAGGAACAGATTCCACAGACCGGCCGCTCGCGCCTTTTCCTTCAGCTCGTCGATGATCGGCGGATTGCCCCACCGGTCGGCGCAAACCTGCTCGTGGTAGAGCCGTTCATTCGGATAGACGTGGCTGTCCATGAACGCGTTGAGCCGCGCGAGAAGGTCCTTGGTCTTCTGATTGTATTCGAAATTCATCGCATTGACCGAAGATTGGGGGGGAAGGGGGCGATGCGCCCCCACGCTTGTCAGGCCGCGGCGCGAATGCCGGGCGGATTGCCCTTGAGCACCGTTGTACGCACTCCGTGCGGATCGAGGGTGCGAATGATCGCCAGTTGCTCCTCGGTGGGAGCTTCGGTGACCTTCATGCCGGCGGCGCGCAGCAGCGGGAAGCCGGTTGCTTCCTGCACCTGCTCGAACGTCACGCCGGGATGCAGAGACAGCACCTGGGCGGCATGATCGGGTCCGTTGAAGTCGAAGACGCACAGATCGGTGACGATCAGGCCAAGATCGGCAGCGGGCTTGACGCCTTCCGGCCAATTCTTCGGATTGAAGCCGACGCTTGCGACCACATCGACCTCACCTTCGACGAAGGTGCGCTTGTTGTGGTTGGGCAGGAACATCGAGTTCTTGTGGCAGATCGAGTTGCCCGGAAAGCCGCGAACGCCGAGCATCTGCACCTTCGGCTTCCTGAAATCCGGACCTAACGCGGAGATATTGGCCTGTCCGTAACGATCCACCTGGACGGGGGTCACCATGGCATGGCGCTGGCCTGACCAGACGCTGTCGAAGACACGGCTGTAGGGCATCCAGCCGCTGTATCTGGGCTTGAAATCGCCGCGCGGTCCAAGCGGTACGGGCGTTTCCACCAGAAAGGCCTCGCCGTCGGTGAGCTGAATTCCGGGAGCGAAGGTCATCTTGGCAAGGCCTGCCGCGATGCGAGGTACAGGGCCGATACCGGTGACGAACAACTCGCCGTCGCCCCGCCATGCTTCGGCGGCCGCCACGATGATCAGTTCGGCGAGAGTGAAATCCTTGGCAATGGTCATGTTGTTTCCGATCACATTGTTGGGAGGGGCAACTGGCGGATCTGGGCTTCGCCGCCAACGCTTGCGGCGTAGCTCTCCTCGCCTCCGGCGATATGCTTGTCGAAATAGGCTGCCCAGCCATTTTCCTCTGCGGCGGAGGCCACATAGGCCTTCAGATGCGGCAAATCCCATCCGTAGGAATAGTGCGAGGCCGTGGGATGTGCGCCCAGCGGTGCGTTGACCACGCCCTTGACGAGATAAGGCTCGACGAGGTTGGCCTTCATGTCTTCGGGGTTGTCGGAGGCGATGCTGTCGACCACCTCTTCCGCTGTGACGTAGACCTTGCCCGCGGCGCGCGCGAAGAGGTCATCGAAATAGGGATCGGGACCGAAGGTAAGCGTATTGCCGTTGCGGTCGGCCCGGCTGACGTGAAGCAAGGTCGCGTCGAGCTTGATCGCCGGCATTGCCACCAGAACTTCGCCGTCCTCATAGGGCGATCTGATGGTCTTGAGCTGAGGATTGTTGATCATGACGGCGGAGCCCAACCCGACCCGCGTCGGAATGAAGGGCACATTGTGCCCGGCCGCGCGCAGGCCGAGCAACAGATGACCTTCGTCGAGTTCGACGACATCGATGGCGCCGGCTTCGCGCGCCTTGCGGAAATACGGTTCGATCGGGATCACATCCATGGACACGAAGCCGTAGATCAGCTTCCTGACCTTGCCGGCAGCACACAGCATGCCGATTTCCGGCCCGCCATAGGCGACGATTGTGAGGTCCTTCAGATCGGAGCGCAGAATCTCGCGGACAAGCGCCATTGGCTTGCGGCGTGGTCCCCAGCCGCCCATCCCGATGGTCATGCCGTCGCGCAATTCCGCGACGACAGATTTAAGGGTCATTTCCTTTGTCATTGGCTCAGTATCCGTGTTGCAATTGAGGTATGGGAGGTGATTGCCTAGCCGTAGAAACCGCGATCCTCGGCTGCGAGCCGTTCGATCAGCCCGGCAGGCTTGAAATAGTCCTCGCCGACCAGCGCGCTGTAGCGGTCGAGGGCTTCCTTGATCCTGGGCAGGCCGATCTGGTCGGCATGGAACATCGGGCCACCGAGATGGGTCGGCCAGCCGAAGCCGTTGGTCCATATGACGTCGATGTCACCGGGGCGGGCAGCGGCCCCTTCCTCCAGGATCTTCGCCGCCTCGTTGATCATCGCATAAAGGCAGCGCTCCAATATCTCCTGATCCGTCACGTCGCGGTGGCTGAAACCGCGCGCCTGGCGATGTTGCGCCAGCAGTTCGTTGACCGCGGGATCGGGTTGCGGCTTGCGATCGTCACCATAGAGATAATAGCCGGCACCGCTCTTCTGGCCGAGGCGTCCGGCAGCGGCGAGTTTGTCGACGATGTCGCATTGCTGCTCACGGGGCGTCATCCGGGCAAATCTTGCGGCCCGTGCTGCGGCCATCACGTCCATGCCGGCGAGGTCCGCCAGCGCGAAGGGGCCTATGGGAAAGCCGAAACCTGATAGCACCTTGTCGACCTGCTGCGGGGTCGCGCCGTCTTCAAGCAGGAACTGGGCTTCGCGTGAGCGCTTGGAAAGCATGCGGTTGGCCACGAAGCCTTCCGAGCGCCCGACCATCACAGGAACCTTGCCGATCCGCTTGCCCAACGACGTGATGGTCGCCAGCACGTCGGGCGCAGTGCGGCTCGATCGTACATTCTCCAGGAGCTTCATGATGTTGGCGGGATTGAAGAAATGCATCCCCGCCACGTTCTCGGGGTTCGACACCGAATCCGCCAACGCTTCGATGTCCAGGAAGGAGGTGTTGGTGGCGACGATCGCCCGCTCGTTCAGGGCGGCGTCGAGTTTCGCAAAGACCGCCTTCTTGACCTCCAGGTCTTCCGTGACGGCTTCGATGACGAGATCGATGTCGCGCAGATCGTCGTAGCCTGTGGTTGTCGACAGCCGGCTCATGCGGCTTTCCACTTCATCAGGCGTGAGCGTGCCGCGCTTGACGTTGCCCTCATAGGTCTTGCGGATCGCGGCGACCGCCTTTGCGAGACTCTCTTCGGTTCTGCCGATCAGTGTCGTGGGAAGGTCGGCATTCAGCAGGCAGATCGCGATGCCGCGTCCCATGACACCGGGCCCCACCACAGCCACCTTGTTGATGTCACGCGGTTTGACGTCCGCCGGCACGCCGTCGATCTTCGCGGCCTCGCGCTCGGCGGCGAAGAGATGCCGGAGCGCCTTCGACTGGTTCGACCCGATAAGCTCTCTGCAGACGCGGTATTCCTCTTGCGCCGCCTCGCGGAACGGAGTGGAAGCCATCTTCTCGATCAGGTCCACGGCGATCTGAGGAGCCTGGCGGCCTTTGTATCTCTTCGCCAGTTCGGTGCGCTTCGTGGCAAGAAGGCCTGCATCGAAGGGCGGCACCGGCAGGTCGCTGGTCCTGCGCACCCTGGCGCCCTCGGCAATTACCGTCTGGGCGAAGGCGATGGCTTCGGCCTTGAGATCGCCCGATATGACGGTGTCCACGAGGCCCTTTTCACGCGCCTCCTGCGAACCGATCTGGCCGCCTTCGCTGATCATGGTCAGGGCATGCTCGACACCGATAAGGCGCGGCAGCCGCACCGTGCCGCCCGAGCCGGGCAGCAGTCCGAGCTTCACTTCGGGCAGGCCGAAGCGTGCGCTGTCAAGCGCGACGCGGTAACTGCAGGCAAGGCCTACCTCCAGCCCGCCGCCCAAAGCGGTGCCGTGGATGGCGGCGACGATGGGTTTGGCGCAGGCATCGAGCCGGTCGATGAGCGTGCCAAGGCGGGGCTCCTGAGGCGGCTTGTTGAACTCGCGAATATCGGCGCCGGCGATGAAGGTGCGCCCGGCGCACAGGATCACCATCGCCTTGCTGGCGTCGTCCTGCTCGAAGCGTTCGAGCGCATCCAGCAGCCCCGCGCGCACCGAATGCGACAGCGCGTTGACTGGCGGGTTGTCGATGACCGTAACCAGAACGGCTCCATGTCTTTCGACATGAACGGTTTGCTCGCTGACCTGGTTCATTGATTTGCTACCTTGCTAGAGACGGAAGAGGTGCTGCCGCCCATGTTGAGGACGACCTTGCCTTTGGCCGCGCGCTCCATGACCACGTCCAGCGCCTCAGCGAAGCGTTCCAGCGGATACGCGCCGGAGATGTGAGGCTTGAGCTGCCCCTGCGTGAACCAGGAGAACAGTTCGGCCATGTTGGCGGCCTGATGCTGTGGATTGGCGCGGGCGAAGCTGCCCCAGAACACACCGATCATCGAGCTCTGCTTGAGCAACAGCAGGTTGAGTGGAATGCTTGGGATGTCGCCGGCGGCAAAGCCGATCACCAGAAGCCTGCCGTTGACGGCCAGCGAGCGCACGGAGGGCTCGGTCAGTCGCCCGCCGACGGGATCGTAGACCACGTCGATGCCCCTGCCGCCGGTCAGTTCTTTCAGCCGTTGCCGCAGGTCGTCGGTCGTGTAGTTGATGGTTTCGTCCGCGCCATGGGCACGGCACAGTTCGAGCTTCTCCTCGGTCGACGCGGCCGCGATGACCTTTGCGCCCAACTGCTTGCCGATCTCGACCGCGGTCAGGCCGACGCCGCCGGCCGCACCGAGGACCAGAAGCGTTTCGCCCGGCTTTATGCCCGCCCGATCCTTGAGGGCGTGATGCGAGGTCGCATAAGTGATGAGGAAGCCTGCTGCTTCCTGGAAACTCATCGAGTCTGGAATTTCATAGACGCGTTCGGCCAGCGCCACGGCTTCCTCGGCGTAGCCGCCGGTGCCGTTGAATGCGAGAACGCGCATTCCCGGACGGATATTGGTCACATCCGCGCCCGTTTCGACCACGATGCCGGCAACCTCGCTGCCCGGCGTGAAGGGAAGTTCCGGCCTGGTCTGGTATTTGCCTTCGACCATCAGGCCATCGAAGAAATTCAGGCCGCAGGCCTCGACGCGGATCAACACCTGATCGCGCCCGATGCGGGGCGTGGCAATCTCTTCCAGCCGCAGATTGCCGCGTGGTTCGAATTCTCTGCAAAGCACTGCCTTCATCGTGTCGCCATTCCGGGTCCTGGCCATCCTTCGTGTGGCCGTGACTTCACAGATGCGTGAAGCGGAGGGCTTGAACATCGTCCAATGGGACTAGCGCGCCGGATGCCTGCCAACGGCTGCACGGGGAGGGCAAGGCGTTTTAGGAATGGTATTTTGGGATGATGTTGTGGTGTTGCGGCGCTCACCACGGGCCAGATGCCGGGGTGGACAGCGGCACGCTGGTTTTCTGATCCGATAGAGGCGGCCGTTAGTCTTTTCAGACGATGTTCGCTCGATACGCTTTGCTACCGATGATCCTGAATTGTCGCCTTTCCGGCGCTCCCCTTCCATTGCTTCGGGAGAAGTCCTTTGCGTGAAGCCGTTATTGTATCCGTAGCTCGAACCCCTGTCGGCAAAGCTTACCGCGGCGCGTTCAATGACACCGAAGCGCCGGCGCTTTCCGGCCATGTCGTTCGCGAGGCGGTCGCGCGTGCCGGTATCGATCCGGCCGAGGTCGAGGATGTCGTCATGGGCTGTTCGGCTCAACAGGGCACGCAAGGCTACAACATCGGCCGCCTGACCGCGGCGGCGGCTGGCCTGCCCGAAACGGTTCCGGGCATGTCGATCGACCGGATGTGCTCGTCTGGCCTGATGGCGATTGCCGTGGGCGCCAGGCAGATCATGGTTGACGGCATGGATGTCGTTGCAGCCGGCGGCGTGGAGTCGATCAGCCTGACGCAGAACAAGCACAAGAACGCCTATCGCAATCGCTCCGATGCCGTGCTGGAGCATTGGCCGCATATGTACATCACCATGATCGAAACCGCCGAGATCGTGGCGCGCAAACATGGCATCAGCCGCGAGGCGCAGGACGAGTTCGCGCTTGTCAGCCAACTGCGGACGGCGGCGGCGCACCAGGCTGGCCGCTTCGATGACGAGCTCGCGCCTATGCCCTCGCGCAAGATCATCATCGACAAGGCGACCAATGAGCAGCGCGCCGAGGATGTGCTGCTCACGCATGACGAGGGATTCCGGGCGGACACGACGCTTGAGGGCCTTGCCAAACTCAAGCCGGTCTTTGCGGACGGGGAAGTCATCAAGGTTGGCGACTATATTACCGCCGGCAACTCATCGCAGCTTTCCGACGGCGCGGCGGCTCTCGTACTCATGGACGCCAAGCGTGCCGAAAGGCTCGGGCTTGAACCGCTCGGTGCATATCGCGGCATGTCGGTGGCTGGATGTCCGCCCGAGGAAATGGGCATTGGCCCGATCTTCTCGGTTCCGAAACTGCTTGCGCAGCATGGCCTGAAAATCGACGACATCGGCCTTTGGGAACTCAACGAGGCGTTTGCCAGTCAGGCCGTCTATTGTCGTGATTTTCTCGGCATCGATCCCGACAAGCTCAACGTGAATGGCGGCGCGATTGCCGTGGGGCACCCCTTCGGAATGACCGGCGCGCGCACGGCGGGTCATCTCCTTTTCGAGGGGCGGCGGCGAAAGGTGAAATACGGTGTGGTCACCATGTGCGTTGGCGGCGGCATGGGTGCCGCCGGCCTGTTCGAGATTTTCCACTGATCAGGGAGAATGCCGCGCCTGTTGCGACTGTTGATGCACCGGGGTGAAAGCCTATGCGCCAAGCCGCCCCGAAGCACATCATGAACCGGTCCGGACATGCTCACCTCGTTCCGAGGTTTAAGTTCCTCGCCGCTGCGAATGCCGTCCTGGATCGAGAGCTTATTTGAGACTGCGTTCCAGCGCTTCGATCTGCTGGCGCATGCCTTCGATGGCCGTGCGGATTCCATGTTCGTCCAGCGGGCGGTTCTTGTGAACCACAAGCCCCTGCAGCGCGATGTCCGCGATGATTTCGGCGATTTCGTCGGGCGTGCGTGCCCCTGACGGCGAATACCAGCGCGATGTCCAGTTGGCCATGCCGATGACGGCGAAGGCCGCGATCTTCGGATCCGTGCGACGGAATTCGCCGGCTTCGATACCTTCGGAAATGCAGCGGACATAAAAGTCGTAGATGTCGCGTCGGCCGCGATTGTAGAGCGGACCGAGCTCATCCGGAATCTGTGCCTCGAGTCTGGCCAGGAGGATGAAACGCGATCCCGACGAAAGCCTGCGGCGGATGCCGTCGGTTATTGCCTGTCGCAGACGCTGGGTGGGCGTCAGTCCGGGTTGCTGGATCAGTTCCTGAAGCTGGTGCGAGGGGGCAAGTGCCTCCGATTCGACCAGCGCCGCAAGAATCTCTTCCTTGTTGCGGAAGTAGTGGTAGACCGCCGAGCGCCCGAGACCGATAGCGCGCGCGATGTCGTTTATGTTGGTCTGGACATATCCCTTGCTGTCGAAAAGCTGGGCCGCGATATCGATCAACTGCTCGCGAACGAGCTCCTTGCGCGGATTGCTGCCGAGACGGGCATCACCGGACCGGGCCGACCCGGTGCCATCCGCCTCGGAATTGCCGTTCGCCTCTTCCGGAAGTGTCAGAGATCGGTTCAAATCTTGTCCTTTCACGCTCGCTGCGCAAGCGGGTCGAATCCCAGTATACTGCAGATATTGTAAATCCACCGCTTTTCCGGCAATTACGGCTATTGCCCGCCCCTGCCAAAGAAGAAAAATTCGCCCACGGTTTGTGATCCGGCATCGTTCGTTTGCAGTATGCAGGGACGCGGGCATGAAGGACGCTCATGCCCCTTCGTCATGTTCAAGCGGTCTGATGACCGCTTCTTTCACCCAGGATCACCGCGCTGTTGAGAACCAGCCTTACAAGCTCGGTTTGTCTGGTGATGCCGCTTTTCGAGAAAATCGAACGAAGATGGGCGCGCGCCGTGTTGCGGCTGATATCCAGCGAAGTTGCCGCATCCTCAAGCGAGAGACCTGCCGTCAATCTTCTGGTCACGGCTGCCTCGGCTGGCGTCAGGTCGAATATCTGCCTGACGAACTCGCTCTCGACGTCCGGGGCAAGGTCGCAATCGCGTATGTAAATCGCTACGCTGGTGTTGCCGGATGTGGCGCCCATCGATACCGGCCGGATCATCACGCCAAGAGTACGCGCGCCGGAGTGTTTGGTCAGCGAAAGGCCGCGTGAGGGGCCGGCGTCGCCGTTGGGCATTCGTTGCGAGGCTGCCTTTATCGCCCCCTGGAGTTCCCGGTCTTCCATGCCGTTGACGGCGCGGATCTTGCCGCCTTGCAACTGCAGACCGTCGCGATCGGACAAAAACCTTCGGGCCACTGCCGAGGCATTGGCCACTCTTCCCGAGCAATCCACGATGGCGACGCCGACATTCAACTTGTCGAGCACGTCGGAGTAAAGCGCGCGCTCGACTTCCGAGCTGCCCATACGCCTGGCGAGTTCGATGCTTCGGGCGAGCTGGGATGTGATGATACCAGCCATCGCCGTCTCCTCCGCGTCGAATTTGCCGGTATCACGCGCCCGAAACAGCCACAGCACATAGGTTGCGGTCTCGTCGGCGCCTGTCTCTGTCAAAGAGATGGAATGATAGCTATCGCACAATGCGCTGAGGTCCGGACCACGTTCGGAAATGCAGGCAGCGATTTCGGGGTGGATGGAAAACAGAACTGTCGTTTCGATGTGCCGGCCGCGTTGTTCGAGCGCCGCTCCACAGGCTTCGAAATGATTACGGATAGTGCCGAGAATCTCTTCAAGAGGGACACCATCCCCGAATGATCTCGATAGCTGACTTATAAGATGACCAAGTTCCGTGATCGACCGGGAATGAAAGGTCATGCGCGATCCTCCCCTGAACGCAACAACGTTGGGCTGTGCAGTATCTGAAATGAAGTACGGGTTCTGGCAGCTAGGCGATTGGCAACTGGAACAGCCGGGCCGGGTAGTCGATGTTTCCTGGCCGCTCCAGAGACGTCACCATGGCTTCCTCCCTTGAAACCTTGAGTATTGGCACAATGTCATTAATTCAACGCACTGTCAAACTATTTGACAGTGCGTTGAAAATTGCGCGTGATGTCAAATTGGGATCCAGAGGGTCCGGACACCGGCTCAAATGAAGCCGGCGTTGAAGGGTATGCTTCGGTAAGGGGAGCTATCCGCGTCGGCTACGGCGTTGCCGACGGACCAGTGCCGTCCCGATATGGATTCGTAATGCTGGTCCAAACGCCGGCAGGATGTCATCTTTGCCTGTTGCATTCCTGCGCAAGCGGATCGATGCGCATCATCCGAACTCACGATCTCGGGCCCTGGTATGGGATAGCGCGCGACAGGTGGCGGTCAGGGCCGCCGGTCACTTTCTCCCGGTCAGCCGGAGTGCCTTGGCCTGTCCTGCATTGCGGGGCCGATCAGGTTCGGCGCGGGTCAGCGGTTTGCATTCGATCAGCGAGGCCAGCGAACGATCGGCGAGGCGCTGATATTCGCCGTCGCCATTGTTTCGCCAGCGGATGGATTCCTCATCGAGCTCACGCACGGGCTTTGCCGGGTTGCCGATGATCAGTTGGCGATCTCCCGTCACCATATCGTTCTTCACGAGGCTCATTGCCGCAACGAGGCAGTCCTCGCCGATGACCGCACCGTCGAGGATGACGGAATTCATTCCCACCAGCGCGTTGGTTCCGATCGTGCAGCCGTGAAGGATCGCGCCATGGCCGATGGTTGCTCCGCGTTGCACGATGCAATCCGACCCGGAGCCGGTATGGAGCGTGCAGTTGTCCTGGATACTGCTATCCCCTTCGATTGTAATCCGCCCGAAATCGCCGCGCAATGAAGCGCCGGGTCCGATGTAGCAGCGCGGCCCGATGGTGACGTCGCCGATCAGCACTGCGGTCGGATGCAGATAAGTCGTCGGATCAACGACCGGCACGATACCTTCAAAGGAATAGACCGGCATCCTCAAAGCCTTTCCATGATTGTGGCCTTGCCCGTTACCGGCTGCCACTCACTGCGTTCGACCTGCTTTCTGGCGACCGAAAGGGATTGGGGCGCCATCGACGATATAGGCTTCAGGCATCTGCGGCCGCGTGCGTGAATGTATGCTCCGGTCCGAGTTCGCCGTTCAGCACGCGCTCTGCAATGCGGCCGCGATGGAAAGCAGGGCCACCCCACCAGTTGGTCAGGGCGATGGCCCGTTTCAGGAAGAAGTGGACGTCCACCTCCCAGGAATATCCCATGGCGCCATGCACCTGTATCGCTGTGCGCGCGGCGACGTCGGCGGCCTCCGACGCGACGAGCTTGGCGTGGGAAATGCGCGCGCGCGAATAGCGGTCGGCATGGTCGATCGTCGCCGCGGCAGCATACAGGACCGGCCTGGCGAATTCGATCTTCACCTGCGCCGTGGCAAGCTGGTGCTTGACGGCCTGATAGGTGCCGATGGGCTTGCCGAACTGCTGGCGTTCCCTGGCATAGGCGACCGCCAGATCGACGCAGCGCTGGGCGATGCCGAGCAACTGCGCCGCCGTGAAAAGCGCGCCCCGGTCGAGCGCTGACGCCAGCTTTGCTGCGGCTTCGTCGTTTCCCGCAACTCGCGTTGCCTCGCTCAGCCCGCCTTCGGCCGTGAACAGTCGCCGGAACGGATCGATGCTGGGCTGCAAACTCAGATGCACGTCCCCTGGCGAGACGAGGTGCAGGGCACTGTCGCGCTCGATGAGCAGGGCGCCGGCCGTGTCGGCATCGGCAATGAAGGGATTGGCGGAATGCCCGAGTGCTACGGTGATTTCCCCGGCGAGTGCGCGTTCGACCACGAAGCGCGTCGTCCCGGTCTGCGTAAGCGAAGCAAGGAGCGGCAAGGCGATGCCGGCATTCTCGACCAGTGGCTCGGGAAGGCAGGCATAGCCGCAAGCTTCCGCGACCAGCACGAAATCGACCGGACGCAAACCAAGGCCGCCGATCTCCTCGCCGACAAGTGCGCCCGCCAGGCCCATCTCGCTGATCTTTTCCCAACGGTTCGCGTCGCGCGCATCGCCCGACTCCATGAGCCGGCGGAGATCGGCGGGCTGGCAGAGATCGGCAAGCAGGTCGCGCACCACGCCGGCTGTCATCTCCTGTTCTTCGGTGAAACGGAAATCCATGGTCTCACGCCCGCGGAAGGCCAAGCATGCGCTCGGCGATAATGTTGCGCTGTATCTCGTTCGAGCCGGCGTAGATCGGTCCCGCAAGCGAGAAGAAGTAGCCGTCCAGCCATCTGCCGATGTCGCCGGCTTCCGGCGCGCTGCGCAGCAATTCGGCGCGCGCGCCGAGGATGGACAAAGCCGCCTTATGCAGGGCTATGTCCATCTCGGACCAGAATATCTTGTTGGTGCTTGCCTCGGCGCCGATATGACCGCCGGCAGCCAGTCGCGACGCTGTGCTGTAGATCGAAAGCGCATAGGCCTCCGTATCCATCCAGCTCCGCAACACCGCCTCGCGCACCGAGGGCTCCACCTCGTGTTCGTGGGCCTTGTAGAGATCGACGAGCTTGCGCGCGGCAACCTGAAACCGTGCGGGCGAGCGCAGCATCAGGCCGCGTTCGAAGCCGGCCGTCGCCATGCAGATGGTCCAGCCTTCGCCCTCTCCGCCCAGCCGGTTGAAGGCGGGGACGCGGACGTCCTCGAGGAAGATCTCGGCGAAACCGGTTTCTCCGTCGATTTGCGCTATGGGCTGAACGCGAACGCCGGGAGCATCCAGCGGGAAGAAGACCAGCGAGAGCCCCTTGTGGCGCTGGGAGGCTGGATCGGTGCGGAAAAGGCCGAAGGCCCAGTCGGCGAACACCGCGCGCGAGGACCAGATCTTGTGGCCCTTCAGCACGTAGTCGTCTCCGTCGCGCACGGCGCTCGACTTGACTGCTGCAAGATCGCTGCCGGCCTGCGGCTCGGACCAGGCCTGCGCCCAGATCTCGTCGCCGGAGGCCATGGCCGTCAGGAAGCGCGCCTTTTGTTCCGGCGTGCCGTATTCCATCAATGTCGGCCCGAGCAGGAAGATGCCGTTTTGGTTGACGCGCAGCGGCGCACCGGCCCGATAATATTCCTCCTCGAAGATCAGCCACTGGATGAGGTCGAGGCCGCGCCCGCCATAGGTTTCGGGCCAGGTCACCATGCCCCAGCGCCCTTGGCTCAAGGTGCGCTCCCATTCGCGATGGGCTTCGAATCCTTCCCGTGACGCGTCGAAGGAGGGGAGGGGAAGGGAGGGAACATGCGCTTCCATCCATGAGCGGACCTCATGGCGGAAGCGTTTCTGGTCGGGGCTATAGGTCAAGTCCACGCGCGTGCGTCCCGTAGGTATATTCTTTTTGCTGGGGCAGGGGCGTCAGGAGACACCGGCCTGCTTCTTGTTTGCAGCGGCCATGCTTTTCGCGTCCTGGCCGCCCAGCCTGTCGCCGGTGGTCAGGTCGTTCTGCGCATGCGCGAAGTGGTGCATGTGATAGTGGGCGTCCATGGCCGTTCGTTTGCCGCGCAGATCCTCGACATGGTTGATCGCCTGCTTGCCGAGCCAGAGGCCCAGCCGGGGATAGGCTGCCAGCTTTTCTGCCATAGTGCGCCCTGCCTGTTCGAGGTCTTCGCGCGCGACCATTTGATTGACCATGCCGAACTGCTCGGCACGGCTCGCCGTCATGCGCTCGCCCAGCAGCAGGAATTCCTTGGCGATGCGCGGCGGAAGCTCGAAGGCGTGGGCGAAATATTCCACGCCCGGAATGCCCATGCGCACCACGGGGTCCTGGAAGAAGGCGTCTTCCGAAGCGATGATGAAATCGCAGACCCAGGCGAGCATCAGGCCTCCGGCGATGCAGGCGCCCTGCACCAGCGCGATCGTCGGTTTCGGTATGTCGCGCCAGCGCCGGCACATGCCGAGATAGACTTCGTGCTCGCGCGTGTAGAGCATTTCGGCCGCAGGCTTGTTCACATGGTCGGCCCACATCAGCCGCCGCTCGAAGCTCTTGTCGACGTCCCGGCCCGGCGAGCCGATGTCGTGCCCGGCCGAGAAGTGCTTGCCCGCGCCGCGAAGGATGATGACCTTGATCGCGTCGTCATCGACGGCGCGCCTGAAGGCGTCATCGAGCGCATAGGTCATCTGGGAGTTCTGGGCATTGTTGTAGGCGGGGCGGTTCATCGTGATCCAAGCGATTGCGCCATCGGCCCGATAGTCGACAGGTGTGTCGGTCTCGTAGGTGATTTCAGCCGTCCGCGGCTCGACCAGATCGCTCATTGCCCATCCTTTTGTCCTGCCGCCAATCTATGAAGGCATCCGAAGCGGGCAATCGTCCAAAGAGACTAGCGACCGGATGGCGTCGGCGAAAACCGGAAAACGGTTTTCGGAAAAGATCATGCTTAAGCAAACAGACAGGGCCTGATGACGGTTAGGGAGAATGTCATCAGGCTCCATGTTTGGAAGGATGCTTTCAGGTTCGGGACCCACCGCCGTGCGACGGTCCCGCTTGCCGGCCTACCTTCGCTCCGATGCGCGCGCGATCCAGAGCTGGATGGGAACCACGATCAGCAGCAAGGCCAGCACGAGCAGGGTCGAAAGCGCGGCGGCTCCCGGCAGGTCGGGCACGTCCCAGAGCGTCCACATGACGGTGGACATCACCATGTTCTTGTTCGTCATCAAGAGCAACGGGATCGTGAGGTCGCGCGCGCTGTGCGCCAGAACCCAGATCCAGCCATTGAGCAACTGGGGCCAGACGAGCGGCAGGACGATCCGCCTCAGCGTGGTCCACCAGCCCGCGCCGCAAACCATGGCGGCGTCCGACAGTTCCTTGTGCAACTGCACCAGCGCGCTGGACATGGTGCGCGTGGCGAAGGCCAGATAGATCGTGATGTGCCCGATGATGAGGATCATCACCGAGCCATAGAGAGGCGTGCGCAGATAGAGCAACAGAATGGCCATCGCCATGACGATCGGCGGGATCGCCATCGGAGAGAACGACATCACGTCGAGCGCGCGCGCCAGCCAGCCCTGTCCGCGCGTCGCCAGCCAGCTCACGACCGACGCCAGCGCCATGGTGGCGATGCTGCTGACAAAGACCAGTATGACCGTATTCAAGATCGCGGAGCGCACGGCGGTGCGGCCAAGCACCTCCCGGTAGGTATCGAGCGACATGCGGGTCAGAGCGTCGAAGGTCGGCAGTTCGTAGAAGCGCAGGAAGCTGGTCCAGAACAGCACCAGCAGCGGCATGACCATGAGAAATACAAGCACCGCTGAAAGTGCGAACGCCGGTACGGCCCAGGGGCCGAGATGCACGCGGCGCGGATGGAAGGCCTTTCCGGTAACGACCTTGTATTTTTCACCGGCCCCGATGACACGGAAATAAAGCAGCATGAGCAGGCAGGCGATCATCAGCAGGAGAATGCCGAAGGCAGCCGAAAGGCCGTAGTTCGGAACACCGACATCGGGGGTCGAGAGAAGGTAGATGCGCGTGCTGAGCACGGGAATGCGGGCGGTCAGCCCCACGATCAGCGGGAGTTCGAAGGCTTGCACGACCGCGATGAACACGTAGATCGCCACCGAGAGCAGGCCCGGCATCAGCAGCGGGATGACGATGCGTCGCGCGACCGCCCATCTGCCGCCGCCATGCACGAACCCGGCGGTCTCAAGCTGCGGGTCCATGTTGCGGAACAGGCCGCCGATCATCACGAAGGCGGTCGGCGTGACGCTGACGCCGGTGATGAAGATCAACGCCCACATGGAATAGATCGTCAGCGGGCCGGCTTCTCCGGTAAAGAAGCTCCATAGCGCGTTGAGAATGCCGTTGCCGGGGTTGATGAGCAGAATCCACCCGAAGCCGAGAATGACCGGCGGCACCGCCATCCAGGTGAACAGCGCGATCCGAATGAACGTTCGGCCCGGCATATCGGTACGCTCGACCAGCCAGGCGAGCCACGCGGCCATCACCAGGCCGATGATGATGCTGCCGAAGGCATAGACAGCCGTGTTCAGCAGAAGCGTCGGAAGCTCCGAACTTGCCAGGATCGTCCTGAAGTTATCGAAGGTGAATTCCCACCCGTCGAGCGGAAACGTGTCCGGCGGCGTCAAGGCCGTTCGCAACAGGATCAGGAGCGGTCCGAGGACAAGGCAGGCTATGACGAGAAGCGCGACGGACAGAGCCAGTCGCGATGGTCCCGATGAGGCTGCGCGCGGGCGGGGCCGGGCGGGCGAGGTGGTCTGGATGGCCATGTCGGTCAATCTGCCGGCACGATGACGCAACGATCGAACGGCACCGTCAGACGGATCGTCGAGCCGGGCGGCGTCTTGTCATAGGAATTGAAGACAGCGCAGAGCTGCGTGTCGCCAACGGCAATGGTCGCGTCGATGAAGTCGCCGAGAAATGTTTGCCCGGTCAGCGCACCCTCGAAGATATTTTCCTCGCCGCCGGCGGCGAACGCTGAAAACGCCTGCGGGCGGATAATGCAAAGGGCTTTTTCTCCCGCCTTCACCTCGGAATCCGCCGTGCTGCAGATTTCGCCGATCGGCGTTGCCACCCTGCGTAGGGTTTGTCCGCCCGAGCGTTCGATCGACGTCACCTTGCCGGTGATCGTGTTGCTGCGCCCGACAAAGTTTGCCACAAAAGCGTTTCGCGGGCTGAAATAGACGTCCGAAGGCGAACCGATCTGCATGATCTCGCCCTGGTTGATCACCGCGATGCGATCCGCCATGCCCATGGCTTCCACCTGATCGTGCGTCACGAAGATCGTCGTGATGCCGAGGGACTTGACGATCTGGCGCAGCTCCTCGCGCATCGTATCGCGCAGCCTTGCATCCAGATTGCTCAAGGGCTCGTCGAGAAGAAGCAGGCGTGGCTCGTGGACGATCGCACGGGCAATGGCGACGCGCTGCTGCTGCCCGCCGCTGAGATGCGGCGCGAGCCGATCGGCGAAGCTCTCGAGCTTGACGCGTGCGAGCGCCGCCATGACGCGCTTGCGCACTTCTTCGCGGGGCTTGCGGTCGCGGCCGTGCACCAGCGGAAACGCCACATTGTCGAAGACGGTCATATGCGGCCAGATCGCATAGGACTGAAACACCATGCCCAGCATGCGCTGGCTGGCGGTAAGAAAGACCGAATTCGCCGCATCGAATACGGGTCGATCTCCGATCCGGATGGTGCCGGAATCGGGCGTCTCCAGACCCGCGATCGACTGCAGGATCGTGGTCTTGCCGCAGCCACTGGGCCCCAGCAAGGCAAAGAAATCCCCCCGTGCAACTTCGAAGCTCACGCCACGAAGCGCACGCACGGGATGGCTGCCCTTGCGGGCAGCATAGGTCTTTTCGATATGCTCTATTGCTAACATCAAATTCTACGTCAAAGGAAAGGTCGAGCCAGCAACGGAGCATCCGCCCGGCAGGTGGAGGCTATCAGTTGCCGGCGGTAAGCAGCTTCGTCAGTTGGTCGCGCAACTGATCCTGGGCTGCGATCTCCTCGAGGGATGTCGGGGTTGCCAGCTTCGCGCCGGCCTTTTCCGCCTCCGCCACGAGCTTCGCGATCTCGGAGTCCTTGTCGGCAAGCCGCGGCATCGCCTCGAACTGTTCCGCGACCTTCGAGCCCTCGGTGGTGAGCCATGCGGTGAACAGGCGGGCCGCATTCGGATGCGGGGCGTTCTCCGGTACGTAGATGTAGCCCTGATAGACCATGACGTAATCCGAGAAGAGCTTGAAATCGACCGGCTGCCCTTTCTTCTTCGCGGCGACCGCACCATGATAGGTGATAATGCCAAGCGGCGCCTGACCGACGGAGACAGCCTGCATCACCACCGGGCTGCCGCGCTGCAGGATCGGCTTGTTCTCGACGAGCTTTTTTGCGTAGTCGAGCATCTCGTCCTGACCGATCACATAGGCGATCGTCGGCAGCGGATTGAGGAAGAAGGCGTTGAGGGCGATCTTGCTGTTCCACTTGGGGTCGAGCAGGTCGGCGGTCGTCGAAGGCACTTCTTCGGTCTTGATCAGGCCGGTGTTCCATCCGAGGCCGTAAACGGCGTCAAGCAGATTGAACGTAGCGCCGCGCAGGTCGGGAATGACTTCATCGACAGCCTCTGCGATGCCAGGAAGTTCCTTGCCGAACACATCCGCCCACGGATATTCCTTGACCAGCCCGCGGCTGCGCAATGCCTCGACATCTTCCGCGCTTCCCAGCCCGATCAGGTCGACGGAACCCGTGCCGCCGCCTGCCTCGGCGATGACGCGGGCATTCGTCTGCGGCGCGCCCTGCGGCGTCCACTCGATCCTGATCGAGGTGCCGAAGCGCTCGTTGAATGCTTTTTCCAGCGCGGCGTGAGTTTCGGGCGAGCTCGGATTGGTCACCCGCACGACCACGCTTCCCTCAGCCTTTGCCTTCTCCAGAACCGTGTCGAAGTCGGCGGCATTTGCCGGCACGGCAGGGGCCGCCACGGCACAAAAAATTCCAATGGTTGCTGCGAAACCCAGTTTCACCAGACTCTCCTCCACAAGTCGCGACCGTTTGGTCGCCGGCGCCTAGTAGGGCATCAATTGAAGACAATGCCATAGTCCGAACGGACGTATTTGGATGACATATGTCCGAAACCGTCGGCCGATGCCAAAATCAGCAGTTGAGAGCCAGTCCCGGATGCGGCCAGTCCAGCGCCACCAGACGTCCGCTGTTGGCAAGGGTCACAAAGGCGGTCGCCTGGTTCGATCCGCCGAAGCAGATGTTCGTGGAGTACATGTCGGGAAGGGGAACGTGGTCGATATTCTTGCCGTCCGGCGAAATGACGGTTACGCCACCCTTGATCAGGGTTGCAACGCAGATATTGCCGGCGCTGTCCACCGCGAGGGAGTCGAACCACTGGTATCCGGGCAACCCGGCGACGAGCGTTCCACCGTGCGGCGATGGCCAGGGCTTGCGCACGATCTCGCCCGGTGCGGAAAGCTCGAATGCCCACAGGCGGGCGGTGTGGGTCTCCGCCACATAGAGCGTCTGCTGGTCAGGCGAGAGGCCGATGCCGTTCGGCACGAGCATGGGAAAGATCACCTCGCGGCATTCCGAGCCGTCCGCCCTTGCGTAGCAGACACTGCCGCGATCGGCATCGCGCGGTCGCGTCTTGCCGGAGTCGGTGAACCAGAAGCCACCATGGCGATCAAAAACGATATCGTTGGGACTGCGCAGATTTCCCTTGTCGCTGGTCTCGTAGAGCACTTCGACGTTACCGGTCTCCAGATCGACGCGATCGATACTGCCGGTTCTGTAACCGGGATCCTGGCCCATCGGCCGCAACCCGTATTCATCCGTGTGGAAGAGCACACCGCCATTGTTACAGATGTAGCATTTGCCGTCCGGGCCGATGGCGCCTCCGTTCGGGCCGCCGTCGAGCTTTGCAACCCTGGTTATCCTCCCATCCGTGCCTACACGCGCCAGGGCGCGGGCCTGCATCTCCACGACCAGGCAAGAGCCGTCCGGCAGCGCGATCGGCCCTTCGGGGAAACCCAGTCCGCTGGCGACTTCGCGAAACTCCGTGGGATAATGCGTCATGCTTTCGTTACCTTGTCTCGGCCGTGGGTCTGTTCAGCATCGGATGCAAGCGTCCTCCAGCGATCGAGGATCGCTTCGTAAGGCGTGGCGTCATGCGCCGCGGTGATCGCTTCCAGCATCGGGGCTGCGGTTCCGCTCGCCTGTGCAAGCGCGATTGCGTGACGCAGATCCTTGCGCGTCACGTCGACGACCGCCTTTGAGGCGGCCAGATCGGTACTGTTCCACGCAAAGAGCTTCTTGCGGGCTTCCCAATCGCGGGTCCCTGCATTGCGGCCCGAGCTCTGCTCCATCACATCCACCAGCCTCGGCAGGTCCAGATTAAGCGCCCCGGCGATCCGCATGGCTTCGGAGAAGAGGAACAGGTTCGTCACGCCGACGAGATTGTTCAGTATCTTCATGGTCTCGCCGCTGCCGAGCGCGCCGCAGTGGAAGATCGAGGACGCGAGATCATCCAGAAGCGGCCTCGCTTCGTTGAACAGGTTTTCGTCGCCTCCGACCATGATGGACAGTTCGCCGTCACGCGCCTTGATCGAGCCGCCCGAGACGGGGGCGTCGATCACGCGTGCCCCCGACGGAGCCAGTTGCTCGGCCACCGAGTGCACCGTTTCGGGCAGAACGGTGCTCATGACCAGAACAAGCGGACCGGCAGGGTGGTCAAGTGCCGGGGCGAGTGTGGCTGCCGCCATGCGCAACTGCTCGTCGTTCGCCACCATGAAGATGATGGTCGGGCATGATGCGCAATCGGTTGCCGTGTCGGTCACCGCACATCCGAGACCCGCGAAATGGGCCCGCACCCCGGGCGCGGGATCGCAGATCAACAGTTTTCGTCCGCGCTCCAGCAAACGTTCAGCCATGGGTGCGCCGATGCTGCCGGCGCCTATGAAAGCGATGTCGGGGGAGGGAATGGATGACAAGGTGCTCACCGCCTTATACCGAGAGATGTCGTTGCTTGATGTCCGGCCGCGCATCGAAATCCTCCCAGGAGCCTTGGTAGACAAGGCGGCCGCTTTCGATGACATACACGGCGGAGGTGCAGCGGCGGGCGAACCGAATATTCTGTTCGCTGAGCAGGAGCCCGGTGCCGAGCGCGTCGCAAAGGGCGGTGAGCGAAACCGCCATCTGATCCACGATCACGGGAGCGAGACCTTCGGTCGGCTCATCGAGCAGCAGGACTTTCGGACGCGCCGCCATGCCGCGCGCGACTGCTACCATCTGTTGCTGCCCGCCGCTCAGCTGGCTGCCGTAGCGCCCGACGAGGGGCTTCAGTATCGGGAAAGCCGCGAGGATCGTTTCGGGGTCGACGAGGCCTTGAGGGCCGGCCGCCGCCTCCACGAGGCGAATGTTGTCCATGACGGATATGTGCGGGAAAATCCGCCGATCTTCCGGCACCAGTGCCAGGCCCAGCCGCGCGCGCCGGAAGGATGGCAGCGTGCCCAGATCGCTTCCATCGAGCAGGACTTCTCCTCTGGCGCGGGGGCCGGCGTTCATCACGCTTTTCAGGAGTGTCGACTTTCCCGCCCCGTTGCGTCCGAGCACCGAAATGCGCGCCCCTTTCGCCACCCTGAGGCTGATGCCGTGAAGCACATGGCTGTCGCCGTAAAAGGCGTCGAGGGAGCGGACCTCAAGCATGATCGGCCTCTTCGCCGAGATAGATTTCGCGAACGGCCGTATTGGCCCGGATCTCTTCCATGCTTCCTGTCGCGACGGTCTCGCCATAGTTCATTACCATGACCCTGTCGGAGAGGTCGGAAACCACATCCATGTCGTGTTCGGTGAGCATGATGGTCAGCCCTTCCTCATCGCGCAGCCGCTTGATGACGTTGACGATGTCGTGACGGTCGGATGGCGACATGCCGGCGGTCGGCTCGTCCATCATCAGCACGCGGGGTTTCAGGGCCAGGGTCATGCCCATTTCGAGGCGTTTGCGGTCGCCATGCGACAGGAAGGAAGCCGACAGGCCGAGCTTGTCGGCCATGGCGATGCGCCGGGCGAGCACCCTGGCTTCGTCAACCACGTCCGGAGCCGGACCCAGCCGCCACCAGGAGGGTTTGACGCCCTGGTTTCGCTGCCTGGCTTCTATGGCGATGATCAGATTTTCCAGAACCGTATTGCCGGCGAGGATGCGGGCGACCTGAAATGTCCGGCCGAACCCGCGGGTGACGCGGGCGCTGGCTGACACATTGGTGATGTCCTCTCCCTCCAGACGGATGCTGCCGGAGTTTGCCCGGCTTTCGCCCGTGATCACTTTGAACAAGGTGGTCTTGCCGGCTCCGTTCGGGCCGATGATCGCAAAGGTTTCTCCTTTTCCGATCGTCAGCGAAATGCCCTTGAGGACCTTGATCGCGCCATAGTTCTTGTAGATTTCTCGGCATTCGATCATGGGTGCGCGCCTTCCCTTGCATCGTCGGGGGAGCCGGCTTGCGGACGCTTCGCACGAAAGATGCCGAGTTGCTTGCCGATGCCGAGTATGCCACCGGGTGCGCCGAGCACCACGACGAGCACGATGAGGCCGCTGATCACCTCGGATAGTCCGGCCAGTGTCCGCGTGGCATAGCCCAGCGTGGAAAACGCCACCGACCCTACGACAGGCCCCCAGAAGAAGCCGGAGCCGCCGAGAAGCGTATTCAGCATGGGTTGCGTGGAATGCAGATAGCTGACCGTATCGGGAGTGACGATCTGCGCCCATGGCGCATGCAGGGCGCCTGCGAGCGCCGCGACGGCTCCTGAGATCGCAAATGCCGTCAGGCGCACGCGCTGGACGTTTATGCCGAGAAATTCGGCGCGGACGGGGTCCTGCCGTGTCGACACCATCATTCGACCGAAGCGGCTGACGGTCAGTGCCCGAAGCAGGAGCGCAACCGTCGCGCAGGCGACGCACAGGAACCAGAAATAGGCGCGCTCCGAGGACAGATCGACACTGAACAAACCGAACTCGAGCGTGGGGCGAGGAATGCCGGAAAGACCATCGTCGCTGCCCAGCGTCTTGCTGTAGTTGATGATGCGCCTCAGGATTTCTCCCAGCGAGAGCGTCAGGATGCCAAGCGCGATGCCGCTGGTTCTGCGCAGCGCCACCAGTCCGACGATCATGGCAGACAGGACGCCGAGCGCCGTTGCCCCGGCCAGCAACAGAGGAAAGGACACGCCGTAGTCGCGCAACAGAAAGCCGACGAAATAGGCACCGATGCCGAAGAAGGCCGCGTGGCCGAATGTTGCCAGCCCGACATAGCCAAACAGGAAATTCCAGGACAGCGCGAGCAGCGCTTCCACCATCGCAAAACCCGCAATGAAGAGGAAACCTTCATTGACGTATATCGGCATGCTTGCCACCAGAACTGCGACGAGAGCGATAATGCACGCGATCTGCGGTGACAGGCGAACCGGCATAGCCGAGGGAATGCTCGTCGGATCCGGGGCCTTTTCGGTGTGACCGGCGGTGTCCGCCCCCGGTTGCCAGAACAAGCCCTGTGGTCGCCAGAGCAGGAAGGTTACGAGAAGGAAGTAGATGAGCAGCCCGGGCAATTCCGGCATGATGAGAAAGTTCACGCCATCGACCAGGCCGAGCATCACCGAAGCGATGAATGCGCCCCTGATGTTGCCCAGCCCGCCGATGATGACCACCATGAAGGATTGGAGCAGGTAGGACTCGAAGAGGAGCGGCGAGACGCTCTGGTTGGGAAGCAACATGCCGCCGGCCATGCCCGCGAGGAAAAACGCCGCCATCACGACGAGCGCATAGACCAGAGGCGTGTTGATGCCGGCGAGATTGGACATCCATTCATCGTGGGCGATGGCGCGGACAACCTTGCCGATCCGTGACCGGTGAATGAGGATTTCGAGCGCCAGGAACGTCGCGATGCCCATGCCGATGATGAACAACGAATATGTCGGCACCAGAACCGGACCCAGGAAGATGGCGCCGGCAAGGGCGTCGGGGGCGCTGATCGAATGGTAGTTGACGCCCCAGACGAGCTTGACGAGACCGTTGCATATCATCAGCATTGCGAAGGTTGCGATGAGCGAGTAGGCCTCGTCCACATGCCGCAACCTGCGGAACACGCCGAAGTTGATACACAGTCCGGCTACGGCGAGAACGCCCCCCGCAACCAGCCCGCCGACAAGTAGCCACGAAATCGATCCGGGCTCTATGCCAACAACGGTAAAGGCGATGTACGCTCCCACCATGAAGATGCTGCCGTGGGAGATATTCAGGATGCGCAGCATTCCGAATATCAGCGTTATGCCGGCGGCAACCAGAAAAATCGCCATGCCGACGGCAAGCGCGTTGAAAAGTGCAAAGCCGATTTGCATTGCGAAGGGCTCCTCCCACCCGCTGAGACCTCAATCGTGCATGTCTGTCGATGTGCGTCATAGTCCGTTTGGACGGTTACGCTTCCTTCCTTTCCGCCGTGAATGTGTGATCTGGCAGCGGATCCCGGGAGGTGGAATTGGCCGCGTTTCTTGTGTTCGAAATCTCCATTCAAAATCGCGGCGAGTATGACAGCTACCGCTCGGCGGCAGGGCCCATCCTGGAGCGTCATGGGGGCAGGTTTCTTGTCCGAAGCGTGAGGGGAGAGGAGGGGCGCCTGGAGGTTCTGGAAGGTGGTTGGGACCCCGAACGCTTCTTTGTCGTCGAGTTTCCAGGCTGGGAGCAGGCTCGGAATTTCTATTTCTCGGACGAGTATCAAAAATCGGTTCAGGCGCGGTTCGCGTCCTCGATCGGGAAAGCAATTCTCGTGGAGGGAATGCCCTGGACCTTGGAACGGTAAGACGCCGGCGAGCTACTCGGCAGACACCTGCAGCGAACCGCGATCAGACCGACAGATTTGCAACGTGCCGAATTCTGGGAGGAGATGGCATGCGATTGAACAGACGCGACTTTATGCTTTCCACGGCCGCGCTTGGAGCGGCCACGATGAGTTCTCGGGTGCTGGCGCAATCCGGCGACCCCATACGCATAGGTCTTCTGGCCCCGCTCACCGGCTTTGCGCCGGACCTCGGGCGAGACGTCCAGCTCGGCGCGCAATTGGCCGTTGCCCAGATCAACAAGGCCGGCGGCGTCCTGGGGCGGCCCGTCGAGCTGATCGTCCGCGACGACAAGATCAATCCCAATGAAACCGTTGCGGCGATCCGCGAGTTGTCCGGGATGGGGGTCAAGGTTTTCGCCGGCGGCGTCTTCACCGCGACCGCGCTTGCCGCCTTCGGTATCCTGCCATCTGTCGATGCCGTATTCATGACCGTTCACGCAAATGGCGATACGCTGACGCAAGAGAAATTCTCGCCACTCGGCTTCCGGCTGAACGAAAGCGCGGCGATCCGGGGGCGAGCCGCCGGCCGTCTGGCCGCCAAGCGCTACCCCGATGTCGTCAACTGGAGCGGCATCACGACCGATAACGAGGCGGGAGACTCGCAATGGCGAGCCTTTGCAGCGGGGGTCAGGAAATACTATCCTCTGGTTGCCGGCAAGGAAGCGAACATCATCGATCCGATCAGGGTGAAGGTCGGCGCCAACGACTTCAAGAACGAGATCGCGCAGATCATGAGCGGCCCGGTCGAGGCGCTGATGCTGTCGTTCCCGGATCCTGCTACGCTCGTGCAGCAGGCACGTCCGTTCGGCTGGGAAAACAAGGTGAAGGTATTCATGGACATGGGCAACGACATTGTCCTTGCCAATGCGCTGGGCAAGCGCACGCCTCCCAATTTCTGGACTTGCTCGGACTGGCACTACAGCGCCTATGTCGACAAGATCCCGGAAGCGAAACAACTCTTCGACGACTACAGGGCAGGCACCGGAGATGACCGCCCCAGCGGTTATGTCGGCATCGCACATGCCGCGATGGCGGTTTACGCCCAGGCCATCGCGACGGCGGGCACGGCCGACGATACGGCGGCGATCGTCTCTGCGCTGGAAAACTCGACATTCGACACGGTTGGCGGAAAGCGTTCTTTCCGCAAGGACCATCAGGCCACGGGCGACACCAACATGTATCGCTTCGCGTCATCGGACGAAGATACGCGGGGCTGGGAGGTTGCCGAATTCTTCGCCGAGGACAATGCGGAAGTCGCGCCGCCAGCGACACCGGGCGCGAAGCTCGCGGATGAGCTCTGAGCACCCGACCGAACAGGCGATCATCCCGACAAGAACCTGTCTGCATCTGCGGGCAGGTTTCTTTTTAGCTTTCGCAGCGCATTTGCAACCGGTCGTAACATTCTGAATTTGCGTGTAAAAAAACCGCCAGTCGCCCGGCGGGTTTTTTTGGAGCAGGGCCGTCAGGCCGATTATTTGCGCAGATCGAGCAGACGGCGAACCTTTTCCTTGCCGTGGCGCGTATGTTCCGCCAAGGTTCCGGGATCGACGATCTCGACGTCCACTTTCACGCCAAGATCCTTGAACAAGGCCGCCCGCATATCGGCTTCGAGCGCGGCGGAATCCACTTCGCCCGACTTGCGTTCGATGCGCACGGTCATTTCCTCGCGGCGGCCGAGGCCTTCGCCGACATAGTAGGCCACGCAGATATAGTCGCCTGTGGTCCGGTCGTCCTTGGTGACGGCGTTCTGGCAAGCCAGCGGATAGACATTCATGCCGCGCAGCTTCACCATTTCGTCGGCACGTCCGAGAAAGGTCGAAAGCTTGCGGGAGATGATGCCGGATTCCGACTCCTCGCGATCGGTCATGATCATCAGGTCGCGCAGATCGTAGCGGATGATCGGCGGGACCGCGCGGTGGAGGCTGGTGGCGACGAGGTTGCCGCGCTGTCCGTAGGGCAGCGGCGCGCCCGTTTCGGTGTCGACGATCTGGACGTATACCGTATCTTCGTTGATATGCTTGCCCTTGCGCTCGCGGCCCTCGAAGGCGATGAGGCCGATCTCGTGGGTGCCGTAGTTGTCGTAGATCGGGCAACCCCAGGCCGCTTCCAGCTTGGCGCGGAAATGCCCTTCGATATCCGGTCCGAGATAGGAGTGAAGGAAGCGCGTCTTCAACTGGTGAAGATCGAACTTCATCTCTTCGGCGACCTGTGCGAGGCGGCCGAGATATTCGCCGCGTGCGAACCACCAGTTCACGCCCCATTCCTTGGCATATTCCAGTTTGCGCGCGCTCGGCGTCACGATGCCCGTTCCGGTGGTTACGGGCACGCAACCCATCCAGTTGAACAATGCCGTGAAGGCATTCCAGGCGGAATTGGCGAGCGAATTGGTGTAGGTGATCTGGACGATGTCGCCCGGCAGAGCGCCCTGTTCATAGAAGGCGCGGGCCATCTGCACGGCCTGGACTTCCCAGGCTATCGGATCGAACAGTGTCGGCCGCGGCATGCCGGTCGTGCCCCCGCTGGTCTGGATCTTCAGCGGCACCTTGCCGAAGTCGGGCCGGCCAAACTGGTAGTGATCGCCGAAGGGTGGCGCCGACTGCAGCGCGCCCTTGAGATCGTCGCTGGTGAATGTGGGAATCCGGTCGATGTGTTCCAGGCGCGTGACGTCGCCCTTCTCCAGCCCCACGGTTTTCCAATGGCGCTGATAGAATGGCACATTCCAGGCATCCGCGACGCGATCGAGGAAGCGCTTCTCCTGCAGGGCGTGCATGGCATCTGCCGAAAGCCGACCGACCGTTGTGTGGAAGTGCGGCGGCGGAGGATAATCGGCGATGAACTGATCCCAATCGACGGATTTGCAATAGTAAGGAATGCTGAGTGTCATGGCAAAGAGGCTTCCGGCTCCGGTAGGTGAGCAGTTGCAGCAACTTGGCCACCGTACAGCGAGAACGCAGTGCTTCGCCAGGGTGCAAGAAACGCAACCAATTGCAGGCGGATAAGTCCAGGAAATGTGGAAAAGAAAAACCGTCTGAATGGACTATGACGCCATGTTGCGACGGCTATGTGGTGAGAAAGCCACTGCCGGCGAAGCGGGCCGAAACAGGTGCTTCAAATGAGGTCCGGCCTCAAACATAGCGCATCATGATGGCGATGCTGAGCCCGACAAGGATGGTGCCGCTGGCTCTCGAGACCCAGGCATGGGATCTCGTTGACGATACGAGCGGGGAGGCAAAGGACGAGATTCCCACCGACGCGAGATCGGCAATCGAGAATGCACCGTTGACGAGGGTGCCCAGGATGAGAAACTGCAACCAGATGGGAAATGCGGCTTCCGGCTGAACGAATTGCGGCAGGAATGTCAGGAAAAACAGCGCTGACTTCGGATTGAGGACCTCCACCACGAAGCTGTCCCGCAGAACTCTCCTGTGGTGAGCAACGTCTTCCGTGTCCTGCTGTCGGTTCGCCGAAAAAATCATTCGGCCACCCAGCCACAGCATGTAGAGCGCGCCGGTAAACCTGATGACCGAATAGACCGGGGGCGCATGATGAAGAAGCGCCGCCAGCCCGACAGACGCCGCCGCAATGTGGACATAGCAGCCCAGATGCACGCCAAGCGCAGCCACAAGGCCAGCCCGGTGCCCGTAAGCCAGGGTTTGCGCCGACATGTAGAGAATGGCGGGGCCCGGCATGCAGGCAAAGGCAAGCGTGGCAAAGGCGAAGGGTATCCAGCTTTCCAACGACAAAGGCAGCAATCCCGTCTCTAGACAGGATCAGTCAAGCAGCCTTCATTGATCATGAGAAATGATTTATCATCATGCTACTAAGTATGATCCGAGGTAAATCGATGTTCGATATCCCGCTGCTTCGCACCTTCGAGGCGGTTGCCAGCCTGTCGAGCTTCACGAAGGCCGGACAGCAGGTGAACCTGACGCAGTCCGCGGTCAGCGCGCATATTCGCAGACTTGAAGATCAGACGGGCTCCGCTCTTTTTGAGCGCAGCACCCGCACGGTCACCTTGACCCAGCAAGGACAGGCGCTGCTTGGATATGCCCGGGCGATCTTGCGCCTGAGTGAGGAGGCCCAGATCCTCATGAGGGGAGGCGGCAGCGCGGTTCATCTGCGAATTGGCGCATCGGATGATCTTACGAGCACTTGGCTGCCATCGGTGCTGGGGAAGTTTCAGGACACCCGGACGGCGAGAACGCTGGAGATACAAATCTCGAACACGCCTGCGCTGCTCGAAAGCATGGACAGGGGCGAACTTGATCTGATTGTCGGCTGCCGATGCAGGGGAGACCAGTCGGGGATCCATCTGTGGAATGAGCAGCTCAGATGGGCGCTCGGAGAGACCCTTCTCGAAGTCGATTCACCTGTTCCGCTCGCTGTATTTCCGGAGCCATGTCCCTATCGGGACGCCGCCCTTGCCGCGCTCGCCTCGAAAAACTGCAAATGGAGAATTGCCACCGTTAGCCCCAGCCTCGGCAGTTTGACGGCCATGGCCGCGGCCGGGCTTGCGGTCACGCCCCTGAATTCCACTTCGATTCCAGCGGCTTTGCCATCGTCGGAGTCCACTGATCTACTGCCGCCGCTACCCGATGTGGAATTCGCGGCCCATGTCCGACCGGGGCTATCGGAAGAAACCGCTCTGCTCACACGCTCGATCATAAAATGGATCACGGCCAACAGACCACAGGGTCGCCAGGTTTCAAGGCGAGGATATATGGCATCTGAACGTCACGGTTGAAGCCGGGGCAAGTCGAAGAAACGGTCTTGCCGGAAGCAGAGGAATAGCCGCATTCGAGAACGATTGCGAAGGACCAAATCAAAACCGTCAGGAAGAAAGCCGTCCCGAACGTAGCCACCTTGTGACGTGATCCGACATAGCTGTAGAGGGCTAGTGGAGCATTATACCCGGTATTACCGCATTTGTTCCATAATGCATATTATGCGATTTTCTGATGTAGCCAATTGGGTTCTATCTTGAGCTGCGACTTGTACCGATACCGATGGCTTATCGCACACAAGGAACCGCAGACAAAACGCACCTACTTACAATCGATCTGGATGATCGGCCAGCTTCCAGATCGTGACGTATAACGATGGTCGGCAATTGGCAGACGCCTATGCCGGCCAGGGCCGCGAACCGCAATGCCGCCATGTCCTCGGTGAGCAGTCGCGGCTGAAGGGGTATGGTGGCGACAGCGCCGTCGGGACCGTCGATGCACCATTCATAGACGATCAAAATTCCAGAGTGTGCAACACATCGCCTCCTCCTCCATCTCATTCACGTCAAATATGACCCTGCCCTGCTCTCGCTAATGTGAAATAGCCACCGCTCAACGGATTGTTCACAATAACGCACCTATAAACTCCTAATTCGTTCACATATCTTCATCACATCAGATCGCTTCGGCGACCGCCAATTCAGATTGATGGAGAGTTGAAATGAAAAAGACCGTTCTCACGCTTGCCGCCGTTCTGCTTACCTCCGGCGCCGCTGTTGCCAGCGAACGCTTCGGTGATGCGGCTCCGGCCGTGACCTATGAAGCCCAGGGCGTGATCGCCACGACCGCTCCCGAAGTCACCGCCCTTTCGGGCGACGCCGCGCCGACCTCGGTCGTCGTCAATGTGCCCGGCATCAATGATTTTGCATCGAGCGCTGCCATTGGCGCGACCGACACCAAACTCGGTGCCAGCCCGCGCATCCTCTATGGCAGCAACTGATCACTGACATAGACTAACAGAGCTATTTGGGCGGCGAGGCTTCGGCCTCGCCGCCCTTGCCATGTCTGAAGATACCTGTTCCCCGAGGCCGAGCCGCCCCGCAGGCCTGGTCGTGCATGCGGAAGGTTTGCCGTTGATGATGAAATGCCGATGGGTCAGAGCGCAGTTCGCGGCCAGAGCCACCAGGGCAGAAAAGTAGCTGTGGCAAGCCACTGGATGAAGATGAAGGCGAGTCCAATCAGACTCGATGGCCGTACCAGGCGCTGTGCCGCGGCCTCACGGAACTCCGCCATCAGATCTGGCGGGATGAGCAAGACCGCCAGCATGATGCCGAGCGGCGTCGTCAGGATAACCTAAGCACCGGGACAAGGTCCGGGATCAGGTGTCGATCGGGGGAAGCGCACAAGCGGCGACGACGACCGCCATCGCCTTGGCGATGACGGGTGTACGGGGATCGCGGGTGGCGAGCCAGGGTGCCACCAGGTCACGCTTCATCAGGCGGGTCCAACTGCGCTACCGGTTCTACAAGCCCGTCATGCCGGTGGCCGCCATCGTCACCCCCAGCCGTTGGCCCCGATGCACAACGTTGCCGGACCCGTCGGGGCATTCTTTTGCCGATCCACGGCCACCATTGCACCGAGACAGAGCCGATTGGCGAGATTCCCGAGCAAGGGCAGAGGCCGCTGCATTGGCTTTCCACCCTTTCTGGTCTCAGCCGATTGAAGTATTTGACCGAAAGGTTCAAGCAGCAAGGGGTTCTCCGCAGCGGCGATAAGCACCGCCACAGCGAACGGGTTGCAGCCAGAACTGGTTACGTCGGCCCCGCCGTAGTGGACAGGCCGGGGATGACATGCCGTCCGGTTTGCGTAGTACTCCAGCATGGCGCTGATCAGGTCATTCTTGGTCGCGAAGTGGTAGAGCAGCCCACCCTTGCTGAGGCCCGCATCACGGGCGACCAAGCTCAAGGCGACCTTACCAAAACCGTTTCGCAACGCGACCGATATCACCGCATGGAAGATGCGTTCCTTCGGCCCTGGGCCTTCGGTACAAGTGGCCTCCTTTCCAGCATCGGCAAGCATAGAATTTCACTCTGCCGGCAAGCGAGGCGCTTCGCTCACTTGCCGGTCCGCACTGGCTTCTGCCTTGCCGCGTCCGAACAGCTTCGCGACAAAGACGAAGAAGACCGGCACGAAGAACACCGCAAGCACCGTCGCCGAGATCATCCCGCCGAGCACGCCGGTGCCGATGGCGTTCTGGCTGGCCGCGCTTGCGCCGGTGGCGATTGCCAGCGGCACGACGCCAAGGCTGAAGGCGAGCGATGTCATGATGATCGGCCGGAAGCGCAGCTTGGCGGCCTCCACCGTCGCCTCGAGCAGCGACAGGCCCTCCTTGCGCAGGTCCTTGGCGAACTCGATGATCAGGATCGCGTTCTTGGCGGAGAGGCCGATGATGGCGATCAACCCGACCTTGAAATAAACGTCGTTCTCCATGCCCATGAACGTCACGGCCAGAACCGAGCCGATGACGCCAAGCGGCACGACCAGGATCACCGACAGCGGGATCGACCAGCTTTCGTAAAGCGCGGCCAAAAGCAGGAAAACGAACACGATGCTGAGCCCGATCAGCGCCGGAGCCTGCGAACCGGACTGAATTTCCTGCAGGGACTGCCCCGTCCACTCATAGCCGAAACCTGCCGGCAACTGGTCCGCGAGCCGCTCCATCTCTTCGATGGCCGCGCCTGAAGAATAGCCGGGCGCCGCCTGCCCGCCGATGCGAACCGACGGATAGCCATTGTAGCCGACGATCTGCGCCGGGCCTTTTTGCCACTCCACACTGGCAAAGGACGACAGCGGAACCATGCCGCCATTGGCATTGCGCACGTTAAGGTTCAGCAAGTCGTCGGTCTGCATGCGGCGTTCCGCATCCGATTGCACGGTGACGCGCTGCATCTTGCCGGCATTGGGGAAGTCATTCACATAGGCGGACCCGAGATTGGCCGAAATCGTCGAGTTGATGTCGGCGAAACTCACGCCGAAGGTATTCGCCTTCTCACGGTCGATGAGCAGGTTGACCTGCGCGGCATCGGGCATGCCTTCTACGCGCATGCCGGTAATAACCTCGCTCTTTGCCGCCGCAGCCATGAGTTGGTCGCGCGCGGCAGCCAGCGCTGTTTGTCCCTGCCCTGCCCGATCCTGAAGGCGGAAGGTGAAACCGTTGGACGTACCCAGTCCCTGGATGGGCGGAGGCGAGAGTGCAAACGAAATCGCGTCCTTGATCTGGAACAGCGCGCGGTTTGCGCGACCGGCTATCGCCGTCGCCGAGTTCTGCTCGTCACGTTCGCTCCAGTCTTTGAGCGTGACGAACGCCAACCCGGCATTGTCGCCCGCGCCTGAAAAACTGAACCCCCTGACCACTACCATGCGGTCGACGGCTTCCTCGCCGTTGAAGACGGTCTCCACCTGCTTGACGATCTCCTGCGTGCGGACGCTGCTGGATTCCGGCGTGCCCTGAATGTCGACAAGGACAAAGCCCTGATCTTCATTCGGCAGGAACGACGTCGGCAGCTTGATGAACGACCAACCCAGGCCGACCAGGAGCGCCAGGTAAATCACCATGAAGCGGCCTGTCCGCTTGACGATCCAGCCGACGGATGAGGTGTAGCTTGCGGCTGTCCGGTTGAACCCCCGGTTGAACCAGCCGAAGAAGCCCTTCTTCTCGTCATGATGGCCCTTGGCGATCGGCTTCAGGAAGCTGGCGCAAAGTGCGGGTGTCAGCGAGAGAGCAAGGAAGCCGGAGAACAGGATCGACACAACCATCGTCAGGCTGAACTGCTGGTAGATGACGCCGACTGCGCCGGGGAAAAACGCCATGGGCACGAATACAGCCGTCAAGACCAGCGTGATGCCGATGATCGCGCCGGTGATCTGCTTCATCGCCTTGCGCGTCGCCTCTTTCGGAGACAGGCCTTCCTCGGCCATGATGCGCTCGACATTCTCGACCACCACAATGGCGTCGTCGACCAGAATGCCGATGGCCAGCACCATCGCGAACATTGTCAGGACGTTGATGGAGAAACCGGTTGCGAGCATGACCGCGCAGGTGCCCAGCAGCGCCACCGGAACCACCAGAGTCGGGATGATCGTGTAGCGGAAGTTCTGCAGGAACAGGAACATCACCGCAAAGACGAGCACCATCGCCTCGAGAAGCGTGTGGATCACCTTTTCGATGGACACCTTGACGAACGGTGAGGTGTCGTAGGGGATCGAATACTCGAGGCCTGCCGGGAAGAACCGCGCAAGTTCTTCCATTTGCGCGCGAACCGCATTGGATGTGGCCAGGGCATTGCCGGTCGGCGAGAGCTGCACTGCGATGGCGGCACTCGGCTGACCGTTCAATCTTGTCGCGAAATTGTAGTTTTCGGCACCTACCTGGATACGGGCCACGTCCGACAGCCGAACAGATGAACCATCGGGATTGGCGCGCAGCACGATCGAGCCGAATTCTTCCGCCGATGTAAGCTGGCCACGGACCAGCACCGTGGCTGAAATCTGCTGGGTGACCGGATTGGGCTGCGCACCGATGCGGCCGGCAGCGACCTGAGCGTTCTGCGAACGGATAGCATTGGTGATATCATCCGAAGTCAGGTTCAATCCGACCATCTTGTCGGGGTCGATCCAGATGCGCATGGCGCGCTGGGTGGCAAAGAGCTGTGCGCGGCCGACCCCGTCGATACGCCGGATTTCGCTCAGCACGTTGCGGCTGAGATAGTCGCCAAGGCCAACGACATCGACAGAGCCATCCGTCGATGTCAGCGCGACCATCATCAGGAAGCCGGTTCCGGCTTCCTGCACCTGAATGCCGGTCTGCTTGACGACCTGCGGCAGGCGCGGCTCGACGCGACGGATGGCGTTCTGGACGTCGATGGAAGCCTGGGCACTATTGGTGCCGGGCGCAAAGGTCGCGGTGATGCTGATCATTCCCGACGAATCCGAGGTGGATTCAAAATAGATCAGCCCGTTGACGCCGTTCAGTTCTTCTTCAATCGGGCTCGTGACGCTGCGATAGATGTCTTCCGGCGACGCGCCGGCGTAGTTGGCATAGACGGAAATCTGCGGCGGGGCCACGTTCGGATATTGGGCGACCGGCAGGAACGGAATGGCGATGACGCCAGCCAGCATGATGAAGATCGCCACGACCCAGGCAAAGATGGGTCGTTCAATGAAAAACTGGGGCATATCGAGCGTCCTTATCCGGCCGTGGATTCGCCGTTGGCGTTGACCGGTGCGTCACCATCCGTTGCAGACCTGGGGCTATCGGGGGTCCACGGCTGCGCGGTTACCGGCGCACCGGGTCTGATCTTCTGAAACCCTTCCACGACAACCTTGTCTCCGGCTTTCAGACCCTCTTCGACAACCCAGCGCTCTCCGACCACACGCCCCAGCCGCACTGTCCTCAGTTCAGCCAGGTTCTCGTCGGTGATGACATAGACCTGGGAGCGACCGCCGGAATCACGCTGGATTGCCTGCTGCGGGATAGCGATCGCGTTTTCCTGTACGCCCTGCTCGATCAGCACGCGCACATACATGCCGGGTAACAAGTCGCCTTCCGGATTGGGAAACTCGCCACGAAGCGTCACTTGCCCGGTTGTTGCGTCGACAGCCGCCTCGAGAAACAGCAGGCGACCGGCATGGGCGTATTCGCTGCCATCATCCATTCGCAGCAAGACACGGGCTTCACCCGGAGCGGCATTCGTTACAGCACCATTCTCGAGCGCGCGGCGAAGCCGCAAGAGTTCGTTCGCCGATTGGGTGAAGTCGGCATAGACGGGATCGAGTTGCTGGATGGTAGCCAGGCTTTCGGCGCTATTGGCGCTGACCAGCGCCCCCTCGGTAATCATCGCCCGGCCTATGCGACCAGAGATCGGCGCCTTGATGTTGGCGTAGTCGAGATTGAGCTGCGCGGCGGCGAGACCCGCATCGGCTATCGCAACTTCTGCGTCCGCCTGCGCGAGTGCCGCCACCGCATTGTCCATCTGCTGTCCGCTGGAGACATTGCGTTCGCGCAGGCGCGTCTGACGGTCTGCTTCCTGGCGCGCCCGAAGCTGGACAGACTGCGCACGCTGCAACGTTGCCTCGGCACTGGCGACCTGCACGCGGAAGGGCTGCGGATCGATGCGGTAAAGGACGTCGCCCTCCTCGACGAGACTGCCCTGCTCGAAGACGCGCTCCAGCACGATGCCCGACACGCGCGGACGCACTTCCGCAATGCGGGTAGGTGCGATACGGCCGGGGAGTTCGTTCAGGATCGGGATCGCCTCCGGCACCACTTCAACCATGCTGACGGCGGGAGGCGGCGGTGCCGCCGGTGCTTCGGCTGAGCTTTCCGCTTCGCTGCAGGCGGCGACCAATGAAAGAAGAGCAGCTGTTGCGGCAATCTTCAGCGAAAAAACAAAAACGTGCATGAAATGGGATCCAGATGATGATTGGCACCGGTCCGGTTGCGGGCGCCGGATCGGTTACAGCGATGAGGAGAGTTGCTTTCGGCAACGGGTTATGAAGAGCCCGACTCCCTGGCGATCATGTCGGGCGCAGGATCAGTGTCGACCAGCCAGCCGATTTCCTGCAGAATGCGCTGGCGTTCATCCTCTGGCCAGAAATGTAAATTGTGCCATTCCAGTGCCTTGAGGCCCTCAAGGGCGAGGAACGCCAGAAGGCCGCCCCGAGGACTTTTCGACGTTGCCATAATCGAAGCGATGATACGGCCGTAGAAATCCACTATGGGCTTACGCAGTTCATCGTCCTGTGCAAGCGCCGCGCCAAGATTGACTGCTACCGCCCGCGCATCATCCGTCAGCGCGTCCGCGGCAGCCTCGATCAGCCCACGTATCGAAATACTCGAAACCGGATCCAACCCTGCCGTTGCTGCCCGGATGCGGATCTCTTCCTTTTCGAGGCGCCGCTCGATCACGGCTTTGATGAGCTGATGCTTGGTCTTGTAGTCATAGATAACGCTGCCTTTGCTGATCCCGGCCTCTGCGGCCACCGCATCAAGGGTCAAATGCGCGGCACCGTCGCGAACGACGACAGCTTCTGCAGCATCGAGAATGTCGTTTTGTTCGATCACTCTGGGGCGAGCCATGCGCAGGCATCCACTAATTAATATCCGACTGTTTGGTTATTATATATGCGCCGCAGCAATATTTATCAACGATGGCCTAACCGGAAACGGGGCATCAAAATCTCAACAAACCGTGATCTGCCACAGCTCAGAAATCACGATTTGAAGTGAGAAGATGGAGAGCGTTGAAACGACGACGGTATAAAGGTGGCCGTGCGCCCAATGCGGCATCCGCATCGCGCGTGCATGCGATTTGGGATGAACTCGCCCGCTGTCAGCTACAGCGTCATCGTTTCCGTTACAGACCATCGCGCACGCGGTGCGGCTACATTTTCCTTTCGGGTATCGTCCGCAGACGCGCTCGCTGATGCGACTGTCGCGCTTAACCCACCAGGTTGCTCATGGCCGGATCGGGGATGACGACGATGGTGCTGCCGTCGCGAACGTTCTCGGCCAGATGGATCACGTCCTGGTTGATCATGCGGATGCATCCCGACGAGACTGCCCGTCCGATGGTTGAGTATTCAGGGCTGCCGTGGATTCGGTAGATCGTATCCCGATTGCCTTCATGAATATAAAGCGCGCGCGATCCGAGCGGATTGTTGAGCCCCGGCCCCATGCCGCCATTGGCGATGGAGTAGGGTTCAAGCGCTGGCTGGCGCGCGACCATTTCGTCGGGAGGGTTCCAGCGCGGCCATTCCCGCTTGTAGGCGATGTGGCCGCGGCCCGCCCATTCGAACCCCGCGCGGCCAACACCGACGCCATAACGCGTGGCCCGGCCACCCCGCTGGATATGGTAAAGATAGCGGTTCGGCGTATCGACGATCACCGTTCCGACCTTTTCGGCGGTCGGGTAATCCACGTCGGTTCGCCACCACTTCCGGTCGATCTTGGAAACGTCGACCTCGGGAATGGGAAAGCGCTCATTGGGCAGCGCATAGTAGATGGGCGGTGCCGCCGGTGGCAGAGGTTTTACCGGCGAGGCCACTTGCTCGATTTGCCGTGTGGACGTGCATCCGGCCAGTGCCAGCGCTCCGGCCCCTGCAAGGAATGCGCGCCGGCCGAGCGCGGCGGAGTGTCGGCTTTGCGTACTCAAAAACGTGTCCTCTTGTCAGTTCTGGACCGCGAATGACAGGAGAGACCTTAAGCCAACCTTAAATGTCGGCTACCGGATGGCGCGTGACGAGCTCAATGAGCGCTGAAACCTCGAAATTCTCTAGAAAAGGACCCGCATTGAGTCACGCAGCCAAAGGCACGGCGATGGCGAAGGGGGTTATTTCCGGCACCGTTGCCTGCACATGACGAAAGTCACATCTTGCCCTATCTGCTCGTGGAAAGAGCGCCTGGAGCATAATCGGCGGAAAGCGGCAAGCCGCGCGAGGAGGAGTGTCGTGTCCAGATTCGTCATCAATGCGCCGGTTTTCTTTGGATCTGCGGCGATCATTGCCGTGTTCGTCGGCATCGGCACGCTGGTGCCCGGACAGGCTGAAGCACTCTTCACTGCGATGCAGGCCGGCATCCTGTCCCGTTTCGGCTGGCTTTATTTGCTCGCGGTCGCCATCTTCCTGTTTTCCATGATTTTCCTGGTCTTCGGACGCTATGGCGACCTGAAGCTTGGCCCCGACGATTCGGAACCGGATTTTCCGTTCCTGTCCTGGATGGCCATGTTGTTCGCCGCGGGAATGGGCATCGGCCTGATGTATTTCGCGGTGGGCGAGCCGATGACGCATTTTGCCTTGCCCCCCGAAGCCGAGCCCTTGTCGGTTGCGGCGCAGCGCCAGGCCATGAGCGTCACCTTCTTCCATTGGGGCATCCACGCCTGGGCGGTCTATGCCGTGGTCGGTCTCTCGCTCGCCTATTTTGGCCATCGCTACAACCTGCCACTGACGATCAGGTCCGGGCTCTATCCGATCCTGAAGGAACGGATCAACGGGCCGATCGGCCATGCAGTGGACATCTTTGCGATCTGCGGCACGCTATTCGGCCTGGCAACGTCGCTTGGCTTCGGCGTCCTCCAGATCAATGCGGGACTGAACTATCTGCTGGGCGTCCCGGTATCGATTTATGTCCAGATCCTGCTGGTCATCGTCGTGACGGCCATCGCCACCATCTCCGCCATCACCGGCGTTGAGAGGGGCGTGCGCATTCTTAGCGAGATCAATCTTTCGGTCGCGGTTCTGCTGATGCTGTTTGTGCTGTCCGTCGGCCCGACCACAATCCTGATGCGGGACTTCGTCCAGAATATCGGGCTCTATCTTGATACGCTTATGCTGCGCACTTTCAATATCTACGCCTACGAACCGCGGCCATGGATCGACAAATGGACGCTGTTCTACTGGGCGTGGTGGATTTCGTGGTCGCCTTTTGTGGGCATGTTCATCGCCCGCATCTCGCGCGGTCGCACAGTCCGCGAATTCGTAGCGGCCGTTCTCTTCATACCGGCGGGATTTACCTTCTTCTGGATGACCGTATTCGGGAACACCGCCATGTATGTAGACATGACGGTGGCAAACGGCGCGCTTGCCAGGGAGGTTCAGGCCGATCTGTCGGTGGCGCTGTTCCAGTTCTTCCAGTATCTGCCATTGCCTGCGCTCACCTCCACGCTCACGGTGGCGCTCGTCGCCATTTTCTTCGTCACCTCGGCGGATTCAGGCTCGCTGGTCATCGACACCATCGCTGCGGGCGGCAGGACCGACACCCATCCGCTCCAGCGCGTCTTCTGGTGCGCGCTTGGTGGTGCGGTCGCAGCTGTTCTGCTCGCCGCCGGCGGACTTTCCGCGCTGCAGTCAGCCACGATTTCGACGGCCTTGCCGTTTTCTCTGGTGATGCTGGCCCTTGTCTGGTCGCTGTTCCAGGGCATGAACGCCGACGTAGCGCTGAGTCGTACGCTGCTGAACGGAGCGTCCCAGGCGCACCCCGCATCGGGAGTGCCATGGCAGAAGCGATTGGCTCTGGTGCTCAGCGCACCGGATGAGAAGGACATCGAACGCTTTCTGGAAAAGTCCGCCCTGCCCGCCCTCAAGGCCGTGGCTGACGAACTGGGGCGGCGTTCGCTGAACGCAGTCGTGGAGCGCGACGCCGAAACCGGCGCCGTTTCATTGACGGTCCCGGCGCAGGGCGTCCGCGATTTCATCTACGGTGTGCGCACGAGCGAACACAAGCTGCCCGCCTTCACGGCGTTCGAGGCGATGAACATGGGCTTGCGCTATGAAGCCCATACGTTTTTCTCGGACGGCAGCCGGGGCTACGACATCATGGGCATGTCGCAGGAACAGATCATCAATGACGTCCTGGTGCAGTTCGAACGCTATCTTGGCCTGGTGAAGTCTACGGAAACGGCCCTGCTGGTGACCGCGCCCGAACATTAGAGTATCCATATTGCTTCAGTAAAAAGGCCATCCCGCTTTCGGATCAGTAATATCCGAACATATGCGGGAGGAACAGAATGATTTGTGGGAAGATCACCAGGAGTAATAGCAGCATGATGAGCGAAGCGACAAAGGGAAGTATCGCGACAAATACCTTTTGAAGCGGCGCACCCGTGAGACTGGAAAGCACGAACAGCACCAGACCGTATGGCGGTGAAATCAACCCGATCATGAAGTTGATGACCACGACGACACCAAAGTAGTTCAGGTCGATCCCCAAGGCCTTGACGCTTGGCAGCAGCAGCGGAATGACCACCAGGAGGATAACCGATCCGTCGAGGAAGCAGCCCAGAACGAGCAGAATGGCGTTGACCAGGAGCATGAACTGCAGTTGCGTCAGCTCCATGGAGGAAATCCAGCGAACCAGCGCTGCCCCCAGCCCTTCATTGGCAATCGCGTAGTTGACGACAAAGGCACTGGCAATCAGCAGCATCGTGGCCGCCATCTGCCGGACGGAGGTTTCAAACGCTCCCGGCAACTGCCGCAGCTGAAGCGTACGCATGATCAGGATACCCAGAACCATCCCCCAAAGCGCGGCAACAGCCGCGGACTCGGTCGGGCTGAACCAGCCTGTCCATATGCCGCCCAAAAGCACCACGGGCAGTGTCATCGGCAGCGCGGCCCGCCCCAGGCGCGGCATCGTTTCGCCAATCCGCGCGCCGGTGCCGGTCGGCAAATCATAGAACCGCGCCATGACCGCGATTGTCGTCATGATAATCAGGGCCATGAGAAGGCCCGGTACGATACCGGCAAGAAACAGCGTTCCGACCGATGCGCCCGACAGCATGGCATAAATCACCAGCGGTATCGAAGGCGGAATAACGGGTGCGATCACGCTTGCCGCCGCCGTGACGGCCACGGCAAGTTCGATCGGGTAGCGGCCGATCTTGCGCATCATCTTGACGGCTACGACGCCGGGGCCGGCGGCCTCCGTCACCGCGCTTCCGGTCATCGAGGAAAAGATGATGCTGACGAGAACGGTGACGTGTCCCGTGCCGCCGCGCAAGCGGCCGACAAGCGCGTCGGCGGCGCCCCAAAGGCGTTCGCTGATGCCGCTATCGTTCATCACATTGGCAGCAAGAATGAACATGGGGATGGCAACGAGAACATAGATCCCCGTCATCTGCCCCATCACCTGATCGGCCAGCAGGCCAAGATCCTGGCTGGTCACGATGAAATACACGGCACCGGCCAAAAACATGCTGAGCGCGATTGGCAGCCGGATCAGCGAGGCGAGCACAAATGCGCCGACAAGATGGGTACGGCATATTTCGGTTGCCGAATTGCAGGACCTGTTTTCGACGCGGCGCGAGCTTGAGGCAAACTGCCTGCGCATGGCGATGGCAAACCGTACCCCCGAATGGGAAGCCGAAATCCTGCGGACGATGCACCTCCTCGCCTCAGCCCCCCTGCCCCATACGGCAGATGATCGGGAAGGTGCGGCAAGATGGGAAACCTTCCATCGCCAGTTCCATTTCGCGCTGGTTTCGGCCTGCGGTTCGGCCTGGCGCCTGCAGTTCTGGAATACGCTGACCGACCATTCGGAACGGTACCGCAAGCTGCGGCTGGTCACGGCCAGCCCGGACAGCTCCATTTCACGCGACATTCGGGCCGAGCATGAGGCCATCGCGCTTGCCGTCATCAACGGCGACGCCGAGCACGCCCTGGGACTTATGGACAGTCACCTAGGGAAAACCGAAACGGTCGTGACAGAACTGCTGGCCAGCATGGCAATCGAGGGAGGAGAAACCGCATGATCATCCGCAGCGCATTTCTGGAGGGCAGCGTGGCTGCCGCCGAGCAGCCGGAATTCGACCGCCACATGCGCGAGACCGTGGTCCGCGAGATACTGACCTATCCTGGCATACGCCGGGTAACTCTGCGGAAACTTGCCGAGGCCGATACCGGAGCGGCGGCTGCTTATATGCAGTTCGATCTGCATTTCGATAGTATCGAGGCCATGAACGACGCCCTCGCCAGCCCGGTTCGTCAAACGGTTCAGGCCCGGATAAAAGCAGGAATGGGGTCGTTTTCCGGCCGCGTCACCCATGTTGTATCCGAAGTTCTTGAGGACCAGAAATGACCGTCCTCATTACCGGCGCTGGCCTGATCGGCTGTGCACTTGCCGAAGGCCTTGCCGCGCAGGGCAAGGATGTCGTTCTTGTCGATATCTGCGAGCCGCCCGCATTGCCGCCGAGGACAAAATTTCTCGCGGTCGATGTCACCGACGCTCAAGCAATTGACCGGGCAATCGTGGATCACAACGTCCGCGAGATAGTTCATACGGCTGCGCTGCTATCGACCGCCATGCGCACCGATCCCGTCCGGGGGCTCAGCGTCAATCTGCTGGGCACGATCACTCTTCTGCAGGCATGCCGCCATCACGGCCTGCGCCGCATCGTCCTCGTCAGCTCGACCACGGTGCTCTACTCCGGCTTTGCCACGCTCGGTCCCGAGCCTGTTCCCGAGGATGCTGCGCTCGGTCTCGTCAGCCAGCGCCCCGGCAGCCTTTACGCAATCAGCAAGCTGACCGGAGAGCAACTCGCGCTGCTTTACCGCGATCTGGATGGAGTGGACACGATTTCACTCAGGTTCGGCGCTGTTGTCGGTGGCCGCAGCGATGCGCCGACAAGCGTTCCGGGACGACTGTTTTCGACTCTTGTGGAGGCCGCCCGCAACGGCAGGTCGATCCGGATCGATGATCCGTTTCTCATCTGGAAGGGCAAGGAAGAATTCGTCGATGTGCGTGATTGCGCCCGCGCGGCGATCTGCGCTCTGGAAACCGAACGAGCGCCGCTCGGCGTTTACAATATCGTTCATCCCCGGCAGTGGTCCCTCGACGAGGTCATCGCAACCGTTGCCGATATATATGGACCATTCTCCGTCAGCTACGACCGAACGGTCAGTACGGGCTTTGCAGGATTTCCCCATGTGCGTCCGGCAGGTTCCGCCACCTCCAAAGCGCGTGACGAGCTTGGCTTCAGCGCCTCGCATGATCTGGTCGATAGTCTCGGATACTGGTGGCAATCGAGCGCACGGGCCAATCGATCCATGTGACCTTGGACGGCCGGTCGCGGCAGCCAGCCTGTTCGCGATCAATCGACGTTAAGGCGGTAACCGACGCCTGTCTCGGTCAGGATGTACCGTGGCCGCTCGGGGCTGGCCTCGATCTTCTGGCGAAGCTGTCGGATGTAGATGCGCAGATACTGCACGTCGGTTTCTCCGCCCCACACCTCGCTCATCAGCATCCGGTGGGTCAGTATCTTACCGGCGTGGGCAACCAGCAGGCGCAATATGTCGTATTCCTTCGGCGAAAGTTTAACTTCCGCCCCGCGCACGCGTACGATCCGCCGCACCAGATCGACCGACAGGTCGCCGTTCTGGAAGACGGGTTGCTCGCCCTGCTGCTGCAGCCGGTGCCGGAGCGCGGCGCGGATGCGGGCGAATAGCTCAGCCGTGCCGAACGGCTTCGTGACGTAGTCATCGGCGCCAAGGTCGAGCGCCTCGACCTTGCCCTTTTCATCGACCCTGCTTGACAGGACCAGGATCGGCACGGGGTTGCCGCCCGTCCTCAGAATGCGGATCAGATCGAGCCCCGAAATATCCGGCAGGCCAAGATCGAGAATGATGAGGTCAGGGTGAGAGCGCTCGATCTCGGCAAGCGCCTGCCTGCCGTCGGCCGCCTCCTGAACCCTGAAGTCTTGTGAGGACAGGCTCGTGCGTAAGAGACGCCGGATTGCCGGTTCGTCATCGACCACCAGAATATTCGTGGCAACGGCGTTCATGGGGTGACGCTTATCCTTTCGTCTTCCGGGACCGGCAGCGTTATCGTGAAGACCGCCCCGCCACCGTCGAGGTTGTCGGCTTCGACAGAGCCCCCCATCGCTTCCACGAAGCCCCGACAGATGGCAAGCCCAAGCCCGGTTCCGGCACGCTGGCTGTCGCTTTTGCTGACCCTGTAGAATTTGTCGAAGATGCGATCGAGGTCGGCCCCTGGAATCCCGCCGCCCGCGTCCAGCACCTGCAGCTTCACCGAGCCGCCAGCCCGCCAGCCCCGTATCCGTATGGTCGAGCCTGATGGGGCATATTTGGCGGCATTGTCCAGCAGGTTGAAAAGCACCTGCTCGAACAGCACCGCATCGAGCCGGACCAGCGGGAGGTCTGGCGTCAGGCTGGTTTCGACATGGTGCTCGACAAGGATATTTTCAGCCCGCCGCAATGCCGCACCCACCAGTTCGCTTATATCCTCCAGCCCCATGTTCGGCTCGATCGCGCCGGATTCCAGTTTGGTCATGTCGAGCAGGTTGGCGATGAAACGGTTCAGCCGTTCGGATTCTTCCTGAATGGTCGATAAAAGCGCGTCACGGTCCCTTTGTGGAAGATTGGGCAAGGTGGCCAGACTGTCGGCTGCGCCAAGGATTGACGCAAGCGGGGTGCGAAGGTCGTGCGATATCGAGGTGAGAAGTGCGGCGCGCAGCTTTTCGCGCTCGGCTGCCCGCATGGCGTTGTCGAAGTCGGTTGCGAGGTTGATCCTTTCGATCGCCAGCGCCGCCTGATCGGACAGCGCATCGAGCAGGCGCCGCTCGTCGGGCGTCAGGATCGGGCCGGGCTTGTCGCTGTCGATGCCGATCACCGCGACCGGACCGCGGCCGGTGCGCAATGGCAGGAACAAGCGTTGTGCGCCCGGCAGCGTATCGGCGCCGCGCCCGGCCGGCTGGTTGCTTTCCCACGACCATTTCGCGGCGGCCAGATCGGCCTCTTCGGCCACATCCTCGGGGGGCCATGCAGCCTTGAGCTCAAGTGCGCCATTGTCCGGCAGGAAAAGCACCACGCGCACCTTCAGCATCGAGGCGACCTGTGACGCGATCACCCACAGCAGGTCATCGAGCGAGGCGATGCCGGCAAGCTTGGCGCTGAAACGATAGAGCTCTTCCGTGGTCCTTGCCCGGCTGCGCGCCATCAGGGCCTGGTTGCGCACGCTCGCGGTCAGGTTGCTGGCAACCAGCGCCACGATGAGGAAGAAGAACAGCGCCACCACGTTTTCGGGATCGGAGATCGTGAAGCTGTAATAGGGCGGCAGGAAAAAGAAGTTGAAGGCAAAGACACTGAGCAGGCTGGAAAACAGCGCCGCGCGAAGACCGAACGTGACGGCGCTGACCAGCACCGCAGTGAGAAAGACAAGGGCGACGTTCTGCACTTCGAGGACCCGGCTGAGCAGAATGCCGCAACCCAGCGCGATGCCGACCAGCCCGCAGGAGGCAAGATAAGGCTGGGAATCGAATGGCGTCGCCGGCGCCCGCGTGGCCACAGTCGCGGCATGCGGGGCATCGCCTCCGCTGCCTGAAATGATATGCACGGAAATGTTGCCCGCGCGCCGCGCGATCTCATGGGTGATCGATCCGAAAAGCCATTCGTGCAGGCGGGAGCGTTCGCTCTTGCCGATGACGATATGGCTGAAATTGTTCCTGGCCGCGTAGTCCAGGATCTCTCGGGCAAGCTCGTTGCCGGGGATCGTGACGGCATCGCCGCCGAGGCGCTCGGCAAGCCGCAGCGCTTCGGCGATGCGGTCGCGCGCCGGCTCGGCAAGGCGCATCGCCCGCGAGGTTTCGACATAGAGCGCCGTCCATGGTCCCTGCAGCCGCTCGGCCATGCGGCGGGTATAGCGCACCAGTGCGGCCGCCTTCGGGTGCTCGTTGACCACCACCAGAACACGGTCTCCCGCCGCCCAGGGACCTTTTATGGCGTGCGCCTGCATGTGTGTCAGCAATTGCTGGTCGACGCGCTCGGCCGTGCGCCTCAAAGCCAGTTCGCGCAGCGCCGTCAGGTTGCCTGGCGAGAAATAATGCGCCAGCGCCCGCTCGGCCGCCTGCGGAACATAGACCTTGCCTTCCCGCAGCCGCTGCATCAGATCGGCGGGAGTGATGTCGATCACCTCGATCTCGTCGGCACGGTCGAGGAAGGCGTCAGGGACGGTTTCGCGCACCCTGATGCCGGTAATCTGGGCGACGATATCGTTCAGGCTTTCCAGGTGCTGGATATTGACGGTCGTGTAGACGTCGATGCCTGCGGCAAGCAGTTCCTCAACATCCAGATAGCGCTTGAGATGCCGGCTGCCCGGTGCGTTGCTGTGGGCCAGTTCATCGACCAGGGCGAGCTGCGGCCGACGGGCGAGCACGCTGTCGAGGTCCATCTCCTCCAGCCGCCGCCCCCTGTACTCCACGGTTCGTCTCGGCAGCACCTCAAAGCCGGCGAGAAGAGCTTCGGTCTCGGCGCGACCATGCGTCTCGACCACGCCGATGACGACGTCCACGCCCTCGCGCCTGCGCGCGGCAGCGCTCAGCAACATCTCATAGGTCTTGCCGACACCGGGGGCGGCGCCGAGGAAAACCTTGAAATGACCGCGCGTCTCCCGAGACGCTTCGTTGAGCAGTGCTTCGGGATCGGGTCGGTTACCTTCACTGTTCTGGTTCGCCATCGTCTTCCGCTCCCCTGCCCTTTTTACATGCCGAAGGCGGCAAATGCCCAGATGGGCATTGCCGCTGTAGTCAGGTCAGGCAATATCGACGCTACCTGGACCGTGCGCTCATTGTGAGCCTGTCTCGTCCAGGGCAAGATTGAGCAACAGCACATTCACCACCGGCTCGCCGAACAGGCCCAACTGGCGCGGTTCGACATGAGCGTCCACGATCGCGCGCACCGCGTCCTCGGACAGGCCGCGCGCCTTTGCCACGCGCGACACCTGGAAGAGCGCGGCCTGCGGCGAGATGTGCGGATCGAGCCCGCTGCCCGATGTGGTCACCAGATCGACAGGGACCGGCGCTCCTGGATTTTGCGCGGCGAGCACAGCGGCATCGTCCTCGACGCGGGTGATCAGCTTCTTGCTGGTGGGGCCGAGATTGGATCCGCCGGAGGCCGCGGCGTCATAGCCGTTGCCGGCGGCCGAAGGGCGGGGATGGAAATAGCGGTCGCCGGTGAACGCCTGAGCGATCAGCGCGGAGCCAGCGACATGGCCGTCGCGTTCGATCAGGCTGCCGTTCGCCTGTGTCGGAAAAGCCATCTGGGCGATGCCGGTCACGACCAGCGGATAGGCCAGCCCGGTGATGACGACAAATGCCGTAAGCATGACGAGCGCGGGGCGGATGTGATTGAGCATCTTGCGGCGTCCTTCAGGAAAGTCCGATTGCGCTTATGGCGATGTCGATCGCCTTGATGCCGACGAAGGGGATGATGACGCCTCCGAGGCCGTAGATGAGAAGATTGCGGCGCAGCAGTGCCCCCGCGCCGATGGGCCGGTATTTAACCCCCTTCAGTGCGAGCGGGATCAGCGCCACGATGATGAGCGCGTTGAAGATGATGGCCGAGAGGATGGCGCTTTGCGGGGAACTCAGCCGCATGATGTTGAGCGCCTGGAGCTGCGGATAGAAGGCCACGAACATCGCCGGAATGATGGCGAAGTATTTGGCGACGTCATTGGCGATCGAGAAAGTCGTCAGCGAGCCACGCGTCATCAACAATTGCTTGCCGATTTCCACCACCTCGATCAGCTTGGTCGGGTCGCTGTCGAGGTCCACCATGTTGCCGGCCTCGCGCGCGGCCATGGTGCCGGTGTTCATGGCGACGCCGACATCGGCCTGAGCGAGGGCCGGCGCATCGTTTGTCCCGTCGCCGCACATGGCGACCAGCTTGCCCTTTGCCTGCTCGGTGCGGATCAGTTCGAGCTTGTTCTCCGGCGTTGCCTGGGCGAGAAAGTCGTCGACGCCGGCTTCCGCGGCGATCGCCGCCGCCGTCATGGGATTGTCGCCGGTAATCATCACCGTGCGGATGCCCATATGGCGCAGGGCCGCGAAACGCTCGCGAATGCCGCCCTTGACGATATCCTTGAGGTGGACGATGCCGAGCAGCCTGCCGTCGCGCGCGACGGCCAGCGGAGTGCCGCCAGACTTGGCCACCCGATCGGTGATCTCCCGAAGTTCGCGCACCGCCGCTGTGACCACGACTGTCCCGGATGCGCGCATGGCCGTGCCGGGAAGGGTCGGGACGGGGCTTGAACCCCCGACACAGGCGAGCATCGAATCCACCGCGCCCTTGCGGATGGAACTGCCGTCAATGTCTATGCCACTCATTCGCGTCTGGGCGCTGAATGGTACGAAATGCGCATGCAGTTCGCCCATGTCCCGGCCGCGAATGCCGTATTTCTCCTTTGCCAGCACGACGATGGAACGGCCCTCGGGCGTCTCGTCGGCCAGCGAGGAAAGCTGCGCGGCGTCGGCAAGTTCGCGTTCATCGATGCCGTGCAGCGGCAGGAACTCGGTCGCCTGCCGGTTGCCGAGGGTTATGGTGCCGGTCTTGTCGAGCAGCAGGGTATCGACGTCGCCCGCCGCCTCCACAGCCCGGCCCGACATGGCAAGCACGTTGAAGCGCACCAGCCGGTTCATACCGGCGATGCCGATGGCCGACAGCAACGCGCCGATGGTGGTCGGGATCAGGGTGACGAACAATGCCACCAGCGACACGATCGGGATAGCCCCGCCGGCATAGGCGGCGAAGCTGGGAATGGTGGCCACCGCCAGCACGAAAATGATGGTCATGCCGGCCAGCAGGATGTTGAGCGCGATCTCGTTGGGCGTCTTCTGGCGCTGCGCACCTTCGACGAGCGCGATCATGCGGTCGAGAAAGGTCGAGCCGGCAGCGGCCGTGATGCGCACCCTGATCTGGTCGGACAGCACCTGCGTTCCGCCGGTGACGGCGGAACGGTCGCCGCCGGATTCGCGGATCACAGGCGCGGATTCACCGGTGATCGCCGCCTCGTTTACGGAAGCGATACCCTCGATCACCTCGCCGTCCGAAGGGATGATGTCGCCGGCCTCGACGATCACGACGTCACCGACCTTGAGGCTGGTCGCAGGGACGATCTCGTAGCTCGAATGGCTGTCCGGCGCGAGGAGCTTGGCGTCTGTCTGGGTACGCGCCTTGCGCAGCGCATCGGCCTGGGCCTTGCCTCGTCCCTCGGCGACCGCCTCGGCGAAATTGGCGAAAAGCACCGTGAACCACAGCCAGAGAATGACCTGGAAGGAAAAGGCCAGATGCCCGCTGCCGGTAACAAGGTCGCGCAGGAAGATCAGCGTGGTTAGCACTGCTCCCATTTCGACCACGAACATGACCGGGTTCCTGATCTGGACCATCGGGTGAAGCTTGGCGAAAGCGTGGCCGATCGCCGGCCACACGATCTGCGGATCAAAGACGCCGGTTTCTGCGGGTTTTGACATGATGTGCTCCTGTGACGGCCGCTCAGAAGGACTGCCCTGCAAGCATCGACAGATGCTCGACCACGGGACCCACCGCGAGCGCCGGGAAATAGGTCAGGCCGCCGACGATCAGCACGACGCCGACCAGAAGTCCGATGAACAGTCCGCCGTCGGTCGGGAATGTGCCGATGGAGGCGGGCACGCTCTTCTTCGCCGTCAGCGACCCGGCGATAGCCATCACCGGTACGATTACGAGGAAGCGACCCATCAGCATGGCAAAACCGATGCTGATGTCATACCAGGGCGTGGCGGCGTTGAGCCCGGCGAGCGCGCTGCCATTGTTGGCCGTACCCGATGTGTAGGCATAGAGAACCTCGGAGTAGCCGTGCGGGCCAGCATTGGCGATGGAGGCCAGGCCGGTCGGCAGCATGACCGCGACCGCGGTGAACCCGAGAATGGAAAGCGGCAGCGACAGCACCGCCAGCATCGTCATCTTGACCTCCCTGGCCTCGATCTTCTTGCCGAGATATTCAGGTGTGCGGCCGACCATCAGCCCGGCGATGAAAATCGTCAGGATGACAAACAGCAGCATGCCGTAGAGGCCGGCGCCGACACCGCCGATGATAACCTCGCCAAGCTGCATGTTGATGAGCGGGATCAAGCCGCCGAGCGGCATGAAGCTGTCCATCATGGCGTTGACAGCACCGCAGGAGGCGGCCGTCGTGACCACGGCGAACAGCGCGGAGGCGGCGATGCCGAAGCGGACCTCTTTGCCCTCCATGTTGCCGCCGTCAATTCCGAAGGCGGCGAAGGCCGGATTGCCGTTTGCCTCGGCCCAGTAGGCCACGGCAACGCCGGCGACAAACAGCACCCCCATGGCTGCAAAGATCGCCCAGCCCTGGCGCTCGTTGCCGACCATGCGGCCAAAGACATTGGTGAGGGCCGCGCCGATAGCGAAGATCGAAACCATCTGGACGAGGTTGGTCAACGCAGTCGGGTTTTCAAAGGGATGCGCCGAGTTGGCATTGAAGAAGCCGCCGCCATTGGTGCCAAGCATCTTGATGGCAAGCTGGGATGCCGTCGGACCGACCGCGATCGTCTGCTTCGTACCCTCAAGGGTGGTCGCATCGACATAGGCTCCGAGCGTCTGGGTGACGCCCTGGCTGACATAGAAGATCGCGCACAGGAGAGAGAGCGGCAGAAGGACATAGAGCACGCAACGGACGAGGTCGGTCCAGAAATTGCCGACCGAGCGCGCAGAGGCACGCGAGAAGCCGCGGATCAGCGCCATGGCGATGGCGATACCGGTGGCGGCCGAGACGAAATTCTGCACCGTCAGCCCTGCCATCTGCACGAGGTAGCTCATCGTGCCTTCGCCACCATAGCCCTGCCAGTTGGTGTTGGTGACGAAACTGACGGCGGTGTTGAAGGCGGAACTGGGTGAAACGCCGGCCATCTGCATCGGATTGAGCAGCAGCGCGCCCTGCAGCCTCTGCAATGCAAAAAGCAGGACGAAGCCGGCCGCGTTGAAGGCCAGCATCGCCAGGGTGTAAGTCAGCCAGTGCTGCTCCTGTCGCTCGTCCACGCCGCCGGCGGCGTAGAGCAGCCTCTCCACGGGCCGCAGCACAGGCGAGAGCAAGGTGCGCTCACCTGCCATGACGCGCGTCATGTAACCGCCGAGCGGCCTCACCAGCGCGATGACGACGGCGCAGAAGATCGCTATCTGGAACCAGCCGTAAAGTGTCATGATCGGCGGGCCTCAGAAATGTTCGGGGCGCAAGAGCGCGTAGACGAGATAAACAAGGATAAGTGCGGCCACCAGGCCGCCTGCCGCATAGTCGAATAACATCGGGGTTTTCCTCAAAGCTTTTCGCTGGCAATGCCGTAGAGAACCAGAAGGGCGAAGAAGCCGAGGCCGATTGCCAGCAAGATCACGTCGCTCATCGAGCCGTTCTCCGTGTGCTCATGCATGATGCCGGGATCAGGCAGCGCGCATGACCTGTGTTGTGCACGGGAGATTGGGCCGGGATGCATATATTTTCGAGCGTGGCCGCAGGCGCCCCTCATAGTATTTTCATATATGGATCGGCTTTATGACGGCCCTTTCGAAGAGAAGACGATCGGACACGCGCCACGGATGACCGCCCCAAAGCGGACGCCGGGCACCATCTGCCGAACGCGTTGAGCGAGAGCAGCCGTTCAACGCGCAAGGCTCGATGCTTATGTCTTGACTGGACCGGATCTCTGTCAGTCGGTCGCTGACACGCCGGTGAAAACCGCCAGTTGCGCGTCGAATGCACGCTGGTAGGCGGGCCGCGCCTTGCCGCGCGCGACGTAGGTGGACAGGTTCGGATACTCTTCCAACATGCCCGATCCCTCCAATCTGCGCAGCACCGTCACCATCAGCAGGTCGCCGGCGCTGAACGCGCCATCCAGCCACTCGGCATCGTCAAGGCGACTGGAAAGATCGCCCAGACGCTTTCGGATGTTCGCCTCGAGGACCTGCAGGCGCTGCTCGTACCAGGGCTCGTCGCGCTCCAGGATGTTGGCGAGGCTGCGCTCGAAGATCGGCGGCTCCACGGTGTTGAGCGCGGCAAACATCCAGGCGATCACGCGCATCCGCGCATTCGCATCGTCCGGCAGCAGACCCGGGTGACGTTCCGCTATGTGAAGCACGATCGCTCCAGACTCGAACAGGATGAGATCGCCTTCTTCATAGGTCGGTATTTGTCCGAATGGATGCCGCGCGAGATGCGCGGGTTCCTTCATCGCTTCGAAGGAGAGAAGACGAACGTCATAGGGCTGCCCCACTTCTTCAAGCGCCCACCGAACGCGCATATCACGCGCCAGACCCCTGCCCCGATCGGGCGACCTTGCAAAAGCTGTGATGGTTGGGATCATCGCGCGCGACATGACAGGTGCTCCTTCCGTCAGCGGTTTCAGTGACAGTTTTCCGGGCTGATATAGTAATGACGGACGGAGTCAGGCGAATTCGACATCGCATCGGAATAAATGAAGGCTCTTTCATTTCTCCGGTGCGGGCCCCGGATATTCGAGTTGCATGGTGACCACATTGGTTGTGGCCTCGCCGTAGCGCACCGCGATCGCCTCAAGCGTTTGGTCGAGAACTTCGGCCGGCTTCCCGCCGGAAAAGGTCGAGACGCGCCGGTCTTCCGGCCAGTTGGTGCCTGTTCGGTCGGGAATGATGCGCACGCCGTTCCGGCTCTCCACCGAATCCGGTGCGGCTGCGTGGGTTGTCGCATGTGACCGGTAGGTTCGCGACCATGCGTCGGCAACGAAGGCAAGCGATACCTCGTCCATGCCCGGTTCGAGAGAAACGCCGAATTCTTCCCGGTTCCAAAAGGCCAGCCTGTTGGCGAGCACGGTCATCGCAAATGGGCGCGTGAGCCTGAACGCGCCGCTCGCATGCCGCGAATCCCATCGTTCGAGGCCGAGATCGTGCGCGACCGCTTCCGCCTTCGCCCGTCCCGCCATCGCCTCGATCAGCGTCAGCATCATCGGCATGGACGCGGTAACGCCGGTCGTCGTCGTCACGCCTTCGTCCGAGACCAGCCGCCGGTTTGCGACATAGTCGATGGTCTGATCACGCTTGAGCATTTCATCAAGATAGTACCAGTGTGTCGTTGCGCGTTTCCCGTTGAGCAACCCGGCCGCCGCGACGACCTTGGCGCCAGCGCAGATGCCGATGATCTTCGCGCCCTTTTGCGCCTGGTCTCTGAGCCAGGCGATCACAGCCGGATCGTCATCCCGGCTCATGGCCGGCACGATGACATAGTCCGCTCCTTCGGGATGCGCGGCATCGAATGCCGCGATGGTTGCATCCGGCTCGACCTGAAGTGCGGGAAAGAGCTGCACCGGGCCTGACGCCGCTGCCAGCATCGTCACGTCAGCCACATCAGCGCGGCGCAGGATGCCCGCCGGCACGATATAGTCGGTCGTTTCCGTGGCATCGTTGAGGCCGATGATGGCGACCAGCGGCCGCTCCCGTTTGGTCGGCCTGAGCGAAGCCAGCATGGCGTTCGCCTCTTCCCGCGGCACCGGCGGCGCCTCCATGCCCGCCGTCGCTGCCGGCAGGCTCAGCACCCAGCCTGCAAAGCCCGCCATGGACAGGAGGATTAGGGCGACCCCACCCCAGACGAAGATGGATTTCGACATGACCGGGTGTCTCCTGATGAAGGAACCGAGTGCATGAGAACGTCCGTCATCGGATACTTGCATCGACGAAGAGTCAATTGGTCGGATGTGGCGGGGTTTGACCCTCGGTCGGCTTTCAAGGCGTTGGTCCCTGAAGGCCTCCATACCGACAAAACACAGAGATCATCGCCGCGCTCTCGGCGTTCGCGAGAGAGTAGTAGACAATCCTCCCTTCCCGTCTGGCTTTCACCAGTCCGTCGTGGCGAAGCCGGGCAAGGTGCTGCGAAACCACCGACTGGGGAAGGGTCATGATTTCTTCCAGTTCGGACACCGATTTTTCGCCGTCGGCGAGAAGGCGCAGGACAAGAAAACGCCCTTCATGAGCGGCAGCCTTCAAGACGTCGCTGACCTTTGCCGCCCATGCGGCCAGGCTGTCGAAGCCGGCAGCCGCCGAGGTCAGGTCGGCATTCGGCGCCTGCGCCGAATGCCTCCGTGGTCGAGGCTCGCCAAATGGACGTTCGCCCATATCAAGAAAGTTCGTCAGCATGGCAGGCCCTGGAGATAGCTCTGCAAAATCTCGTATGCGATATATTTATGTGAATATATCACTAGCCCGGAAACGCAAGCTGAAAATGGGCGAAGAGCAAGCCGGGCGCTATCATCCGTGCTCGTACAAGCCAAATTCTGCCCGCTGCCCGTTTCAAATCACATCGTTTACGGCGTGAGGTTTGGCGAAAAGTCGAGACACAATATATTTGCAATAATATAACGATTGCCGCCTGATGAGGAATGCCGTCGGCAATCTAAGCCCCTTCCGGGGCCTTTTCCTTTCGAACGGCCAGAAGCACCGCGATGAAAGCGGAGAGTCCCAGAAGCCAGACCGCCAGCGTGGGAGCGGCAATCGCGGCAAAGCCATATTCTTTATGGAACACGGCTCCGGCCGCGGCCCCTGCAACAAACAAGCACCAGATCAGCGCGTGAGGCGTCCAACTCCACGGCCGTGCGTTTCCGGTCACGGACCCTCCCAATGCCTGACTCAGGCTGACCAGCGTGCCGGTCATGAAGGTGACGCCGAGGCGAATTCCGCGGATGGGTTGCAACGCTGTGTTCTGGACGCCCATGGCAGCCACTACAGGCATGATGGAGAGGGACGAGGGCCAGTTGCTCTCGATCATCAGAAGCGCGCCTGAAAGGCAGGTGCCTTCCAGCGCAATGGCCGCCGGTATTCCCCATGGCCGGATCATACCGGAAATCACGCTCGAAGCCGTAGCCGCAACGACAAAGATAGTGACCAGAAGAAGCGCATGGTACACAGCGTCCGCGTGCATCGTGCTTGCATTGACGCCAAGGGAAATGCTCGCGCCGCTCATGAACGATGCGAAAAAACCGCCAAGCTCGATGAAGCCGACCGCGTCGATGAACCCCGCCAGCGCCGTCAAGATAACACCTATCCCAAATCGCAGCGGCTGGGGGATCACCTCCTGACTCTCTGAGCGTCCGGTCATGTTCGAGGATGCTTTTGGGGTCGGTTCCAGTTTCGCTTCGTCGCTGCCAGCCATCCCTATTCCCGATATTTTTGCTTCGCACGGCTCAGCGGAACATTTTTCTCATCGGTTTGTCATCAATTGTATTCAGGCGCACCGTTGCGTTGCCCACCAGCACCGAATCTTGCGCGGCAGCCATCACAGCCGGGATTTCATGATGGCCGAGAAGCGTGGATCGAAAGCGCGGGAGATTGGCTCGGCGGCAGCGCCCAGCGCCACGGCCCAGCGGTCGCCGAGGCCGGACTGGAGGCGGGCCTGCGGAAAGCGCTCGCGCCGTTCCGAGACCGATGGCAGCAGCGGATGCATGCGCGCCACCAGTTGCTCGACCAGCATCCGTGGCGCACTGCTGCACAGGATGATCGTTTGCGGATCGAAGGTCGATTCCAGAAGCTGCACGGTCCAGCGCAGTCGCTCGGCCGCCCTGGCGAGCCAGTCCAGCATGCGCGGGTCGGCCTGGTCGAGGGCATGGACGACTGTTTCGGACAGGTCGGGATCCGCCGGGTCGATGTCCAGCGCCTTGCACAGCGAGGCGATCGAGGCCACGTGCTCCAGCGGAGCAATGCCGGCGTCTCGGGGCGCGAGCGCCAGCATCATGCCGATCTCGCCGGCATTGCCATAGGCGCCGCCATAGAGTTCGCCATTGACGATCAGGCCGGCGCCAAGGCCATAGCCGAGGAAGATGCAGATGGCGTGGTCGAGCCCGTGCGCGGCGCCAACCATTTTCTCGGCGACGGCAGCAGCCGCGGAGTCGTTCTGCACGACCACTTCAAGGCCGGTTTCAGCGGAGATGGTCTCAACCAGCGGAAAGGCCTGCCAGGCCGTCATCATCCAGGGATCGCCATAATCGGTGTCGATGTCGAATGGACCCGGCATGGCGATGCTAAGGCCGACCAGCCGCTCGTCGGCCTGCGGATCGATCCGGCGCAGCGCATCGCGCGCCTGACCGACGAGGCCAAGCACTGCCTTCACGCCTTGCGCCGGGCCATCTTTCGGCAGTTTCGCCTCCATCTTCACCAGCGCCTCGCCCAGCAGGTTGACCACCACCACGCGCGTCACATGACGATCGATCTGGAGGCCGATGGCAAAAGCGCCTTTGGCCACCAACTGGTAGGGCGTGGCGGGCTGCCCCCTGCCCCTGCGAACGATCTCCCGCGACGTCACCAGCCCGTCGCGCGACAGTTCCTCGATGATGTTCGAAACGGTCTGCGGAGTCAGTCGCGTGGCACGTGCGAGGTCGGCCCGCGACAAGGCGCCGTTCACCCGCAAGGCGTCGATGATGACCCTGCGGTTGTGCGCGCTCGCACCCCCCAGGTTGGTGCCGCTCTTTGCCCGGATCTGCCGCATCTCGCTCATCGACAACCCTCTTGACAGGTTTTCAATATTCATCAAGGAATATTTCAAGACAATTGATTTAATGGGGAGCGCACTTGTTTTCATGTGATGGTCTGGGATTGTGCCGGATGCGGTTGCCTCGCCAACCATGTTGATGAACACTGAGGGAGAAAAGGTCAGTAACGGCCGGGAGGAGTAATTATGCTGAAGCCGATCAAGACTGCGCTGCTGGGCGCAACGCTTTTCACCGCGGCATTTGCCGGCGCGGCACATGCCGAAACCAAGCTCAATGCCTTGTTCATGGCGCAGGCCGCCTATAGCGAGGCCGATGTCCGCGCCATGACCGAAGCCTTCACCAAGGCCAATCCGGATGTGACGGTCAATCTCGAATTCGTCCCCTATGAAGGGCTGCACGACAAGACCGTGCTGGCGCAGGGTTCGGGCGGTGGCTACGACGTCGTGCTGTTCGACGTCATCTGGCCGGCTGAATATGCCGCCAACAATGTGCTGGTGGATGTGAGCGATCGCATCACGCCTGACATGAAGGACGGGGTACTGCCGGGCGCATGGACCACGGTCGAATATGAGGGCAAGCGCTACGGCCTGCCGTGGATCCTCGACACGAAGTATCTCTTCTATAACAAGGAAATCCTTGAGAAAGCCGGCATCACGAACCCGCCGAAGACCTGGGACGAGCTTGCCGAACAGGCCAAGACGATCAAGGAAAAGGGCATCCTCGACACGCCGATTTCCTGGAGCTGGTCGCAGGCCGAGGCCGTGATCTGCGACTACACCACGCTGGTCAGTGCTTATAAGGGCGAATTCCTGAAGGACGGCAAGCCGGCCTTCCAGACCGACGGCGGGCTGGATGCGCTCAACTATATGGTCGATTCCTACAAGTCCGGTCTTACCAATCCAAACTCGAAGGAATTCCTGGAGGAAGACGTACGCCGCGTGTTCCAGAACGGCGAAGCCGCCTTCGCGCTGAACTGGACTTACATGTACAACATGGCCAACGATCCCAAGGACAGCAAGGTGGCCGGCAAGGTTGGCGTCGTGCCGGCGCCGGGCGTCGAAGGCAAGAGCGAGGTTTCGGCCGTCAACGGCTCCATGGGCCTTGGCATCACCACCACCAGCAAGCACCCCGACGAGGCCTGGAAGTATATCGAGTTCATGACTTCGCAGGCGACGCAGAACGCCTATGCCAAGCTCAGCCTGCCGATCTGGACTTCGTCCTATGAGGATCCGGCCGTTGCCGAAGGCCAGGAAGACATGATCGCCGCGGCCAAGGTGGCGCTGGCGGCCATGTATCCGCGCCCGACGACGCCGAAATATCAGGAGCTGTCGACCGCGCTGCAGCTTGCCATTCAGGAAGCGCTGCTCGGGCAGGCTACGCCGGAAGATGCGCTGAATACCGCTGCTGAAAACAGCGGCCTTTGATGACGTAGGCTGAATTCGCGGGCGGCGTTGCTGAACGTCGCCCGCTTTTATTTAGGGATTATCGGAACCGCTCAATGTCCACTGCCTGGGTCAACATGCGCGCATGGCTGCTGATGCTGCCTCTGCTGATCGTCATGGTGGCCGTTATCGGCTGGCCGCTGGTGGACACGGTGCGGCTTTCCTTCACCGACGCCAAGCTGGTGGGCACGTCCGGAAATTTCGTCGGCATCGCCAACTATGTGAAGATGCTGTCGAATACAGGTTTCCAGCGCGCGTTGGTCACCACCACGTGGTTTGCGGTCATCTCGGTCGCGGCCGAGATGGTGGTGGGCGTCGCCGCCGCCCTTCTGCTCAACCAGCAATTCCACGGCCGCGCCGTGCTGCGCGCGCTGATGATCCTGCCCTGGGCACTGCCCACGGTGGTCAACGCCACGCTCTGGCGGCTGATCTACAATCCCGAATATGGCGCTCTCAACGCCGCGCTGACGCAGATTGGTGTGCTCGACGCCTATCGCTCCTGGCTGGGTGAGCCGGGAACCGCACTGGCCGCCCTCATCCTCGCCGACACCTGGAAGAACTTTCCGCTTGTCGCGCTGATCGCTCTCGCCGCATTGCAAGCCGTGCCGCGCGACATCACCTCGGCGGCCATGGTGGACGGGGCCGGCGCATGGTCGCGCTTCCGTTTCGTCATCCTGCCCTATCTCGCCGGCCCACTTATGGTGGCGCTGGTGCTGCGCACCATCGAGGCCTTCAAGGTGTTCGACATCATCTGGGTGATGACGCGCGGCGGCCCCGCCAACTCGACGCGCACCCTGTCGATCCTCGTCTACCAGGAGGCGTTCTCGTTCCAGCGGGCGGGGTCCGGCGCATCGCTGGCGCTGATGGTCACGCTGATGGTGACTGTCCTTGCCGTTATCTACGCGGCCGTCATCCGCAGAACCGCAGGGGCACGCTGATGGAACGCCGCAGTCTTTTCGTCACCATCCTGATCCACATATGCGCGCTGCTGCTGGCAGCGGTCATCCTTGCGCCGGTGGCCTGGCTGTTCATCATGAGCATTTCCTCCACCACCGACCTCATTTCCAAACCGCTGAACTGGTGGCCCGAAACGGTCGATCTGTCGCGCTACACCCGCCTGCTGACGGCTGTGACCAATACCGAAGGCGCAGCCTTCGTGGCGGCGCTGTTCAACAGTTTGCGGGTTGCCGGCATGGCGACGGTTGCAGCGCTTCTTGTGGCCATCCCCGCCGCCTGGGCCGTGTCGCGCACGCCCAAAGTCGGCTGGTCTCTCTATGCGGTGATCGCCACCTATATGCTGCCGCCTGTGGCGCTGGCCGTGCCGCTTTATATGGCGCTTGCGGCACTCGGCTTGCTCAACACCGTGTACGGGCTGGCGTTGGTTTATCTTACCATCCTTGCGCCTTTCACCACCTGGCTCCTGAAATCCGGCTTCGACGCTATTCCGCGCGAGATCGAAAGTGCTGCGATGATAGATGGCGCGCGGCTCGACCAGATCCTGAGGCTCATCACGCTGCCGCTCGCGGCACCCGTGATGGCCACCGCCGCGCTTTTTGCCTTCCTGCTTGCGTGGGACGAGTTCTTCTATGCCCTGCTCTTCACCTCCGACCTCAGGGCCAAGACCCTGACGGTGGCGATCGCCGACCTCGCCGGCGGCCGGGTGTCCGACTATGGCCTGATCGCGACGGCCGGCGTGCTTGCCGCCTTGCCGCCGGTACTGATCGGCCTGTTCATGCAGCGCGCCCTGATTTCGGGGCTGACACAAGGCGGCGTCAAGGGATGACAGTGACAGCAGGAAACGAACGCCCCGCGGGCCTGATCGCCATCGAATACGAAATGGCCCGGCAGAACGCCGACGCCATCGCCTCCTTCGAGGCGGCAAAGCCGGTCGCTGAAAAGATCGCCGAGGCGTTGCGCGCCACCGGCCGCCTGCTCCTGCTCGGCATGGGCGGCTCGCACGCGGTGGGCCGCGCGGTCGAGCCGCTCTACCGCGATCTTGGCATCGATGCCGTCGCCGTGCCGCTGTCCGAACAACTCGGCCAGCCGCTGCCATTGTCGGGTCGAACTATTCTCGTCACCTCGCAGTCGGGCGAAAGTGCCGAGGTGCTGCGCTGGTTCACCGAAGCCGGTGTACCGGAAAACACCTTTGGTCTCACGCTCGACGGCAATTCCAGTCTCGCAAGGACCGTGCCATGCCTCGTCGGCGCCGGCGGAAACGAACAGGCTTTCGCAGCCACGCGCAGTCTCACCATCAGCTTCGCGCTGCATCTGGCGGTGCTGGCCGAGCTTGGCGCCGACCCTACGCAGGCGGTGCAAATTCTCAAGAACCCATCCGCCGCTTCCATCGACGCAGCCGCCGCGTCGCTGGCCAATGTTTCGGCTATCGTCACGTCCGGCCGCCGCACGCAGGGCATCGCAGAGGCCATCGCGCTTGGCCTCACCGAATTGTCGCGCATACCCTGCTTCTCGCTCGAAGGCGGCCAGTTGCGCCACGGGCCGATGGAGATGCTGGGACCCGATATCGGCGTGGTGCTGTTCCGGGCCGCCGACACGACCTCTGAACTCGTCGCGCGCATGGCCGTTTCGGCGGCGCAAGCCGGTTCTCCCGTGGTCGTGTTCGATGCCTCGGGCGAAGCGCCGGTTGCCGGCATCGAGACCATGAAGGTGGACGCCGCATCCGGCGCCGCTGCGATCTTCGCATTGCTGCCGGCCGCGCAACGCTTCATGCTGGCTTTCGCCTCGCATCGCGTGGCCGACGTCGGAACGCCGGTGCGTTCCTCCAAGATCACCAAGGTCGAGTAGTCCCATGACCCTGCACACCATCAGCGGAGAAAGCCGTTGAGCGCCCTGGATATCATCGGCGTGCGCAAGCGCTACGGCACGGTCGACACGCTGAAGGGCATCGACCTGTCTCTGGAGAGCGGCGAGTTTCTGGTTCTGCTGGGACCTTCGGGCTGCGGCAAGTCCACCCTGCTCAACATAATCGCCGGGCTTGCTGAGCCGACAGCGGGCGACGTGCACATCGATGGACGTTCCGTTGTCGGCGTGCATCCCAAGGACCGCGACATCGCCATGGTGTTCCAGTCCTATGCGCTTTATCCGAATTTGACGGTGGCGCGGAATATCGGCTTTGCGCTGGAGATGCGCAAAGTGCCGGCGGCCGAACGCGCCGAGGCGGTGAAGAAGGCCGCAAAGATCCTGCAGATCGAAAACCTGCTCGAACGCCGGCCATCCGAGCTTTCCGGTGGCCAGCGCCAGCGCGTCGCCATCGGCCGCGCTCTGGTGCGCAACCCGCAGGTGTTCCTGTTCGACGAGCCGCTGTCCAATCTCGACGCCAAGCTGCGCATGGAAATGCGCACCGAACTGAAGCGTCTGCACCAGATGCTCGGCACTACGGTGGTTTATGTCACGCACGACCAGATCGAGGCGATGACGCTCGCCACCCGCATTGCTGTGATGCGCAACGGCCAGATCGAGCAGCTTGCAACGCCGGCCGAAATTTATGAGCGGCCGGCCACGCTCTATGTTGCCGGTTTCGTCGGCTCGCCCTCCATGAACATGCTCGATGCGCGCATCGAAGGTGGCATGGCTCGCGTCGAAGGCTCCGAAGTCGCCATTCCATTGCCAGTCGAAGCCGCTGCCAAGGGCAAGCCCGATCAGAATCTGGTGCTGGGTATCCGCCCGGAAAATCTGCGCCTGGCTTCGGACGGTGAAGTGCTGGCCCTTGAGGCAGCCGTTGACGTGGTGGAACTGACCGGGCCGGAACTCGTCGTCAACGCGATGGTGGGAGCGCAGCGTATCACCGCCACCCTGCCCCCGAAGTCCGGCATAGAGGTTGGGTCGCCTCGCCGTTTCGGTTTCGACGCCGGTGCCGTCCACGTCTTCGACAAGGAAACCGGCAAGCGGCTGTAGCTTCTTGCCGGCGTTGCAGCTTACGCTGCCGTTGTCACCGCCTCGCCTGGCATCCAAAACCAGCGCAGCGCCTCGGCCTCGCTGCTCAGGCTATTTTGAGCGTCCGCATTCCCACCGGCGGTATCCGCCAGTTCCTGTGCAAGCCGCAGGCAGGCGGAGAAATCGGGTGCATCGTCAGTCGAGGGTGGCATGGCCTTACCCGACCAGATGTCGCCCAGTTCGGAAATAGCTGCCGCTTCGCGAAGCGGAGCATCGACTACGCGCCACAGGCCGGCCTTGGCGTCCACCTCGTAGAGCGGCAGGAAATCGGCACCACGCTGCGCGATGAAGCGCACCGCCGAGATGATGTAGGCCACCGTCTCTTCGTTGAAGAAGTAGTTGAAGCCGAGCCGTACCCAGCCGGGGCGCAGCAGGCTTTCGCCGCCGGCCACCAGTGCCTCGTGTCGTTCAGCCTGCCCCGCCGGAATGGCCAGCAGGTCGTGCGCATAGGGCCCGGCGCAGGAACAGCCGGCGCGTGCCTGGATGCCGAACAGGTCGTTCAGCAGTGCGGTGACGAAGCCGTGATGCAAGGTCTTGCCCCCGGCGCGGATATTGAAGGCGAAGATGCCGGCACGGCTTGCCGTCGGCGAACCGAGCACATCGATGGCCGGTTCGGCCAGAAACGCCTGCATGACCTTGTCGACGATGACGCCTTCGCGCCGTTCGATCTCCTGTGCGCCGACGCTCGATTTCAACTCCAGCGCGATGCCGGCGCGGATGTCGCCGACGATATTGGGCGTTCCGGCTTCCTCGCGGCGTTCCGCGTCCGCAACGAAGACGTGATGGTCCGCGGTGACGTAAGCGACCGTGCCGCCCCCGGCGATGGATGGCACCGTGCCGCACAGCAGCGCACGGTCGGCAATCAGCAGACCCGACGCGCCCGGCCCGCCGATGAACTTGTGCGGCGAGAGGAACGCGGCGTCGATATGGTCGCCCGCGCCCGGCGCGCTCTCGGCCATGTCGATGTCCATGTAAGGCGCACCGGCGGCATAGTCGCAGAAAAACAGCGCGCCATGTCGATGCAGAAGTGCTGCCAGCCTGCGCATGTCGGTCTTGATGCCCGTGACGTTGGAGGCGGCCGAAAACGCGCCGATCTTCCTTTCGCGGCCTTCGTGCTTCACCAGCAGCCGTTCCAGCGTATCGAGGCAGATCTGGCCTTCCGCGTCGAGGGGAACGCGCTCGACGTCCACCAGCGCCTCGCGCCATTGCAGGTCGTTGGAGTGATGCTCATAAGGCCCGACGAAGACTACGGGCCGGGAGGCCTCGCCCTGCCCTCGCGTCTTTGCGCGCAGCGTCGCCGGAGCATAAAGCCCCATCGCGCGGATCAGCTTGTCGATCGCGCCGGTCGCGCCCGATCCGGAGAAAATCACGGCATGCCGCGGTCCCGCGCCCACCGCACGCCTGACCGCCGCACGCGCCATTTCGCGCAGTCGCGTTGTCTCGCGCCCGGTGAAGGATGTTTCGGTGTGGGTGTTGCCATAAAAGGGCAGCACGAGGTCGCGCACCGCATCTTCCACGAAAGTCAGCGCCCGGCCCGAGGCGACGTAGTCGGCATAGACCAGCGGACGCGGGCCGAACGGCCCGTCGATGCGCATCCCTTCGCCAACAACACCTTGCCTGATCTTCTCCACCAACCCGTCAGGCGATGACGCCGAGGGGCAGTTCGGTCGAGTATTTGATCTGTTCCATGGAGAAGCAGGACGTGACATCACTCAGTTCGATCTCATCGATGAAGTTCTTGTAGAAGGTGTCGTAAGCGGCGTTGTTCCTGGTGATGACCTTGAGCAGATAGTCGTATTCGCCCGCCAGCCGGTTCACCTCGACAATCTCCGGGAACTTGCCGACAGCCGCATTGAAACGTTCCAGCCATGCCCTGTTGTGCTGGTTGGTTCGGATCATCACGAAGACCGTCAGTTCGAGCCCGACGCGCTCCTGGTTCAAAAGCGTCACCCGCCCGTCGATGAACCCTTCGCGCTCCAGCCGCTGCAGCCGCCGCCAGCATGGCGTCGGCGAAAGACTGACGCGCTCGGCGATGGCTGATACGGATAGACTAGCATCCTTCTGGATTTCGCAAAGAATCTTTTTATCGAAGTCGTCAACTTGCATGGTTCACCTCAAAAACGTGAAAATGATAGGATGAACATTTCTAGCCGACTTCGATTTCCATTGAAACGGAAACAAGCCGCCTAATTCCGAGCGGGACGCAAAGGCGCACAAGGCATCCGGCGCAATGAAAAAGCCCGGCGTCGATGACGCCGGGCTCCCTGAAAGCGGATAGTTCGATTCGGGCTCAGACGCGCTCGAGCGCGATCGCGATGCCCTGTCCGACGCCGATGCACATGGTGGCCAGCGCCAGCTTGCCGCCGCGCTCCTTCAGCTCAAGTGCGGCCGTGCCTGAAATGCGCGCGCCCGACATGCCGAGCGGATGGCCCAGAGCGATCGCACCGCCATTCGGGTTCACATGTTCCGCGTCCTCGGAAATGCCGAGGTCGCGCAGCACGGCGATGCCCTGGGAGGCGAATGCTTCATTGAGTTCGATGACATCGAAGTCGGACGGTTTGATGCCGAGCCGGGCGCACAGCTTCTTCGTTGCCGGTGCCGGGCCCATGCCCATGATGCGCGGGGCAACGCCGGCGGTTGCGCCGCCAATGATGCGGGCAATCGGCGTCAGGCCATATTTCCTGATCGCGGCCTCCGAGGCCACGATGAGGGCGGCCGCGCCGTCATTGACACCCGAGGCGTTGCCGGCCGTCACCGTGCCGCCTTCCTTCTTGAAAGGCGTTCCCAGCCTGGCCAGTGCTTCGAGGGTGGTGCCAGCACGCGGATGCTCGTCTTTGGCGACAACCACCGGATCACCCTTGCGCTGCGGGATCGTCACAGGCGTAATTTCCTTCGCCAGTCGTCCGTTTTCCTGCGCGGCCACGGCCTTGGCCTGGCTGCGCACGGCGAAGGCGTCCTGGTCGGCACGGCTGACGGAAAAGTCCGCGGCGACGTTCTCGCCGGTTTCCGGCATGGAATCGACGCCATACTGTTTCTTCATCAGCGGGTTGATGAAACGCCAGCCGATGGTGGTGTCGTAGATTTCCGCGTTGCGCGAAAACGCGGTATCGGCCTTGGGCATGACGAAGGGCGCGCGGCTCATCGATTCCACGCCGCCGGCGATCATCAGCTCGGCCTCGCCGGCCTTGATGGCGCGCGCGGCGGTGATGACGGCATCCATGCCCGAGCCGCACAGGCGGTTCATCGTCGTGCCCGGCACTTCGATGGGCAGGCCGGCCAGCAGCGATGCCATGCGCGCGACGTTGCGGTTGTCCTCACCCGCCTGGTTGGCGCAGCCATAGATAACGTCGTCCACAGCGGCCCAATCGACGGAGGCATTGCGCTCGACCAGCGCCTTCAGCGGGATCGCGCCAAGATCGTCGGCGCGTACCGAAGACAGCGAGCCGCCGAAACGGCCGATGGGCGTGCGGATGTAGTCACAGATATAGGCGTCGGCCATATTTTATACCTCCGGAACGACGAGATCTTTGACGCTGCCTTCGACCACAAGCGTGGCTTCGGTCAAGGCCTGGAGTTCATCGAGACTGATGCTCGGCAGCTTTTCGCGAAGAACGAAGCGCGCGTCGACGATGTCGAGCACGGCGAGGCTTGTATAAACCGTCGTCACGCAGCCGACGCCGGTCAGCGGCAGACGACACTGTTTCAGAAGCTTCGGCTTCCCATGCTTGGTGACGTGGTCGGTGATGACGCAAACCCGCTTGGCGCCATGCACGAGGTCCATCGCGCCGCCCACGGCCGGCACCGAGCCCGGCCCCGTGCTCCAGTTCGCCAGATCGCCGTTCTCGGCAACCTCGTAGGCGCCCAGGATGGCGACATCCAGATGCCCGCCGCGCACCATGGCAAAGCTGTCGGCATGGTGGAAGAAGGAAGCTCCCGGATTGAGCGTGACGGCCTTCTTGCCGGCGTTGATCAGGTCCCAGTCCTCCTGGCCGGCAGGCGGTGCCTCGCCGAAATCGAGGATGCCGTTTTCGGTGTGATAGATCACCTCGCGGCCATCGGGCTTGAACTTGGCGACCATCTCGGGAAAGCCGATGCCGAGGTTGACATAGGCGCCGTCGGGAATGTCCTGCGCAGCACGCCATGCAATCTGCGCGTTCGTCAGTTTGGCCGTCATCACTTGGTCACCTCGCGCAACAGAGCTTCTTCCTGCTTCGGGCTTGCAACTTCCACGATCCGGTTCACGAAAATGCCCGGCGTCACGATATGCTCGGGATCGATACCGCCGGGCTCCACGACGCGGCTTGCCTGCACGATGGTGGTCGCCGCCGCCGTCGCCATCAGCGGCGAGAAATTGCGCGCCGCCATGTGGTAGGTGAGATTGCCCTTGCGGTCGGCCAGTTCGGCCTTGAGCAGCGCCACGTCCGCCTTCAGCCAGCGCTCCTGAACGTATTTGCGGCCTTCGAATTCGGCGACGGGCTTGCCGTCCGCAACCAGAGTGCCGTAGCTAGTCGGCGTGTAAAAGGCAGGAATGCCCGCGCCGCCAGCGCGGATGCGCTCGGCCAGCGTGCCCTGCGGCACCAGTTCGAGTTCGATTTCGCCCGCGAGATATTTTTCCGTGAATGCCCTGGGATCGGACGAACGCGGGAACGAGCAGACCATCCTGGCAACCATGCCCGCATAGATCATGGCCGCGATGCCGACATCACCGTTGCCGGCATTGTTGTTCACGACGGTAAGCCGACCGGGCGATCCGGTCTTCTTATATCGCTCGACCAGCGCATGAATGAGTTCGATCGGCGCGCCGGCTCCGCCGAAACCGCCAATCATCACCACCATGCCGTCCTGGATGTCGGCGACCGCATCCTCCACGCTCGGACTGATCTTGTTCATCGTTACTCTCACCTATCGTAACTGGCGACCGTGATGGCCGCAGAGAGAAACCCCAGGCATCGTCTCCCTGTGTGGGTCGATGCTTTCACAAATGTTCGTATTGCGAACATTTGTTTTATATGCGATACTTTGCCATGATCACTTCCGAAGAGTCAACCTGCGTTGCGGCCTGCGGCCGCGCCTGTGGAGGCATTACCCATGTCCGATGAAGCAGCGTCGCGAGACCATGTAAACTCGCTGGAGCGCGGGCTCGGTGTGATGGAGATCCTCGCCGCCCATCCAGGCGGGCTTACGCTCACCGAAACCGCCGAAAAAGCCGGGCTGACGCGTGCCGGCGCGCGGCGCTTCCTGCTGACGCTGGTGGCGACCGGCTATGCTACGCAGACCGGCCGGCTGTTCGCGCTCTCGCCACGGCTGCTGTCGGTGGCGCGCACCTGGTTGCAAGGCACCTCGCTCTGGGGTTTTGCGGAACCCTTCATGCGCCACACGGCAGCCGCACTGCAGGAGTCCTGTTCCGCCACCATCCTGTCGGGTGACGATGTCGTCTATGTGGCCCGCGTCGCGGGTCCGCGCATCGTCAACCTGGAACTGCATGTCGGTTCGCATCTGCCGGCCTATTGCACGGCCATGGGCCGTGTTCTGCTCTCGGGCCTGGAACCCGGGGAGGTGGATGCTTTCCTTGCCCGCAATGCCCTTCTGCCAAAGACTGACAAGACCCTCACGGATCCGAAACGCATTGCCGAAGCCGTTGCAACTGTGCAACGGGACGGCTACGCGCTGGTTGATGAGGAACTGGAAATCGGACTGCGCTCGATTGCGGTGCCGCTGCGCGACCGTTCCGGTGCGATCGTCGCGGCCATCAATGTCTCGACCCAGTCTGCGCGCCATTCCGTTGCTGAGATGGAGCGCGATTTCCTGCCCCTGCTGACACAGACGGCGGCGCGGATCGAGGACTTTTTCGTGCAGTAGGCACCAACTCTTCACCTCGCCGCCATGGAGAGATGAAGAGAGTGGTTTCAGTGCAGTCCGCCGACGCCCAGCAGTTTTTCGATCGTCTCGGGATCGGCGGATAGCGCGGCCGGCGTGCCGGACCAGGCAATGCGGCCGCGTTCTAGGACGATCACGTGGTCGGCAAAGTCGAGTGCGCTCTGGATGCGCTGCTCTACCAGCAGGATGGTCATGTCACCGGAAGCGGCGAGCTTCGAGAAGGCCGCCATCAGCTCCTCGCAGATGACTGGCGCCAGGCCTTCCAGCGGCTCGTCGAGCAGCAGCACGGTAGGCTTGCCCAGAATGGTGCGCGCCGTGGACAGCATCTGCTGCTCGCCGCCGGAAAGCTGCGAGCCAAGGTTTTTCCGGCGCTCTTTCAGGCGCGGGAACATATCATAGGCTTCCTCGATTGCCGGGCGTTCGCGATCCTTCAGCCCGACGAAGAGATTTTCCTCGACCGTCAGCGAGGGGAAGATGCAGCGCGCCTGCGGCACATAGCCGAGGCCGGAGCGCGCGCGGGCGGAGCTTTCGAGGCTACCGAGATCCGTATCGCCCAGACGGATCGTGCCGCCATAACGCCTGGTTTGCCCGGCGATTGTGGCGAACAGCGTGGTCTTGCCCATGCCGTTGCGGCCAAGCACCGCAAGGCGCGAGCCGGCGGCCACGGAAAAGCTTACACCCTCCAGAACGCGCGTCGGGCCGTAGCCGGCGCTGAGATCGGTGACTTCAAGCGGCGCTGCTGGCATTGGCATAGTTCCCGAGATAGGCTTCGCGCACGCGGGCATCCTTGGTCACATCCTCGGGCGAGCCGTCGAAGATGATGGCGCCGGCGGCAAGCACGACGACGCGCTTGGCGAAGCGGAAGACGAGGTCCATGTCGTGCTCGATCATCAGCACGGCGAGGTCGGCGGGCAACCCGGCAAGGGCGGCCTCGATACGCGGTGTGTCGCTTTGCGGCACGCCGGCGGCAGGTTCATCGAGCAGCAGCACCTTGGGCTCCAACGCAAGCGCCAGCGCGATTTCGAGGAGGCGCTGCTGGCCGTAGGCGATCTCGCTCACCTTGCGGGTGGCGATGTGGTCGATGCCGAGCGTATGCAGCAACTCATTGGTCTCGGTCATCACGTCGGGCATGGCGTGGAAATTGCCCAGCAGGCGCCCCGAGCGGCCGGTGCGCTGAAGCACCGCCAGTGCGATATGCTCCTGCGGCGTCATGTCTGAAAACAGCCGCGTGACCTGGAAGGAGCGCACAAGGCCCCGTCGCACACGCCTGGTGGGACCGAGCGCGGTGACATCCTCGCCGCCGAGCGTCACCTTGCCGGAATCGGGTTGCAGATGTCCCGTCACCAGATTGACGAAGGTCGTCTTGCCGGCTCCATTGGGGCCGATCAGCGCCACCCGGTCGCCCGGTGCCATGGAGATCGAAACGTCCTGCGTGACGGCAAGGCCGCCGAAGGATTTCTTCAGGTTCTGGACCTGGAAGACCGTGCTCATCACTGCCTCCGGAAACGATCGAGAAGCTGTACGGCGGTGCCGTAGAGCCCCTTCGGCGCAAACAGCACCACGGCGATCAGCAGCGCGCCGACGATGGTGAGCCAGTGGAACGGGTTGGCCGCCGAAACGAAATCCTCGAACCACATGAAGGTGACGGTGCCGATCAGAGCGCCAAAGAGCGAGCCCGTGCCGCCGAGCACCAGCATGACCAGCGATTCCGCCGAGGTGGTGAAGCTCAGGCTGTCGAGACCGACGACCTGCGTGGAGATGGCGTTAAGAGCCCCGCCGATGCCGGCCACGGCGCCCGAGATGACATACATCTTCAGAAGCGTGCCCTGCACGGAGGCACCCATGGCGCTGACGCGGATCGGATCTTCCTTGATGCCCCGGCACAGCATGCCGAAGGGCGAGCGCACCAGGAGGCGCAGCAGGACGAAGACGATGACCAGAAGCGCCATGCCGAAGCCATAGGCGGTGTGGCCCCACAGGTCGAACTCGAAAACGCCGAACACCGGATCGGGCGAAATGCCGGCCAGCCCGTCGCTGCCGCCGGTCCAGTAGGATGCCTTGTTGGCGATCTCGTGGAACAGATGCACGACGGCAATGGAAAGCACCAGTTGCGCCAGCCCGTGGCCGCGCAGGATCACCGCGCCCGACAGCAGCCCCGCAACGGCGCCGCCGACCGCGCCGACGCCAACCATGGCTATCGGGTCGGTGATGCCGTAATGTGCGGCGGCAATGCCCGATGCGTAGGCCCCTGCCCCGAACAATGCTGCGTGACCGAGCGTGGCAATGCCGCAATAGCCGGTGACGAGATCGAGCGACAGCACCAGAAGTGCGATGGCGATGATGCGCGTCAGAAGCGCCAGATTGTTGGGAAACAGCAGAAAGCCGATCGCCGCAACGATTAGAATTACAGCGATACCGGCAAGGTCGCGCAGCAGCCAGTTGGGGCCGGTCGCGGTTTTGGTCGCCGGGGTGGTGGTTTCAACCGAGGCCATTATTTCTTCCTGCCCAGAAGTCCGCGCGGGAAGATGCAGACGATAGCAATCACCGCGAGATAGAAGAAGAATTCGCCATATTCCGGCAACAGATAGCGGCCGGTCGTATCGATGCCGCCAAGCACGAGACAGGCCAGCAGCGCACCGGGGATGGAGCCCGCGCCGCCGACCGAGACGACGACGAGGAACGTCACCATGTAACGCAGCGCATAATAGGGTTCTATCGGCAGCAGTTCCGCGCCGACAATGCCGCCAAAGGCTGCAAGTCCGACCGCGACGGCGAAGCTGACCGCATAGACGATCTTGGTGCGCACGCCCAGCGAGGCGGCCATGGCGGCGTTGTCGACGGAGGCGCGCAGCTTCACGCCGAAGGCGGTCTTCTCGATGAGGAACCACAGAGCGGCCGCAACCACCACGCCGCAGGCGATGGCGAACAGCTTGTGCGCGGCAATGGAGCGGAAGCCGAGATCGACCGGGCCGCGCAGCAACTCAGGAAGCGGGATCGTCTTCAGCGTCGGGCCGAACACATAGTTGGCGAGGCCGATGACGCAGAAGGTGATGCCGATGGTCATCAGCACCTGCGTCAGTTCCGGCGCGCCATAGATGCGGCGATAGAGGAAACGCTCAACGGGAATGGCGATGAGGATCGTGCCGACGACTGCGATCAGGATCGCCACGGCATAACCGAGGCCAAGCGTCTGCGCCGCATAGGAGGCGATATAGCCGCCGATCATGGCAAAGGCGCCATGTGCAAGGTTGACCACGCGCATCAGGCCCATGGTCACCGACAATCCGATCGAGATGACGAAAAGCACCATGCCATAGGCAAGTGCATCGGTCCCAACACTGAAAACGGTTTGCATCGTTTTATCCGGCAAAGCGCCCGGAAGCCTCGCAGGGCCGCCGGGCGTCGGTTCTGGAAGCTTCGCTTACTTCACTTCGGCCAGGCCGGGGTCGCCCTGGTTCTCGAAGGTCGCGATTTCCTTGTTGTAATAGGTGCCATCGTCGGCCTTGGCCACTTCGCGCAGATAGATGTTCTGCGTCATGTGGCGGGTTTCCGGGTCGATCGACACGGGGCCGCGCGGGCTTTCCCAGGAGAGCCCCTTCACCGCGTCCACGGCCTTTTGCGCGTCCTGCTCGCCGCCGGTCGCCTCGATCATCTTGTAGATGACGTGCATGCCGTCATAAGCGCCGACCGAAGGGAAGGACAGTTCGGCCGGGTTGCCAATGGCCTTATGCGCGGCTTCCACGAACTTCTTGTTCTCGGCCGAGTCATGCGAGATCGCATAGTGGAACGTGGTCAACATGCCTTCTGCGGCCTCGCCGAGCGCGGGCAGGTCCGACTCCTGCGTCAGGTCGCCCGGCGCCAGCAACTGGACGCCGGCCTTCTTGAGGCCGTTATCGTTATAGGCCTTCACGAAGCCGAGCGTGGTCGGGCCCGACGGCAGGAAGGCGAAGACGGCATCCGCGCCGGAATCCTTCACGCGCTGCATGATCGGGCTGAAGTCGTTGGTCGAAAGCGGCATGCGGATCGAATCCACGACCTCGCCGCCTTCGGCGGTGAAGGTGGCCTTGAACGCGTTTTCGGAATCGACACCCGGGCCGTAGTCGCTGACCACGGTGATGACTTTCTTCACGCCGCGCTCCTTGGCGACCTTGGCCATCGGCGCGGAGGTCTGCCAGGTGGTGAAGGAGGTGCGCACGATCAGCGGGCTCTTGGTGATGATCGCCGAGGTCGCGGCGTTCATGACCACCATCGGCACATTGCCCTGCTTGAGCAGCGGCGTGACGGCCATGGCATCCGGTGTGAAATAGAAGCCGGCGAGATACTGAACGCCTTCCTTGACCACCAATTCCTGCGCGAGCGCCTTGGACTGGGCCGGATCGGCCTGCGGCACATCGCGATAGACGATCTGGATATCGTCGTCACCGACCTTGCTGCCGTTCAACGCCATATAGGCGTCGATGCCCGCCTTGAAATTCTTGCCCTGAATAGCGAACGGACCGGAGAACGGCCCGATGACGCCGACCTTGATCGTATCCGCATAGGCCGAGCCACAAAGCGCAATAGCAGCGACCGCTCCCAAAAGAATCTTTTTCATGCTTCCTCCATACCTAGTTGCCGGCTCGAACCTTAAGCCAGAGCTACCCATTCAACCTGCTGCAAGTGTCATGCTCAAAACGGTAATGTAAAATGAAAAGAAACGATCAATACATGAGCAAAGGGTTATGCTTGTAGCGACCGACCTGCCCTTAATAGGGCAAGCCGACGTAATTTTCAGCAAGTGACGCAGCGGCCACCTGCGAATGCACGAGATAATCGAGTTCGGCTTCCTGGATACGCTGGCCGAAGGCGTCGGTGTCGGGGAAGCGATGCAGCATGGTGGTCATCCACCATGAGAAGCGCACGGCCTTCCACACGCGCGCCAGCGCCTTGGCCGAATAAGCCTCCATGCCTGCCGAAGACTTGTCGAGATAGTATTCGCGCAGGCCCGAATAGAGATAGCGCACGTCGCTGGCGGCGAGGTTGAGACCCTTGGCGCCGGTTGGCGGCACGATATGGGCGGCATCACCCACCAGCGACAGCCGGCCGAACTGCATCGGCTCGGCGACGAAGGACCGCAGCGGCGCGATGGATTTTTCAAAGGACGGACCGGTAATCACTTTTTCCGCAGCCTCCTTCGGCAAGCGGCGACGCAACTCGTCCCAGAAGCGGTCGTCGCTCCAGTCCTCGATCTTGTCGTCCAGAGGGCACTGCACGTAATAGCGGCTGCGGTGTTCGGAGCGCATGGAGCAGAGCGCGAAACCGCGCGGATGGTTGGCATAGATCAGTTCATGATCGGCCGGCGGCACTTCTGCCAGAATCCCCAGCCAGCCGAATGGATAGGCGCGCTCATAGGTCTTGATGACGTCCTGCGGAGCCGACTTGCGGCTGACGCCGTGGAAGCCGTCGCAACCGGCGATAAAATCGCAATCGATGCGATGAGTTACGCCATCTTTTTCATAGGTGACGTAAGGAGACGTCGTGTCGAAATCATGCGGTTGGACGTTCTTGGCTTCGTAGATCGTGGTCAGGCCGCTCGCTTCGCGCTTGTCCATCAGGTCATGCGTCACTTCGGTCTGGCCATAGACCATCACGCGCTTGCCGGTGAGTGCGGTAAGGTCGATACGGTGCAGGCGATTGTCGAAAGCCAGCGAAATGCCTTCATGCGGCAGGCCCTCGGCATGCATGCGCGCGCCTACGCCGGCCTCGTCGAGCAGGTCCACCATGCCCTGCTCCAGCACGCCGGCGCGCACGCGGCCCAGAACGTAGTCCCGGTCCACACGCTCCAGGATGACGTTGTCGATGCCACTGTTGGCCAGAAGCTGCCCGAGCAGAAGGCCCGAGGGTCCCGAGCCGATGATCACAACCTGCGTGCGCATTGTTTTCCTTCTTATTTTCCTTGCGTTCAGCCAATCGTGGACCCCGACGGGTTCCACAGGCTCTGCGCGCATTACAAATTCCATGGTTGCGGAGGAGAAATCCGCCGCTATGTGCCGATGGCCTCGATCTGCCCGGCCAAAGTCTTCGCCTGTCTCAGCGATGCAACGGTTGCCGCCACCATCTGGGGCAGGATCAGCCATTCCAGTGTCCAGGCGGCACCCGAGCGCTCCTGCTCGTGGACCAGCGCCTGATGCATCCCGGAAAGCTGCGTGGCGTTGAAGCGCGCCAGGGTGACGAGCACTTCGGCCGCGACCGGATTCTGCTTGTGCGGCATGGCGGAAGACCCGCCGCCGCCCTTGAGCGCTATTTCGCTGCCGGCCTGCGCCATCAGCGCGACATCCTGCCCGAATTTTCCGAGGCTGCCGGAAATCAGCGAAAGCAGGCTTGCGAATTCGGCCAGCCGGTCGCGCTGGCTGTGCCATTGCGGCGCATCGCCAAGCCCGAGCTTGCCGGCCAATGCGGCGCGCACGGCATTCGCCTTGTCGCCCAGCTTTTCCAGCGTTCCCGCAGCGCCCCCGAACTGCACGACGAGAAGCCCGCGGCTTTGCGTCTCCAGCCTGCTGCGGTGACGCAGCAGCGGCTCGCGCCAGGCGCGAACCCGATCCGACACCGTGATCGGGATCGCGGCCTGCATGCGCGTCCTGCCCATCAGGGCCCGGTCGCCAAACCGCGCCTCGATACCGGCAAGAAGCTCGACGACGTCCGCCAGAACGGCGTCGAGATGGGCAATCACATGCTTCAGCCTGAGGATCAGGCCTGTGTCGATGACGTCCTGGCTGGTAGCGCCGAAATGCAGCGCCTTGTCATGCGGCTTGCCGATTGCGGAGCGCAGTTGCCTGACCAGCTCCGGCACGATCACGCCGTCCTGCCCGACCCCCGCCTTCAGCCCGGCCATGTTCGGCTTGAATGTGTTGAGCGCGGCAGCGATTGCCGCCGCCGCGTCCGTGTCGATCACGCCTTCGTCGGCTGCCGCCTCGGCCAATGCCCGCTCGAAAACGAGCATGGCCGCGATCTCGGCCTCCGCCGAAAAATGCCGCGCTGTCTCCTCGTCACCGAGAAGGCCGGAAAGCACGGGATGATCGAAGGGCGAGAAGGACATGGAAGCGCTCAGATGTCGAAGAAGACCGTTTCGTTCTCGCCCTGGAGATGGATGTCGAACACATAGGCGCCATCGTCGGCACGCCTGGCGATCAGCGTGGGCACGCGCAGCCTGTGTTCGATGCGGGCCAGCACCGGGTCCTCGGCATTCGCATTCTCTTCCTCGGGGAAGTACATGCGCGTCTGCAGGCCGATATTGATCCCGCGCGCCACGATCCAGAAGGAGATGTGGGGAGCCATTTTGCGGCCGTCCTTGAACGGCACGCGGCCCGGCTTGACGGTCTCGAACACGCATTCTCCGGTGTCCATGTCGGTGGCCTTGCGGCCCCAGCCGGTGAAGTTCGGATCGGCCGCGCCGCGCATTTCGGACGGTGAATTGTAAAGGCCGTCGCTGTCGGCCTGCCAGATCTCGATCAGTGCGTCCTTGAGCGCCGTGCCAGTGCCGTCGAACACGCGGGCGCGCACGGTGATGCGCTCACCCCTGGTCTTGTCGTTGACCATGGTGACGCCGAGGTCTTCCTGATAGACCCCGGTGATGCCGCAAAAATTCGGCGTCATGCCGATATGGACGTAAGGTCCCGCGGTCTGCGATGCGCTTTCCTTGAGACGGTCGAGTGACTGCGCCATCAGTTGCCCTCCAGCCTGTTTTCAAACAGCGACGAACGACGTCCGCGCAAAACGATATCGAACTTGTAGGCGCGTGCATCCATCGGGATGGTCGCCTCCCGGTCCAGGGCGGCCGTAAGTCCGTCGATGGCGGCCGGATCGTTGATCGTCTTGACGATCGGACACTGCCAGATCATCGGGTCGCCCTCGAAATACATCTGGGTGATCAGCCGCTGCGCGAAGCCATGGCCGAAGATCGAGAAGTGAATGTGGGCCGGGCGCCAGTCGTTGACGCCATTCGGCCAGGGATAGGGTCCCGGCTGGATGGTGCGGAAGGCGTAATTGCCCTCCTCGTCGGTGATGGTGCGGCCGCAGCCGCCGAAATTCGGATCGAGGGCGGCGAGATAGCCTTCCTTCTTGTGGCGATAGCGACCACCGGCATTGGCCTGCCAGAACTCAAGCAGCGCGCCGGGCACGCCCTTGCCGCGCTCGTCGAGCACACGGCCATAGACGATGATGCGCGGGCCGATGGCGCTTTCGCCGGGCCTGGCGAAATTGTGGATCAGGTCGTTGTCGAGTTCGCCCAGAATATTGTGGTCGAACACCGGGCCGGTGATCTCCGACAGCGTGTTGTCGAGTGACAGCAACGCCTTTTGTGGCGAGCGCAAAACGGAAGTCTTGTAGCTGGGCGTGAATGCCGGCGGATGCCAGGAGCGATCCCGCTGGAAAAAGGCGCCCGTCTCGGGCTTTCGATTCGAGAACGGATCGGCGCTCATTTGTTTCCCCCGCTTTCTGCATCCATTTCGGCAAAGACCTGCTTGGCGATCTTGATCGCCTGATTGGCGGCGGGCACCCCCGCGTAGACCGCCACATGCAGAAAAGCCTCGCAAATATCCTCGCGCGTTGCGCCGGTGTTGGCGGTGGCGCGCACATGCATGGCAACTTCGTCGTCATGTCCAAGCGCGGCGAGCAAGGCCAGCGTCACCATCGAACGCTCGCGCTTGCTCCAGCCCGGACGTGCCCAGACGTTGCCCCAGGCGGTCTCGGTGATCAACTCCTGGAAGGGGCGATCGAAATCGGTAGAGGCTTTCTCGGCGCGGTCGACATGGGCGTCGCCAAGCACGGAGCGCCTGACGGCAAGCCCCACTCGATACCTGCTCGAGGGCTGAGGCAGTTCACCCATGATGTCTTTCTCCGGAAGGCAGTTCTGCGAGGAAATCGCGAATGAGCTCGATCAGCGCGGCGGGCTGTTCGATGCAAGGGATGTGCCCGGCATTTTCGATGATCTCGAAACGGGCGTCGGGAATGAGGTCGGCCGTGGTGCGCACGAGATCCGGCGGCGTCGAGCCATCCTGATCGCCGACGACGCAAAGAGTGGGCACCGAAATGCCCTTGGCGACTTCGGTGTAGTCGGCGTCGCGCAGTGCCGCGCAGGTGCCAGCATAGCCGGCGACCGACTGGCGCACGAGCATGTTGCGGCAACCGGCAAGATCGGCCTCGCGCCCGTCATGGAATGCCGGGGTAAACCAGAGCTTCAGGATGCCGTCTGCGATGGAGGCGATGCCGTTCTTCTCGACGGTGGCAATGCGTGCGTTCCAGCCGTCCGCCGTGCCGATCTTATGCGCGGTGTCACAAAGGATAATGCCTTTGACCATGTCGGGACGGCGCGCCTGGAAGCCCAGCGCAACGAGGCCGCCGACCGAAAGCCCGCACAATACGACTTCCCGGATACCGAGGCGATCGACAAGTCCGACGAGATCATCGACATGATCCTCGATCGAATAGGGCGTGGCGCCGTCATCGGAAAGTCCGTGACCGCGCTTGTCGTAAAGCAGCGTGGAAATGCTGCCGGTGAAGGCATCGACCACACCGTTCCAGATACGGAAATCCGTGCCCAGCGAATTGATGAAAACAATGTGGCGGCCGCCCACGGACGGCTTGTGCGCAAAATGCAGCGTGACGCCACCAATATCGATGAATTGCACTGCGTTTCTCCTCACGACAACAGTGGATTAGATGTTTGGTTTGGTAAAATGATATTTTGTGGCATTCTCTTAACTGATGGGTTATGCATTGCCCATGATCGAAAGCCGCGTCCGGTTCCGCCACCTCCACACATTCCTTGAAGTCGCGCGACAGAAGAGCGTGGTCAAGGCAGCCAGCATCCTCAATGTCAGCCAGCCGGCAGTGACCAAGACCATCCGCGAACTCGAAGAGGCACTGGGCGTCGCGGTGCTGGAGCGCGACGGCCGCGGCATCCGCATCACCCGTTCGGGCGAGATATTCATGCAGCATGCGGGCATGGCGATCACGGCGCTGCGGCAGGGCATCGACTCGGTCGCCAATCCAGGCGCCGAGGCAGGCCCGCCGATCCGCATCGGCACGCTGCCGACCGTCTCGGCCCATATCATGCCGCGCGCCATGCAGCTTTTTCTCAACGAGGACACCGGCGTCACCATAAAGATCGTGACGGGCGAGAATGCGGTGCTGCTCGAACAATTGCGGCTGGGTGAACTCGATCTCGTGGTCGGGCGACTTGCCGCGCCCGAGAAGATGACCGGTTTCTTTTTCGAGCATCTTTATTCCGAACAGGTCGTGTTCGTGGTGCGCGCCGGCCATCCACTGCTCAAGGGCGGCCAGGATGTGTTCGAAAAGCTGAGCGACTACCCCGTGCTGATGCCGACGCGCGGCTCCATCATCCGCCCGTTTGTCGAGCGCTTCTTCATCGCCAACGGGGTGGCTGCCATCCCGACCGAAATCGAAACGGTGTCGGACTCTTTCGGCCGCGCCTTTCTGCGCCAGAGCGATGCCGTGTGGATCATTTCCGCCGGTGTGGTGATGGACGACCTGAAGGCCGGCACGCTGGCGACGCTGCCGGTCGACACCGGCGAGACGCGCGGACCCGTGGGACTCACCATGCGCACCGACATGGCAACCTCGCCAGCTTTCTCCATTCTTTTGAAGACCATACGCGAGGCGGCGGCGCATCACGGCTGAATCTGCCGCCTTCGTAATCAGCAATTCGTGGCTTGACAGCCGGCGGGGCATCCCCGACCACTGGCGGCTCGACGGTGATGAATCCGAAGGTTTCGGACGCATGGAACAGCTTGTGGAAAGCTTGCTCTGGGTCGCGCTGGGCAGCGCATTGGGCGGCCCGGCGCGCTTCTTCATATCCGGGGTGGTCGGGCGCCGCATCGGCGAGACGTTTCCGTGGGGCACCATGACGGTGAATGTAACCGGCGCTTTCGTGATCGGTCTCATCGGCGCCCTGGCCACCGGTGGCGGCCTGTTTGCCACGCCCGAGACATGGCAACTGGCGGTGACTGGCTTCCTCGGCGCGTATACGACGGTTTCCTCCTTCAGCCTGCAAACGCTGATGCTTGTCCGCGATGGCGAGATCCTGCTCGCCGGTGGCAATATCGCGCTTTCCCTGGTGCTCGGGCTGGGCTTTGTGACGCTCGGTTATATGGCGGGAACGGCCGCTGCCGGGGTCCCCATCTGATGCCGCCCGCTGACGGAAGTGTCTCGAAAACAGACAAGAGCCGGACGCAGACGAGGGCCCGTGTCCGCAGGCGCGGTTTTCGCGATGCGGCCTCGCTGTATCTCGCCGTATCGCTCGGCGCGGTGATCGGCAGCGTGCTGCGCGCGCTTGCCTCGATGGGATCGCTGGCGCTGACAGGACCGGGGTTTCCCTGGGGCACGTTGCTGGTCAACGTGGCGGGTTCCTTCGTGATCTGCTTCTATGCCACATTGTCGGGGCCGGATGGGCGCCTCTTTGCCGGCACGTGGCAGCGGCAGTTCGTGATGACCGGCTTTTGCGGCGGCTTCACCACATTCTCGACCTTCAGCCTGGAGACACTGCGTCTGGCGCTGACAGGCCATCAGGTTCTGGCTGCTTTGAACGTGGCGCTCTCGATCGCAACCTGGCTTGTCGCGGCATGGGTCGGTCATGCGCTTGCATCCCGTCTCAACCGTCTGAGAGGAGTTTGACATGCAGATTCCGAAACAGTCCGTACTGCTGCGCATATTCGTCGGCGAGGAAGATCGCGACGACGGCCGCCCGCTCTATGAGGCGATCGTGCTGAAGGCGCGGGAGATGCATCTTGCCGGCGCGACCGTCCTGCGCGGCGGGTTAGGCTACGGTCAGTCGAGCCGGCTGCACACGACAAAGATTCTGCGCCTGTCGGAAGATTTGCCGCTGGTGGTGGAGATCGTCGATAGCGAGGAAAAGATAAACGCCTTCCTGCCATATCTCGAAACGGTCATGACAAGCGGGCTGGTGACGCTGGAAAAGGTGCAGGTGCTGCACTACGGCTCGCCACGAGCCTAAAAATATATTTCGTATATTCCTTTACTCGCTGCAACCGGGCTCTAATTGGCTAAGTGACCTTTGCCCAGGGCACTTCAGGCAGGGTGAAATTTCGAGCACGGATGATCAAAGGGCAAGACATAGCCTCCCCATGACGGCAGCCTGACAGGACGGCGGTCCGCCGATTGGTTGTGCCTGCCCGTGGACAACGGGAGGGACCCGGCAATGGCAAAAGCGGCAGTGCATTCAGCGGCTTCTGAGGATCACAGGCCGCCTCCCGTCATCCGGTGGCTGTTCTCGACAAACCACAAGGACATCGGCTCACTTTACCTGGTCTTTGCGGTTATCACGGGGATTTTCGGCACTGCCCTGTCGGTTGCCATCCGCATGGAACTGCAGGAGCCAGGGCTGCAGATATTTTCCGATCCCACCTATTATAACGTGGTTGTCAGCGCGCATGGGCTGGTGATGATCTTCTTCGTCATCATGCCGGCGCTCATCGGCGGATTCGGCAACTGGATGCTGCCGTTGATGATAGGCGCGCCCGATATGGCGTTTCCACGGATGAACAACCTGTCGTTCTGGCTGCTCGCGACGTCGTTCCTGTTGTTCATCGTGACATTTTTCCTGCCGGGGCCGCCCGGCGTGGATGGTCATGGGGGTGGCTGGACGCTCTATCCGCCCTATTCCTCCCTGGTGGGGCAGCCGGGACCGGCGGTCGATCTGCTGATCCTTTCGCTGCATCTGGCCGGCGCTTCCTCGATCCTGGGCGCGATCAACTTCATCACCACCATCCTCAATATGCGCGCGCCGGGCATGACCATGCACAAGATGCCGCTGTTTGCCTGGGGAATGCTGGTCACCGCGTTTCTGCTGCTGCTGGCGCTGCCGGTCCTGGCTGGCGCCATCACCATGCTGCTGACCGACCGTAACTTCGGAACCACCTTCTTCGATCCCGCCGGTGGCGGCGACCCGATCCTCTTCCAGCATCTGTTCTGGTTCTTCGGCCATCCGGAAGTCTACATCATGATCCTGCCGGCCTTCGGCATCGTCAGCCATGTCATCTCCACCTTCTCCAAAAAGCCGATCTTCGGCTATCTGGGGATGGCCTATGCCATGGTCGCTATCGGCGTGGTCGGCTTCGTGGTGTGGGCGCACCATATGTTCATCGTCGGCATCTCGGCCGAGACGCAACGCTACTTCGCCTTCGCCTCGATGGTGATCGCGGTGCCGACAGGGGTGAAGGTGTTCTCCTGGCTGGCCACCATGTGGGGCGGGTCCATCGAGTTCAAGGTGCCGATGCTTTGGGCCATGGGCTTCGTGCTGTTGTTCACCATCGGCGGCGTCACCGGCGTGGTGCTCGCCAATCCCGGTCTCGATCGCATGCTGCACGACACCTATTATGTCGTGGCGCATTTCCACTATGTGCTTTCGCTGGGAGCGGCCTTCGGCATATTCGCCGGCTTTTACTACTGGTTCCCGAAGATGACCGGCTACATGTACAACGAAACGCTTGGCCGGGTACATTTCTGGCTGACCTTCGTCGGCGTCAACCTGGTGTTCTTCCCGCAGCATTTCCTCGGGCTCGCCGGCATGCCGCGTCGCTATGCGGATTATCCCGATGCGTTCGCGGGATGGAACCTGCTCTCCTCGATCGGGGCCTATATCTCCGCTGTCGGACTGATCGTGTTCCTGGTGCTCGTTGCCGAGGCGTTCAGCAAGAAGCGGGCGGCGGCCGCCAATCCGTGGGGACCGGGTGCGATCACGCTGGAATGGACACTGCCGTCACCGCCCCCATTCCACCAGTTCACCACATTGCCGGTCATCCGCTGAGGGGTGGCCGGGCGCGGCTGCGGGCGCTCCGCGCAGCCGCTGTCTTCCCGCGCTACAGATCCTTGGCGAGCCGTAGCGCGTCGTAGATCGCCGCATGGGTGTTTCGCGCCGAAACCGCATCGCCGATGCGGAAAAGCTGGAATGCACCCTGCCCACTCCCCGCTTCCTGCGGTTCGCCGGCAATGAGGCGCCTGTAGTCCACGGCGCCGCGATTGATCGATTTCGGCTTCAGCGCGAAATAGAGATCGTCCATGGGAATGGTGCCGTGGTTGATCACCACCTGGTCGACCCGCCGCACCTTGTCCACGCCGCCATAGTCGCTGCCGATGTGGGCGATCAGTTCGTTGCCGTCCTTCGTAACTTTGTCGAGCCGGAAGGTGACGGTGAAGGTCACGTCGAGTTTCTGCAGGCTGCGCATATAAGGCACCAGGTTCATCGCCATGACCTCCGGCGCGAAGGAGCGGTCAGGCGTCATGATCTCCAGCTTCGCACCGGCTTTGGCGATCACCTCGGCCGCCTGCAATGCCGGATTGTCGCCCGCGTCATCGAACAGCAGCACGTTTGCCCCCGGCTTGACGTCGCCGGACAGGATGTCCCAGGAGGAAACGACAAACTCGTTGCCTTCCGACAGCACTTCGGTGTGCGGATAGCCGCCGGTAGCGATGATCACCACATCGGGGTTCTCGGCCAGCACATCGGCTTCCTCCGCCCAGCTGTTGAAGCGGAAGGTGACGCCTCTGGCCGTGCACTGCGCCATGCGCCAGTCCACGATGCCGATCATTTCCTGCCGGCGCTGGCTGCGGGCGGTGAGCCGCACCTGGCCGCCATGGTGGGCGGAAGCTTCGAGCACCACGACCTCATGGCCGCGCTCGGCCGAAACGCGCGCCGCCTCAAGCCCGGCCGGGCCGGCGCCGACGATCACCACTTTGCGCCTGACGCTCGCCGGCGGAATGTCGTGCGGCATGGTCAGTTCGCGGCCGGTGGCAGGGTTGTGGATGCAATAGGCTGAACCGCCCTGATAGATGCGGTCGAGGCAATAGTTCGCGCCGACGCAGGGGCGGATGTCGTCTTCGCGGCCTTCCATGATCTTGCGCACGATATGCGGATCGGTCATGTGCGCGCGCGTCATCCCGACCATGTCGAGCTTGCCCGAGGCGATGGCGTGACGGGCGGTTGCCACGTCGGGAATGCGCGCGGCATGGAAGGTCGGCATTCCTGTTTCCGCGCGCACGTCACCGGCAAAATCCAGATGCGGCGCACTCGGCATACCCTGGATCGGGATCACGTCGGTCAGGCCGGCGTCGGTATCGATATGGCCGCGGATGACGTTGAGGAAATCGACCATGCCCGAGGCCTTGAACCGGCGGGAAATCTCGAGCCCGTCTTCGCGCGACAGGCCGCCGGCCATCGCCTCGTCCGCGGTGTAGCGGACGCCGACGATAAAGTCCGGCCCGACGCGCTCGCGCACGGCGGAAAGCACGTCGAAGGTGAAGCGCAGGCGGTTGTCGAGCGAGCCGCCGTAGGGGCCGTCAAGCTCGTTGGTGAGCGGCGACCAGAACTGATCCATCAGGTGGCCGTAGGCCTGCAATTCGATGCCGTCGAGCCCTGCTGCCTTCATGCGCTCGGCTGCGTCGGCATAGTCCCTGATGATGCGCTCGATGTCCCAATCTTCGAGCTTCTTGGGAAACGCCCGGTGCGCGGCTTCGCGATTGTGCGACGGCGAAACCACCGGCAGCCAGTCGGCCTTGTCCCATCTTGTGCGACGCCCAAGATGCGTAAGCTGGATCATCACCGCAGCGCCATGTTCGTGGCAGGCGTCAACGACATCCTTCATCCACGGCACCACCTCGTCCTTGTAAGCGAGCACGTTGTTGAACACAGGCGGGCTGTCGCGCGCGACCGAGGCGGAGCCGGCGGTCATGGTCAGTGCAATGCCGGCTCTGGCGCGTTCGGCGTGATAGGCGCGGTAGCGCGCCTTGGGCATGCCATCTTCCGGATAGGCCGGCTCATGCGAGGTCGTCATGATCCGGTTTCTGAGCGTGAGATGTTTGAGCTTGTAAGGTTGGAGAAGCGGGTCGTTCGACATCGATGGATGCTCCAGGACAAGGCGTCTGTATGGGATCGTAAGTGGAAATGTACATCACTGTCAATTCGATCGACAGCATCGTACATTTTGGGTTGCGTGGCTCTTTTTGCCGTGCCAAGCTCGCGGACATGGAGCAGGTAAAACTCGCCGAAACGGGTTGGCGCGGATCGCGCGAGGGATGGCTGGACGCTGCCTATGAAAGCCTGATCGAAGGCGGCGTGGACGCAGTCCGCGTGCTGCCGCTCTCGAAGCGGCTGAAGCTGTCGCGCACCAGCTTCTACTGGTTCTTCGCTGACCGCGAGGCATTGCTGACGGCTCTGATCGAGCTTTGGCGCTCCAGGAATACCGGCAATCTGGTCATGCAGGCGCAAAGCTATGCCGAAACCGTCACCGAGGCGGTGCTGAACGTGTTCGACTGCTGGCTGGACGAAAAGCTCTTCGATTCGCGCTTCGAGTTCGCGGTGCGAAGCTGGGCGCAGCAGTCGCCTCAGGTGGCCATGGAAATCGACGCCGCCGACACGATGCGACTCGAAGCGCTGCAGGCGATGTTCGTCCGCTTCGGTTTTGAGCCCGTCGTCGCCGATGTCCGCGCCCGTACCATCTACCTGACCCAGATCGGCTATATATCGATGAAGACCGAGGAGACATTGGCTACCCGCATGGCACGTATCCCCGGATATGTGGAGATATTCACCGGGCACGGACCGTCGCGAAGCGAAATGGAGCGCTTCAGTGCGCGTCATGGTTTTGTCGCCGCCGCGGAAGCCGGAAGGATTGGCCGATGACCGGGCCGGTTATCGGGATCGTTGGCGGCACGGGATGGCTGGGACGGGCAATCGCCAGCGCCGTGCTGGCAAAGGGTTTTGTCACACCTGACCGGCTTGTCGTATCCAGCCGCTCGCCCGCCGCCGCCCTCCCCGGTTGGCCGGATGTCGCCTGTGTCGCCGACAATCGGGACCTTGCCGCGCGTTCGGATGTCATAATCCTGTCCGTTCGCCCGGAACAATTTCCGGCGGTGGAAGTCGATGCCTCCGGCAAGCTGCTGATTTCGGTCATGGCGGGTGTTCCGGCCGCGGCGCTCGCCGCAAGCACGAATGCCGTGCGCATCGTGCGTGCCATGCCCAATGCGGCGGCCGAAATCGACAAATCCTATACGCCGTGGTTCGCCAGCGCCGCCGTGGGCCATGCGGACAAGGTGCTGGTGCGGCAGCTTTTCGAGACCTGCGGCACCGCCGACGAAGTGCTTCATGAGACCGATATCGACTATCTGACGGCGCTCACAGGTCCTGGCCCCGCCTTCCCTGCCCTGCTCGCAATGGCGATGCTGGGCCATGCGCGGACAAGAAGTTTGCCTGAGAGCGTCGCAAAGAGGGCGGTGAAAGCCGTCATCACGGAAGCAAGTGCGCTCCTGGCTGCGGAAAATGCTTCAATGGAGGAGACGGTCCGCACATTTCTGGATTATCGTGGCACCACGGCTGCGGGACTGCAGGCGATGATCGACGGAGGTTTCATGGATGCGGTCGAGGCGGGGCTGGATGCGGCGGAGGCTGCCGCGCTGGCCATGTCGCGGCCACGGTGAGAAACGGCGCGCATGTTCGGGGGGAGCTTCTTCGGAGATGCGCGGCCTGGGCCTCACAAGGCCGGAGAGCGGCAGCGCGCCCGGCTTCTGAACGAGTGGGAGATCGATGCGGTGTCGTCTGCCATGTCCGTATTCCTGACGCCGCACCAAGGGGAGAGAGTATGAAAAGACTGTTTGCATCTACCGCCATTGCTCTGGGGCTGATGGCGCTGGGAGGCACGGCGAATGCAGCCGAGTGCGGCACCGTGACCATTTCCAATATGAACTGGCAGTCGGCTGAAGTTCTGGCCAATCTCGACAGGCTCATTCTCAATGCCGGTTATGGCTGCGAAGCCGAGCTGGTCGTGGGCGACACCGTGCCGACGTTGACCTCCATGACCGAAAAGGGCCAACCTGACATTGCGCCGGAGGGCTGGGTGGACCTGTTGCCCGATGTCGTGCAGCGCGGCATTGCCGACAAGAAGCTGGTTTCCACGGTCGAGGCGCTTTCGGATGGCGCCGTGCAGGGCTGGTGGATTCCGAAATACCTCGCCGACGCACATCCTGACATCAAGACGATCGATGACGCGCTGAAGCATCCCGACCTCTTCCCCGCACCGGAAGATTCGTCGAAGGGCGCGATCTTCAATGGCCCGCAGGGCTGGGGCGGCACGCTCGTCACCACCCAGCTATTCAAGGCCTACGAGGCCGAGAAAGCCGGCTTCGTGCTGGTCGATACCGGCTCGGCCGCCGGCCTCGACGGCTCGATTGCAAAGGCCTATGAACGCAAGGAAGGCTGGATGGGCTACTACTGGGCGCCCACCGCGCTGCTCGGCAAGTACGACATGGTCAAGCTCGAATACGGCGTGCCCTATGACGCCGAAGAGTGGAAGCGCTGCAACACCGTTGCAGATTGCCCCGACCCCAAGCGCAACGAATGGCCCAAGGACAGCGTCCAGACGCTGGTGACAACCGGCTTTGCCGAGCGCGCCGGCCCGGCCATGGATTACCTCAAGGCGCGCAGCTGGTCGAACGACACGGTCAACAAGCTGCTGGCCTGGATGACCGACAACCAGGCGACCGGCGAGGAAGGCGCGAAGTATTTCCTCAAGAACAACGAGGACATCTGGACCAAGTGGGTTTCACCCGAGGTCGCCGAGAAGGTGAAGGCTTCGATCCAGTAATCAGGCTGTGCGAAAGGTCGGCGGCGTGCCGTTGAGGTGCGCCGCCGATGCGTTTCGCTTACGCCCAACAAAAACACACACGATCCGCCTCATGGGAAAGGGGAATCGATGGATTGGCTGACAAGATTTCCGCATATGAACGACGACACGCTGCGCGTGCTCAAGAAAAGCATCGATGAAGGATTCCGCACCTTCACCCGCGCCTATGGCGACAGCATCGAGGCTTTCTTCCAGCCGTTGCAGTATTTTCTCATCCAGTCCGAACGGTTCATGACCAATACGCCCTGGCCGATCATCCTTGTGTTGATCGCGGCGATCGCCTGGATCGCCAGCCGCAACTGGAAGATCGTTCTCAGTTCCGTCGTCACGTTGCTCCTCATCGGCTTCTTCGACATGTGGGACGACACGATGAAGACGATTTCGATGATCTTCGTCTGCACCGTTCTGTCGATCGTCATCGGCATCCCCATCGGCATTGCCATGTCGCGTTCCAACCGTCTGCAAAGCCTCATCAACCCGATCCTCGACGTGATGCAGACGATGCCGAGCTTCGTCTATCTTATTCCGGTGGTCATGCTGCTGGGCATCGGCAAGGTGCCGGGGCTGATCGCGGTGGTCATCTATGCCATTCCGCCGATGATCCGCCTTACCAATCTCGGCATCCGCCAGGTGGATCGGGACGTGCTTGAGGCCGCCGACGCCTTCGGCTCGTCGAGCTGGCAGAAGTTGAAGAACGTGCAGATGCCGCTGGCGCTGCCCACCATCATGGCCGGCATCAACCAGACCATCATGATGGCGCTGGCCATGGTGGTGATCGCCTCCATGATCGGCGTGCAGGGTCTCGGGCAGCCTGTGCTGAAGGCTATCGCCAATCAGTATTTCACGCTCGGCATGTTCAACGGCCTGGCCATCGTCGGCATCGCCATCATCTTCGACCGCGTCAGCCAGGCTTATGGCAAGCGACTGCAAAGGCATCTGGAGGTCATCCATGGCTGAGGCGCAGGCGAACGCCGAAAACGGCATCCGGATCCGCAACCTTTACAAGATCTTCGGCCACAACGCCGCAAGCTATGTGGACATGGTCGAGAAGGGCATGACCAAGGCTGAGCTGAACGAGAAGCACGGTCATGTGCTGGGCTTGAAGGACATCAACATCGACATGCCGAGTGGCGGCATCTTCGTCATCATGGGCCTGTCGGGCTCCGGCAAGTCGACGCTGATCCGCCACATCAACCGGCTGATCGACCCGACCGCCGGAGAGGTCATCGTCGGCGGCGCCGATGTGGTGAAGATGAACCCGCGCGAACTGCGCGAGTTCCGCCGCCGCAAGACGGCGATGGTGTTCCAGAAATTCGCGCTGCTGCCGCATCGCAACGTGCTGGAAAACACCGTCTACGGGCTGGAGGTGCAGGGCGTGTCGCGCGCGCGCCAGGTCGAGGCGGCGATGCGCTGGATCGAGCGTGTGGGCCTGCGCGGGTTCGAAAAAAGCTATCCGAACCAGCTTTCGGGCGGCATGCAGCAGCGCGTCGGCCTTGCCCGCGCGCTCACCAATGACGCGCCGATCCTGCTGATGGACGAAGCGTTTTCGGCACTCGATCCGCTCATCCGCATGGACATGCAGACGGTGCTTCTGGATCTCCAGAAGGAGATAAGGAAGACCATCGTCTTCATCACCCACGATCTCGACGAGGCGCTGCGCCTCGGCGACCGGGTGGCGATATTGCGCGACGGCGAGGTGATCCAGCAGGGCACCGCGCAGGACATCGTGCTGAACCCGGCCGACGGCTACATCGCCAATTTCGTCAAGGAGGTGAACCGCGGGCGCGTGATCCGGCTCGACGCGATCATGGAGCCGGTGGAGCCGGATGCACGGCCCATCGAAATCCGGGCACATGCCGAAACCACGCTCGACGAGGCGGTGACCATGCTGACCAGAGCCGGCCAGAACGAGCTTTCGGTGGTCAATGGCGACGGGCGGGCGATCGGCAGGCTGGACCTGCAGCGCATCATCTCGGCCATGGTGACGCCGGCCACCAGCGAATGACATCGTGCCGGGCAGCGGTTGCTGCCCGGCCTGTTCAATTCAGGCGTTGAAATATACCGCCACGGTTGCCTGCGCGCTGCCCCTCCTCATATTACCTGTTGCGGTGCCACGAGCGACAGCGAGACGAAGGGCACGACCATGCGATTTTTGTTGGCAGTCCCGATTATCGTCGGTCTTACCGGTATTGCCCACGCCGAAATGCGCGTCAGCTTCGAGTGGGGCCCGACGCGGAAATGCTTCGACGCCAATTCGCCACCGTTCCAGATTTCAGGCGTTCCCGAGGGAACGAAGCATCTGGAGTTCCGCATGCGCGACAACGATGCCCCGAAATTCAACCATGGCGGCGGTGACGTAACCTATGAGGGGCAGGACGAACTGCCCTACGGCGCCTTCCGTTACAAGGGGCCGTGCCCACCTTATGGCACGCACACCTATGTATTCACCGTCAAGGCGGTGGACGCGAAGAACCAGGTTCTAGCCACGGCCAGGGCCGAGCGGACGTTTCCGCAATAATCCCGGTCGATAAGGGGCTCCGCCTTCGGAGCCCCATCAACTCCGTTGTGCTCAGGCGTGCGGCTGCCTGGTCTTGCGCAGATAGGGCAGGATACGGTCGAACGCGCCGAAGCGCTTGATGGCGTCCTCGTCGGAAACCGCGCCGGTGATGATGACATCCTCGCCCTGCTTCCAGTCGGCTGGCGTCGCCACCTGATGCTTGGCGGTGAGCTGGATGGAATCGAGCGCGCGCAGGATTTCGTCGAAGTTGCGTCCTGTTGTCATCGGATAGGTCAGCGTCAGCTTCACCCGCTTGTCGGGCCCGATGATGAAGACCGAGCGCACGGTGGCGTTGTCGGCCGGCGTACGGCCTTCGGAACTGTCGCCCGCTTCCGCCGGCAGCATGTCGTAGAGCTTGGCGACCTTCAGGTCCTTGTCGCCGATCAGCGGATAGTCAACCGCATGGCCGGTCGCGGCGCGGATATCTTCCTTCCATTTGACATGGCTTTCGACCGGATCGACGGAAATGCCGATGATCTTGGCATTGCGCCTGGCAAATTCATCCGCGAGGCCGGCCATGGCGCCGAGTTCGGTGGTGCAGACCGGCGTGAAATTCTTCGGATGCGAGAAAAGGACCGCATAACCATCGCCGATCCAGTCATGAAAATGGATCGTGCCCTGGGTGGTTTCGGCGGTGAAATCCGGTGCAATATCGTTGATACGAAGGCCCATTGCATTACTCCCTGTTGGTCATTGAAAATCAGGCACAGATGATAGCGCAATCGGCATCGGCACCGAAGGCCTTATCACGCCCTCGTTTTGCATATTTGGGCAGCTGCGACGAAAAATCATCCTTTCCAACTCGGTGGGCGTGCCATTCATTCCCTTTGCCTGCGCCGCGCGGTATCGTTTCGGCCTGCGTGTTTCATCCATTCGTAAAACCCTGCTGCAAAAGAAGTGTGGAGGCTGACCGATGGGAAAGGCTGCGCAGGCTCATGCGATCGACGGCGGCTGGACGATATAACGCCCGCACGGACGGCTATACTCGCATGGCATCGTGTGAAGGAGATTTGCTGTGAAACTGTTGCGCTATGGCGAAGCCGGTCGCGAACGGCCGGGCCTGATCGACGCGGAGGGGAATATCCGCGACCTCTCGCAGAACATTGCGGACCTGTCGGGCGACACGCTGGACCCTGCCGCACTTGAACGGTTGTCGCATGTCGATCCCTCCACGCTGCCGCAGGTCCATGGCAAGCAGCGCCTCGGCCCCTGCATCGCCGGTACGGGAAAATTCATCTGCATCGGCCTCAATTATTCCGACCACGCCGCCGAAACCGGCGCCACCGTGCCGCCCGAGCCGATCATTTTCATGAAGGCGACCTCGGCCATTGTCGGCCCGGACGACGACCTGCTGATTCCGCGCGGCTCCGGGAAGACCGACTGGGAGGTCGAACTCGGCGTCGTTATTGGGCGCCACGCCAAATATGTCCCGGAAGACGAGGCGCTGGACTATGTCGCCGGCTACTGCACTATCAACGATGTTTCCGAGCGCGCTTTCCAGACCGAGCACTCGGGCCAGTGGACCAAGGGCAAGAGCTGCGACAGCTTCGGCCCCATCGGCCCGTGGCTGGTGACCAAGGACGAGGTCGCCGACCCGCAGAACCTTTCCATGTGGCTGACGGTGAACGGCCAGAGGGTGCAGGACGGCTCGACCAGGACCATGGTCTATGGCGTCAGATATCTGGTGTCCTACCTCAGCCGATTCATGAGCCTGCATCCGGGCGACATCATCTCCACCGGCACGCCTCCGGGCGTCGGCATGGGCATGAAGCCGCCGCGCTATCTGAAGGCCGGCGACGTCGTCGAACTCGGCATCGAAGGTCTCGGCATCCAGCGCCAGAGCGTCAGGCACGATGCATAGGGTACGTTTCCGAAAAGCGAGGACCGCTTTTCGGAAAGATCACCAATGAAGACAGAGTCTGAGGGCGATACGCGTAAGCGCCATCGGACTCTGGTTTCATGCCCTTCCGAAGTTCGAAAGCGGCCTTTCGACAAGCTGAAGCAGCAGTTCGCGCAGGCGCGCCGCGCCTTCCGGAATAGGATGCCGAAGGTCTATGCGGGCGACCTCATCCGCGGCCGCCTTTGCGACATCGGCATCGTGCGGCAGCCACAGCAGCCATGCCATGAGTATGTCCTCCGGCTGTGGTTCTCCGCCTGCCTCGGCCGGCCCCCAATGCATGTTCCCGCGCAGCGCGACGCCGGGCAATCTTTGCGATCCCATGCGTCAGGCCTCTATCTCGAGAGCCGAAAGCGGACGTGAGCAGCAGGCCAGCACAAAACCGTCGGCGATCTCATGATCGAGAATGCCTCCATTGTGGTTCATCTCAACCTCACCGAAGATTTTTTTCACCTTGCAGGTGCCGCACAGGCCGAATTCGCAGGCAGCCGGAATGCGCACGCCGGCCGCGCGCGCGGTCTGCAGGACAGTCTGGCCTGCAACGCATTCGGCATCGACTTCGGAAAGCGAGAAGCGGATAGGCGTTGCTTCGACGGGTCCATCCACTCCCGCCTCGCCCGGCAAGTTGTCGGCGAAGGACACCGGCTCCACCGGTGGCGCACCAAAGCTTTCCTGATGATAGTGCGCCATGTCGAAGCCGGCCGTTTCCAGCAACTGGCGTACGGCGCACATGAAGGGCTCCGGCCCGCAACAGAATATCTCGCGCTCGCGGAAATCGGGCGAAAGCAGTGGCAGGCGCACGGCGTCGATGCGCCCCATATGGCCGAACCAGCTTTCGCGGCTCGACCGTTCCTCGACCAGGAAGCCGAGCGAGAGGCCCGGCATCTGGTTGCCGAGCAGTTCCAGTTCCTTGCGGAAGATGATCTCCTCCGGCCGCCGCGCGCAGTTGACGAAGGCAATGTCGGTCTGCGGCGCAAAATCGTTCAGCCAGCGGGTCATCGACATCATCGGCGTGATGCCCGACCCCGCCGAGATGAACAGATATTTCGCCGCAGGGTGGTTGTGCAGCGAAAAATCGCCGGCCGGACCATAGGCTTTGACATGCATGCCCGGCCGCAGGTGATCGAACATCCAGCGCGTCCCGATGCTGTCGGCCTGCGCCTTGACCGTCACCGCAATGGAAAATGGCCGTGAGGGGCTGGACGAGAGCGTATAGGTGCGCAGTACCGGCTCTGTGCCTGCCGGCAATTCCAGCGTGACGAACTGACCCGGCTGGTAGCGGAACCAGGTCTGGTTGTCAGAGCGGAAGGTGAAGGTCTTCACCTGAGGCGCCTCGTCCGTTACGCCGATGCATTCCAGCACCTGCAGCCTGTCGTTCCAGGGCGCCATCTCATCGAGATGCCGGTAGAGACCGATTGAAGTCATGGCGTTCATGGTCTTCTCCCGCCTCAGGCGACGCTGCGCAGCGCCGGCTGATCACCGGTGGCAAGACGCGGCTCGATGAAGTTGCAATACCATTCGACGAACTGGATCACGCCGCCCTCATGCACCTCGGAATAAGGACCGGGTTCATAGGCCGGCGACTTGATGCCGAAGGCATTCTCCTCGACGATGCGGCGGTCCTGATCGTTGGTCTCGGTCCACACATGGGTAAGTTCGGCGAGATCGTAGTCGACCCCTTCCACCGCATCCTTGTGGACCAGCCATTTGGTGGTGACGGCCGTTTCGGTGGCGCTGATGGGCAGCACGCGGAACGTTACCGCATGGTCGCCCAGAACGTGGTTCCACGTCGTCGGATAATGATAGAGCAGCAGCGAGCCGATGCGCTCAGTGGACACGCTGTCGGAAAGGTTGCGCTTCACCGCCTGCCTGCCCGTCATGGTGTAGCTGACGGCATCGCGCAACAGCGGCGCGCGCGTGGCCCGGTACTGGCCGGCGGGGTCGATGCGGAACTTGCTCGGCAGGCCGGAAGCCTCGCACTTTTCCCAATGCGCCACCATTTCCGGGTCGCTCTCCGCGCCATTGACGCCGGTGATGGTCGGTGCCTCGGGGAAAGTCTTGCAGAGTTCGGGATGGTTGCCCGCGCAGTGGTAGCACTCGCGGTTGTTTTCCCACACCAGCTTCCAGTTGCCCTTTTCAATGATGGTGCTTTCGAAGGCGACCTTGGCCTCCGTCAGCCGGTGTGGCGCAAGGTAAGGTTCGATCATTGCCCGCATCGGCGTGAAGTCGGCCGGCTGGTCGGCCAGGCAGATGAAGATGTAGCCGCCTACGCTCTCGCAAGCCACGGGCTTCAGCCCGAACTGGCTGGCGTCGAAATCGTCGCACACCTGACGTGCGAACAGGAGGCGGCCGTCGAGTTCATAGGTCCACTGGTGATAGGGGCACACCAGCTTGGCAGCCGTGCCCTTGTGAGCGGTGCAGACGCGGCTGCCGCGATGGCGGCAGGAATTGTGGAAGGCGCGTATATCGCCCTTCTGGTCGCGCACGATGACCACCGGGTAATCCCCGATCTGCACGGTCATGTAGCTGCCGATCCTGGGCAGTTCGCAATCGTGGCCGATGAAGAGCCAGTCACGATACCAGATCAGTTCCAGATCCAGCTTGAAATAGTCGGGGTCGATATAGAAGGGCTGTTCGAGGCTGAAGCCCTCACGGCGGCTTCTGATCCGCCTCAGCATGTCGGCGCGTGCATCCATGTCCTGTCCTCGCATCGCACAAGGACTGAACTGGTGGTGATTTCAGAGGTGGATGGTTGCGCAATCGGCCCGCAGGGGCTTTCCGCGCAAGAATCCGCCACTTGACCGCCCACCGCGATCAGTCGGGGTTAAAACGACTTCAGGCTGGTTTCCGGGCTAAGGAGCTGGTTCTGCAGAACCGTCACGGATACCTTCCCGGGCTTTCGCCCAGTGGTCTCCCACCATGACACACTCCACCACCGTTGCGGGGGCAGCGCCGGACTTTCACCGGCTTCCCAATTCTCCAGTGTCGCCTTCACGACACCGGCACCTGAAGTGTCCCGATCTAATCATCGAATGCGGTGCTGCGCCCGCATGAATGCGACATCGCCGAAGCGCAAAGACGACAGGCCACGGATTGCGGATGTAAGGTCGATTTTACGTCAGCGTATGCTGAACTGCACGGGCAGAGACAGGTTCATGCGCGCCCTGGCGATTTCCGGCGGGGGTGCCGGAACGGGTGAAGAGCGCATCACCATGTCGATCGCGGCCCGATCCAAATCGGAATCACCGGATGAACGCTGCACCTTTGCAGACAGGACATCCCCGGACGGACCGATCGAGAAACTGACCTGAACGGTGCCGCGACCACGTGCGGAACGCGGCTTGTGCCTGTTGATCCAGGCCAGAACCTTCGCCTGCCAGCGCGCCGGGCTGACGGATGGGGCGGCAGCCGTGGAAGGCGCCGGCGCGGTAGCCGCTTTCGCCTGGCGCTCCACCTGCTTGTCGGCGATCTTTTCGGCCGGCTTTGCCTTTGCCACCTTCCTGACCGGTTGCGGCTTCTCAGCCGTCCTGGGCTCTGCCGGCTTGGGATTTTCCCTCGGACGCGGCGTAGGCAGCGGCACGGCCACCTCCGGCGTGACGGCTTCCGCCACTTCCGGCTCTGTGATCGCGGGCTCGGCGACTTCAGGCTCGGCCTCGCTGACCTCGTCGACGACGGGCTCCGCCTGCTCTGCCGGCGTTTCCTCGATCGGGTCGACCGTGTCTTGTTCAATCGTGGCGGTCTCGGTTTCCTCGCTGATGGTTTCGATGCCATCGACGGCGTCCGAAATCTCGGGCGAAACCTCTTCCGGTATGACGTCGCTTTCCACTTCGCTCGGCGCGACGAAAGGCAATGGCGCAAGCTCGACCACCATCGCCGCCTCCTGCGGGCCGGTCGGCGCGTCATTCTGCATGTATTGGAAAGCGGCCGCGACCACTGCATGGAGTGTCAGCACGACCAGCGCCGCCGTCGCCCAGCCTGCCACTTCCCGCTTCGAGGGAAGTGCGCTGTGAGCGTCGAAGCCAGGATGCTCGGCGGCCACGCTCATTGCGGTTGTGGTGCCTCCCCGGCAGGCACGGTTTCAATTCCGACCAGTGCGATCTTGAGATAGCCGGACGCGCGCAGCAGGTTCATCACTTCCATCAGTTCGCCATAGCCGACCACCTTGTCGGCGCGCAGGAAGATGCGCGTTTCCTTGTCGCCGCCCGTCTGCTGGTCCAGTACGGCGCCAAAGGTCTGACGCGGCACTGCCTCATTGCCCAGCGCCAGCGACAGGTCTTCCTTCAGCGTAAGATAGACCGGCTTGTCCGGGCGGGGTGCCGCGGCAGCGGTCGAAGCCGGCAGGTCGACATTGATGTCCACGGTGGCCAGCGGCGCCGCCACCATGAAGATGATGAGCAGGACGAGCATGACGTCGATGAACGGCGTCACATTGATCTCGTGGCTTTCTTCCAGCTCGTCGCCGGCGCTGTCGCGGATTCGGGCGGCCATGATCCTGCTCCCTATTCGGCGGCTACGGCTCTGGGGCGCACCGAGCGAAAGTCGAGGTCGCGGCTGACGAGACGCTCCACGCCTGCCGAGGCGTCGGCGAGAAGCTGGCGATAGCCGGTGATCGCACGGGCGAAGACGTTGTAGATGACGACTGCCGGAATGGCCGCGACCAGGCCGAGGGCGGTCGCCAGCAACGCCTCGGCGATGCCGGGCGCGACGACCGCAAGGTTGGTGGTCTGCGCCTCGGAGATTCCGATGAAGGAATTCATGATGCCCCAGACCGTGCCGAACAGACCGACGAAGGGCGCGGTGGAACCGATGGTGGCGAGCACACCGGTGCCGCGCGACATGCGCCGCCCCGCCATGGCCTCGATGCGCGACAGGCGCGAGCCGACACGTTCCTTCAGGCCGTCGCCGCCGGCATGGTCGAGCGCGGCCTGGGTGAGTTCGACCTCCTGCCGGGCGGCATGGACGAGGGCTGCGCCGGTATCGTGCCTGGCCTCCAATGCGCGACCGGCGTCGGCAAGGGTGCGCGCCTTGCTGATGACGTGAAGCGCGCGTCGCGCCCTATGGCGCGCTGCCGCCAGTTCCAGCGACTTGGCAAGCCACACCGTCCAGGTGACGAGTGAAGCGAAGGCCAGGCCGATCATCACGGCCTTCACCACGATGTCAGCGCCCATGAACATGCCCCATGGCGAAAGATTGTGCGGCAGTTCGAGCGCCGATGGGGCTTGCTGTGCCACCGGCCGGTTGTCATTCGGCGTGGACGGCGCGTCGGGGGGCATGATGTCGGTCGGCGTCGCAGTCATGGGCTGTTGCCCGGCAGGGGCGGAAAGCTCCTGCGGCATGGCCGGTGCTTGGGCAGCAGGCGCCTGCGGGGCCGTCTGCTCCTGAGCATGACCAATGCCGGGGGCAGCCAACACCGAGCCCGCCATCAGCATCATGGCCGCAATCCGTTTCTTCAGCATGGTCCGTCCTTTGCCGTGCACGGTCGATTATTTGTGGAGCGTAATAGTCATATTATGGTGCCATGGCAAGCGGACTCCGCACAACCGTTTTGAAATATTTTCTGAACAACTATTAATAATTGTTACGAAACAATACCTTATCTATTCCTTCTGATACGCTCCCCTGCTGTGGCTCCAACCCTCGCGTCACTTCATGCGCGCGTTCCACAGCATCTCCGCCTTGCGATAAGTTGAGGAAAACCCGTCTTCTCCCGTCCTTTCAATGGTCATCAGCGCGAGCGCGGCCGTTGCCAGCACGATGCGCGTGGCACGCTCGTCATGCGCCGTTCCCTGCCAGACCGCGTGCCAGTATTCGAACGAGGTCAAGCCGATCCGCTGTTCCGCGCGCGGCTCTTCCAGTGCCTGAAGGCGCTGGTCCCTCGCCTCGCCTCCAACAAGGCGGTGGATGCTGATGGAGCGATACGGAATCCATTCGGCCACGTCCCGGCTGCTGCCGATGACGGTGAGATCTTTCCAGCCAAGCAGCGCGGCGGCATCGCGATGCAGTTCGCGATAGGCAGGCTGGGTCACACCCAGAAACGAGGCGCGTGCCGCCAGCGGGTTGAGCAGATGCACGGCGCTGTTGGCGGGCGAGCGCGATTCGAATAACGGATAAAGGGAAAGCAGCCCCTGCATCTGCGGTGAGATCGCAGCGAGCGGAAGATAGGCGATGCTCGCCCTGTCCAGCGCCACATGCGCCTCGGCGACCGAAAGGCAGATCGGAATGCCCAGCGCATCGGCGGCATATTCGAGCTTGCCGCTCGCCCCGCTTGCATAACTTCCGTGCAGCACCACGCGATAGCCCGCCCTGGCGACCAGACAGGCAGCCTGAAGAAACCACGGCGTGCGCAGGGAACGCGGCGACAGATAGGCCGGCCAATCGAGGTCGGCCACCCGCGCAGTGGACCCGAAAGACGTGAGCGCGCGGCCGCGTGCCGCCAGCGTCAGGCCCGCTATCTCCGGCGCGGTTTCGCCACGGTAGCTAATCAGCCGCAGCAGCGCGCCTATCTGGGCGGGGTCTGCCCCACCATGCAGAACGGCCGCGAATGCGTCCTCGGCCTCCACTATGGTCAGCGGGCGCGAATTGCCCAGCTTGCGCCCGATGGTGGCGATGTATTTAGCCACGCGCCGGCGAGGATCGTTTTCCTCATGGATCCTGGCGATCTGCTGCGCGAGCGCCTCGGGCGAAGGCTGGTCGTCGAGTGCGAATGCCGGTCGCATGGCCAATGGCGGGGCCTCGATGATCGGCGCGCGGCGCCAGCTCTCTGCGGCGGCGTGATCCTGCGCAACCGGCGTTTCGGTGCCTTCCACAAGGGCATCGGCTTCCGCCGCGAGCGCGCGCAAACGCTTGCGCAGGGCTTCCGCCCTGGGCGTCGGCACCAGGCGGCGGCCCGAGCGGATGAAAAGCTGGTCGGCATAAAGCGCCCGTGCCTGGCTCAGCAGACGACTCATGGCGGCATCGCTCAGGCCCAGCCGGGCGGCTGCCTTGCCCACGCTTCCTTCAACCAGCAGGCAATCCAGCGCGACCAACAGCCGCATTCGGCCGAGCCGCGACGAAGGCGCCGTTTCCGCCCCACCCTCGCCCTTGCGGGATGCCGTCATGTCAGAACGCGAATCCATCAGCAGAACACCAGTTTCTTAGAACGGTTCCAGATTGCGCTTTCCTGAATTTGGAAAGATTCTGAAACATGACCGTTGACCTCATATTATCGTCATAAATAAGAGGACCTCGTTACTCAAGTTTAAAGGCGGGACGCTGACATGAACGGGATTTCTGGTTTGCTGCCAGGTGGGCTGACGGGTTTGCACGGCACTCAAACGGGCCTGAAACGCCTCTTGTCAGCCGGCCTGGTCGGCACCGCGCTTGTCTCGACGCTTGTTGCGATCCCCTCCAGGGCCTTCGCGCAGTCGGCGGAAGAATCGGCCGGGCAGCAGAAGCGGGATGGCGATGCCGCCGAAAGCGGCACCATGACGCTCGGCACCATCGTCGTCACGGCGACCGGCTTCGAGCAGAACGTGACCGATGCGCCGGCGAGCATCACCGTCGTGCCGCGCGAACAACTGGAAAAAGGTTCTTATCGCGACCTGACCGACGCCCTGCGCGACATTCAGGGTGTCGCGGTGACGGGTATCGCCGGCGAGCAGGATATCTTCATCCGCGGCCTGCCCGGCTCCTATACCCTGCTGCTGGTCGATGGTAAGCGGCAGAACACCCGCGACGCGCGCACCAACGGCAACGCCGGGTTCGAGCAGAGCTTCCTGCCGCCGCTTTCGGCCATCGACCGCATCGAGGTGGTGCGTGGCCCGATGTCGTCGCTCTATGGCTCGGACGCAATGGGCGGCGTCATCAACATCATCACCCGCAAGGTGGCCGATCGCTGGACCGGCTCCGTCACTCTCGACGGTACGCTGCAGCAGCATTCCGACTACGGAAATTCGGGACAGGCGGCATTTTACGCAAGCGGCCCCTTCATTCCCGAACTGCTTGGCCTGCAGGTGTGGGGCCGCGGGCTGAAGCGCGGGGAAGATTCCTTCATCGCGGGCACGCCCGAATGGCGAGATACCGACATCACCGCCCGGCTGACGCTGACGCCGAACGAAGACCATGACATCACATTGGAAGCCGGCCATACACGGCTGCGTCGCAACACCACCGTCGGCAATACGATCGACCCCGTGCCGACTCAGAGCAGCAAGCCGGTCGATCGCTATAATTATAACGACCGCGATCACTGGTCGCTGAGCCACACCGGCCGCTGGGGCTGGACGACTTCGGAATTCTCGATCCTGCAGGAATGGGCCAAGCGCACCAATTTCAACTGGGACGATAACGAATCCCGCTTCGTGGAGAACCTGCGGTCGCCGGAAATCCGCAACACCATCATCGACGGCAAGTTCACCACTCCCTTCGAACTGCTCGGCCGGCACACGCTGGTGACCGGTGGCCAGTTCTCCGAAGGAAACCTCACTGACCAGAACCCCGGACGCCGCACCGGCCTGGACGAGCAGTTCAACATCAAGCAGTGGGCGCTGTTTGCCGAGGACGAATGGTGGATCACCCCGGATTTCGCCCTCACCGGCGGCATCCGCATGGACGACCACGAAATCTATGGCTCGCATTTCAGCCCGCGCGGCTATGCCGTCTGGCACGCGACCGATCAGATCACGCTGAAGGGCGGTGTCTCCACCGGCTTCCGCGCGCCGGAAATCCGCACCATCGCGCCCGGTTACGCCTACACCACCGGCGGCGGTAACTGCGCCTCGCAGGGCACCTGCGGCGTCATCATCGGCGACCCGAATCTGCGCCCGGAGACCAGCACGAGCTACGAAGCAAGCGTGCTGTGGGACAGCCTCGCGGGCTTCCGTGCCGGCGCCACCTATTTCTACACCGATTTCAAGGACAAGATCGCCAACGAGCGCGTCTATAATGACGACGGCACCGTCGCCCGCTGGAGCGAAGACCCCTACTATCAGCTCTGGCACAGCTACAATATCGACAACGCCGTGATGCAGGGCGTGGAACTTACCGCCGACTGGGAAGTCACCGACGACATCACCTTGCGCGGCAACTACACCTATACGCATTCGCGCCAGAAGACCGGCGACTTTATCGGCTTCCCGCTTGCCCGCACGCCCGAGCACATGGCCAATCTGCGCGCCGACTGGCGCACGCCCTATGACGGGCTGACCGCCTGGGCGGCAGCCAACTATCATGGCTCGGAGATCAATGCCGGACAGCGCCTTGGAACGGCAGGCAGGCCTATCGCCTATTCGCCCGATGGCAAGACCGTGCTGGCGCGCAAATATGACGCCTACACAACGTTCGACATCGGCGCGTCCTACGATTTCAACGAGAATGTCACGCTGAACGCTGCCGTCTACAATATGTTCGACAAGCGTGCCGAAGTCGATGAACTCAATGCCGTCGTGGAAGGCCGCCGCTTCTGGGTCAGCCTGACCTCCAGGTTCTGAGGCGGGAACGCGGTTTCATGAGCGCGTTGAGGGTCTTCTGCCATTTGCTGGTTCTGGTCGCAGTGGCATTTGCCGCGCCGACCAGCGCCATGGCGGAACAGCCGGGAGCATCGATCGTGTCTTTCTTTGACGTTGAGGCCCCCGGCGGCGTTTCCTACCGCATCTTCACGGCCGTGCCGGAAGGCGAGGCCCCCGAGGACGGATTTCCGGTCGTCTATCTGATCGACGGAAACATGGTCTTTCCCATGGCCGAAAAGACCATGTCGGAAAGCGCCGGAATGCGCGCCGTGCTGGTCGGCATCGGCTATCCTGTCGAAGAGCGCGAACAGATCGTCAGCCTGCGCTATTTCGACCTGACGCCGGACACGCCCGCCGAACTCATTCCGCTTGCGGAAGGTGCGAGCCCGCCCAGGACGGGCGGGCGTGATGCCTTCCTCGCCTTCATCGAGGATGAACTGAAGCCGGAAATCGAGCGCCGCTTCTCCGTAAATCCGGCCCGGCAGACATTGTTCGGCCATTCGCTCGGCGGTCTCTTCACCCTTCACGTTCTCTACAACCGGCCCGATGCCTTCCAGACCTATATCGCCGCCGATCCGTCGATCTGGTGGAACGGCCGCGCGATACTGGAAGAACAGAACCTGTTCCTGCGCGACCGCGCCGATGGCATTTCGGACAAGCGCCTGTTGATCGAGACGTCAGGCAGGAAGCCGCTGCGTCCCGGAACCGATGCCGCCAATGCCCAAAAGCTGAAAAAGCTGCGTTCGGGTCCCAACGGACGTGACGTTTATGAAGTGTTGCAATCTATTCCCGGCCTGACAACCGCGTTCCGGAGTTTCCCCGACGAGAGCCATGGCAGCATGGTGCCCCTGACGGTGACGGATGCATTGCGCTTCTCATTATTTGGGGAAAAGCCCGCCGATCAGGACGTTCGGTCGCAGACAAGCGGGACCCCAAATCCGTAAAAGCACGATAAACATGACCAGAAAAGTCCGGATATAAAACAGGAGTAGGCGACCATGAACCTCGTAGCGAGATCTTTCTCGGCGGCACTTGTTGCCCTGGCCGGATTTGCCGCCATTCCGGCGCATGCCGAAGACATGACGATCAAGCATGCACAAGGCGAAACGGCCGTTCCCGCCAAGCCGGAGAAAGTGATCGTTTTCGATCTCGCCGCACTCGACATGCTCGACCGGCTGGGCATTGCGGCTGCGGGCGTTCCGGCAGGTCCCAAGCCTTCGCATCTGTCGAAATATACGGCCGACGACATCGCCAAGGTCGGCACGCTGTTCGAGCCGGACTACGAGACGGTCAACGCAGCCGAGCCCGACCTGATCATCGTCGGCGGCCGCTCGGCGGCAAAGTATCCCGAACTCGCCAAGATCGCACCGACCGTCGATCTGACGGTCGATTCCAAGGACATTCTGGGATCGGTGGAGAAGAATGCGCAGATCATCGGCACGATCTTCGACAGGCAGGCGGATGCCAAGGCCGAGATCGAAAAGCTCGATGCCGACATCGCCGCGCTGAAGGAAAAGGCGGCCGGCAAGGGCAAGGGCCTCCTCATCCTCACCACCGGAGGCAAGGTCAGCGCCTACGGACCCGGCTCTCGCTTCGGCATCCTTCACGACGTGTTCGGCATCGAGCCGGCGGCTCCAGACCTCAGCATCGGCAACCACGGCCAGCCGATCTCTCACGAGTTCATCCTGCAGACCAATCCGGACTGGCTGTTCGTGATCGACCGCGACGCAGCCATCGGCCGCGAAGGGGCTTCCGCCAAGCAGGTTCTGGACAATGATCTGGTACGCCAGACCAATGCCTGGAAGAACGAGCAGGTGGTCTATCTCGACGGCGCCAACTGGTACCTCGCCAATGGTGGCCTCACCGCTCTCCACCAGACCGTGGACCAGATTTCGCAGGCTCTCGACAAGGCAAAGTAACGGCGTGGCCGGCACTGCCGGTCCCATCAGCCAGAACCGCGGCCGCCCTGCCCCACAGGGCGGCCGCCTCATGCCAAAAAGCAGGTTGTTTCCTTGAAAGGTCTCGTCGCCGCCGCATTGCTGCTTGCCGTCCTGGCGCTTACCAGCGTCTTCGTGGGCGTGGGCGACGTTTCGTTCGGCACGCTCTTCGGACAGGAAGCCAGCGGACAGGCGCAGCAACTCCTGCTGGTGAGCCGCATACCGCGCACGCTGGCGATTGTGCTGGCCGGAATGTCCATGGCGGTCGCGGGCATGATCATGCAGATGCTGACGCGCAATCGTTTCGTGGAACCATCCACCGCCGGAACAGCCGAGTCGGCCAGTCTTGGAATTCTCGCCGTCACGCTGCTGGCTCCGGAATTGCCGGTCTTCGTCAAGATGCTCGTCGCTTCCGTCTTCGCGCTTGCCGGCACCGCATTGTTCCTGCGCATATTGCGCGCCGTGCCATTGCGCTCGATCCTGATCGTGCCGCTCATCGGCATCATGCTTGGCGGCGTGATCAGCGCAATCACGACCTTCATCGCCTATCGTTTCGACCTCCTGCAATCGCTCAACGCCTGGATGACGGGAGACTTCTCCGGCGTGTTGCGTGGTCGCTACGAACTGCTGTGGCTTTCTTTTGCGTTGACGGTCGTCGCCTACACGGCAGCGCACCGTTTCACTGTTGCGGGCATGGGCGAGGACTTCACCACAAATCTCGGCCTCAACTACAAGGCCGTGCTTCGGCTCGGGCTGGTCATCGTGTCGCTGGTCACCGCCGCCGTCGTCGTCACCGTCGGCATGATCCCCTTTCTGGGCCTGATCGTGCCCAACGTCGTGAGCATGGTAATGGGCGACAATATGCGCCGTTCACTGCCATGGGTGGCACTTCTGGGCGCGGCGCTGGTGCTGGCCTGCGACATCGCCGGGCGGCTGATACGCTACCCGTATGAAATCCCTATCGGCACCACCATGGGCGTGGTGGGCAGCGCGCTGTTCCTTTACCTGCTGCTGCGCAAACGGAGGCAGCTTGGCTAGATCGCGTGCAATTCCGGTTCTTGTCCTGCTCGGCCTGCTGGCGGTCGCGTCGATGGTTGCCTTCATGACGGTGGGCGCCAGGGGGCGTTGGGACTTCATCCTGCCGTTTCGCGGCGCGAAACTCGCCGCCATGCTGCTGGTCGCCTACTCGATCGCGGTATCGACCGTCCTGTTCCAGACCATCACCAACAACCGCATCCTGACTCCGTCGATCATGGGCTTCGATGCGCTCTACATGCTCATCCAGACGGTCGTGGTGTTCTTCTTCGGAGCGGCGCAGTTCGCAATCGCCGGCCCTAACATCATGTTTCTGGCCGAAGTAGTTGTTATGGTGACGTTTTCCGGCCTTCTCTACCGCTGGCTGCTATCAGGCGAGATGCGCAGCCTTCACCTCCTTATGCTGGTGGGCATTGTCTTCGGCGTGTTCTTCCGCAGCCTGTCGGGCCTCATGCAGCGCATGATCGATCCGAACGAATTCGTTACGCTGCAGGACCGCTTCTTCGCGAGCTTCAACACCATCCACACCGAGTTGCTGCTTCTGGCATTTGCCGCCGTGCTTGCGGTAACGGCTGTCGGCTGGCGGCTGCTGCACACGTTCGACGTGCTTGCACTGGGACGCGAGAATGCCATCAATCTTGGCGTGGCGCACAAGCGCGCGATAACGATCATCCTCGTGCTGGTCACGATACTGGTGTCGGTTTCCACCGCACTGGTCGGACCGGTGACTTTCTTCGGCCTGCTGGTGGCAAACCTCGCCTATCAGGTCACGGGCACGTCGAAACACACGGTCGTCCTGCCCGCTGCAATCCTGCTTGCCGTCATCTGCCTCGTTGCCGGCCAGATGGTGCTGGAACGCATCTTCGCCTTCAATACCGCGCTCAGCGTCATCATCGAATTCCTGGGCGGCATCACTTTCATCGTCCTGCTGTTGCGGAGGTCCGTGCGTTGATCGAGATAAGCAAGGTGACGAAAGCCTATGGCGAGGCGGTGGTGGTGAACGACGTGTCGCTCAGCCTGCCGGCCCGCGGCATCACGTCGATCATCGGGCCGAACGGCGCGGGCAAGTCCACGCTGCTGTCCATGGTCAGCCGGTTGATGCCCATGGACCGCGGTCGCGTGATGGTCGACGGGCTCGACGTCGCCACCACGCCGGGCGACGTTCTGGCGCGCCGGCTCTCCATTCTGCGGCAGGACAATTCGGTCTCCTCGCGCCTGACCGTGCGCGACCTCGTCACCTTCGGGCGTTATCCCTATTCGAAGGGGCGGCCCACGGTGGAAGACCGGGGCCATGTCGAGCAGGCGATTGCCTATCTCGGCCTTGAAAAACTCGCCGACCGCTTCCTCGACGAATTGTCGGGCGGCCAGCGCCAGCGCGCCTTCGTGGCCATGGTGCTGTGCCAGGACACCGACTATGTGCTGCTGGACGAGCCGCTCAACAATCTCGACATGAAGCACGCCGTCACCATGATGAAGCTGTTGCGCCGCGCGGTGGACGAACTCGGCAAGACCGTGGTGCTGGTGCTGCACGACATCAACTTCGCGTCCTGTTACTCCGACCACATCGTGGCCATGAAGGACGGCAAGGTCGTGCATCAGGGCGCACCGGACGTGCTCGTTCGCCCCGACGTGCTGAAGGACATCTACGATCTCGACATCGCCGTGGAAGAAGTCGGCGGTCGCCGGATCGGCATCTATTATTTCTGAAGCGCCCTGACGCCAAACGCGGCAATGGCCCTGCGCTTCTCAGCGCTGCCTGGCTGTCGAAAAACATTCATTCTGTTGTAGCCATGCGACGACGCAATCGAGGATGTCACCTTCGATTGCGCCCTTGCAAATGCATCGCCTCGCAACCGGGCTCACGCTTGCCTGTCCAAAACCGAAAATTATATCTGTAAATTCTAATTTCCATGTGTATTTTAAGGAGGCGCCCTCCCGAGCAACCGTGAATTTCTGAACCCGCATGCCCGCAGCAAACCGCAGACCCATCGTCGGAACCGGATGGAAGATGAACAATCTGGCTGCCGACGCCGCGCGCTATGCGAGCGCGATGCAGGCCGCGCTTTCAGATGTGGACCTGTCGGTCCTCGACATTTTCGTATTGCCGCCTTTCACCGCGCTACCAGCCGCGGCCGCAGCCTTTGGCGACATGCCGGTCGCGATCGGCGGGCAGAATATGCATTGGGCCGAAAGCGGAGCGTGGACCGGCGAGATCTCGGCAGCCATGCTCAAGGATGCCGGCTGTACCTATGTCGAACTCGCTCACGCAGAGCGGCTGAAGCATTTCGGCGAGACTTACGAATGCGTGCGGCTGAAAGTCATGGCCGCCCTCAGGGCCGGCCTTTCCCCGATCATCTGCCTGGGTGAAAGCAGCGAGGACAAGGACCTCGACCGTGCCGACGAGGCACTCAGCCTGCAACTCGTCACGGTGCTTTCCGGGCTTGCGCCGACGCACCTCCAGCACATCGTGCTGGCCTATGAGCCACGCTGGGCGATAGGCGTGACCGAGGCCGCCTCCCCTTCCTATGTCGCCGCGCGCCATCGCCACCTGCGCGCCGTGCTTGCCGAAAGGTTCGGTCGCGACGCCGCCGAGACCGTGCGCATCATCTATGGCGGGTCGGTCAACCGGGACAACGCCATGGTGCTGGCCGCGCTCCCCGAGGTCGACGGCCTGTTCGTCGGCCGTCAGGCATGGACCGGCGAAGGCTTCGCCGAAATCGTCCGCATCGTTGCAGCCCATTCCCCCAAAGGAGACAAAGCATGAAGATAGTCGTTGCCGGCGACAGCGCCGGCGAGCCGCTGGTCAGGGTCATCCTCGATCATCTCGCCAAGGTGGAAGGAATTGAAACCAGCGACCTCAGCAAGCCCGAGGATGGCGCGGCCGAATATTATGCCGGCATTGCCGAGCGCGCCTCGCTTGCCATTCTTGAAGGGCGTTTCGACCGTGGCATCCTGATCTGCGGCACCGGCATCGGCGTGTGCATTTCGGCCAACAAGGTGCCCGGCATCCGCGCCGCGCTGACCCACGATACCTACTCGGCCGAGCGCGCCCAGCTCAGCAACAATGCCCAGATCATCACCATGGGCGCGCGCGTGGTTGGACCCGAGCTTGCCAAGTCCATCGTCGATGCATGGCTGCATTCGCAGTTCGACGTCAACGGCCGTTCGGCTTCCAATGTCGCGGCCATCGATGAGCTGGATCGCAAATACAGCAAGCAGTCCGCCTGAATTCCTGCAAACCGGCCGAGGAGGATCGTCGCCATGACCACGCTCTATGAACGCGCACTCGATGATTTGCGCGCCGTGTTCAGCCGCCTGGATGAAGCCCGGGTCGACAGTGCCGTCGAGGTGATCGCCCGGGCCGGACGCATCGCACTCTACGGCGTGGGGCGCGAGGGGCTGCAGATCAAGGGGCTGGCCATGCGGCTCTACCATCTCGGCCTGAATGCATCGGTGGTGGGCGACATGTCCACCCCGCCGCTCGGTAAAGGCGATCTGCTGGTCGTTTCGGCCGGTCCCGGACAGTTTTCCACAGTTGCGGCCCTGATGGATGTGGCGCGCGGATCGGGCGCCACGACGCTGTGCGTGACCGCGCAGCCGGATGGCGAATGCCCGCGCGCGGCCGACCATGTGTTGACCATCCCCGCACAGACGATGGCCGACGATCAGGGTCCCGCAACTTCGGTGCTGCCGATGGGCTCGCTCTACGAGGGCGCGCAATATGTGCTGTTCGAGGTGATGATCCTGAAGCTGCGCGAGCGGCTGGGTGTTTCTTCCGAGGCGATGCGCGCCAACCATACCAATCTCGAATAGGAGGCAGGACACGGGTCCCCCGATTGTGGAGGACATGCCTCCGCATTAAGTTCGCCTCAACAAGAGCGAATCTGGGGGAAACGTGTCGGACGAATTCTTGGGAGATATCGAGGCCGAGCATTTGCGCGCACGCGTGGCGTGGCTCTATTTCGTTGGCGGCATGACCCAGCAGGAGATCGCCAACCAGCTCGATATTACGCGTCTGCGGGTCAACAGGATGATAGGTCAGGCACGCGCCGAAGGTGCGGTCATGATCGACATCCGCCTGCCGCTCATCGACTGCATCGAACTCGAGGAAAAGCTGAAGGAACGATACGGGCTGCAGGACGCGACCGTCGTGCCTTCCATTCCAGACTATGTGCAACAGCAGCAGACCATCGGCGAGGCCGCGGGCGCCATGCTGGATGCGCTGTTGCCCGAGCGCACCGGCGTCGGTGTCGGCTGGGGGCGCACCCTCAGCTTCAGCGTGCGCAGGCTGGGCGCGCGCCGCCCGAAGGAGCCTTGGGTGGTCGGGCTGATGGGCGGCGTGACGCGCGGTTCGGGCACCAACACATTCGAGGTTTCCACCGCCCTGGCGCAGGCGCTGGCGGCCGAGTGCCACTATCTGACCGCGCCGATCTATTGCCCCAGCCCGGAAAGCCGGGAAACCTTGCTGATGCATGATGAGCTCGCCGCCGTGGTGCGCCGGGCCGAGGAAGCCGAGATCGGGCTGATCTCCTGCGGCGATCTCTCGGAGCGCTCGCCCGTCGTGCCGATCAAGGCCGTTGGTGAAAGCCTGGACGAGCTGAAGGCGCTGGGTGCGATCGGCGAAGTCCTTGGCTGCTTCATGGACGAGAATGGCGAGATCATTCCCCATCCGCTGAACTATTGCATCATGGCCTTGCCGCCGGACAAGCTGCGCGACAAACCGGTGTCGATCCTTGCCTCCGGCGGTATGAACAAGCTGCCGATCCTGCGCGCCATATTGCGTGGCCGCTATGTGAACCGCCTCGTGACCGACGAAGCGGTCGCGCGCGAACTCGTTGCCGGCTGACCAGGTCAGGTTTCAAGCTGCACATCTTTCGACCTGTGGCCGCACCCGTCTTCACAAGCGGGTGCGGCCACACCCGTTCTGTTGTCCAAAGCGTGATCGAAAGCTGCACAAAACCGTGATTCCGCACCAATGATGATCTTGTAATTCTCAATTTACATCTGTTATGGTGCCTTCGTTGACGTCGGTTCCGGGAGCCGCGGCGGAAGCCGGTCCTGATTTCCCCATGCAATTCCAACGTCTGCGATCGAGAGGCGGGCCGCGCGGCGACCCCACAGTCTGGAGGAAATTATGAAGAAACTTCTGTTGTCGTTGCTGGCGGCTGCGTTCATCGCCCCCGGCGTTGCGCTGGCCCAGGATCAGGCCGGCCTTGAAAAGAAGGATAGCTATCGCTTCGTCATCATCCCGAAGGTCGTCCATCCCTGGTTCGACAAGGTCAATGACGGCGCCAAGCAGGCGGCCGCGGTGATCAAGGCGCAGACGGGCGCGGATGTTCAGATCGACTACAGCGCCCCTCAGCAGGCGGATGTGGTGCAGCAGAACCAGATTCTGGAAAGCTCGATCGCCACGCGTCCGGATGGCATTGCCATCGACCTTCTGGACGAGAAGGGCAACCGCGCCTCGCTGGAAGAAGCTGTCGGCCAGGAAATCCCCGTCACCATCTTCGACTCGGTTCCGCCCGAAGGCATGGAACTGACCAGCATCGGCAACGACTTTTGCGAGCAGGCACAGATCGCCTCGCGCCGTCTTGTCGAACTGCTGAAGGAAGAGGGCGAAGTCGCCATCATGATGGGCGTGCCGAGCGCGCCGAACCACGCGATCCGCGCCGAGTGCCACCAGAAGGTGTTCGACGAGTATCCGAACATCAAGGTCGTGGCCACCGGCATCGACAATGACGACATCGAGACGGCCCAGAAGCAGGCTGCCGCGATCATGCAGGCCAACCCGAACCTCAAGGGCTGGGTCGCTTCCGACGCTGCCGGTCCGATCGGTATCGGCCAGGCTATCCAGGAAGCCGGCAAGAAGGGCGAGGTCATCCTCGTCGGTCTCGACAACCTGCCCGAAATGCTGCAGCTCATCCGCGACGGCGTTGCCGACTCCAGCTCCTCCACCAAGCCGGAGATGCAGGGTTACTGGGCTGTCATGACCATGTGGCAGAAAGCCCTCGGCATCGAGACGCCGAAATACATCGACACCGGCATTGCCATCCTCAACAAGGACAATGTCGGCGAATAAGCCCGTCCAGCCGCATGCTGGCGCGTGCGGCTGCTCCTCCCAAGGGCACGCACGCGTGGCGCCGGATTTTCGGCGCCACGCGTAAAACTCAGGATCGGCCGACCCGACAGAGCGGCCTTTCATCCTCAAGGATGATGTTGCGATGGCATTTCTCGAAGTTCACAAGGTGGGGCGCGATTTCCCCGGCGTGACCGCGCTCGATGACGTCGATCTTTCCCTCGAGCTTGGGCGCGTCCACATTCTCGCCGGCGAGAACGGGGCGGGAAAGTCCACGCTGGTCAAGCTGCTCACCGGTGCCGACCACCCCAGCCGCGGCACGATCACGATCGACGGCCGCGATACCGCACAGCATCCTGACGTCTTCAATCTCGTCGCCTATGTGCCGCAGGAACTGAACCTGTTTCCGCATCTGAGCGTCGCAGAGAACCTGTTCATTCCCTATGATCGCTCGGATTTCGGCGGTCTGACGATAGACCACGGCGCAATCCGCAAGGCCGCGCAGGACTATCTCGACCGTTTCGCCATCAGCGCGCGTCCGACCGATCTGGTGCGCAATATCTCCGTTTCCGACCAGCAGCTTCTGCAGATCGCCCGCGCCTCCACCAACAAGCACATGAAGGTGCTGATCCTCGACGAGCCGACCTCCTCGCTGACCCGTACCGAGGTCGACCGCGTGTTCAAGGTGATTTCCGGATTCCGCGACCGCGAACACGCTATCGTCTTCATCTCGCACAAGATGGACGAGGTCTTCGAGATCGGCGACGACTACACGGTGCTGCGCAACGGCCGCAAGGTCGAGGCCGGTCGCATGGCCGAGACGTCCGAAGCGGGTCTGATCCGTGCCATGTCGGGTGCCGAACTTGAGCTCGAACAGAATTTCCGGCCGGTAAAGCAGCCGGAGTTGCCAGAAGAAACCATCCTCGACGTGAAGGGCCTCAGCGGCGAGCGGTTCGAGGACGTGTCCTTCACGCTCAAGCGCGGCGAGATTCTGGGCTTTGCCGGCCTCGTCGGTGCGGGCCGTTCCGAAGTCATGCAGACGATGTTCGGCTTCCTCAAGCCCAAGGCCGGCAGTGTCACCGTGAAGGGCGCGCCCTGGAAGCTCGGCGACACCAGCCATTCGGTCAGGAACGGCATGCTGTATCTCTCCGAGGAGCGCAAGCATCACGGCATCCTGCCGATGCTCAGCGTGCGCGAGAATATCGGCATCTCCATCCTTGACGAGACGCTTTCCAAATTCGGCATCTCTGCCGCAAGGGAGCGCTCGAAGGTGCTTGAGATCATCAAGGCCTACGACATCAAGACACCCGACATGGAAAAGAAGATCATGTTTCTGTCGGGTGGCAACCAGCAGAAGGCGATTATCGGTCGCGCCATGGCGACTCGTCCCAAGGTGCTCATTTTCGACGAACCCACCAAGGGCATCGACGTGCGCACCAAGGCCGAAATCTACAAGATCATGAAGACGCTGGCCGAGGAAGGTGTCGGCATCATCCTGGTCTCGTCCGAAATGGACGAACTGCGCAAATGCTCGAGCCGCATCATCACCATGCACACGGGAAAAATTACCGGCGACTTCGACGCCGAAACCACAGCCAATGAGACGCTCGTGGGAGCGATCTTCGGCACGGAGACCAAGAATGCAGCGTAATCCTCTTGCCAGCCTCGTCGCCAATCCGCTTGCGGGCGTGTTCGTGGCGCTGCTGATCATCTTCGGCATTTCCGCGCTGCTGTCGCCCTACTTCCTGACCTCTTACAACATGTCGGTCATCGCCCGTTCGCTGGCCTTTGTCGGGCTGGTGACGATCGGCCAGTCCATGCTGCTGATCCTGGGCGAACTCGACCTGTCGCTTGGCGTCATCGGCGGTCTGTGCGGCATCATCTCCGGCATTCTGATGGTCAATTACGGCATCAACCCCGTGGTTGCCCTGGGGCTTGCGCTGGCCATGGGCGCGGCTCTCGGCTTCATCAACGGCATTCTGGTGACGAAGCTGCGCCTTCACTCGCTCGTGCTCACAATCGGTACCGCGGGCATCTATGGCGGCGTGACACTGGTGCTGACCAAGGGTGTCGCGATCACCGGCATTCCGGCCGAAATCCAGTTCCTCGGCCGTGGCACCGTTTACGGCATCCCCGTGCCGTTCATCATCATGCTCGTGGTGCTGGCAATCGGTACGTTCATCACGCTGAAGACGCCCTTCGGCCGCTATATGTATGCCGTCGGCAACAATACGCAGGCCGCCAAGATGCTCGGCATCAAGGTTGACCGCGTGCGCGTGGCGATCTTCACGCTTGCCGGTCTTCTGGCGGCGCTCGCGGGCCTTCTGATGGTGGCGCGTCTCGGCACGGCGCAGCCGTCCATCGGCGACACCTGGGTTCTGCCCCCGATCGCGGCGTCGGTCATCGGCGGCGTGGCCACCACCGGCGGTGTCGGCACCCCGCTGGGTGCGATCTTCGGTGCGGCCATCATCGCCATCATCGAGAACATCATCGTGCTGTTCGGCGTCTCGCCCTACTGGCAGGGCGTGGTCAGCGGCGCAATCGTGGTGCTCGCCATCTCGTTCGACGCCATCTCGCGCCGCTACATCCGCCGCGAAGGCTGACCCGTCCAATCTCACAGCAAGCATACCAAGCATACCGGGAGAGGCAGAACATGAAACTCGGCGCAAATCTCAGCTTCGCCATCAAGCGCTGGCTCGGCGGTGATCGTCTGGCCAAGGTGGTGAAAGAAGACCTCGGCCTCGACCACGCCCAGTTCACATGGGACCTCGTGGACCCGTGGTGGCCATCCGCTGAGCGCGACCGCATCGCCAGGGATTACGCCGCCGGATTCAAGGCCGCCAGCGTGACCATCGAGAGCAATTTCGGCGGTCTTGCCTCCTACACCTACAATCATTTCCTCGCACCGACGCCGGAACTGCGCGCGCTGGGCAAGGAACACTTCAAGCGTGCCATCGACATGACGGCCGCGATGGAAGTGCCGACCGCCGGCATGCCGTTCGGCCCCTATTCGGCCGATGACGCGCTCGACCCGCGGCGGCGCGAGGACATCTATCGCGAGGCGCTGGAAGCGCTTGTCGATCTGTCGCGTCATGCCAGGAAGAGCGGCCTCACCAGCCTGATGATCGAGCCGGTGCCGCTGGCGACCGAATTCCCCTCCTCCGCCGCCGACTCGCTCAAGCTGATGAAGGACCTTGACGGCGCCACCGACATTCCGGTGCGGCTGATGGTGGACTGGGGGCATGCCCTGTTCACGCCGCTGTTCAAGGAAGACGCGGACATGGATCTGTGGATGCGTATCTGCGGCGACTATATCGGCGCCTTCCACATCCAGCAGACCGACGGCCTGCTCGACCGCCACTGGAACTTCACCCGCGACGGCATCGTGACGCCGGAAATCCTCGCCGATTTCTGGAAACGTCACAAGCTGACCGACCAGACATACCTGCTCGAAATCATCTACCCCTTCGAGGAGACCGATGATTTCGTGCTGGAAGACATGAAGAAGGCCGTGCGTCTGCTCAGGCAGGCCGCATAACGGCCGCAAATCTTTCAAAGAACGTGCCTGACCTTCAGGCCGCCTGACCGGCTTCTCAGGAGCATTGTCGTGACCAAGACCAAAAAGCTGATCAACAACCCCGACGACATCATCCCCGAGATGATCGAGGGCATCCTCGGCGCCCATCCGGACCTGCTCGGACGCACCGGGGAAACCGGCCGCGCCGTCGTGGCGATGGATGGGCCGCGTCAGGGCAAGGTCGGCATCGTCGTTGGCGGTGGCTCCGGCCATGAGCCCGCCTTCGTCGGCTATGTCGGCCGCGGTCTCGCGGATGCCGCCGCGATCGGCAACGTCTTTGCCTCGCCCTCGCCGGAGCCGATCCTTGAAGCCACGCGCGCGGTCGATGGCGGGGCTGGCGTGCTGTATCTCTACGGCAATTATTCCGGCGACGTGATGAATTTCGACATGGCCGCCGAGGAAGCCGCAGCCGAAGGCATCAAGGTGCGCACCGTGCGCGTCACCGACGACGTCGCCTCCGCGCCGACCGACCGGGCACAGGAACGGCGCGGCATTGCCGGTGATTTCTTCGTCTTCAAGATCGCAGGCGCCGCCGCAGACCGCATGGCCGATCTCGACGCCGTGGTTGCCGTGACCGAAAAGGCCAATCGCGCCACCTTCACCATGGGCGTTGCGCTGGGCGCCTGCTCGCTGCCGCAGACGCTGAAGCCGAATTTCTCGCTGGGCGACGACGAGATGGAAATCGGCATGGGCATACATGGCGAGCCGGGCATCCGCCGCGGGCCGCTCGAAACAGCCGATCAGGTGACTGACGCCCTGCTGGAGCGCATCTTCGCCGAACTGACGCTTGCCAGGGGCGAGGAAGTGGCCCTGCTGGTCAACGGCCTCGGCTCAACCTCGCAGATGGAGCTTTATCTGCTGCACCGGCGCGTGAAGCAGCATCTGGACGAAAAGGGCGTGTCCATCCATCGCTCCTTCGTCGGCGAATATGTGACCTCGCTCGAAATGGCCGGCGCTTCGATCACGCTTCTCAAACTCGATGACGAACTGAAGGCCCTGCTCGAGCACCCCTGTCACACAGCCGCCTTGCAGGTGGGGATTGTTTCGCCGCGCGCGAACGGTCATGCCGGTGTGGGTCACGGCATCTCGAAAGCAGTCGGCAACCGCGCTGATGCCGTCGCCGCCAGCAGCGACACCATAGCGGGCGAACGCCCCGGCGGCGAAGTAACGCCGGAAATCTTTGTCTCCATGATCCGCAATGTCGGTGCGGCGATCGAGACCCACAAGGATTGGCTCTCCGAACTCGATGGCGTCATTGGCGACGGCGACCACGGCGTCACGATGGGAATCGGCTGGTCTGCGGTAGGCCACGCATTGGACGAGGTTTCGGACAATGACGACATCGAAGCCATCTGCAAGCGCATTGCCAAGGCATTCCTCGATGCGGTGGGCGCTTCGTCAGGTCCGCTTTACGCCACCGCCTTCCAGCGCGCAGGCGCAAGCGCACGTGGCCGTGCCGGTCTCGACGGGGCAGCGATGGTTACCTTCATCGATGCGGCAGCGAACGGCATTCGTGAACGAGGCAAGGCCGAACCCGGCGACAAGACGATGGTGGATGCCTGGGTGCCGGCGGCCCATCAGGCTGCGCAGGCGCTGCAGGGCGGCGCATCCACGCTGGCTTGCCTGCAGGCGGCAGCCAGAGGTGCCGAAGAAGGCATGAACGCCACTGCGAAGATCGCGGCGCGCAAGGGCCGCTCGAGCAAGCTCGGTGAGCGTTCGCTCGGCCATATCGATCCGGGCGCGGCCTCGACCTTCGTGACGCTGCGCGCCATGGCCGAGGCACTGGAGCGCGCCCTGCGCTGATCTGCCGCCGGCCGTCCGCCGGGACCCTATCCATTGCCCACCCGGACACCCGAACTGCTGACGCGGCTCGGGTGTCCGTGCTTTGTCGTCGCGAAACTTCAAGGCGAACCCGCGAGGACGCGCTCGTCCGTCGCGATCTGCGGTCACTGCGTCAAACACGGCGGTCGACAGGCTAACCCCTTGTTTTATAAATTCTTGTCACTACATTGATGGCATGTGCATGAAAACTTTCATTTTGATTTCGAGGCTCGCCGGGAAAGCAAGTGGTTTTTCCCGGAGCGACTTGTGATCGACTGAACACCGCACAGGACTTTCCGCTCCGGGACCGCATCTTAAAGTCGATTTGCGGTGCATTTGCTGCGCGACGCGCGCTTTTTACCGGAGTATTCAATTGATCTACAGACAGCCTCTTTCGATCTGCAAGTCCTGCCGCCGCAGCCTGCCGCGGGCAGCGGTGCGTTGTGTGTGGTGTGCCGATGGCAGGCGCACGCCCATCCAGCCGCGTCTTGGCAACATGGAGGTGAGGCCCGGAGGGCGCCTATGAGGTCGGCTCTGCGGCCATCCACCCTGCGATCCAGCCCGACACCAACCGTCATGGAGCGGACGCGCTACGGCGCCCTTCCATGGCGGCGTACGAAACAGGGTGAGATCAAGATATTGCTCGTCACGTCGCGTGACGAGGAGCGCTGGCAGTTGCCCAGCGCTTTGACGAGCGACGACAGGACACCGCGCCAGATGGCGATGACCGAAGCTTTCGAGAAGGCCGGTGTATTCGGCCATCTCGATCCGAACCCGCTTGGGTCCTATACCAGCGTTTTGGCGCGCCCTTCCACGGTCGTGCTCTACGGCCTGAAGGTGCGGGGAACCTTGACCCACTGGCCGGAACGTGTGCGCCGCAAGCGCCGCTGGTTCTTCCTGAACGATGCCGCCAATGCGGTCACGGATCTCGAGTTGAAGCGATTGTTTTCGTCGCTTGATGCAAACCCCGGCTTCCTGGAGCCTCTTCGCGAGGCGGCCTGACCGCAGGTCGCCTCGCCGTGAACCACCTCAGCGTTTGAAATAGCCAGCGCGCACCGCAGCGCCGATTGCGTTCAGGATGATATTGCCTGCCGTGATCGAACTGATCTCGTTGATGTCGCGCGAGGGTGTAATCTCGACCATGTCCATGCCGACGAGCCGCCCCTTGCCGATCACGCCCTTGATGAGGTCGATTGTCTGGCGATAGCTGATGCCGCCGGGGGATGGTGCGGCGACAGCAGGCATCACCGCCGGATCAAGACCGTCGGCATCGAGCGTAAGATAGTAGCGCCCGCCGTCGGGGATGCGCGCCAGGATCGCGTCCGTACCCTCTTTCTCCCATTGTGCGGCGGTGACGATATCGACGCCATAGGCACGAGCCGCCTCGATTTCCTCGAAGCGTGCGCTGCCCTGCCCGCGAATGCCAAGCTGGAAGATGCGATCGACATGCGCCATCTCGGAGGCACGGCGCATATTGCTCGAATAGCCGTCCTTTACGCCGTTCCTTTCGTCGAGCCAGTCGAGATGCGCATCGATCTGGATCACCGTGATCGGCCCTTCGCCGTCCAGCGCGCGCAGGACCGGAATGGGAATGCCGTGATCACCGCCCAGAATGATCGGCATGGCACCGGCGGCAAGGATTTTGCGGATCGCCGCCTCGGAGCGGCGGTAGTGCCCGCCAATGTCCGCCGCCTCGCCCGGTACGTCGCCGACATCCACCACCTTGATGTCCTGTCCGTCGAACAGCGTGCCGCCGATGTCGAAATCATAGCGGTCCAGATCGACGCTGATGTTGCGCGAAGCGCGACGCATGGCGGTCGGGCCATTGGTCTGGTCGTTTGTCATCTCGTCGATCGAATAGGGGCTGCCATAGGGCATGCCGATGATCGTGATGTCCGCCTTCAGCGTATCGAGGTCCTCCACGAACGGAAAGTTCATGAAGGTGCGGTTCACATCGCGCGGCGCAACGGTAAGTCTCGTCATGGTTCCTCCTCTCGGAATCACATTGGCAAATCCGGTTATCGATTGCTGGCGTCGGGCCGCTTTCGCACCGCCTCCAGAAGCGGTCTGTCGAAGACCTCCATCCAGGGCTCCAGGCCTGCGCCATGTCCCATCGTCAGCCGCTGCCTGAGTACGACACGAACGATATCGGTCTCGTGGCGGGTCTTGAGCGGCTGCATCACTGTCGTGCCGGCGGCAATGTCGGCCTCCGTCTGTCGCTTCAGGCTCACCAGTTCAGCAATGCCAAAACGGTCGAGTATCTGCTGGAAGCGCAGATGCTCCCGTTCATCGAAGTGCTTGGGCATCCCCGGCGCGGCGCGCGCAGGGTGCGGTGGAAAAATATAGCCGCAAGGCATCCATCCGGGCGGAATGGCTATGCCGCGCGCATAGGTAAGTCCGCTCGCCAGCAGGTCGCGGTCGATAAATACAGGGCATGGCATATTCAGGGAATGGCTCGTTAAGCGCTGCCTGAACTCAAGCCGCCCAACCGGCGTTTCGACGATCCAGTCGATGGGGCTTCGGGCGAGAAGTTCCATGACCGAGGCAGGCAGGTCAAAGAAGTTCAGGCCCGTGTGGTGTCGCAGGGCGTGCAGAAGGTCGCTATCCGCTGTCCGCAGCAGCACGCGCATCTGCTGCGACGCGACGCCGGCCGCGAAACACGGAACGTGCCGATCAGCTTCATCGATCGCTGATCTATCGGGACCGGTTTCGCGAAGGCAATCGGATTGCGCGGCAAGCAGGCGGGACTGGTCCGTACAGATCGCAACACCATGGTTCCACGACAGGGAATCGGAACTGATCGTCTCGAACGCCACCAGCCGGATGTTGGCCCCGCGCTCGATCCTGAGCGTTGCACCGGCTGCACCGACCACGATGGCGTGGTCCTTCAATGCCACTTCTGCATCGGCGTCTTGCGCAAACATGCCGACAGCGCCAAACCCGCCCAGGCTGCATTTGCAGGCGGGATCGGAAAGCTGCGTGGCGATCCATTCCAGCGGATCGTCGGGAATTGATGGTGAGGCCAAGATGCTGAACCTTTTCGGAACAGCCAGTTAGGCGTGTTGCCTAAGATAAGGCAACACATGAGGTCGGCGTCACCAACAGTCTTTTGCGGCGATTCTCCATGAAGGGGATGCGGCACGGCGATCCTTGCTTCTCAGGCGGCAGCATCCTCGACCGCGCGGACGGGCATATAGTTGAGGATGGGTCCCAGCCAGCGTTCCACATCGGTCACCGCCATGCCCTTGCGCTGTGCATAGTCCTCTACCTGATCACGCTCGACCTTGGCGACGCCGAAATAATAGCTTTCGGGATGCGCCAGATACAGACCCGATACCGACGAGCCCGGCCACATCGCCATGCCTTCGGTGAGCGTCACGCCGGAATTCCTTTCCGCATCGAGAAGCCGGAACAGCGTCACTTTTTCGGTATGGTCGGGCTGGGCAGGATAACCGGGCGCCGGCCGGATGCCATGATAGGCCTCGGCGATCAGCTCGTCGCCCGTCAGTGTCTCATCCGGCGCATAGCCCCAGAACTCCTTGCGCACGCGCTCATGCATGCGTTCGGCGAAGGCTTCGGCAAAGCGGTCGGCCAGCGCCTTGACGAGAATGGACGAATAGTCGTCATTGGCGCGCTCGAAGCGCTCGGCGATCGCCACTTCCTCGATGCCGGCCGTCACCACGAAGCCACCGACATAATCGGGCTTTCCGCTTTCCGCGGGTGCCACGAAATCGGACAATGCGAGATTGGCCTTGCCATCGCGCTTGGTAAGCTGCTGGCGCAGCGTGAAGAAGGTTGCAAGTTCCTGCGACCTGTTCTCGTCGGTGAAGAGGCGTATATCGTCGCCCACCGCGTTGGCCGGCCAGAAGCCGATCACCGCTCTCGGGGCGAACCATTTTTCCGCGATGATCTTTTTCAGCATCGCCTGCGCATCCTCGAAGAGCTGGCGCGCGGCCGCTCCCTGCTTTTCGTCCTCCAGGATTTTCGGATAGCGGCCTTTCAGCTCCCATGTCTGGAAAAAGGGCGTCCAGTCGATATAGCGGGACAGTTCTTCGAGATCCCAGGTTTCGAAGACGCGCGTACCGAGGAAAGAAGGTTTTGGCGCGTCATAGGCCGCCCAGTCGATGCGATGCGCATTGGCGCGCGCCCTGGCCAGCGGCAGACGCTGCTTTTCCCGTTCCGAGCGCTCATGCGCTTCCGCCACCTTGCGGTATTCGCCGCGCAGCGTCTCGACATAGCCCGGTTTCATTTCAGGTGAGAGCAGGCTCGAAACCACCCCGACCGCACGGCTGGCATCGGTCACATAGACCGCCTGTCCGCGATCATAACGCGGATGGATCTTCACTGCCGTATGTACGCGGCTTGTGGTCGCCCCACCGATCAGCAGCGGGATTTCAAAGCCCTCTCTCTCCATTTCGGAGGCGACGTGAACCATCTCGTCCAGTGACGGCGTGATGAGGCCCGACAGGCCGATGATGTCGACCTGTCTCTCGCGCGCGGTCTCCAGGATTTTCGAGGCCGGCACCATCACGCCGAGGTCGATGATCTCGTAATTGTTGCAGGCGAGTACGACACCGACGATGTTCTTGCCGATGTCATGCACATCGCCCTTCACCGTGGCCATCAGGATCTTGCCCGCGCTTTCGCGCATGTCTTGTCCGCCATTGGCCTCTTTTTCGGCCTCCATATAAGGCAGCAACACGGCCACCGCCTGCTTCATGACGCGGGCCGATTTGACCACCTGCGGCAGGAACATCTTTCCCGATCCGAACAGGTCGCCCACGACATTCATGCCGGCCATCAGCGGTCCCTCGATGACATGCAACGGCCGCTCGGCCCTCTGTCGGGCTTCCTCGGTGTCCTGCTCGATATATTCGGTGATGCCGTTGACCAGCGCGTGGCTGATGCGTTTCTCGACCGGCCATTCGCGCCAGGCGAGGTCCTTTTCCCTGGCCTCCTTGCCGGCGGCGCCCTTGAAGCGCTCGGCCAGTTCCAGCAAACGCTCGGTCGCGCTGCCGCCTGCCTTCGGCGTCCGGTTCAGCACCACATCCTCGCACGCCTCGCGCAGCTCCGGCTCGATGGTTTCGTAAACGGCAAGCTGGCCAGCATTGACGATGCCCATATCCATGCCCGCCTGAATGGCGTGGTAGAGAAACACGGCATGCATCGCCTCGCGCACGGGCTCGTTGCCGCGGAAGGAGAAAGACAGGTTCGACACGCCGCCCGAAACATGGACATGCGGCAGCGTGGCCGTGATCTCGCGCGTGGCGCCGATGAAGTCGACGCCGTAGTTGTTGTGCTCCTCGATACCTGTCGCCACCGCAAAAATGTTCGGATCGAAGATGATATCCTCAGGCGCGAAACCCGCCTGCCCGGTCAGGAGCTTGTAGGCGCGGGTGCAGATTTCCACCTTGCGCGCCTGCGTGTCGGCCTGCCCGGCCTCGTCGAAAGCCATGACGACGACGGCCGCGCCATACATGCGGCACAGCCTTGCATGGTGCAGGAAAGCTTCCTCGCCCTCCTTCATGGAAATGGAATTGACGATCGGCTTGCCCTGCACGCATTTCAGGCCGGCTTCGATCACCTCCCATTTGGACGAGTCGATCATGATCGGCACGCGCGCTATGTCCGGCTCCGAGGCGATCAGGTTGAGATACTCCACCATCGCCTTTTGGGAGTCGATCAGGCCCTCATCCATATTGACGTCGACGACCTGCGCGCCATTGGCCACCTGGTCGCGCGCGACATCGAGCGCGGCGGCAAAATCGCCAGCGGTGATCAGCTTCCTGAATTTCGCCGAACCGGTGACATTGGTGCGCTCGCCGACATTGACGAAGGGGATTTCGGGCGTGAGCGTGAAAGGCTCCAGGCCGGAGAGCTTCATCAACGGCTTGTGCTCGGGCACCTGACGCGGCGGGTGTTTGCTCACTGCTTCGGCTATGGCGCGAATATGCTCGGGCGTCGAACCACAGCAACCGCCAACGATGTTCACCAGCCCCTCGCGCGCGAACGCTTCGATCTGCTCGGCCATGAATTCCGGCGTCTCGTCATAGCGCCCGAATTCGTTGGGCAGGCCGGCATTGGGATAGGCGCAGACCAGCGTGTCGGCGACGTCCGAGATTTCGGCCAGATGTTCGCGCATGGCATTGGCGCCCAGCGCGCAGTTCAGCCCGAAGGTGAAGGGGTTGGCATGGCGCAGCGAGTGCCAGAAGGCGGTCGGCGTCTGGCCCGAAAGGGTGCGGCCGGAAAGGTCGGTGATCGTGCCGGAAATCATGATCGGCAGGTGCTCGCCCGTCTCGGCGAATATTTCCTCGCAGGCAAAGATCGCCGCCTTGGCGTTCAGCGTGTCGAAGATGGTCTCGATCAGGATCAGATCGACGCCACCGTCGATCAGGCCGCGAAGCTGCTCGGCATAGGCGATGCGCAGATCATCAAAGGTTACAGCGCGATAGCCGGGGTTGTTGACGTCCGGCGAGATTGAAGCCGTGCGGTTGGTGGGACCCAGCGCGCCGGCCACGAAACGGCGCTTGCCGTCTTCCTGGCTCGCCCGGATGACGGCGCGGCGGGCAAGGCGCGCGCCGTCCCGGTTCAGGTCGTAGACCATGTCCTCCATGCCGTAATCGGTCTGCGCGATGCGCGTGGAGGAGAATGTGTTCGTCTCGACGATATCCGCGCCGGCAATGGCGTAGCGGTAGTGGATTTCCTCGATCGCAGCAGGCTGGCTGAGGATCAGGAGGTCGTTGTTGCCCTGCTGGTGGCATGCGCAACCGCCGAAACGGTCGCCACGGAAATGCTGCTCATCGAAGCCGAGACCCTGGATCTGCGTGCCCATGGCACCGTCCAGCACCAGGATGCGCTCACGCGCGGCCGCAGTCAGCGCAGCACGCGCCTCATCTCCTCGGGAGCTCTTGGTAACCGGCCCGAACAGGCCCTTCAACGCAGAATCCATTTGCGACAATTCCAGTCCTTCGAACGACACATCATCCAGATCACATAAAGACATCTTTATGTCAACATACCGGAGATCGCAAATCGCAGCCGGTGCCGCAGACGCCCGCACCGAGGAAATCCAGAAGCCTGCTGCGACTTCCTTTGGTTCTTCGCTAAAATGCAGGCTGCGGCCGCATCGCGCAGGCGGTCAGCAAGCTCAAGCGTTTCGGATGCGTTGCGCGCGACGCGAAACAGTGCGCGAGCATCCTCACGGATGTTGCGGAGGTAACCGAGATCGCCGCAAAAGCGGGCGGGCACTGATGACAAAGCCGCGCTGCGCTTGTCACCGAAAAGCCGGGTGGATCGATAATGCTCAGCTTATCGACCACATGTTCATGGCATAGTGAAATGGGAAATGATCGACGGGGCGCTTCAGGCGCCCCGTTTTTCACGCGACTCCCGCCGCGATCAGGCCGAACAGACCCGAGACTTCGACACTGCCCCTATCGTCAGGGCATAAGCTCGATGGCCATCGCGGTAGCTTCGCCACCCCCGATGCAGATCGACGCTATGCCGCGCTTCAGGCCATGCCTGCGCAGCGCATAAAGCAGTGTGACAAGCACCCGGGCACCCGACGCACCAATGGGATGACCAAGCGCGCACGCGCCTCCATGAACATTCACCCTGTCCGCCGGCAAGCCGAGTTCACCCATCGCCGCCATGGGCACGACCGCGAAGGCCTCGTTGATCTCGAAGAGGTCAACTTCGCTGATGCTCCAGTCAAGACGTTCACACAGCTTTCGGATGGCGCCGACAGGCGCCGTCGTGAACAGATTGGGAGCCTGGGCATGGGTCGCGTGACCGCTGATCGCCGCTAGCGGGACGAGGCCCCGCTTCAGTGCCTCCGAACGGCGCATCAGCGTAAGCGCGGCAGCACCGTCGGAAATCGAGGAGGAATTTGCCGGCGTCACCGTGCCGCCTTCGCGGAAGGCAGGCCGCAACGTCGGGATTTTGTCGATCCTGGCCTTCGCAGGCTGTTCGTCCTCGTCCACGACCAGTTCACTTCTTCCCGCTCTTACGGTCACGGGAACGATCTCTTCGGAGAAACCGCCGTCCGTGATGGCCTTCTGCGCCTTCCCGAGAGACGCTATGGCGTAGGCGTCCTGCGCTTCACGGCTGAACTGGAATGCATCGGCGCAGTCCTCTGCGAACGTGCCCATGAGCCGGCCTTTGTCATAGGCATCCTCCAGGCCATCCAGAAACATATGGTCGACCACCTTGTTGTGGCCCAGGCGGTAGCCGGCGCGCGCGCGGTCAAGCAGGTAGGGAGCATTGCTCATGCTCTCCATGCCACCGGCCACCGCGACCGATACCGATCCGGCGGTCAGAAGGTCGTGTGCGAGCATGGCTGCCTTCATGCTGGAGCCGCACATTTTGTTGACGGTCGTGGCACCCGCGGCGAAGGGGAGACCGGCGCCCAGCGCTGCCTGGCGGGCCGGTGCCTGGCCAAGGCCCGCTGTCAGCACGCATCCAAACAAGACTTCGTCAACGGCACTGGGGTCGAGCCCGGCACGCTCCAGTGAGGCGCGAATGGCGGTGGAGCCGAGTTCGGCGGCAGCGACGTCCTTGAGCTTGCCCTGGAAGCCTCCAAGGGGCGTACGGCTGGCTCCGACGATCACTACAGGGTCGTGAATGCTCATTATCAGGTCTCCTTACAATCCACTTGGCTTACTGCGGTGCGTCAGCGCGGGGGCATCCGCAACGCGCCGTCAAGGCGGATCACCTCGCCGTTGAGCATGACGTTCCTGCAAATATGCCTGACCAGCGCGGCATACTCCGCAGGCCGACCGAGGCGCGACGGGAACGGCACGCTCGCGCCCAACGCATCCTGCACCGCTTGCGGCATGCCAGCCATCATCGGTGTCTCGAAGATGCCGGGAGCGATGGTTACGACACGGATGCCGTAGCGCGCGAGTTCCCGCGCGGCCGGCAGCGTGAGCGCCGCCACGCCCCCCTTCGAAGCGGCATAAGCCGCTTGACCGATCTGTCCGTCAAAAGCCGCGACAGAGGCCGTGTTGATGATCACTCCACGCTCGCCATCCGGACCCGGCTCCTCATTCACCATGGCGCTGGCGGACAGGCGCAACATGTTGAAGGTGCCGATAAGATTGATGGCCACGGTGCGGCCGAAGCTATCGAGGCCATGCGGACCATCTCGTCCCACGACCTTCTCGCCGGGCGCGACGCCGGCACAGTTTACCAGGCCGTGAATATGTCCGTACCTTGCCTTGGCATACGCGATTGCTGCGACGCCCTCTGCCTCGCTGGTGACATCCGCCTTGTGGAAGCACACGGCGTCGCCCAGTTCCGCGGCAAGTTTTTCGCCTGCCTCCATATTGATATCGATTCCCAGCACTTTCGCGCCTTCATCCGCGAACATGCGCGTGACGGCGGCGCCAAGGCCGGATCCGGCACCGGTGACGAGAAAGACGCGATCTTTAAGCTGCATTGCCCTATCCAAGCTTCACTGTTTCCCGAACATGTTGCAATGGAACAATGTGGTATGCGATGACTGAAGAAAGTCGATTTGGTGATCGGTTTTGCAATGTTTTCGGTGCGGAGGTTAGGCAATGGAACGTCGGATGATCGCGCCGTGCTTTATGGAAGATACGCTCGATTGCCTTCGCCGCCATGGTGTGCAGCCCGAGCCGCTTCTTGCCCAGGTGGGTATACCACCAGTAATCACCATGCCGATCACATCCGTACAATACGGTGCCTTGTGGCACGCCGTTGCACAGACGATGGACGACGAGTTCTTTGGCGAAGGCGCGCGACCCATGAGGGCCGGCAGTTTTGCCTTGCTGTGCCAGGCAATCCTCTCCACGGCCACGCTGGAGCATGCTTTACGACGAGGGCTGCGTTTCCTGCGCGCGGTTCTTGATGAGCCCCATGGCCAACTGGTCGTGGAGAACGGGCTTGCCCGGATTGTCCTGAAGGATACAGGAGGACCACGTTCGGCTTTTGCCTATCGCACCTTCTGGATCATCGTACATGGGGTCAACTGTTGGCTGGTGGGTCGACGCATCCCCATCCGATGGGTGGATTTCCGCTGCAGTGCGCCGCTCACCGGAACCGACTATCGTCTGTTCTTTGGCGCACCCGCCCGCTTCGACCAGCCAGAAACGAGGCTTGTTTTCGACGCCGATTTCCTGAAACTGCCGACCATCCGCGACGGACGTGCATTGAGGGAATTCCTGCGTCACGCGCCGGCTAATATTCTGGTACATTATCGTCACGACGCAGGCCTCTCAGCCACGGTCCGCGAACGGCTGCGGGGAACTCCCCCGTCCGCCTGGCCGAGTTTCGAGGTCCTCGCCCAGCGGATGCGTGTAAGTGAGCCTACCTTGCGACGCAAATTGCGTCAGGAGGGACAAACCTATCAGTCCATCAAGGATGAAATGCGCCGGGGGCTGGCCATGACTACGCTGCGGGCCGGACGCAGGAATGTAGCGGACATCGCGGCCGATCTCGGTTTTTCCGAGCCAAGCGCCTTTCACCGGGCATTCCGCAAATGGACGGGCAAGAGCCCCGCCACTTTCCGACGGGAAGCAGCGGACCAGGCCAATATCGATTTCACGGCAAACGCGCTCGCGGCTGCAACTCCTTTTCCCGACAAGCATCGCCCTGTGGGGTAAACCGCGCCTCATGTCAGGGGCGCGGTTGCTTGTCCGGAATTCTGCAGGCTGTTGCCCGATCGGATTACGCGGCTTCGATGAGGCGCAAGGTACCGCTTCTGAGACGCAGCCAGCCGACCAGGGTGCAGATCATAAGCACGAAGCCCAGATAACCGAAGAACGGGAAGACGGTTCCGACAAGCTGGACGAAGCCGGCCAGGCTTCCCGCAAAGGCAAGGATACCCGCCGCGACAGTTCCCAGGCGGAACTTCATCGTGCCGGGTTCCAGCAGCCGTGCCGAGAAGGAATAGAGCACGCCCACCGCGGTGTTCAGGATCATGCCAAAAATGGCGACGCCCATGACGATACCGACGAAAGGCGAGAATTGCGTGGCAAGCAGCAACATCGGCATGGGAACGCCGGCAAGGATATCCGCGCGCGCGAACATGCTTCCGACGATCATCAGCATCAGCAGGCCCAGAAGCACGCCGCCGAGGACGCCGCCCCAGACCGCGGTTTTCCGGTCGAGCGACTGCCCGCCCATGATGATGAGGAACGGCGCCCCGGCGATGATGTTGTAGGAGACGTAGAGAAGAGCTCCGATAACCCAGTTGCCCGCGCCGCGAGGCAGCGTGCTCGCCGCTGCTTCCAATGCATGGAGATCGGCTTCGTGACCGGAAAATGCCACCACCGAGACGATGATCACCATTAATGCCAGAAGCGGGGTCGCCGCGCCGATGAAAGTGATCACCTGCCTGACGTTCATGCAAACGATCAGCACGGTCAGGACCGTGACCGCCACGCTTCCCCACAGCTTCGGAATCCCGAACAGCTGCTCCCCAAGCGCGCCGCCGCCGGCGATCATGACGACAGCGAGGGCGAACATGAAGAAGGTGATCAGCGCATCGACGAAGATGCCGAGGTATTTCCCGCAGATCGCATAGACAATCGGCTTGTGCGACGACGACGTATATTGCTGACCAAGCGACGACAGCGCCATCGCCAGGAAAATAAACAATGCGATGCTGATCATCGAGCCTGCCAGTCCGATCAGCCCGAAGCTGGTGAAGAACTGCATAAGCTCCTGCCCCGAGGCAAAGCCGGCACCCACGATGACGCCGACAAACGCCCCCGCGATGCGTATAACCTCCTTGAAATTACCCATAGTCTCCTCCGTTTAATCTGAAACTAAGCCATATCCTCATTGAGCGGTTCGGGACCACGAGCGGGAAAACCGAGCGAGGCCGGCCGCCAAAGGCCGTGACGTCATGCGACGTGAATTTCTGCGCCAGGCGCTATCCGAGTAAGGGGGTCGCAACGAGTTCTGAAATGCCAGCCGCGCCTGGACACAGTAGCCACCCTGACCGACCGATCCGTGCGTAAGGGAAGCGGCGTGCAGACACCGAGATCAAGAGCGTTGCAACTCCTCGCGGTGTTCGAACAGTGAGAACTGCCCTGGGGCGCGCATCGTGCCATCCGATTGTTCAGCCGGGCAATTCACCCGTGCCAAGATCGAAGCCCAGGTTGACGACAGGCCCCTCCCCAAGCTGCATTGCGTCCTCCAAGTTCCTGTTTATCCGAGCATGTTGCAACGGAATAATATGGTATGCGATGACCGTAACGAACCAAATTGGCGATCGATTTTGCAATGTTTCGAATGCCTGACTCAGCGTCTGCGCGAACGCTCCAACGGGAACGGTTCGGGGGTGGGTGAAAGCGGCTCTGTTCATGATGGCAGGCCTGATACGGCAGGAGGGACGCGAAGGGCGGCTGCGCCGTTTCAGTGCACTGCGCGGCCGCTCTCGAAGCTGGGATTTGGCCGGATGTCTCCCGATCTATACCGATCGGGAGACATGGAGTGTCGCGCCCCGGCATCGGACCAGAACGCCAGGCTAGCGCCCTGATAGTCAGGTCGGCTAAATCGCCGGCGCCATTTTCGCTATCGCGAACCTCTGTCCAGAGTGGTTTCGCTCACCCCTCTTTTTTTCAGCTCGTTTCTGGCAACCTTTTCGGTTGGGGTTCTCGGCAGCGGCGTGTCGGTGATCTCGATGAAACGAGGGACCATATGGCGAGGTGCGCTCTCTTTGAAATGCTCGAGGAGGTCCGCCGGCTGAACGGACGATCCGGCGCGGCGCATGGCAACCACCATGATGTCTTCCTCGGTGAACTCCGACGGAATGCCGAAAGCCGCGCTTTCCACGATGTCGGGATGCTTTTCCGCGACAGATTCCAATTCATAAGCGGAGATGTTCTCGCCGCGACGCCGTATGGCTTCGTTCAGGCGATGTTTGAAGTACAGCCATCCGTCTTCATCCATCACGCCGGCATCGCCGGAGTGATACCAGAGGTTCCTGAGAGTCTCTACCGTCTTCGCATCGGAGCGGTAATAACCGGAGAACATGTTCCAGCTTTTCCTGGGGCGCGACACAATCTCGCCCATGGTGCCGGCAGGGACGGGCTTGTCCGCTTCGTCCACCACGGCGACCTCCCAGTCAGGATGTGCCCGGCCACAAGAACCGGGACGTGTTTCGTCTGCTGTATCCAGAGTGACAAAACTGGTTTCGGTCTGTCCGTACCCTGTAACGAGCTTCATGCCGAAACGGTTTTCAAACGCCTGCTGGTCCGGAACCATGGGAATGCATTGGCATACCCTCACAGGATTGTTGCCGTCGTCCGCGGTTGCTGGCGTTCGCGTGAGAATGACCGCCATGGCGCCCAGCAAATTTGTTGCCGTGGCACCGCTCGCACGCACCTGGTCCCAGAATTTGGATGCGCTGAAGCCATCCACCAGGGTCGTGTTGGTACCGTAGATCAAGGGTAGATAAACGCCGAACATCTGGGCATCGGTATGAAACAGCGGCAAAGGCGAGAAATAGCTGTCGCTGCTCGTATAACCCAGATTGTAGGCCATTGCCGATGCCCACGAATAGCAGTGGTGATGGGACATCAACGCGCCCTTGGCTGGGCCGGTCGTACCGGACGTATACAGGATGGCCATCGGATCGGAGTAATGGACATGGACCGGGTCGAAATCCCGCTGGGGCGCCAGGCATTCCTCGAAGGCGACGATACGAGCGATCTTGATGCCCGCCGCTCGCGCTTCCTCCGGGTCGGTCCCCACGACAACGAGTGTCCGGATCTCCGGCAGCTTGTCCTGAACTTTGGCGATTTCCGTCAGCACGGTCGCGTCGGCGACGAGCACTTCAGCACCGCAATTGTTCAGATTGTGGCATAGAAGGTCGCCCTTCAGCCCCGGATTGTTCGGAACTTCGACCGCGCCCAGTTTCGATACCGCAAACCAGATCGCCACGAACTCGAAGCAGTTTGGCAACAGCATCGCCACCCGGTCCGACGGGCTCACACCCAGCTTGCGCAAGCCATGCGCCAACTGGCTGGAAATGGATTCCATCTCCTCGAAGCTGGCCGAACGACCGCATATGTCGATAAATTTCCTGCCGCCAAGCAGTTCTGCCTGCCTCAGCAGAATCCTTGGCAACACCCGGTTTTCAATATCGTCGTCATGTCTGCCCGGAATATAAAGGCGGGACGGAACTTCATTTGTTGTCATCAGCACAGTTAAAACTCTTTTGCTCGCGCCTGTGATTCCGCCGAAAGAAATCCCCGAACGGTGGCTGCGGTCTCTATCCTCATCGCGTCGGCGAGCGATGAGTGGAAACCTTCATTGATGGCTCGTTTGATTTCGGCGACCGACTCCGCAGGACGCTCTGCAATCCTTGAGGCGAGCTTTTCAGCCTCGGCCAGAATCTGATCTTCGGGGAAGAGTTTCCACGCGATCCCGACCTCCAGGGCCTTCTTCGCATCGTGGCGGTCGCCGAACATGATCAAATCCTTGGCCATCTGCGGTCCCACCTGCTTCGTCAGAAGCGCGGTGACGCCGCCGGTGACGAAGAAGCCGTAACTTACCTCCGGGAAGAACCACCGCGTGTTGTCGGCAAACAGCCTGAAATCGCAGTTGATGACCCATTCGAGGGCACCACCGACGCACCAGCCATGCACCGCGGCGATGACAATCTTCCTGGATCGCATGATCTGCAGGGTGACCTGCTGAATGGCTTCAACCCAGGCCTGCGTTGCATCTTCCGATACGGTCTGTGCGTCGAGATCCTTCAGATCATCGCCTGAGCAGAAAGCACGGCCTTCGCCATGGAGAATGATGACGCGGATCGTTTCATCCGCCTCGGCCCTGGCGAGCGCCTCGGAAAGCTCTTTGACAAGCTCTTCGTTCATGGCGTTGAGCCGGTCCGGCCGGTTCAGCTTGACCCAGGCAATGACCCCGTCATGTCGAGCAACGATTGCTTCTGGCATGTGCTTTCCTTCACACTATCATCGGTTCGTCGTAAGAGCCCCAGACATCACGGAGCGCGCCGCAGATCTCGCCAAGGGTCGCTCTTGCCTTTACAAGCTCGATGGTCTTCGGCAGCAGGTTGACGCTCTCCGTCCGAGCCTGTTCCGCCAGTTCTTTGAGGAGAGATTGCACCCGGTCGCTGTCGCGGTTCGCACGCACGGTGTTCAGGCGATCTATCTGCAGTTGCGTGCATTCCTCGTCATAGGGGTGAATGCCCACCTCAGCCGTGCTGCTTTGCTCATCGACATAACGATTCACGCCGACGGAGATTTTCTCGCCGCTGTCGATCTTCTTGAACGTTGTGTAGGCCGAGTCGGCCAGCTTCTGCTGGAACCATCCCTCTTCGACCAGCTTGACGGCGCCTCCCCGCTCGTCGACCTCATTGAGGACCTTCCAGATTTCGGTTTCCATGTCGCGCGTCAGGCTTTCGACGAAATAGGATCCACCGAGAGGGTCGATGACGGATGTCACATTGATTTCATCGCGGATGATCTGTTGCGTGCGAATGGCCAGCTTCATCGCCTCCTCGGTGGGAATGGCGAAGGCTTCGTCCAGGCCGTTTGTATGCATGCTTTGGCACCCGCCAAGCACGGCACCCAGCGCCTGGATGGCGGTGCGCATCAGGTTGTTCTGGTGCTCGACCTTCGTCAGGCTCATCGCGGCGGTCTGCACATGCACCCGCAGGCGCATCGATTCCGGCTTCTTTGCCCCGAACCGTTCAGATATCACCTTGGCGTAGACCCGTCGTGCCGCCCGGAACTTGCAGATCTGCTCGAAGAAATCCTGGTGGCTGATGAAGAAAAACGACAGCCTGGGCGCGAAGTCGTCGATATCCATGCCCGCCGCGACGACTTCCTCGCAGTAGGCGATCGTGAAGGCCATGATGAATGCGATTTCCTGAACCGCATTTCCTCCAACATCCGACAGATGATACCCGCTCAGGCTGATCGGGTTGATCTTCGGTGTCGCCTTGGCGCTGTACATGATCAGGTCACGCAACAGTCTTACGGCGGGTCGGACCGGATAGATCCATTCCTTCTGAGCGACATATTCCTTCAACGGATCGGCCTGCAGCGTGCCTGCAAGCTTCGTGAAGTCCAGGCCGCGTTGTTCCGCCACGGCGATGAACATCGCATAGACCACCCATGCCGAAGGGTTGATCGTCAAGGAAACGGAAATCTTTTCCAGGTCGATCCCCTCAAAGAGGCGGTCCATGTCATCGATCGTGTCGATGGCGACGCCAACGCGTCCAACCTCGCCGAACGCCATCGGGTCGTCCGAATCCAGACCGAGCAAGGTCGGCAGGTCGAAATCCGTGGAGAGACCGGTCTGCCCGGTCTGGATCATGTATTTGTAGCGTTGGTTCGTCGCTTCGGGATTGCCGAAACCCGCGACCTGCCTGATGGTCCAGGGCCGCCCGCGATACATCGTGGGATAGGGTCCGCGTGTAAACGGGAAGGCGCCGGGAAAGCCCAGATCGCTTGCGGGAATGTCCGCGACGTCCGCTGCGGTATAGATGCGCTTCAGCGGGATGCCGGATTCGGTTTCGTAGGAAGGCTTTTCTTCAGGCCTGTCGTTCAGGACCGCCGCAAGTTCCTTTTCTTCCCATTCAGCCTGCCTTGCACGAAGTTCTTCGATGGCTGCTTCGGAGAACAAATTCATTGGCCCTGCCTCTCATTTTCCCAGCCAAGCAATGCCAGGGCGGCGACGGACGGATCCGCGTTCCTGTGCATCACAGCCTGAAGCTGCTCATCGAACCCATCGATGCCCTGATCGAATTTCTGCTGAAAAAGGTGCTTGGCCGTGCCCAGCACCCGTGCCCTGCAAATATTGTGCTGGCGCTCGGCCAGTTCCTGGCTTTCCTTCAAATGCTCCCAATGGCGGTCGATGGCATCCTTCAGGTCCTGGATGCGCTCACCCGAATAGGAGCTGACGGAAAGGACCGGCGTATTCCAGGCCGAGTTGTCCCGGACAGGTCCAAGCGCCATCATCCCTTGCAGCGCCGAGACGGTGGCTGCCGCTTCCGGCTTGTCGGCTTTGCTGACGGCATGTACATCCGCGATTTCGAGGATGCCTGCCTTGATGGCCTGTATGTCATCGCCCAGTCCGGGAGCGGAAAGAACCACGACCGTATGGGCCGCGGTCACGATTTCCACCTCGTCCTGGCCGACACCGACAGTCTCGATGATGATGGGCGAGTAACCGGCTGCATCGAGGACATCGACGGCCTGAAAGGTCGAACGGGCCAGACCGCCAAGATGGCCGCGGGTCGCCATGCTGCGCACGAAGGCCCGGGTTGCTTCGGCGGCATCGTTCATCCGCACGCGATCGCCCAGAATGGCACCGCCGGAAAAGGGGCTGCTGGGATCGATCGCAATCACCCCAACCTTGTGACCGTCAGCGGTTAACGCCTTGATAAGGGAGGAGACAAGGGTGGATTTGCCTGCGCCCGGCACGCCGGTGATGCCGATAATATGCGCTTTGCCGGTGTGCTTGTAGATTTCCGCCAGGGCATCGGAAGCTTCCGCATAGCCGGCTTCGGCGCGGGAAATCATCCGGGAAATGCTCAGGGTGTTGCCTGCGAGTACCTCCGGCACCAGATCCATCGAAGGTCTGTAGACCGGACGCGGTTTGTTGGAGCGGGTGACGATCGTCATATGCGGCCTCGGGCAGCGATCATGTCCCTGATCGTGGAGACGATCAGGTCCGCACGGGCCTCTTGCGGAATAATAACATCGACGCCGCAGTCCATCAGGGAAGCGTAGTCCTGTTCCGGTATCACTCCGCCCGCAACGATAGCGATGTGATCGGCGTTTTGTTCGCGAATACATCGGCCCAGCTCACGGAACAGTGGAACATGGGAGCCAGAGAGAAGGCTCACCCCGATCACATCCACGTCTTCCTGGATTGCCGCGTTGACGACCTGGAGCGGCGTTTTGTACAGGCCGGTATAGATAACCTCCATTCCGGCATCCCGTAGGATGCGGGCCACTACCTTGGCGCCGCGATCGTGGCCATCAAGCCCCAGCTTGGCAACAAGCACCCGGATGGTCGGTGGCGTTGCTGCTTCAGTCTTGGCAATTGCGGCTTCGCCGTCTTTCGTCGTCATATTCATGTTCATTTGCTATCCCGTGCTCCATCGGAGGTCCTGCTGCCGCCGGCCCTCCTGACTGCGGCCAACTCGCTTTCGATCGAATCCGAAATTATTTTCAACCCGAGGTCGATCTCCTCCTCGGAGATGGTCAATGGCGGGGCTATTCTGAACACACCGCCCATCCCAGGAAGCTTGACGATGTTCATGTTCAGGCCACGCTTCAGCGCTTCCGCGGCGATGCCAGCCCCGAGTTCGTGATCGGAAGCGCCGCTCTGCCGGTCCTTGACGATCTCGACGCCAAGGAAAAGACCGCGCCCGCGTACATCGCCGACGCATTCGTAGCGTTGCTTGAGTTGCCGCAATCCGCCGGACAGCTTTTCGCCCAGATGGCGCGCACGCGCGATCAGGCCTTCTTCCTCCACGACATCGAGCACCGCGAGCCCCACTGCCGCCGGCAGCGGATCGGAAACATGGGTCGTATAAAAGAGGAAGCCGCGTTCATGGGCGATCGCTTCGATTTCGGGCGTCGTCAGGACAGCCGACAACGGAAGCCCCGCACCGATGGTCTTGGACAGCGTCAGGATATCCGGCACGACGCCATCTCTTTGAAAGGCGAACATGTCGCCGGTGCGGCCGACGCCGGTTTGCGCCTCGTCGAGGATGAGCAGCATGCCGCGCTCGCGGCATTTCTGCTTCAGCGCCGCGAGATAGCCTTCAGGAAGCTCCAGCATGCCGCCGCTTGAGAGGATCGGCTCTGCAATGAACGCCGCGAGGTTCCCGGTTGACTGGTTGTCCACCAGCGCGAAGGCATCGTCCAGTTCCGTGCGCCAGTCCAGAGAACCATCGGCATTGCTGAATCGCGGTCGGAAACTGTTTGGCGCGGGAATGGCGAACGATCCTACGGTCGCGGGTCCGTATCCCTTGCGGCCGGCGCTGTAGGTTGCCGAGGCAGCCGCCCCGGTCATTCCGTGCCAGCTTTTGGAGAAGGCAACGATCTCGTGCTTTCCCGTAACCAGCTTGGCCATGCGGATGGCCGCTTCGTTCGATTCGGCCCCGGTCGACAGAAGCAGTACTTTTTCGAGACCAGGCGTCAACGCCGAAAGGCGCGAAGCGAGTTCGACCACCGGTCGTGACAGCATGCCGCTGAAGAGATGCGCCACCTTCCCGACCTGTTGCCGGACCGCCGAAACGATCCTGGGATGGGAGTGCCCTAGGAGCGCGCTCATCTGCCCCGAGGTGAAATCGAGGATAGGCTTGTCGTCCGCGTCATAGACAAAGGAGCCCGCCGCACGTTCGACGATAACCGGGTCGAATGCCCCGCCATAGCGTATCAGGTGCCTCTCCGCAGAAGCCCAGAACGCGGGTTCATTGTTCTTTGACATCATCCCCTCCAAGATCTTTGGCGGACGATTAGCGGCTGGCACATCTCCAGTAAAATTGATAATACTCGATCCGGATATTAACGGAATTGATATGCGCGCTCCGCTTGATCTTCGCCTCCTGGTGACATTCGTGCATGCCGCCCAATCGGGTTCTCTCAGCGCGACCGCGACACGCGTCGGACGAACCCAGTCGGCGGTGACGATGCAGATGCAGCGGCTGGAAGAGATACTCGGCCAAAGCCTGCTGCACCGAAGTGGCAGTGGTGTTCGGCTTACCGGGAACGGAGCCCGTTTCCTGACCTATGCCGAGCGAATCCTGAAAGCTCATGATGAAGCGGTTTCGGCATTCTCGGAGAAAGGCCTGCATGGCTCCATCATATTCGGGAGCCCGGAAGACTATCTGATGGGCTTCTCCTCGACGCTTTTGAAGGGTTTCGGAACCCTGTTTCCCGCGGTGGAGATCAAGGTCGTTTCAGCTCCAACGATTGAATTGCGAACACTTTTGCGCTCGCGTCAGGTCGATATCGCGCTTGTTTCCACTCCCAACCTGAACGACTCGGAAGAGATTGTACGAACGGAGCCCCTCGCATGGGTCGGCAGCAAGCCGACGCTGGAGCTGCACAACTTCGGCGACATCGTGCCGCTGGCCTTGCCGGCATCGAATGCCATGGATCACAAGATCGCCTGCGATGCCATGGCTCGCGCAGGGTTGAGGTACAAGATATCCCATGCGAGCAACAGTCTTGCCGGATTGATCGCCCTGGCCCGGTCCGGCCTGGCGATAAGCGTTATGACCCAGGAAGCCGTGCCCAGCGACCTCTATGTTCTCAACGCTCCACTTCCCCGGCTGCAGCGCCTCGGCATCATAATCGCCTTTGCAGAGCCCGAGCAGTCGCCTGCGGTAAGTGCTTTCGCAGATCACATTCGCCATGTCCTGCCTACGCTCTAGAAGCGTGCGGGCACCCAGCTGAGCCGACAACCGGGCGTGGTGAGGATTGCGCCGGCAGTCCCTTGTTGGCCTCCTGAAACGCAGCGGCGCGCCGCTGCCGAGCTTTGGAAGGCGGCATTCGGCGGGATCCGTTTCCCGAGCGCCGAGGGCAAATGACGGGCGGATCAAGATGAAGTGACAGTCTTGGCCGAGCCCGGAGCCGCCTTATAAAAGTCCTTGATCGCCTTGCTCGAACGCGAGCCTGGCCGATCGTTCAAGGTGATTGGCTGTCATGGATCAGCTAAGGGAAGCGCCCGGGGCGACGAATGTGGAGCGGGCACCGGTTGTTCAACGCCGTTCGCGAAGCTGGATTGCCTGGCTCATTTTCCTGGTGCTCCTTGCGGTGGGAGCGACGCTGTGGTGGCAGCACGGGCAGTATGGGGAGCCGCCGGCGCGCCCGCGCGCGGCGCCAACCGTATCGGTCGGCGCCGCGACGGTTGAAACCGGCAACGTGAACGTCACACTCGATGCCCTCGGCACGGTGACGTCGCTTGCGACCGTCACCGTCAAGCCGCAGGTCAGCGGACAGCTTACGCAGGTGAATTTCCAGGAAGGCCAGGAGGTCAGGAAAGGCGACCCGCTCGCGCGGATCGACCCTCGCCCCTATCAGGCCGCGCTTGCGCAGGCCCAGGGCCAGCTCACCCGCGATCAGGCGCTGCTGCAGGATGCGCAGATTGATCTGGGGCGCGATAAGAAACTGGTTCCGGGCGGCGCGATCCCCCAGCAGACGCTCGACACGCAGGCCGCGCTTGTCGCGCAATATGTCGGCACGGTCGAAGCCGACAAAGCGGCCGTGCAGGCGGCAACGATCAATCTCGACTACACCACCATCCTCGCTCCCGTGGATGGTCGGGCGGGTCTGCGGCAGGTGGATGAAGGCAATTATGTCACCCCCGGCGATGCCGGCGGCATCGTCGTCATCACGCAGATGGAGCCCATCAGCGTGCTTTTCACGGTTCCGGAAGACAGGTTGCAGGAGATCGCGCAGCGTCTGGATCAGGGCGCCAGGCTGCCGGTCATTGCATTCGACCGCACCGGCGACAACAAGCTCGCCGATGGTCAGCTCGAGACCTTCGACAGCCAGATCGACCCGACGACCGGCACCATCAAGCTCAGGGCCTCCTTCGCCAACGAGAAGCGGACGCTCTATCCCAACCAGTTCGTCAATATCGACCTGATCGTGGACGAGCACGACGGCGTGACCATCGCGCCGACCGCCGCCATCCAGCGCGGCGTACCGGGCACGTTTGTCTACGTCATCGGCGCGGACGACACCGTCTCGGTGCGCAAGGTGACGCTCGGCGTCTTCGACGGCGAGCGCGTACAGATCGCATCCGGGCTCAATCCCGGTGAGCGGGTGGTCATCGACGGGGCCGACAAGCTGCGCGAAGGCTCCAAGGTGGCGGTGCGGCAGGAAGCCCGGACACCCCCATCGCAACAGCAGGCGGCCGATCCTGCAAAGCCGGCTGATGCCGTGAATCCGCAACAGCACAAGGGCAACGGCAGGCACAAGCCATCTGGAGCCGGGCAGCAGCAATGAGCCCCTCCCGCCCGTTCATCCTGCGGCCGGTCGCGACGACGCTCCTGATGGTTGCGATCATGCTGTCGGGCATATTGGCCTTCCGCTTCCTGCCGGTCTCGGCGCTGCCGGTGGTCGACTACCCCACCATACAGGTACAGACCTTCTATCCGGGCGCGAGCCCGGACGTGATGACTTCATCGGTCACGGCTCCGCTCGAGGTCCAACTCGGGCAGATCCCCAACCTCAACCAGATGAACTCGGTGAGCTCGGCCGGCTCGTCGGTCATCACGCTCCAGTTCAATCTCGACATCTCGCTGGACGTGGCCGAGCAGGAGGTGCAGGCCGCCATCAACGCCGCCGGCAACCTCCTGCCCTCGGACCTGCCCGCACCGCCGATCTATGCCAAGGTCAACCCGGCCGACGCGCCGGTGCTGACGCTTGGCCTGACATCCGAAACGATGCCATTGCGCGACGTGCAGGAACTGGCCGACACACGGCTTGCGCAGAAGATATCGCAGCTTCCCGGCGTCGGGCTGGTCAGCCTCGCCGGCGGCCAGCGGTCGGCCGTGCGCATCCAGGCCGATCCACGCAAGCTGGCCGCCTATGGCCTCAACATAGACGACCTGCGCACCACCCTCGGCAACGCCAATGTCAACACACCGAAGGGCAATTTCGATGGCCCGTCGCGCGCCTACACCGTCAACGCCAATGACCAGTTGCAGAGCGCCGACGAATATGGCCCGCTGATCGCCGCTTACAGGAACGGCGCGCCGGTGCGGCTTTCCGATGTAGCGACAGCGACCAATGGCACCGAGAACGACAAGCTCGGCGCCTGGATGAACGATACGCCGGCCATCATCATGAACATCCAGCGCCAGCCCGGCGCGAATGTCATCGAGGTGGTGGACCGCATCAAGGCGCTGCTGCCACAACTGCAGGCCTCGCTGCCGGGCGCCATCGAGGTGCATGTGCTGACCGACCGCACCACCACCATCCGCGCCTCGGTGCGCGACGTGGAATACGAGCTGGCTCTTGCCGTCATCCTCGTCGTGCTGGTCATTTTCGTGTTCCTGCGCAGCGCGCGCGCCACGCTGATCCCGAGCCTCTCGGTGCCGCTGTCGCTGGTCGGTACGCTCGGCGTCATGTATCTGTTCGGCTTCAGCCTCGACAATCTGTCGCTCATGGCATTCACCATCGCCACCGGCTTCGTGGTGGATGACGCCATCGTGGTGATCGAAAACATTTCCCGCTATATCGAGGCCGGCCACTCGCCGCAGGAAGCGGCGCTGATCGGCTCCGGGCAGATCGGCTTCACGATCATATCGCTGACGGTTTCGCTGATCGCGGTGCTGATACCGCTGCTGTTCATGGGCGATGTGGTGGGGCGGCTGTTCCGCGAATTCGCCATCACGCTTTCCACCACCATCCTCATCTCGGCCGTCGTGTCGCTGACGCTCGTGCCGATGGCCTGCGCCAGGCTGTTGCAGCCGATCACCGAAGTTCATGAGAACGTCTTCCAGCGTGCCAGCCGTGAGTTCTTCGAATGGGTGATCCGCGGCTACGGCCGCGCGCTGACCTGGGTGCTTGACCGCCAGACCTTCATGCTGATGGTCGCGATCGTCACGCTCATCCTGACGGGCGTGCTCTATGTCGTCATTCCCAAGGGCTTCTTCCCGGTGCAGGACACGGGCGTCATCCAGGCCATCACCGAGGCGCCGCAGTCGGTCTCCTATGCCTCCATGGCCGAGCGCCAGCAGGAACTGGCCACGGCGATCCTGAAGGACCCTGATGTCGATAGCCTGTCCTCATTCATCGGCGTCGACGGCACCAACACCACGCTCAATGTCGGCCGCATCCTCGTCAATCTGAAGCCGCATGATGAGCGCACCGCCAGCATCACCGAGGTGATCGACCGGCTGAAGAAGGAAACGGCGTCGATCCCCGGCACCACGCTCTACATGCAGCCGGTACAGGATCTCACCATAGACGGCACCGTCAGTCGCACGCAGTATCAGTTCGTGCTGCAGGACGCCAACGCCGGCGACCTCGCCGAATGGGCGCCCAGGCTGGTGGACAAGTTGAACATGCTGCCCCAGCTCTCGGATGTCGCCAGCGACCTGTCGCAGAATGGCCTCGCCGTCTTCATCGACATCGACCGCGACCAGGCCGCACGCTTCGGCATAACACCGGCGACGATCGACAACGCGCTCTACGACGCGTTCGGCCAGCGCATCGTCTCGACCATCTTCACCACGTCGAACCAGTATCGCGTCATCCTCGAGGCCGATCCCTCGCTACAACGGTCGGTCAGTTCCCTGTCCTCGATCTACCTGCCCACCTCCACGGGGGGTGCGCCGATCCCGCTTTCAGTCGTCGCCAGGGCGCGGGTCGATACCGCGCCACTGCAGATCACGCATATGGGTCAGTTCCCGGCCACCACCATTTCGTTCAATCTCGCGCCGGGGGCATCGCTGGGCGAGGCGGTCGCCGCGATCCAGCAGGCGCAGGCCGACCTCAACATGCCGGCCAGCGTCATCACCACCTTCCAGGGCGCGGCGCGCGCCTTCCAGGCCTCGCTCAGCAACCAACTCTTCCTGGTGCTGGCCGCGCTGGTCACGGTCTACATCGTACTGGGCGTGCTCTATGAGAGCTTCATCCACCCGATCACGATCCTGTCCACCCTGCCCTCGGCGGGCATCGGCGCGCTGCTGGCGCTGATGATCGCCGGACAGGACCTGACCATCATTTCCATCATCGGCATCATCCTCCTGATCGGCATCGTCAAGAAAAACGCCATCATGATGATCGACTTCGCGCTCGACGCGCAGCGCAACGAGGGCAAGTCGCCTCGCGAGGCGATCCATCAGGCCTGTCTGCTGCGCTTCCGGCCGATCCTGATGACGACGCTGGCCGCCATCCTCGGCGCGCTGCCGCTGATGCTGGGCACCGGCGTCGGCTCGGAACTGCGCCATCCGCTGGGCATCACCATCGTCGGCGGTCTGCTGCTCAGCCAGTTGCTGACGCTGTTCACCACGCCGGTAATCTATCTGTGGTTCGATCGGCTCGCGCAGCAGCTGCGGGGCCGGCCGGAACTGCCGGAAGGTCGGGAAGCGGACGCCGCGCCATGAACCTGTCGGCTCCCTTCATCCGACGGCCCGTCGCGACCACGCTGCTGACATTCGGCCTGTTCATGGCGGGGCTGGTGGCATTTCCACTGCTGCCGGTAGCGCCACTGCCGGAGGTGGACTATCCGGTCATTTCGGTACGCGCGACGCTTCCCGGCGCAAGCCCCGAAGTCGTCGCCAACACCGTGGCAAGCCCGCTGGAAAAACATCTCGGCCAGATCGCCGACGTCAACGAGATGACCTCTTCCAGCACGGTCGGCGGCACGCGCGTGACCTTGCAGTTCGGCCTCGACCGCGACATCGACGGCGCGGCGCGTGACGTGCAGGCGGCCATCAATGCCGCGCGTGCCGACCTGCCAGCCAGCCTGCGCTCGAACCCGACCTATCGGAAGGTCAATCCGGCCGACGCGCCCATAATGGTTCTTTCGCTCACCTCAGACACGCTGCCCAAGGGTCGGATATACGATGCGGCCAGCACCGTGCTGGCCCAAAAGCTCTCGCAGGTCGCGGGCATCGGCGAGGTCAATGTCGGCGGCTCTTCCCTGCCGGCGGTCCGCGTCGAACTCGATCCGCAGGCGCTTTACAAATACGGCATCGGACTGGAGGACGTGCGCGCCGCCCTCGCCTCGGCCAATGCCCATAGCCCCAAGGGCGCCATCGATGTCGGCGACCAGCGCTATCAGATCTACGCTAACGATCAGGGCACCCGCGCCGACGATTACCGCTCGCTGATCGTGGCCTACCGCAACGGCGCCCCGGTGCGGCTTATCGATGTCGGCAAGGTGACGGATTCGGTGGAGAACATCCGCAATGCCGGCCTCGCCAACGGCAAGCCGGCGGTGCTGATCATCCTCTACCGCTCGCCCAACGCCAACATCATCGCCACTGTCGACCGCGTGAAGGCGCTGCTGCCGGCGTTGCGCGCGTCGATCTCGCCGGCCATCGATCTGTCGCTCGCCGTCGATCGTTCGACGACCATCCGCGCCTCGCTGAAGGAGGTCGAGCAGACGCTGATGATCGCCATCGGGCTGGTCATCCTCGTCGTCTTCGCTTTCCTGCGGGACGTGCGCGCCACCATCATTCCCATCGTTGCGGTGCCGGTGTCGCTCGTCGGCACGCTGGGGGTGATGTATCTGTGCGGCTTCAGCCTCGACAATCTGTCGCTGATGGCGCTGACCGTCGCCACCGGCTTCGTGGTCGATGACGCCATCGTCGTGCTGGAAAACATCTCGCGGCATATGTCGGCGGGCATGTCGCGCATGGAGGCGGCCATCAGGGGCGCGCAGGAAGTGGGCTTCACGGTGCTGTCGATGAGCACCTCGCTCATTGCCGTGTTCATCCCGATTCTGCTCATGGGCGGCCTCATCGGCCGGCTGTTCCGCGAATTCGCCATCACCCTTTCGGCCGCGATCCTGGTCTCGCTCGTCATCTCGCTTACCGCCACGCCGATGATGTGCTCGATCCTGCTGCGAGGCGAACATGACCGCAGCCACGGCCGCATCTACCGCTTCAGCGAGTGGGTGTTTGAGGGCATGCTTGCCGGCTATCGCAGGTCGCTCTCCTGGGCGCTGGACCATTCGCGTTTCATCCTGGCCGTGCTTTTCGCTGCACTGTGCCTTAACGCCTATCTCTATGTCACTATTCCAAAAGGTTTTTTCCCACAGCAGGACACGGGGCGGCTGGTCGGTTCGATCCAGGCCGATCAGGCGATTTCCTTCCAGCTCATGTCGCAGAAGCTCAGCCGGTTCATCGATATCGTGAAGAGCGATCCGGCGGTGGAAACCGCTGTCGGCTTCACCGGCGGCGGTCAGACCAATTCCGGCTTCATGTTCGTGACGCTGAAACCGCAGGCCGAGCGCGGGATATCCGCTGATCAGGTCATTGGCAGGCTGCGCCCGCAACTCGCCGAAGTTCCCGGCGCCACGCTGTTCCTCCAGGCCGTGCAGGACATCCATGTCGGCGGCAGGCAGAGCAACGCCCAATACCAGTACACGCTTCAGGGCGACAGCTTCCAGCAACTCAATGAGTGGGCGCCGAAGCTTCTGGCGGAACTGGAGAAGGAGCCCAGGCTCACCGACGTCAACAGCAACCAGCAAAACAAGGGTCTCGAAACCGAGGTCGTCATCGACCGCGACACCGCCGCCCGCCTCGGCATCAGCGTCAGCCAGATCGACAATACGCTCTACGATGCGTTCGGGCAGAGGCAGGTTTCTACCATCTACGTGGCGCGCAACCAGTATCATGTGGTCATGGAAGTGGCCCCCGAATACTGGCAGGACCCGGAGACGCTCAGGCGGGTTTATGTGAGCAAGTCCGGCGGTTCGGTCGGCGGCGCGCAGGCGACGAATGCGGTTGCCGGCACCTTCATGTCATCCGGCCAGTCCGAAAATGCGGCGTCCATTGCCGCCGACACCGCGCGCAACCAGGCGACCAATTCCATCGGCAATACCGGCAAGGGCGCGGCTTCCACCGGATCGGCGGTGAGCACCAGCGCCGAGACGATGGTGCCGTTGTCCTCCGTGGCGCAATACGGCCCCGGCAGCACGCCACTGGCGGTCAACCATCAGGGCCTGTTCGCCGCCACCACGCTTTCCTTCAACCTGGCCCCCGGCGTGTCGCTCAGCGACGCGGTTGCGGTCATCACCCAGGCGAAGGACCGGATCGGCATGCCGGCCTCGATCCATGGCAGCTTCCAGGGCACGGCGCGCGTGTTCGAGGAATCGCTCGCCAACCAGCCCCTGCTCATCCTCGCTGCGCTGATAGCGGTCTATGTGGTGCTGGGCATCCTCTACGAGAGCTACGCGCATCCCCTGACCATCCTATCCACCCTGCCGTCCGCCGGCGTCGGCGCGCTGCTGGCACTGACGGCCTTCGGCATGGAGTTCGACCTCATGGCGCTGATCGGCGTCATTTTGCTGATCGGCATCGTGGAGAAGAACGCCATCATGATGGTCGACTTCGCCCTGGCCGCCGAGCGCAACGAAAACAAATCCTCGCGCGATGCCATCCATCAGGCCTGCCTGCTGCGTTTCCGCCCCATCATGATGACGACCATGGCGGCCATGTTCGGCGCCGTGCCGCTGGCGATCGGGTTGGGCGAAGGCTCGGAATTGCGCCAGCCGCTCGGCATCGCCATCGTGGGCGGCCTGATCCTCAGCCAAATGCTGACCCTCTACACCACGCCGGTCATCTACATCTATATCGACCGGCTCGGCCTGTGGTGCCAGCGTCAGCGTGCCTCGCAAGGCAGCCCGGCCCGACCTGGCCCGCAACCGGGCGAGTAGCTCTCAGATCTGCTGGATCGAGCTGAAATCGAACGACACTCCCGGCGGGTTTTCGCCAATTTTCAGCATGGTCGCGCTGGTGAAATGATAGGGCGGCACCGGCAGGTTGTAGGGTGCCGGCACATTCTTGAACACGCGGCCGGCCAGATCGTATTTCGAGCCGTGGCAGGGGCAGAAATAGCCGCCCGGCCATGCTCTTTGCGGGTCCGCGGCGGGCTGGAATTCCGGGATGCAGCCCAGATGCGTGCACACGCCCACCAGCACCGCATATTGCGGATTGCTCGACCGAGACCAGTTCCTGGCATAGGGTGGCTGTTGCGGGACCTGCGAATCCGGGTCCCTGAGTCGGGCGAGAAGGCTCGGGTTCTTCAATTCCTTCAAGGCGTCAGCGGCCCGATTGATGATGAATACCGGCCGGCCGCGCCAGCGCACCGTGATCTGTTCGCCGGGGCCGACCTTCGATACGTCGACCTCGACCGGACCACCGCTGGCCAGTACGCTTTCGTCCGGCCGCATCTGGTCGATCATCGGCCAGAGCGCGGCTGCGGTTCCGACCACGGCAAAGCTGCCGGTGGCAATGTAGAGAAAATCGCGGCGCGTAACGGGGGGACGTGCCGACCGCGGCTGGTCTGCAACAAAATTGACGGACATTTTCTTCGAAGCTCCAATTGGATCGATATGTGCCCGTCATGCCCGCCCGCCTGTAGGCAAAACGATGTTGCCGCATGCCTGTTCCGGCCCTGGCCGCCAGGCACTGACTTGTGATTGCAAGCACTGTCACGGAGCCGGCGGATGCGAGCGCCGGCGGCGGCCGGTTGCTGAAGGCACGCCGTTTACCTTCCGCTCAGCAGCGCTTTGCCCGGCAAGCGCCAGCGCGACGGCGGGGTTCATGCTGTCGACCATCGCGGACGGCATGAGGATGGTGACGCCGCGCTCCTTTGTCGTCTCGTAGATGATATTCATGGCCCGCAGTTGCAGGGCGGCAGGGTGATCGGCGTAGGTCTCGGCAGCCGCCACGAATTTGCCGGCAACCGCCGCCTCGGCCGAACCGAGGATCACCCGCGCCTGCTTCTCGCGCTCGGCTTGCGCCTGCCGCGACATGGCGTCCTGCAACGCCACGGGAATGGCGACATCGCGGATCTCGACCGACTTCACCGATATTCCCCAGTCCACGATCTTGCGGCTGATCTCGTTGCGCAACGTCTCGTCGGCCATCTTGCGTTCGGACAAAAGCGCCGACAGCATTGACGAGCCGATCATCTCGCGCAGCGAGGTCTGGGCCACGCGGTCGATCGCCTCGCGGAAATTGGTGATGTTGAGCGCTGCCTTTTGCGCGTCATGCACGAACCAGAAGATGATGGCGTCCACATTGACGGGCACCGTATCTCTGGTCAGCGCCTGTTCGGCGCTGAAGGCCGTGGTCTGGATGCGCTGGTCGATCACGGCGGCGACATTGTCGACAACGGGAATGATGAGAAACAGGCCCGGCCCTTTCACCGCCCACAGTTTGCCGGCGCGCAGCACCACGAAACGTTGCCAGACATTGGCCATCTTCAGTGAACTTGCAATGATTGCCGCCAGCACCACAAAGAAGATGCCCCAGTAAAGGTGGTTTGCTGTGCCGAAGGCGACACCAATGCCTATGCACACGATCGCCAGGAACAGAGTGATCGGATTCATGGTTCTTACTCCCGACCCGAAAAGAATTTCCGATGCGCGAATATTGGGCGCGGGGCGATGCGCTGACTGAGCAATATTGCTCACTTTTGCGCTCCGTTCGGCCGACCTGTCATGGGCGCGTCGACGGAAGGTCTACACGCGGCCGCACGCAATCGTGTTGAGCGCGTGAACCCCGCGGCAACATTGCCCACGCCGGCAAGGCAAAAAAATACTATATTAATAAGAGCTTCGCTGAGACCGCTGGATCGAGGCACCGCATCATGGCGAGCAAACGCCGAATAATGTTCGACCCGCGCTCCTTCCTGGCCAGGGTTGCCGAGGGGCGCATGGTGGTGCGCTACCACAAGGGACAGGCCATCTTTTCCCAGGGCGACCCCGCCGACTCCATTTTTTACATCGAGGAGGGACAAGCCAAGGTCGCGGTCGTGTCCGAACAGGGCAAGGAAGCCGTGGTCGCGATCCTCGGCGCCGGCGAATTCTTCGGCGAAGCGTGCCTTGCCGGGCAGCACCAGCGCATGGAAACGGTGACTGCCCTGCAGGACACCGCCGTGCTGCGGCTTGAGCGTTCCGCCATTATCCGCCTGATCCACAATGATCCGGCCTTCTCCGAAATGTTCATCGCCCACCTGGTGGAGCGCACCATTCGCGTGGAGGCCGACCTGATCGACCACATCTTCAATTCGAGTGAAAAGCGGCTTGCCCGGCTGCTCCTGCTGCTGGCGCATTTCGGCAAGGATGACAGCGCCGAACCGATCATCGCCCGGATCAGTCAGGAGACACTGGCCGAAATGGTGGGTACAACACGCTCACGCGTCAGCTTCTTCATGAACAAGTTCCGCAGGCTCGGTTTCATCGAATACAATGGCAGCATCAGGGTGCACAGCTCGCTGCTCAACGTCGTCCTGCATGAAGGCGACAAGACCGGAAGATAACATGACTGGAACGGGCAGATTTTTTTGCCACTGTTCAATTTTGCACAGTTCCCGTTTTGGCCCGGATGTAGCATCACCGTCGTGGAATTGCGCAATCAGCAGCGAAAATCGCATGGAGTTGCAACATTCTCGCCGGCAGCGCTTCCACGCAGGTTTGGAGGCATGAACATGACAATGACAGTGCAAAGTCTCATCACCATAGTGGTCCTCGGCCTCATCCTCGGATGGGTGGCCGATCAGATCGTGCAAGGCGCCAGGTTCGGCCTGGTCGGTGACCTCATCATCGGTATTGTCGGCGCTTTCCTGGGCTTCTGGCTGCTCCCGATGGCCGGCGTTCATATCGGCATGGGTCTCGTGACCGTTGCCATCAACGCAATCATCGGCGCGATCGTGCTGCTTGTGATCGGCAGGATCGTCCATGATGCCGGCGCCTGGCAGCGTGAACATTGGGGCAAGCATTCATAACCCGCCCTGTTGCGGCGCCGCCACGTTCACAGGTGGCGGCACCGCCTGCGGCCCCGCGGGCAGGCCACCGGAGAACGGCCCGAAAGCGTGGGCCTCGCGTGGGAAGGCCGGAAAGACCGGTGTGCCTGCCCGGCCAGCATACAGAGCATACAAGGCGCGCGTCCGAAGGATCGGGCGCGCCTTTTCATGTCATGCATCCGCGGCAGCCTTTCCAGGCTCTTCGAACGATCCCGCGATGCGCCGGTTTCGGGGAGAATGATTTTCCATCTTTTCGCAAAATGAGATTCCAATTCTCGTCGGCATGGTCGATGTTGCGCTATATGCTCTGACAAACTTGAAGCAATTCTGGAATCGGGAGCTCTTGGAATGACCGGCACGAACGCCCCGGCGGGCACTTTTGTAAGGAAAAGCAGCCCTCGCGGGCTGCGCGCTTTTGCAACCACGGCGGCATTCGCGACCGCCATTTCGCTCAGCTTCGCGGCCCATGCCGCCGACAGCTACGATCCGGACGCCATCATCAATGTCGGCTCGCTCTACGAGCCGCAGAACCTCGACAATATCGCCGGTGCCGGACAGGGCATCAACGAAGCCTTCAACAGCAATGTCTATGAAGGGCTGTTCCGGCTGACGGATGCCGGCAACGTCGAGCAGGTCCTGGCCACCGACTATAAGGTCAGCGATGACGGCCTGACCTACACCTTTACCCTGAAGCCCGACGTAAAATTCCATTCGGGCGACCCGCTCACCGCGCAGGACGTGAAATACTCCATCGAGCGCGTCACCGGCCCCGACTCCAAGAGCTCGCGCAAGAGCAGCCTCGCGCCGATCAGCGCCATCGAGGCGCCGGACGACCACACCGTCGTGGTCAGGCTTTCGTCGCGCTCCATCTCCCTGCCCTACAACCTCACCTATGTCTGGATCGTCAACGACGCCGCCCAGAACCTGACGGCGGGCGAGGACGGCACCGGTCCCTATAAGCTGGAAAACTGGCGGCGCGGCTCCACGCTGTCGCTCAAGCGCTTCGACGGCTACTGGGGAGAAAAGCCGACCAATGGCGAGGTGATCTTCAATTACTTCACCGATGCGACCGCGCTCGACAACGCGCTGCTGACCGGCGCGGTCGACGTCATCACCGGCATCCAGAGCCCGGATGCGCTGGCCCAGTTCAAGGACAATCCCGAATTTACCGTGAGCGAGGGCAAGTCCACCACCAAGGAGCTTCTGGCCTTCAACGATCGGGTCGAACCCTTCACCAACGTCAAGGTTCGCAAGGCCATCAGCCGCGCCATCGACAAGAAGAAGCTGCTGAACTCGATCTGGGGTGAATATGGCACGCTGATCGGCTCCTTCGTGCCGCCGACGGATCCGTGGTATGTCGACCTCAACGCCGTCGATCCTTATAATCCCGACAGCGCCAGGGCGCTGCTGGCCGAGGCAGGCTTCGCAGACGGCTTCAGCTTCACGCTCGACACGCCGAACTACGACCCCCATCCCATCGTGGCGCAGTTCATCAAGAGCGAACTGGCCAAGGTCGGCATCACGGTCAACATCAATGTGATCACCGCCAACGAGTGGTACAACAAGATCTACAAGGCGCATGATTTCCAGGCGACGCTTCAGGAACACGTCAACCACCGCGACATCGTGTTCTACGGCAATCCGGACTTCTACTGGGGCTACGACAACCCCAAGGTGATCGATCTCATCAAGTCGTCCGAGACGGCGAAAACGGAGGAGGAGCAGGTCGCCAAGCTGACCGAAGCCAACCGCATCATCGCCGACGACGCCGCCAGCGTCTGGCTTTATCTCTATCCGCAAATCGTGATATCGAAGGCCAATGTCAGCGGCTATCCGGTCAACGGACTGAACTCGCAGTTCTTCGCCTACGGCATCAAGAAGAGCGACTGATCCGGCACGGTAGCCACGCCGTTATCCGCGCAAACAATGGTCCCGCGCCCGGAACCGGCCGCGGGATCGGGCTTTTGAAGGGACACGGCCCACGGAAAACGCCGCGGGCCAGGGGATGAAAGGAAACCGCTCATTCTCGCCTATGTGCTTCGCCGACTGGCCATTCTGGTGCTGTCGCTGTTCATCGCATCGCTGGTTCTTTTCGTGTTGCTGAGGCTTCTGCCGGGCGACCCGGCGAACGCGTTGCTGTCGGTTGGTGCGGATCCACAGCAGATCGAGGCGGCGCGCGAGCAAGTCGGCTCCAACCTGCCGCTCAGCGAGCAGTTTCTGCGCTTCCTCGGCAATCTCCTCCGGTTCGATCTCGGCACGTCCTTCATCAGTGGCGCGCCGGTCGGGGCCGAGATCGCCGCGCGGCTGGCTGTCACGCTGCCGCTCACCTTCCTGGCATTCGCGCTGGCGCTCATCATCGCCGTGCCGCTCGGCATCGTCTCCGCGGTGAAAGCCGACCGCTGGTATGGCGCGCTGATCTCCACGGTTTCACAGTTCGGCATCGCCATTCCCGTGTTCTGGGTCGGCATTCTGCTGGTGCTGGTCTTCGCCATCAACATCCGGCTGTTCCCGTCCGGCGGCTTTCCTTCGCGCGGCTGGCATGCGCCGCTGGAAGCCTTGCGGGCACTGGCGCTGCCGGTGCTGACCATTGCGATCGTCATGTCGGCCTCGCTGCTGCGCTATGTGCGCGCATCGACGCTCGACGTTCTGGGCAGCGACTATCTGCGCACCGCCCGCGCGCTCGGCGCCGGTTTCACCGAAGCATTTGTCCGGCACGGCATCCGCAACGGCGCGGTGCCGGTGATTTCCATTCTCGGCATCGAGCTTGCCTCCGCCTTTCTCGGCGCGGTGGTGGTGGAGCGCGTCTTCACCCTGCCAGGCCTCGGTTCAATGCTGCTGCTCGGCATTCAGCAGCGCGATTATCCCAATGTGCAGGGCGTGCTTTTCGTCTCGACGCTGCTGGTGCTGCTGGTCGGTTTCGCGGCAGATCTCACCCAGAGGCTGATCGATCCGCGCCTGCGTGACAAAGCGAGAGTGGCGTCATGAGCGCACTCGACGAAACGCCCCCCGTCGCTCCGGCAGCCACGCGCAAATCGCGCTGGTCGCTGACGCTCACCATCGGCCTGATCCTCGTCGGCATTCATGTCGCCGTGGCGCTGCTGACGCTGTTCTGGACCCCCTACGATCCATCTGCCACGGCCGGCGGCAGGCTGGAGCCGCCATCGCTCTCGCATTGGGTCGGCACCGACAGGCTTGGGCGCGACTTCTTCACGCTGATCATGATCGGTTCGCGCATCGCGCTCGTGGTCGGCATCGGCGCCGTTGCCATCGGCGCTGCCATCGGCGTCACCATCGGCCTGTTGTCGGCCTTCGCCACGCGCTTCCTCGATGATGCGCTGGCTGCCACGCTGGACATACTGATCGCCTTCCCGGTGCTGTTGCTTGCCATGCTGGTGGTGGCCGCAAGCGATGGCGCAAGCCTGTGGTCGGCCATCCTGGCGCTGGGCATCGCCATGTCGGCCATCGTGGCGCGGCTGACGCGCATCCTCGCCAAGCGCGTGCTGCAAAACGACTATATCATCGCGTCGCGCACCTCCGGCACCTCATGGCCGGGGGTGGTGGTGCGGCATGTTCTGCCTAATATCTGGCCGACTCTGACGGTGAATTTCGCGCTGCAATTCGGCATCGCGGTGATTGCGGAGGCCTCGCTTTCCTATCTCGGGCTCGGCGCGCCGCCACCCAACGCCTCATGGGGCCGTTTGCTGCAGGAAGCACAGGGCACGGTCTATACCGCGCCGATCGGTGCGATCGCGCCAGGCATTGCGCTGGTGACACTGGTGATCGGCGTGAACATGCTGGCCGACGGCCTGCGCGACATCGGCGACCCGACGCGGAGGGTTTCGCGATGACGGCGTTGCTTACCGTGGACGGCCTCACATTGAGGACAGGCGACCAGGCACTGGTTTCCGACCTCTCGTTTTCGCTGGGAGCCGGCGAACGCATGGGGCTGATAGGCGAATCCGGCTCGGGCAAGTCGCTCACAGCCATGGCCGTCACCGGGCTGCTGCCAAAATCCATCCGGCCGGGCGGCTCGGTGGTGCTCGACGGTCAACAGGTCATCGACACATCCGACCGCGCGCTGAACCGGTTGCGCGGCTCATCGGTAGCGGTGGTGTTCCAGGAGCCGCTTACTGCGCTCGACCCGCTGATGAAGATCGGCAGACAGGTTGCCGGGCCGCTCGCCCGGCGGCTGGCGCGGGAAGGCAAATCCCCCGCGGGCCGCGACGTCGAACGAGAAGTGCTGCAATTCCTCGACCATGTCGCGCTCCCGCAGCCGGAACGCATCGCCAACTCCTATCCGCACGAGATTTCCGGCGGCCAGCGCCAGCGCGTGGCCATTGCCATGGCGCTCGCCTGCCGGCCGAAGCTGCTGATCGCCGACGAGCCGACCACCGCGCTCGACGTGACCACGCAGGCGGAAATCCTGAAGTTGCTCGACAGCCTGGTGCGCGAACTCGACATGGCTCTGCTGTTCATCAGCCACGACCTGCCTGTCGTCGCCACGGTGGTGGACCGCGTGCTGGTGCTGCGCAACGGCCGCGCGGTGGAGGAAGGTCCGGTAAAAACCGTTTTCAACCAGCCGCGCCACGATTACACGAAGACGCTCGTCACTGCGGCACGGACCTTCGACAACGCGCTCGAGGGAACGGCATGACCCTGATCGACATGCGCGATGTGAGCTTCGGCTACAGCCGCCAGCGCAAGGTGCTGCATGGCGTCTCGCTCTCGGTGAGGCAAGGCGTGAGCGTCGGGCTGGTGGGTGAATCCGGCTCGGGCAAGACGACGATCCTGCGGCTGCTGCTCGGCCTCGCACGGCCGACCGGCGGCAGCATCACCTTCGACGGCTCCAGTCTCGACCCGTCCAGCCGAACCTTCATGCGCGACTATCGCCGCTCCGTGCAAGCAGTGTTCCAGGACCCGTATTCCTCGCTCGACCCACGCCAGAAGGTGCACGACATCATTTCCGAGCCGCTGCAATCGCTGCGCATCCCCGGTTCGCATCCCGATGCGGTTGCGGCCGCGCTCGACGCGGTCGGCCTGCCGGCCGATGCCATCAACCGCTATCCGCACGAATTCTCGGGCGGCCAGCGCCAGCGCATCGCGATTGCCCGCGCCATCGTCGCCCGGCCGCAACTTGTGCTCGCCGACGAGGCGGTCAGCGCGCTCGACCTGTCGACGCGCATCCGCATCGTCGATCTCTTCAAGCGGCTTGCCCAAAGCATGACGCTGGTGTTCGTCTCGCACGACCTTGGCGTCGTCGCCTCGCTCTGCGAGGAAATCATCATTCTGGAGCGCGGCCATATCGTGGAAAGCGGCAGGACCCGCGCCATCCTGGACAATCCGCAACACCCCTACACGCAAAAGCTCCTGCAGAGCGTTCCGCGCATGCCCGGACAGGGCAGAACCAGAGGCAAGCAATGACCATCGATCCCGACTACATCAGCAGCATCGAAAGCTGGCGCGCGAAGCGGCTGGCCAACCTCAAGGCGGAGGATGGCTGGCTCAACATCATCGGCCGCTGGTGGCTGGAGGACGGCTCGGTAACTCTCGGCTCTGCCGAGGACAACGATGTGGTGCTGTCGGCCGGCCCGGCGCATGTGGGAACCTTGACACAGAGCGAAGACGGCGGCGTCACGTTCATGCCTGCGGATGGCTCGGACCCCATCGCGCTGAAGCTCGACAAGAAGAACCCGCCGCGCTTCAGGGTCGGCCAGTTGCTGCTGGAAGTGACAACGCTGAACGGCGAGAACGCGCTGCGCATTCGCGATACGCAGTCGCCCGAGCCCGCGCGGTTTGCCGGTATCCGGAATTTTCCAATCGACCCGGGCTGGCGCATCGTCGCCGATTGGATGCCGCTGGAGGAACCGGTCACGATGACCGTCGACACGGTGATCGGCATCCCCACGGAGGTGACGATCACCCACAAGGCGATCTTCACCCGCGATGGCGTAAGCTATGATTTGCTGCCCACGCATGGCACCCCGCAGATGCCGCAATTCGTGCTCCGCGATCTCACCTCGCGCGACGAGACCTACCCGGCCTCGCGCTTCCTCTATGGCGAGGACATCACGGACAAGACCATCGTTCTGGACTTCAACAAGGCGATCAATCCGCCCTGTGCGTTCACCGACCATGCCGTCTGCCCGCTGCCGCCGGCCGAAAACATCATGCCGATCCGCGTCGAGGCCGGCGAATTGAAAATGCACGGCTAAAATACCGGCACGTCAACCGAACGATGGTGCGATCCTTCAGCGGAGTGCGCCATCTTGCGGTTTCTTCAGAGTTTTTTGTTTTTAAATCGCTTCATCCGTTGCTTTAATCTGACGGGGCCTTCCTGATCGCCATCAGGCTCATCTATCTGTTCGAGCATGGTCTTTTCCGAAAGCCGGTTTCCGCTTTTGGAATCATGCTCTGACAAGCCGGTTGCGGATCGCGTCGCGGTCGAAAGCCAGACTGCGCGGCGCAATCACCCTTTCGTCCAGCCAGTGCAGCGCAGCGTCGATATTCGAAAACGTGCCGGCCGGAATGCCGAACAGCTTTTCGGCGTCCATGCGGCTCATCTGTTCATAAGCGGTCTGCGGCACGATCGTGACCATGCCCAGCACCTGCTCGCGGATACGCCCGGCATTCTGCTGGAACCACGCCTTGGTCTCGCGCGCGCCACCTTCAGGATGTTCCAATGCCTCATTGTCCACGAAGCGGCGGATGGACACGAAAGGCTCCCCACGATCCAACCATCCGTTCCAGGCAGCGAAGAACGCCCTTAGTTCATCGAGCGACGCCCGGCCGCTGCAGGTGGTGACGCGACAAAAGGCCACTGATCGAGATTGTGCTGCATCGCACTTCCTTCCTGTGCAATTCCGCATGTCGCCACAGCCATGACTGACTGCCGGTCATTTCAAAGGGATGTTTTGCACGGAAACATGATAGTTTCAATCATATTTTTGCTGCGCAGCGGCCGCGCATGCCACCGCCGACTTTCGCAACAGTCAAGCAGGGGCCGGGCTGTGCCAGGCAATCAGACAAGCGCGCAGACAGAAGAAGACCGGCAAAGGCCAGCAGCCGCAAGACATTCCTGCTCAGGATCGAAGCGGATATTGCGGGGCAAACCTTGAAAACAAACGGAACGGTGTCGAGTTTCGACACCGCTCCGGCCTTCTTCCCCTCTTATTCCGGGCGGGTGGAAACGGCCCGCATCACTTGGCTGCCGCTTCGGCCTCCTTGACCCAGCCGTCGACTTCGGCCTTGTGCTTCTCCAGCCATTCGGCTGCCTGCTGTTCGAGATCGGCCGGCTTGTCCTTGCCCTGATACATGAGCGCGTTCTGGGCGAAGATATCCTCCAGCGGAATGCTCATCACCTCGAACAGCTTCCTGGCCGCCGGGTTGTCTTCCAGGAACTTGTCATTGGCCACGACCTGAATGTCGTTGGCCGGCCAGCCGAGCTTGCACGGGTCGTCCGCGCAGCCCTTCACGCCCGGTATGGAGGTCTGGTCCTCCATCTCCTTCTGGTCGTCCGGCAGCTCAGCCTTGTTCACCTGAAGCCATACGACATCCTCGCCCGGCTTCAGCATGCCGACCGTCCAGTTCGGCGTCCAGGTGTAGAAGAAGATCGGCTTGCCCTGCTCGTATTTGCTGATCGCATCGGCCATCGATGCCGCATAGGCCGCCTGCAGCGGCTCGACCGTATCGGCCAGGCCATAGGCCTTCATCTGGTGGTTGATGGTGAGCTCGCAGCCCCAGCCGGGCGGGCAGGCGACCATTTCCGCCTTGCCGTCGCCATTGCTGTCGAACAGCTTGGCGACCTCGGGCTTCTGGAAATCCTCGATGGTCTTGATGTTGTTGGCTTCGGCCGTCTTCTTGTCGATCAGATAGCCCTGCAACGCACCGCCCTTGGCGACATAGCCCACCGTACTGGCCTTGCCTTCCAGCTCCTTCATGTAGGTGCTGTGCAGCGGAAACCAGCCGCTCGCCCAGAAGTCCAGATCGCCCTGCCCGACTGCCTGGTAGAAGGGCGGATTGTCCAGCGTCGTCGGCGCCTCGACCGTGTAGCCCAGCTTTTCCAGAACCTTCCTGTAGATCTGCGCCTGGAACCATTCGGTGTCCCATGTCGGCTGGGCCATCTTCACCGTCTTGCCCTCGCCGGGCAGGCTTTGCGCCGCGGCAAGGCCCATGCTCATGGCCATCGTCGCGACCGCGACGCCTGCGCCCAAAAGAAGCTTGTAGTTCATCCCGTTTTCTCCCTTCCCCTGTTTTCGCCCACCCCTGCGGGCGCGTTCGTTAAACGGATTTGAGTGTTGTCTCGGCCTTCCCGGCATCCGCCGCGCCGCTCTTTCGCTTCTCGGCCGCAGCGGCGGGTTTCCTGCGACGGCTGCTGACAAATCCCTTTTCGCCGAGCGCCTGCGTGACGCGATCGAGGATGATGGCCATCAGCACGATGCCGAGGCCGCCGACGGCCGCGTAACCGACATTGAGGCGTCCAAGGCCCGTATAGACGGTCAGGCCCAGACCGCCGGCGCCGATCAGCGCGCCGATGACGGCCATGGACAGGGCGAGCATCAGCGTCTGGTTGACGCCTGCCATGATGGTGCGCATGGCCAGCGGAAGCTGGATTTCCCATAGAATCTGGCGCGGCGTGGAACCGAACGCCCTGCCCGCCTCGACCAGGTCGCCCTGCACCTGCCTGATGCCCAGATTGGTCAGGCGGATGAGCGGCGGCAGGGCGAAGATGATCGTGGCGATCACCGCCGGCACCATGCCCACGCCGAACAGCATGACGATCGGCACCAGATAGACGAAGGACGGAATGGTCTGCATGATGTCGAGGACGGGCCGCAGCACGGCGGCGGTCCTCTCACTGCGCGCGGCGGCGATGCCGAGCGGTATGCCCAGCACAATGCAGAACACCACGGAGGTGACGATCATAGCCAGCGTCACCATGGTCTCGTTCCACACGCCGATCCAGTCGAGCAGGAACAGCGAGACGATGGTGAACAGCGCGACCCCACGCCCGGCGGCGCGCCATGCCCCCAGACCGGCCAGCACCAGGACGACGATGAACGGCACGCTCAGAAACAGCGCCTGCAAGCCGCTCAGCACCTGTTCGATCGGCCATTGCAGCGTGCGGAAGAACGGGCGGAACAGCGGCACCAGCCAGCCCTTGACCGCACTTTCGATCCAGGCGTCCAGCGGCAGGTAGCCGAAATGCGAAGGTCGCAGGTAATCCGCGATCTGCATTATGCGTGATACGTCTTCCGAAGCCATCTCAAGCCCTCCCCTCGGAAGCGGAACTTCCGCCGATCGCCGACATGACGGAAAGCGCGTCGATCAGCCCGATGGCGCGGCCGGACTTGTCCAGCACGACCGCCGGCAGCGGCTCCTTCATGCGCTGGCAGAGCGAAAACAGGCTGCTTGCGGCCTCGACCGCCACGAAGTCGCGCCGCATGTGGTTTTCAACCGGCATGTCGCCGGGGCTGTCCTGAATATCCCCGCGCGTTGCAAGGCCAAGCGGCCGGCCATCGGCATCCACCACGACGATGGCCTGCCCTTCCGTTGCCTTGAGCGTCTGGTGCGCGAATGCCACGCTCGTTCCCGCTTTCGCGGTCGCTGCGGCGGTGACGGATGCGCTGCTGACCGGCAGCACGCGCCCCCTGTCGATGTCGCGGATGAAGTTCGCGACATAGTCGTCGGCCGGCGCCGAGACGATCTGCGCCGGACGTCCCACCTGCACGAAGCGCCCGTCCTTCATGACGGCGACGCGGTCGCCCAGCGTCAGCGCCTCGTTGAGATCGTGTGTGATGAAGATAATCGTGGTGCGATAGCGCCGCTGCAGTTCCAGGAGCTCCTGCTGCATGTCGCGGCGGATCAACGGATCGAGCGCGCTGAACGGCTCGTCCATCAGCAGAATTTCCGGATCGAGCGCCAGCGCCCGCGCCAGCCCCACGCGTTGCTGCATACCGCCGCTGAGCGCCGAGGGCAGTTGATCCGCCCAGGCCGCGAGGCCGACGCTCTTGAGGACGTCCAGCGCCTTGCGGCGGCGCTCCGTCTTGTCCAGACCCCGCATCTTCAAGCCGTATTCGACGTTTTCCGCGACGGTGCGATGCGGCAGCAGCGCGAAATGCTGGAACACCATGGCGACCTTGTTCAGCCGCAGCGCACGCAGGCTTTCCTCGTCGGCGCCGACAATGTCTTCGCCATCGATTTCGATGCTGCCGGCAGACGGCTCGTGCAGTCGGTTGAGACAGCGCACCAGCGTCGATTTTCCGGAACCGGACAGCCCCACCACCACGAAAATCTCGCCCTGCTCCACCGAGAAGGAGACATCGTGAACGGCGACGACGACATTTGCCTTGTCCAGGATTTCCGCCCGGCTCGCGCCCTGGCTGGCAAGCGCCAATGCCTCTTCGGCACCGCTGCCGAATATCTTGGTGAGGCCGCGCACCTCGATGCGTTTCGGCGACCCTTTTGCGGGCCCGGCAGCCGGAACCGAAAGCTGCGTCATTCCAATCGCCCCTCCTCCCTTGCGTCCCGGAACCGACCCTCCCTCGGTTGCCGGGACTAGCTGGTATAACAGCACGGAATGAACGTCGTCGCCAACCCCTGCCTTGTTCGCGGTCGCTCCGGCGTCCTCGACGAGCATCTCGACCTTTGCGAATGATCAGTCCCGACAAGGCGATGCTGTCCAGCCTGCTCACACCGTTCCACGCATGATTTCAGCCCGGAAGCATGGCTGTAAACTGCACTGTGAAACATGTGATGCATAATGAGAGGTAATGTCAGACGACGCTCTCCAATTCTTTTGGAGCGTCCATCCTTTCAGGAATATGCCTCGACAGTTTTCGCCGAGCGCTTCATTATCCCTACAACTTTAAGGAGGGATTCTATCAATGGGCGTTGAAAGTCTTATCGTGTTCCTGATCGTGGGCGCGATTGCCGGCTGGCTGGCCGGCCTGATCGTCAAGGGCTACGGTTTCGGCCTCCTCGGCAACATCGTCGTCGGCATTATCGGCGCCTTGATCGCCGGTTGGCTGTTGCCGCAACTGGGCTTCAGCCTGGGAACGGGAATCATGTCCGCCATCGTCAATTCGGTGATCGGCGCGGTTATATTGCTGGTCGTCATCAAGCTGGTGAAACAGGCCTGAACCTTCCACAAGGCAAGTGCACCGCCATCATCCGGCCGCACTGCCCATGCAGACGGGCAACAAGGGGCTATCCAAGGAGAGGATTGAAATCATGAAAAGATTCGGAGTCGCCGCTGTTGTGGCAACGCTGGCAGCATCGCTGCTTGCTGGTTGTGCGTCGAGCGAACAGCAGCAGCGTGCGGGCACTGGTGCCCTGCTGGGCGCCGGTGCCGGCGCACTGGTTGGCCAGGCTGCGGGACGCAACACCAAGAGCACTGTTGTCGGCGCCGCCGCCGGCGCGCTGCTGGGCGCAGCCGTCGGCACCGCCACCACGCCGCAGCGTCGCGGCGAGGAAATGTGCCGTTACCGCGCACCCGACGGGCGCATCTACACCGCACCCTGCGACGAGCGCTATTACAACGGCAACTATTGATCACCGCCCGGCCCGGCGGGTTCACTCGCCGGGCCTTACCTGCCATATCGGCCGGCAGGTCAGCACCGGATATTTTCCCACGCTGAACCGTTTCGCGACGGGAACGTTTCGAAAGAATCTGCATTGAATAGAAGCAGCTTTCGAGGAAACGGTTTTTCATGTCCGCCACCCGAGCATTCCAGTTCTGCGGCACTGCGGTGGCACTGATGCTGTCGGTGCAAACCGCCTATGCGCGGCCGGACACCCGCGCCATGAGCTGCCAGCAGACCAGGAACCTCATAGAACGCAGCGGCGCCATCGTGCTGTCCACCGGCACCTACACTTATGACAGATATGTCTCGCCGCGTGGCTATTTCTGCGCCTCGAACGAGGTGCCGAACCTTGTGGCGGTGCCGACCCGCGACACGCCGGACTGCACGGTCTATCGCTGTGAGCCGTTCGAGCCGCTTTTCAACTTCGAAGATAGGTGAACCGGCGCCGAAGCGCCGGTCCACGGGCGCGCGCGCCTACGCGGTCAACGAACGCACGCGCATCTTGATGTGTTTGGATTCACGGAATGCCCCCAAACCTTCCGGCCCAAGCTCGCGGCCCATGCCGCTCATCTTCCAGCCGCCAAACGGCGCCTGAAGTTCGGTCGTGTCATTGACGTTCACGCCAATGGCTCCGGCCTCGATCCTGTCGGCAAGCGCCCAGGCGCGTTCCAGGTCGCGCGAATAGACATAAGCCGCGAGACCGAAAGGCAGCGCATTGGCGACCCGCAGCGCCTCGGCGTCGTCGGCGACCTGGCGGATGGCGGCGAGCGGGCCGAAGGTTTCCTCCGTCAGCGCGAGCGCATTGTCGGGCGCGTTGTCGATCAGCGCCGGCTCATAAAAGAAGCCCTTGGCATATTCCTCGCCGGCCGGGATCTTTCCGCCAACGAGCAGCTTGCCGCCCTTGGCGACCGCGTCCTCGATGTGGCTTGTCACGCGCTGGCGAACGCCCTCATGCAGCATCGGGCCATAGAGCACGCCGGGCAGGCTGCCATTGCCGAGCTTGATCTTCTGCGTTTCGGCCACCAGCGCCTCGACGAACTCCTTGTGGATGCCCTTCGAGACGAGGATGCGGTTCACCGCGATGCAGATCTGCCCCATATTGGAGAAGGAGCGGCGCGCGGCGGCAGCCGCCGCCTCGACCGGGTCGGCATCGTCCAGAACCACGAACGGGCTCTGGCCGCCAAGCTCCAGCGACAGCCGCTTCAGATTGCCGGCGGCGGCGCGCATGATCGACTGCCCGGCCGGAACCGAGGCGGTCGCCGTGATCATGCGGATATCGGGATGCTCGGCCAATGCCGCGCCCACTTCCGGACCGGTGCCGGGAATGTCGTTGACCACGCCTTCCGGCACGCCGGCCTCGATGAAGCACTGCACCACCATTGCAATCGCCATCGGCGTCTCGTGCGGCGGCTTGGCCACCAGCGTGCAGCCGGCCGCCAGCACCGGCGCGATCTTCCAGCAATAGAGATCGACCGGATAGTTCCACGGCACGATGGCGCCGACGACGCCGACCGGCGCGGTCGTCACCATGCTCTTGATGTCGGAGCGCGACGAGGGGCGCAGCGAGCCGCCGAGGCGGCGGCCCTCCTCGGCGTAGTAGCGGATCACCTCGATGCCGAAGGCGATTTCCTTGCGCGAATCCGGCACAGGCTTGCCCTGCTCGCGCGTCAACATCGCGGCGATCGCGTCGATGCGTTCGCTGATCAGGTCGGCCGCGCGGTGCAGGATTCTTGCCCGCTGGTCGGCATGGGTGCCTGCCCAGCCCGGCAGGGCGCGGGTTGCGGCGGCAACCGCCAGATCGACATCCGCACGCGTCGCCAGAGCGCTGGAGCCGACCAGCTCGCCGGTCGCCGGATCGCGGATTTCGAGGCGGTCGCCATTGCTGGCTTCGCGCCACGTGCCGCCGATGAAAAGACCTCTCTCCATCATGCTCACCGCGACTTCAGCCTGCGCCACAGTTCCTCATAGTTGAGGTCGTTCTGCTTGTTGGCTTCTTCCTTGCTGGTCGTGTTTGGATTGACCATCACGAAGGGCTTGACACCCTGCTGCACCAGCTTCTCGGCCGTCGTCGCAACGATTGCGTGCGCGATGGCGATGGTGACGCTGGTCGAATTAGCGCCGACCGGATGCTCCAGCCCGTCGATCTTCAGCGCGGCGTCGGCCTTCGGGATGCCGGTGTCGATGACCACGTCGGCCACCTCGAACAGGCGCTTGCCCGACGAGTGGCGCGAGGGCGTGACGCTGGAATGCGGCAGCGAGGTCACGCCGATCACCTTCAGGCCGCGCTCCTTGCATTCGAGCGCGATGTCCAGGATCACGGCGTTGATGCCGGAGTGCGAGAACAGCACCATCGTGTCCTGCGGGTCGATCTGGTGCGAGTTGAGGATCGCCTTGCCGTAGCCTTCAACGGCGTGGATGAAGCGGTACTGTCGCGCGCCCATGTCGCCCAGCACGCGGTGGAAGGAGATCATCGTGCTTTCCACGATCGGGCGGAAGCCGGCGATGGTGCCGGTGCGCGGGAAACTTTCCAGCGCGGGCAGCGCGCCGTGGCCGGTACCGAAGGTGAAGGCCAGCTTGTCGGCGGCGATGCTCCTGGCGCACAGCTCGGCGGCCTGATCGATTGCGGCGGCCTGCGTGGCGCGGACCTTTTCGAGCCGTTCGGCCAGATTGTTGAAATAACGGTCGACCATCGACGTCATTGCGTCACCTCATTCTTCTTCGTTGCAAATTCAGCGATCGAATCCAGCGCGACGTCGAACAGTTCGCGCTCGGCCACTGCCATCGCGGCGTCATCGATCTTGGTCTGGGTAAAGGCATCGACGGTGGCGATGCAGAGCGTGGAGGCGCTGGCGCCCAGCACGCGCGCAGCCACCAGCAGCGCCGAGGTTTCCATATCCGTGCCGATCAGGCCCATGCGCTGGATGTCCTGCTTGAGCGTGTCGATCATCGCCCGGCGCTCGCCGGAAAGACCGAACATCTCGGTGTAGAAGCCGTCATAGGTGCCGTAGACGCCGGCGTGCCACTTGCGCGCGGAAGCGGCGAGCCGCTGGCGCAGGACCGCGTTGAGGTCGAAATCGGCCATTGCCGGGAAGCCGAGCGGCGCATAGGTGCCGGAGGTGCCTTCGGCGCGCAGCGCGCCATCGGCGAGCACGAAATCGCCGAGCTTTGCCGGCGGCACCGCCATGGCCGTGCCGATGCGCAGGAAGCTGCGAACGCCAAGTGCGAACAACTCATGCATGACGATCGTGGCGATCGGCGCGCCCATGCCGAAGGCGCTGACGGTGATGCGCTGGCCGTTGCGCGTGCCGGTGACAGTGCGCAGGCCGCGGTTTTCCGGCAGGAATTCGACGTCCGTCATATGTTCCGCGATACGGTCGATGCGGGCCGGATCCCCGACGAGAATGGCGCCGCTGCCAACCTGATCGCGTTTTGCGCCGATATACCAGGCGGTGTTGGTCTTTTCGTCTTGCTTGGTCATTCTCTCAATGCACTTTCATTTTCGGAAATCTGGCGCGCCAGAAGCAGGCGCCGTGCCGCGGCATGGCCGCTGCGCACGATGGCCTCGGGACCGGTCTCGCCCATGGCGAGCGCGGCCAGCACGCCGCCGGCAAAGCTGTCGCCCGCACCGGTGGGATCGGTGACGGAAATCGGTTCGGCGGAAATCTCGGTGGATTGCCCGTCGCGCGTGATGGCCGCGCCCTGACGGCCACGCGTTTCGATGAGGATGCGGCCCGGCCGCGCCTGTCCGGCCTCGGCGAGTGCCGCCTGAACGAAGGCGCTTTCGGCGTGGCTGAAGCAGATGAGGTCGGCGCGCGCGGCAAAGCGTGCGGCCTGCGCCGCCGACATGGCGCGCGGATCATGCTTTGCCACCCAGGCAAGGCGCGTGGCCTCGCCGATGGTGTCGAGTACCGCGTCATTGACCGCCGAGGGCCCGATGGTGACACAGACCCAGTCTGCCTTTGCGAGCAAATCCCTTTGCGCGGGCGACAATGTCAGACCCGCCGGCATACCGGGGTCGTAAAGGCAGATGCAACCGCCATCGGGCTCATAGGCCAGAACCGAGACGGGCGTGCGCGCGCCGGCGATCGCCTCCAGCCCCTCGCCCGAAACGTTTTTGGCCGTGAGCTGGTCGCGATAGGTCTGGCCGGCCGCATCGTCGCCGATCCAGCTCACCGGAACGGCACTTTCGATACCCGCCGCCGTCAACGCCATGGCGACGAAGGCGGGCCCGCCGCCAAGGCGCGGCCAGCCGTCCTGCGGACGTTGCAGGATGGTCGTCGTCCGCCCGGCCTGCGGCGTCCCGTCAAGGACCGCCACATGGTCGAGGCTGGCGTAGCCGGTGATCGCAATGGTCGTCATGCCAGCATTCCGAGCGCGTCCCCGAGCGGCACGACGCGGCCCATATAGCGGTCGATGTCCTCAAGGGATGCTTCGGCCAGATGCGGCCGGTTCGAGTTCGTCGCCTCGCGCGGCACCACGGGCTCGAAGCCGCTGGCGAAGGCATCCTGCGCGGTGGCGCGGATGCAGACATTGGTCTTGACGCCCGCAATCACCACGCGCGTCACCTTCTGCTCATGCAGGAACAATGCGAGGTCGGTGGCGAAAAAAGCACTGAAACGGCGCTTGAAAATGATCGTTTCGCGCGGTCCTTCGGGCCGAAAATCATCAAAAAAGGCGGCGTCATGCGCATTTTCCAGGTGGTGAATCGGCAGTTTTCGCCATTCGAAATCGTGGAATTCGGGCCGGTGCTTTTCCACCGCATGCACGACGATGGTTCCCGACTCGCGGGCGGTCTTGAGCAGCGCGCGCATCGGCTCCAGCACGTTTTCGACGCCGGCATAGTAGTTGGGCTGGCCGGGCTCGAAGAACGAGTTGATGACATCCACGAGGATGAGCGCGGTCTTTTCTTTTTCGACCATGTCAGGCTCCTTTGTTCCGCGCGCGTTTGACTGTGATGGCGACCAGCGTGAGGATCACGATGACCATGACGTAGGGCAGGGTCTGCACCAGTTCCGCCGGCAGGCCCCTGCCCTGCAGCCGGATCTGGACCGCGTCGAAGAGGCCGAAGAGCAGCGCGCCGAGCGCGGTCGCCCACGGCCGGTTGCGGCCGAAATAGAAGGCGGCGAGCGCGAGGAAGCCGCGTCCGGCGGTGATGCCTTCATTGAAGATGCCGACCACGCCGATGCACAGATAAGCGCCCGCCAGTCCCGCCATCATGCCGGCAAAGACGGTGGAGGCATCGCGCAGGTTGAGCGGGTTGAGGCCGAGCGCCCGCGCGGCTTGCGGGGCCGCACCTGCCGCGCGCAGGCGCAAGCCCAGCCGCGTGCGCGCCAGGAACCACGCCGTCACCGGCACTAGCAGCCACGCCGCCCAGGTAAGCGGGTCGTGACCCGACAGGATCGCGCCCAGCACCGGAATGTCGGCCACCACCGGAATGTGGATGCGTGGCAGCATCGCCACCTCCGGCAGGCTAAGCGTGCCCGAAGTGCCGTACCAGCTCTTCAGGAAGAAGCGCACCAGCCCGGCAACCGCGATGTTGAAGCCAAGGCCGACGATGATTTCATTGGCCTCCAGCCGGGTGACGGTGAGCGACATCAAGAGGCCAAGGAAGCCGCCGACGAAAGCGGCAGCGATCAGCGCCGCCGGCCAGCTTCCGGTCTGGGAGGCGACGATCAGCCCGAGGAGCGCCCCCGCCAGCATCATGGAATCGAGACCGATATTGACCAGCCCCGCGATGCGGTTGACCAGCCCGCCAAGTGCCGCGAGCAGGATCGGCGTCGTCATGACGAACGCCGCATGGATGACGTTGTCGATCATTTGCCGCTCCGCCGGTTTTTCAGGAGCCAGCCGAAACGGGCGACCGCGAAGATCATCACCGTGCCCTGCAGGATGTTGACGATCTCGATCGGTACGTCGCTGAAGAGCTGGATGGTCGCGCCAGACGTCGCCAGGGCGCCGAACAGCAGGGCAGCCAGCAGGATGCCGATGGCCGAGCCGCGCCCCAGCAGCGCCACCGCGATGCCGGTGAAACCGTAGCCCGGCGAGAAGCCCACGACGAAGCGGTTGACCGTGCCCAGCGCCTGGATGCCGCCGGCAAGACCGCCAATGGCGCCCGAAAGCAGCATCATCTTCACGATCAGCATCGGCACATTGATGCCCGAGGCGATGGCAAAGCGCGGGTTGAGGCCGGCGAGCCGGGTTTCGAGGCCGAGCGCGGTGCCACGCCCCCACAGCCAGTAGAGCACCAGCAGCGCCATTGCGATGAGGAAGCCGGCATTGAGCGTGGAAGGCGGCATGAGCCTCGGCAGGCGCGCGGCCTCGACCACCATGGGCGTGGCCGAATTGGCCGAGCCGGGCGCCAGCAGCGGGCCGTTGACCAGCCAGGCTGTGAGGCCGATGGCGATGAAATTGAGCATCAGTGTCGTCACCACCTCGTCCACGTCGAGACGGGCCTTAAGCACTGCCGGCACCAGCATCCACAGCGTGCCGGCAACAACGGCAGCGCCCAGCGCCAGCGGCAGCAACAGGGCGGCGGGCAGGTCGACATAGGTGAAACCGACAAAGGCAGCGGCCAGCCCGCCGACGAGCACGCAGCCCTCGACGCCGACATTGAACACGCCTGTGCGGAAGGCCACCGCCGTCGCAAGACCGGTGAGGATCAGCGGCGTGGAGGCGGCGACGGTCGCGGCGATGCGCTTCACGCCGCCAAAGGATTCCTGCAGCAGCAGCCAATAGACTTCGAGCGGATTGTGCCCGGCGCTTCCGAGCACGACAGCGGCGACGATCAGCGCAAGAACCAGCGGCGCGACAGCCAGCGCGACATCGCGCCAGCCGATGCCGGACACCGGGCGAGCGGAAGAAGCAACGGTGCTCATGCGGCGACCTCCTCACGGGTTTCGCCCAGCATCATGCGGCCCAGTTCCTCGATCTCTGCCGAGCCGCGCGCGACCTCGCCGGTGACGCGGCCGTCATAGAGAACGACGATGCGGTCCGAGAGCGCGATGAGTTCTTCCAGCTCTTCCGAAATCACAAGCACCGCCCCGCCTGCCTCGCGATAGTCGAGCAGGCACTGATGGATGAAGGCGATGCCGCGAATATCGACGCCGCGCGTCGGCTGGCAGGCGAGCAGCAGCTTCGGGCCGCCATCGAGTTCACGCGCCATGGCGACCCGCTGCTGGTTGCCGCCCGACAGGCTGCCGATCGGCAGGGAAGCCGAGGCGCGCTTGACGGAGAAGCGGTCGAGCAGCGTCTCGACATGGCTCTTGATGGTGCCCTGCTGCAGCAGGCCGCATTTGCACAGCCCAGGCGAGCGATGCCGGCCGGCAACGAGATTTTCCGAGATCGGCGCAGTCAGGCACAGCCCTTCCGCCGCGCGGTCGGGGCTGAGATAGCTCAGGCCGCGTTCACGCCGGGCGCGCAGGTCGAGCCTGGTGACATCCTTGCCATCGAGCCTGATCTGACCCCGCTCGATGCGACCAAGACCGGTCACGGCGGCGATCAACTCGTCCTGTCCGTTGCCCGCCACGCCGGCAATGCCGACGATCTCGCCAGCTCGAATATCGAGGTTGAGTTCCTTCAGGCGCAGGGTGCGTCGTGCATCGCGCGCTGCAAGGCCACGGATTTCCAGCACCGGCTGGCCCACGGCGGTCGGGCGGGCGTCCGGCTTGCTGAGGATTTCGCCGATCATCATTTCGGCAAGGTCGGCCTTGGTCGTGTCGGCGGTCGTGATGGTCGCGATGACCTGCCCGGCGCGGATCACGGTGATCTCGTCGGCCAGCGCCATCACCTCGTCCAGCTTGTGACTGATGAAGAGGATCGTACGGCCCTCGGCGCGAAGCTTGCGCAGGAGAACGATGAGTTCCTGCACCTGCGCCGGCGCCAGCACGGCCGTCGGCTCGTCCAGAATAAGCACGTCCGCGCCGCGATAGAGCAGCCGCAGGATTTCGACGATCTGGCGCACATGCACCGGCGCGTCGTCCACCGGCATGTCCCAGTCGAGCGTGACCCCGGCTTCCCGCTCCAGCTTGCGCGCGGCTTCCAGGGCCGCCTTGCGGTCGATGCGGCCGAGCCCCTCGGTGGGCTCGTGCGCCAGCACGAGATTTTCCAGAAGCGTCAGCCCCGGCACCAGCATGAACTCCTGATGCACCATGCCGATGCCCCGCGAGAACGCATCGGCCGGCCCGAGGAACACGGTGGGCACGCCATCGACAACGACGACGCCGTCGTCGGGGCGGTCCATGCCCTGCAGGATGCGCATGAGCGTGGACTTGCCCGCACCGTTGCCGCCGACAATGGCATGGATGGTTCCACGCGTTGCCCGGAAGGTGATGCGGTCGTTGGCGACGAGCGAGCCGAACCTCCGGGTAACGCCCTGCGCGCCCAGACGGATCGACACGTCCGGCAAAGTTTCAGCCGTAGACATGGACTGCTCTTGAAAAGTTGCGGGTGCTTATTTCATGAAGTCCGGGTAGCCCTGGTCGACCACATTCCAGACCTTGACCTTGCCCGACAGGATATCCTGCTTCGCGGCCTCGACCTTTTCGAGGGTCGCGGCCGGGATCAGGTCCCTGGTGTATTTCATCTCGGACAGCCCGACGCCGTTTTCCCTGAGCCCGAGCGACAGGGTCTGTCCACCGGGGAATTTGTCAGCGGCATAGTCCTTCATCACCGTTTCCACGGCGACGTCGGTGTATTTGACCATGCTGGTCAGCACATTGCCGGGCGCGATGCCGTCCTGATCGGTATCGACGCCGATGGCATAGACGCCGGCTTCCCTGGCCGCCTGGATGACGCCCATGCCGGTGCCGCCGGCAACGTGATAGATGATATCGGCACCTTCCTCGATCATGGCTTTGGCCATTTGCAGGCCGACCGCCGGATCACCGAAATTGTTCGAATAGGCGACCTTTACCACGATATCGGGATTGGATGCCCTGGCGCCCTGGATGTAGCCGGCGATGAACTTGTCGATGCCTGCTGACTTGGTGCCGCCGATAACGCCGATGACCGGCTTGTCGTTGATGCCCTTGATGGAAGTGTCGGTCGTGACCAGAGCGGCGAGCGTACCGGCAAGGTATGAGCCTTCCTGCTCCTGGAACAGAACGGAGGCAATGTTGGCCCCCTCCCGCACCTGGTTCAGGATCACATATTTCGTGTCGGGATAGTCCCTGGCGACTTCCAGCATCGGCTCGCCATGAGCGTATTCGAGATCGACGATCAGGCCGAAATCGGCATCCGAGGCACGGCGCAGGATTTCGGTCGCCTGCGACACCACTTCCTTGGATTCGACCGGCTTGCCGGCCAGCCCGGTCTCCTTCAGCGCGCGCTGGAAGCCGGCATGGCCAAGGTCGTTATAGGACTGGTCGCCAAGGCCGCCCTGCGAAACGATGAGGGCAACCGGCTTGTCTTCGGCGCGGGCGCTAGCCGTGCCAAGGACCGAGGCGAGGACCATCGTGGCCGCGAGCGCCATCGAACTGGTTTTCATTGTGTGTCTCCGTGTTGGATCCGTTGTTTCGCGGCTGCCTGACGAGCGTGGCCTCATAGGAGTAGCGGCGCGCGTCATAGATGGCATCGACGGCATCGAGCAGCGTGCCGTCGGCGGCGAAGGAATGGCGGGTGACGGCGACGACGACAGCGTCGCCTCCGAGATTGAGCAGCTTGCGATCTTCCGGCGCGGCCGCACGCGCCACCAGCCGCTCGGTTGCACTGCGAACCGAAAAGCTGTGCTCCTCGAAAAAGCGATAGAGCGAGAAGGACGGCAGTGACGCGACTTCGCGCGTCAGGCCGGTCAGCCGGGCAAGCTCGGCCGAGATCACTGAACGATGACGGGCCACGGCCTTGCCATCGACGAGGCGCAGGCGGTCGAGATGGATGAGCGCGGCGTTTTCGGGATATGGCAGGTCGGGCTGCCACGAAGCCTCCTCGAATGCCAGAAGTTGATGAGTTGCCGTGTGGCCGGCAGCTTCCACGGCTTCGGTGAAGCTCAGCAGATAGCCAGGCTGGCGCCGCAACGGTGCTGCCGCCACGAAGGAACCGCTGCCTTGCCGGCGCGTGATGAGCCCCTCGTCGACGAGTTGCTCAACGGCCTTGGCCACCGTGAAGCGGCTGACCCCCCAATCGCGCGCGAGCTGCGGCTCGCTTGGGATACGGGCGCCCTCACCGAGTGCGGCGATGTCCTCGCGCAACCGGTCCGCGATCTGCAGATAGAGCGGTCCTTCTCGATCGCGCGCACCGGCGGCCATCGGTCATCTCCAAACTTGTCCAGTCAACTGTACAGCCTGAATCCCGGAAAACAAGACGGAGTCGATCGTTTGCCGCAGAAAAATTTCCGGGCTTACGACATGCAAATAAAATCAAAGTCTTGATTGATTTTTCTCAGCGAGAAAAGCAGGCTGACGTGACGTCAGAAGCACCAGCCTCCGGAGGGAATCCGGCGAGGCTATGACCAGCCGGGCGGTGTCGTGGGCGCGCGTGGGGCGTTTGACTCGCGCCAGGCCGCGAGCAGGGAATACCAGTGCCGAGAGCGCGCTGCCGGCGGCGCGAAGGGACGCCGCCGGCAGCGCAATCATCAGGCGATGATGACGTCCGTCCTGGCGAATTTCGTCACGTCGATCAGGCCCATGTCGGAAATGCGCAGTTCAGGGATGACCACCAGCGCCAGCAGCGAGTGCTGCATATAGGCGTTGTTGAGTTCGCAGCCGCATTCGCGCATGGCTTCAACCAGCCGGCCCGCCTTGACCGCCACAACTTCCGCGCGCTCGTCCGACATCAGTCCCGCGACCGGCAGTTCGACCAGCGCCAGCTCCCTGCCCCCGGAGATCATGACGATGCCGCCGCCGACCTCCTGCAGGCGGTTGGCGGCCTGCGCCATGTCGGCCTTGTTGGTGCCCACCACGATCATGTGGTGGCTGTCATGGGCCACGGTGGAGGCCATGGCGCAGTCCTTCGTGTGGCCGAAGCCGGAGACGAAGGCGTTGACCACCTCGCCGGTGGCGCGATGGCGCTCGACCAGCGCGATCTGGCAGACGTCATTGGCGCGGTCCATCTGCACCAGCCCGTTCGCGACCTGCAGCTTGCGCTCCAGCGCCCTGGTCGGCGCCTGGTTCTCGACCACACCGATCACGCGCACATTCACCTCGGATGCGCCCGGAGCGGCAATGTCGAAATCGGTGGCGGTCAGCTTCTTGCCGAGCTTCACCGTGTTCTTGGCGCTATCCGGATAGTCATAGGCCGGAATGTCGGCGGCAAGCTTGCCGCCCTCGGCGAGCAGTTCACCGCGCGCGAACACCATTTCGACCGGCAGTTCTGCGAGGTCCGACGTGATGATGAGATCGGCGCGGCGGCCCGGCGCGATCGAACCCAGCTCGCGTTCGAGCCCGAAATGCTGAGCGGTGTTCAGCGTTGCCATCTGGATCGCGGTGATCGGCTTCAGCCCCTGCGCGATGGCATGGCGCACCACGCGGTTCATATGACCGTCATTGACCAGCGTGCCGGAATGGCTGTCGTCGGTGCAAAGCACGAAATTGCGGGAGTCGACGCCGCGTTCGGTGATCGCTTTCACCTGCGCGGCGACGTCATACCAGGCCGAGCCGAGGCGCAGCATGGCGCGCATGCCCTGCCGCACGCGGGCGATGGCGTCGTCGACCGTGGTGCCCTCGTGGTCGTCGGCAGGACCACCGGCAGCATAGGCATGGAAGGCGCGGCCGAGGTCCGGCGAGGCATAGTGCCCGCCCACCGTCAGGCGCGCGGATTGCGTGGCCGCAATCTCGGCCACCATCTTGGCATCGTTGGCGGCGACGCCGGGAAAATTCATCATCTCGCCGAGGCCGATGACGTTGGGCCAGCCCAGCGCCTGCCGCACGTCATCAGCGCTGAGTTCGGCGCCCGCGCGCTCCAGCCCCGGCGCGCTCGGCACGCAGCTCGGCACCTGTACGAGAATGTTGATGGGCAGGCTCTGTGCCTCGTCGTTCATCAGCTTCACGCCGGCAAGGCCGAGCACGTTGGCGATTTCGTGCGGGTCGATGAACATGGTGGTGGTGCCGTGCGGAATGACGGCGCGGGCGAACTCCGTCACCGTCACCAGGCCGCTTTCGACATGCATGTGGGCGTCGCACAGACCCGGCACGAGATAGCGCCCGGCCGCATCGACCACCTTGGTGCCCTCGCCGATCGTGTGGCTGGCATCAGGCCCGACATAGGCGAAGCGGCCGGCGCAAACGGCAATGTCCGTGTTGGGCACGATCTCGCCGGAATAGACGTTGACCCAGCGGCCATTGCGGATCACCAGATCGGCCGGCGTGCGCCCCATCGCCACGTCGACCAGTCGCGGGGCGGTTTCAAACCATGGCTGCAGCATGTCCTGCATGTCCTTTCAAGTCGCGGATGGAATAAGGGCGGGCTTCGCAACGCGAGCCCGCCCTTCGTGTTCAGTATTGGACCTGCATCACCAGGATGGCGGCAAGCACGGCCACGAACCACATGACCGGCCTCACCTCGCGCGCCTTGCCGGCCACCAGCTTCAGCACGACGAAGCCGATGATGGCGAGCGACAGGCCGAGCGTGATGGAGAAGGTGAGCGGGATCAGCACGATCGCCAGGAAGGCGGGGATGGCGTCCTCGATGCTCGACCAGTTGATGCGGCCCATGGGCTCGGACATGAACAGGCCGGTCAGGATCAGCACCGGCGCGGTGGCGATCGCCGGCACCAGCGAGAGCAGCGGCGACAGGAACAGGAAGGGCAGGAACAGAAGGCCGGAGACGAGAGCCACGAGACCCGTGCGTCCACCCTGCTGGATGCCCGCGCCCGATTCCAGATAGACAGTTGCCGGACTGGTGCCGAGAGGAGCGGAAATAAGTGCTGCAACGGCATCGACATGCATCGATTCCTTCACGTTACGCGGCATGCCGTCCTCATCCTTCAGGTTCGCGGCTTCCGCAAGCCCGAGGAAGGTCGACAGCGCCTCGACGAAATTCGTGAACAGGAACACGAAGATGAACGGTGCATAGGCAACCTGCAACGCGCCCATCACGTCGATCTTGCCGACGAAGCTGAAGTCCGGCGCGGCGAAGAGCCCGTCCCAGTTGACCAGCGTGTGCAGGTCGGGCGTATCCGGCCAGAAGGCGCTGCCGTCGCCCCACCAGCGGCCGATGGGAATGGCAAGGAGCGTGGTGATGATCATGCCCGCCATCATCGCGCCGGGCACGCGGCGCACCACCAGCGCAACGGTGACGATGAAGCCGGCGATGAAGGTCAGCGTGACGGGGTTGAAACTCGTCAGGCCCACGATGGTGTCGGGGTTGGCGACGATGAACTTCGCGTTCTCCAGCCCGATCAGCGCGATGAAAAGACCGATGCCGCAGGCTATGCCATAGCGCAAATCGGCTGGGATTGCCTCGATAACCGCCGTGCGCAGGTTGAGGACGGCGAGGATGGTGAACAGGACGCCGGCCCAGAGCACGCAACCCAGCGCGATCTCCAGCGGCACCTTGGCGCCGATCACCATCGTGTAGGCGAACAGCGCGTTGATGCCCATGCCGGGCGCAACGAGGATCGGGCTTCGCGCATAGAGGCCCATGGCGCAACTGCCGATGAAGCTCACCAGCACGGTCGCGGTGACGCCCGCCGAAAACGGAATTCCGGCGTGCTGCAGGATCGAGGGATTGACGACGATGACATAGGACGCCGCCAGAAATGTCGTCAGGCCGGCGATGATCTCGGTACGGACCGTCGATCCGTAGCGGCTGATCTCAAAAAAACGGTCGAGAAAACCATGAAGCCAGGATTTTTCCTGGCTTCCGGCGCTCGCCGCGACGTTCGATTGATAGTTCATTTCTCCTCCCCTTTATTGAACTTCATCGAGCCGCACAATGATCCCCTTACTCCGCCGCGATCGGCCTGGCCGATGCGCCGGCTTCCGGCAGAAGCGGCGAGATGACCTCGAGATTGACGCAATCGACCACGCCGAGATCGGTGATCGCATAATCCGGGATCGCGGTGATCTGCAGCACGAACATGTACATGAACGGCCATGGCAGATCGCAGCCCAGCGCACGCGCCGCGTCGTCCAGCCGGGTTTCGAGCGCGGCCATTTCCTGCGGGTCGATGTCGGAGACGATGCCGCCGATGGGCAGATGCAGGAACTCGATGACCTTGCCGTCCTTCACCACCACCTGGCCGCCATTGTTGGCGATGAGGTGGTTGATGGCGACGGCCATGTCCTCGGGATTGGCGCCGATGCAGATGATGTTGTTGTCGTCCGGCGCGGTTGAACTGGCGATAGCGCCCGTCTTCAGGTTGAAGCCGCTCGTGAAGGCGACCGGGCGGTTCTGCGTCTTGCCATAGCGTTCAACGACCGTGACGTACTGGACGTTCTGGTCGAGATCGGCCAGCACCTTGCCATCCCTGACCGGCAGCTTCACGTCGCGGCGCGTTCGCACAAAGATCTTCTCCGGCGTCACGGCGATGGCCAGCACGTCGGCGGCGTCGCCGCTGCCCGCGTAAGGCAGGGCGATTTCGTCGGCGGTGACCGGCTTGACCTTCACCGACTTCAGCAGCGCCTCGCTACGCACCGGCGGAGTCAGTTCAACTGCCATCCTGCCGTTGCGCGCAGCTACCGCACCATTGGCGATGACGGCTTCGACGCCGAAATTGCGCAGGTCGTCGACGATCAGGATGTCGGCGATGCGGCCGGGCGAGATCGAACCCACCTTGTGGTCGATGCGCAGCGCCTCGGCGCCGTTGATGGTCGCCATCTGGATCGCCGCCATCGGCGAAATGCCCATGGCGATCGCCATACGCACCATGTTGTCGAGATGGCCACGCGAAAGGATGTCGCTTGCCACCACGTCGTCGGTGCAGAAGCTGATGCGGCGCAGGGCCTTCACGCCCATCTCGGTGACGATGCGCAGATTGTCGTTGAGGAAGTGCGAGATGGAGGATTCGCGCACCACGACATGCATGCCGGCGCGCAGCTTCTCCAGCATTTCCTCCGGCGTGTAGCTTTCATGGTCGGCGCGCACGCCCGACTGCATGTAGCCGTTGAGGCGCGCGCCACGCGTCATCGGGCAGCAGCCCAGCACCGGCAGGCGGCTCGTCTCGGCAATCTCCAGCGCCTTGAGCACGTCCGCGTCTTCTTCCTGAATGAATTCGCGCACCGTCTCCCAGATGCCGACGCATTCGGGCCAGTGATGCGTGGCGAGATGGTCTTCCGGGCCGAAGTAATGGCCGACGGTCGAGCGCGGCATGGTGTAGGGCGTCTTGCACGGCGCGCCCCAGAACACTTTCAGCGGCGTCTGCTTGGCTTCATCGAGGAATTCGCGCGCGGCATCCGGGCCGCCCACGACGATGATCTGGTCGAGGCCCGAAACGATGGAGGTGGTGCCGAGCGGCACGACGGCCTTGGCGAAGCTGGTCAGCGACAGCTTCGAGCACTCGACATGAAGATGACCGTCGATCATGCCGGGCGCGAGATATTTGCCGGTGGCGTCGACGATTTTCGTGTCGGGTCCGATGTGGTCGGAAATGTCGCCCACCGCAATGATGCGCTCGCCATAAATCGCGATGTCGGCCTGATAGATTTCTTCCGATACGACATTCACCAGCCGTCCGCCGCGAACCGCCAGCGTTGCCTTGGCCTCCTTGCCCGATGCCGCACGAATGAATTCCCGAATATCCGTCACTTGAGAGTCTCCCTAGTTTGGCCGGGAGTATTTCGACAGCGGATCGTTTGCACAACTGGCCGAAACTGGATATTTGTGGGACAGATCGTCCAATTTCTTGAACGAAAAGTGAGCCGCGCATGGACCTTTCCGTCATCGATTGCTTCGTGAAAGTGGCCGACGCCCGCTCCATTTCGGCGGCGGCGCGACTGCACCGGCTGCCGAAATCCACGATCAGCCACCGGATCAGACAGTTGGAGGACGAGTTCGGCGTGGAATTGTTCGTGCGCGAGGGCCATCATCTGCATGTCACCGACGCGGGCTCGGAACTGTTGCGCCATGCGCGGCGCATCCAGGCAAGCTGCGACGACGCCGCGACCGCCATGGCGGAGATGCGCCAGGAGGTGGCGGGTACGCTGCGTGTCGGCTCCACCGGTGAGTTCGGCACCACCATCACCTCGGAACTGCTCTACGCCTTCCGCCAGCAATATCCGCAGGTCGCGCTCGACGTGGTGTTCCTGACCACGCACCAGCCTTTCACCGATGTCACGGAAATGGCGCTGGACGGCATCTTCCATTGGGGCGAGCCATCGGATGTCGATTATATCAGCCGGCGGCTGGCGACGGCCTCATACGGCCTCTATGCAAGCCCCGCCTATCTGGCCCGACACGGCACGCCGCAGATGCCCGATGATCTGTCCACGCATCGGGGGCTGATCTTCCGCCAGCCGACGCGGCCGCAATCCTGGTATCTGGCGAGAGGCGAGCGCTCGGATATGAATATCCTGCCGCCCGCCACCTGCATGGCCAACGACTACTGGACGCTGAAATATTTCGCCGTGGCCGGCGAAGGCATCGCCTATCTTCCCGGCTTCTTCGTCGAGACGGAGTGCCAGAACGATCTTTTGATGCCGGTGCTTCCCGACTGGCGTTCGCCCGAAACCGCAATCAACCTGATCTATTCGCGCAGGCGCCACGTCTCGCGCCGCTTCAAGGCTTTCGTGGAATTCTGCATCGAATTCTATCGCGACCGCGAGCGCCGTTCGATCCCACGTTACTATGTCGAAAAGGTCGGATAGCGACCTTCCCGGCTTCACGCCGGCAACGGAGGGGCAGCGGAAAAGCCGATCGCTTCTTCGATTTTCGCAGCACAGTCGAGCAGGAAACGGTCTTCGTGCCAGCGCCCGACCAGTTGCAGGCCGATGGGCAAGCCGGTGGACGACAGCCCGCAAGGGATGGACAGCGCCGGATGACCGGTCAGGTTGAACGGGAACGTATAAGGATACCACGCGCCGCGAATGGTACCTGCATCGCGGCCCGCAATCTCGACGCGACCGAGCGGATCGAGCCCGACCGGCAGCGCCGGGGCCGATAGCGTCGGCGAGGCGATGACGTCGCAGCGCTCCAGCACCTGCTGCACCTTGCCGAAACAGGCGGTGCGGGCGAACTGAGCCTCGCAGAGATCGGCCGCCGTATAGCCCATGCCCGCCCTGATGGTCTCGATCAGCGTCGGATCGAGCTTTTCGGGCGTCTGTTCCAGCGCCTTGCCGACGCGCGCCCAGAGCAGCGAGCGCAGCACGACCAGGAATGGCTCTTCCATCGAGACGAAATCGAGCTCGATGGGCTCCACCTGCATGCCCAGCGCCTCGGCCTTGCGCATGGCCGCGACGGTTGCGGCCTCGACCTCCGGGTCGAGGACATTGCCGCATTTCAACAGGAAACCGACGCGCACCGGCTTTCCCGCATCGCGTTCAATCGGCGCGGCTGCCGCCTGCCCAAACGGGTCGCGGCGGTCGGGTCCGGCCAGCACGTCGAACATCATCGCCGTGTCGGCGACGTTGCGCGCCATCGGCCCGACATAGGAATTCGCGCCGAACAGATCGGGCGCCTGCAGATTGGGGATGACGCCGAGCGTCGCCTTCAGGCCCACAACACCGCAACAGGCAGCGGGGATGCGGATCGAGCCGCCGCCATCTGTACCGAGCGCCAGCGGCCCCATGCCGGCCGACACCGCCACGGCCGCGCCGCCGCTGGAGCCGCCGCAGGTGTAGTCCGCGTTCCACGGATTGAGCGTGCGACCGAAGAACGGACCTTCGGTAAACGGCTTGTGGCCGAATTCCGGCGTCGTGGTCTTGCCGATGACGATAGCACCCGCCGCCCGCGCGCGGGCCACACCGACCGCATCCGCCGCTGGCACCTGATTTGCATAGAGCGCCGAGCCCTGCGTGGTGGCGATGCCCTCGGTGGTAGTCAGGTCCTTCACCGAGAACGGCAACCCGTGCAGCGCGCTAAGCTCGTCGCCGCGCATGACGGCAGCCTCGGCAGCTTCGGCTTCCTCGCGGGCGCGCTCATGCGCCAGCGCCATGAAGGCGTTGAGGTCGGCGCGTTCCTCGATGCGTGCGAAGGCGGCATCCACCGCCTCGACCGGCGAAATCTGCTTTTCGCGGATCGCGGCAGCGAGCGCGACGGCGGAAAGTTCGGCAATCTCGGTCATGGCGGCCTCCGGCGGAAAAAATTCGGTCAGATCATCCAGCGGCCGCCGTCGATCAGCAGCGTCTGGCCGGTGATGAAGCGCGCGTCCTGGCTGGCGAGGAAGCAGACCACGCCGGCGACGTCCTCTGGCTCACCGACGAAGCCGGTGGGGGTCGCGGCCTTGATGCGGTCCAGCACCTGCACTGGCATCTTGTCATGCGCGCGGGTGCGGATGGCGCCGGGCGCGACCGCGTTCACGGTGACGCCATGCGGCGCCAGCTCGCGCGCCAGCGAGCGCGTGAAGCCGACAATACCCATCTTGGCCGTCGCATAGTCCACCAGCCCGGCATCGCCGACGAAAGCTGCGTCGCTCGACATATTGACGATGCGCCCGCCGCGCTCGCGCATGGCAGGCGTCACCAGCCGCGACAAGCGCATGGTGCTGAACAGCGAAACCTCGAAGACAAAACGCCAGACATCTTCCTGCGATGCATGGAAGGGGGCGGAGCGCTCGCGGCCGCTCTGGCCGACATTGTTAAAGAGGATATCGACCGGTCCGAACTTTTGCGTCGCCGCCGCATGGAAGGCTTCCAGCAAAGTGACGTCGGTGCAGTCGCCGGCCATGGTCAGCACGCGGCCCTGCGGCAGGTCGCCCAGGCCCTCAGCCAAGCCGGCGGCGTCGAGGTCGATCGCGGCCACGAAAGCGCCTTCCTCGACGAAACGCCGGGCCGTCGCCGCGCCGATGCCATTGCCGGCACCGGTGATCATGGCCAGCTTGCCTTCGAAACGACCCGTCCCTGCGCTCATGGCTCGGTTCCCCAGATCAATGGAATGTGCGGCCGCCGTCGACGGCCATGGCCGTGCCGGTGACGTAGGACGACTCCGGCCCCGACAGCCAGAAGATCGCCGCCGCGATCTCGTCCGGCGAGGCGATGCGGCCGAGCGCGTAGCGGTCGCGGATCGCGGCAAGGGCAGCCTCGGCATCCTCGGTGATGCTGGAATGCAGCAGCGCCGTTTCCACGGCACCGGGGCAGACCGTGTTGACGCGGATGCCGAATTCGGCAGCTTCCATGGAAAGCGATTTGGAGAACATCTGCAATGCCGCCTTCGACGCCGAATAAGCACTGCGATGGCGCAGCGGCTGCAGCCCCGCGCCTGACGAGACATTGACGATGGTGCCGCCACCTGCCGCGCGCAGATGCGGGAAGGCGGCGCGGCAGACATGCATCGGACCGTTGAGATTGACGGCAAAAATGCGCGCCCAGTCGTCGTCGCTGATCGCCTCGAGCGGGCTCACCAGATCGACGCCCGCCGAATTGACCACGCCGTCCAGCCCGCCAAGCATTGCCGCGCAGGCGTCAACGGCCCGCGTCACCTCGGCCGAAACGGCCACGTCGCAAACAACCGTGTGGATGGATTCGGCGTCGAAACGTTCGGCAAGCGCGGCCAGAGCCTGCGCATCGCGGTCGAGGCAGCCGACCTTCGCACCGACCGTCACGAAACGTTCCACGGTCGCGAGGCCGATGCCTTGCGCCGCCCCCGTCACGACGATACGGCGGCCTGCAAACCCCTGGTTCACAGCCCGGCTGCCTTCAGCTTCGGGCGCATGTCGTCAACGATCTCGTCGCAGCGGCCGATCCAGACGTTCGGGTGGCTCAGCGCGTGCTCGATCAGCGCTTCCAGCGCCTTCAGCCGCGAGGGCTGGCCGATGAGCTGCGGATGCATGCCCACCATCATCATCCGGCCTTCGGCATGGAGCGTGTCGAATTCCGACTTCCACACCTCGGCCACCGCCGAGGGCGCCTGCATGGTGCGGCCGGGCAGTACGATGGAGTACTGGAAGAACGGCGCGTCATCGAGCACCCAGCGGAAGGGCAACTCGACGATATCGGTCTTCCTGCCTTCCACCGTGTGCAGGTAGGGCGAGTCGTCGTCGAAGAAATTGGAGGAATAGTCGAAACCGTATTCCACGAGCATCGGCATGGTGACGGCGCTGATCTCGGCCGCGGGCGAGCGCCAGCCGCGCGGCTTGCGGCCGGTAACGCGCTGGATCGCCTCGATGCCCTTCTCCATCTCCTCACGCTCCTGCTCGGGCGTCAGGCTGAGAATCCAGGCGTGGCTGTAGCTGTGGTGGGCAATCTCGTGGCCGGCCTTCAGGATCTGCTCCATCAGTTCGGGCCGCTGGTCGATGACGAGACCCGGCACGAAGAAGGTGGAGGTGACGCCGTAGCGCGCCAGCAGTTCCAGCACGCGGCCGGTGCCGACCTTCCAGCCATAGGCGCCCTGCGACATCAGGATCGGCCGCGAGGCATAGGACGGGTCGCGCGCCGTCCACATGGTCTCGGCGTCGAGATCGAATGTGAGGAACAGCGGAAAGCCCTTGCTCGTCAAGCTCATGTCGGTACTCGCTTTACTATCAGATGAAGCGGTGGAAGCCGGTCCAGCGCTCGGCCAGCCACAGCACGAAAACCGTGGCCACGATGAGCAGCGTCGAGACCGCGGCGATGCTTGGGTCAACGCCCATTTCCACCGAGGAGAAGATGAGGATCGGCAGCGTCGTCTGCTTGGCGCTGGCGATAAAGATGGTGACAGGTACGTTCTCCATCGACGTCACGAAAGCAAACAGCGCGCCCGCGACGAGGCCGGGCTTGATCAGTGGCAGCGTGACCAGCCGGAAGGCGGTGAAGCCGTTGGCGCCCAGCACGCGCGCCGCCTCCTCCACCGACATGTCGATGCCGGAAAGGCTCGCAAGCGCGGAGCGCACGATATAGGGCACGGTGATGACGACATGCGCCAGCAGCAGAGAAGCGAAGCTGCCGCGCCAGCCGATCAGGCTGAAATATTGCAGCAGCGCCACGCCAATGACCACCGAAGGAAAGATCAGCGGCGCCATCAGGAACGAGGTCAGCGCCTCGGTGCCCGGCAGCATGCGCTTGAACAGCGCGTAAGCCGCCGCCACGCCCAACACCAGCGAGATGACCGTGGAACCCATCGCAAGGATGATGCTGATGCGGATCGCGTCGAGATAGACGGGGTCGCTCAACACCTTGGCGAACCATTTCAGGGTCAGCCCCTGCGGCGGAATGGTCAGGTAGGAGGTGGTGCTGAAGGCCGCCAGCACCACGACAATGACCGGCACCTGCAGGAACAATATGACCAGCAGCGCGATCGAGGTGATGGTGAAGCCCGGTTTGCTCTCGTTCATGCCATGCCCGCCCAGCGTTTGGTGATACGGCTGGAAGCCCAGATGATGGCAATGGCGATAACCGTCAGCGAGAACGATAGCGCCGAGCCGCTCGGCCAGTCGAGAAGCTGCATGTATTCGTCATAGATCAGCGTCGCCATGACCTTGTAGGTCGGCCCGCCCAGCATGCGCGGCGTGACCAGCGCGCTGATGGTCAGCACGAAGACCAGGATCGAGCCGGAGATGATGCCGGGCGCCGTCAGCGGCAGCGTTACCGAGGTAAAGACATGCCTGCGGCTGGAGCCGAGCGTGGCGGCAGCGGCTTCCACATCGCGCGGCACGTTCTGCAGGGCGGCCACCAGCATCAGCACCATGAAAGGCAGGTAGATGTGGGTCATGCCGATCATCAGGCCGGTGAGGTTGAACATCAGCTTCAGCGGCGCGCCGATGACGCCGAGCTGCATGAGGAAATTGTTGACCAGCCCGCGATTGGACAGAAGCGCGATCCAGCCGAAGGAACGCACGACGAGATTGAGCATCAGCGGGAAGATGACCAGCAGCGTCAGCGGCAGGCGCAGCCGCGCTGGTCCGCGCACGATGAGATAGGCCACCGGATAGCCCAGCAGCAGACAGGAGACGGTGACGCCGAGCCCGAGATAGAGCGTGCGCCACACGACCTCGCGATAATAGTCGTCGGCAACGATGCGGATGTAGTTCTCGAACGTCCAGGAGTCCGCGACGATGCCCATGCCGGGCGAATATTCGTGAAAGCTGGTCGGCGCCAGGAGCAGCACCGGAATCAGGAAAACGCCGACGAGCAAGAGCGCCAGCGGCCCGAACAGCAGGATGCCTGCCTTCCAGTTGCTCACGGCCGCGCCCCCTTTGCGGCCAGCGCAAAGACATTGGCAGGCGCGACCGCGAGGAAGACAGAGGAATTCTGTTCCAGATTGCTCGCAGCACCGCTCGACGGCGCCTCGACCACGATTTCGGTGTCGGCGCCGATGCGCACGACATATTGCACATGAGCGCCCGAGAAGGAGCGCAGTTGCACCATGCCGGGAATGGAGTTGGTCGGAGCCTCTGCGGGTGTCGTGCGCAGCTCGATCGCCTCCTGCCGCAGGAACAGCTCGACCGCGTCGCCGGCGGCTGCGTCGAGCCGGTCGGCATTCAGCGTCAACCCGCCGCCGATCTCCACAGTGCCGCCTGCCCCATTTCGGTTCGCGACCTTGCCGGTGAGACGATTGGGCTTGCCGATGAAGCTCGCCACGAAAGCGGTCGCCGGGCGGTGATAAATGTCCTCGGGCGAGGCGAACTGCTCGATATTGCCATGCGCCATGACGCAGACGCGGTCCGACAGCGACAGCGCCTCGGCCTGGTCGTGGGTCACGAAAAGCGTGGTGATGCCAAGCTCGCGCTGAAGCCGCTTCAGCTCGATCTGCATCTCGTCGCGCAGCTTGGCGTCGAGATTGGACAGCGGCTCGTCGAACAGCAGCACGTCGGGGCGCGGCGCGATGGCACGCGCCATGGCCACGCGCTGCTGCTGGCCGCCCGACATCTGGCGCGGATAGCGATCGCCGAAGGCGTCGAGCCGCACCAGCGCCAGCGCATCCTTCACCCGCTTTTCCAGCTCTGCGCCCTTCACGCCCTGCCTACGCAGGCCGAAGGCGACATTCTCGAACACGGTGAGGTGCGGAAACAGTGCGTAGGACTGGAACACAAGCCCGATGCGGCGCTTGTTCGGCGGCAGCGTGGTCACGTCGCGGTCGCCGATGGTGATCTTGCCGCCGGTCGGTGCGATCAGCCCGGCAACCATGCGCAGCACCGTCGTCTTGCCGCACCCGGACGGACCGAGCAGCGAGACGAACTCGCCATTGCCGATCGCCAGCGACAGGTCGCGCACGATCACGGCCTCGCCATAGTGCTTCGAGAGATGGTCGAGTTTCAGGCTGCTCACGATCTACCTCGGAGGTTCCATGGCGGGGGCTGCCCGCCACCGGTCAAAGCTTGTCAGCGCGCGACTTCGCGCTGCCAGCGGCGCGTCCAGTCGGGCAGCTTCTGCGACATGGTGCTGGGGTCGAGGAACAGAAGCTTGCTGACCACATCCCCGGTCGGGACGACCTTGGACACTTCGTCGGAGAGCTTTACGTTCTTGTTGACCGAGCCGATGAAGGCGGCTTCGGAGAAGCACTTCTGGCTTTCGGCCGACAGCACCTGATCGATGAACTTCAGCGCGAGATCGCCCTTCTGCGTGCCCTTGGGCATGACCACGCTCGGCTTGATGGCGACAGCGCCTTCCTGCGGATAGGCGACCGCCACCGGCAGGCCCTTCTGCGCGGCAACACCGGCGCGATCCGGATACCACACGGCGATGTCCACCTCGCCACGCTCAAACAGCGAGATCACCTGGTCAGCCTGCGTGTAGAGCACCACCGAATTCTGGGCCAGCGGCTTGATGGCCTTCAGGCCGGGCGTGATGTCGTCAATCGTGCCGCCTTCCATCTTGTTGACAGCCATCAGGAACTGCCAGCCGGTGGTTCCGGAAATGTCGCCGATGGTGACACGGCCGGCATATTTCGGGCCGAACAGGTCCTTCCACGAGGTCGGCGGCGTGGCCACGGTCTGCGGATTGTAGACGATGGTGGTCGCGCTCAGCATCGCCACAACGTAGGAATCGTCCACGCCCCAGGCGTCGGAAACGATCTCGTCGGCATGGGTCAGCCTGGCGCGGTCGAGCTTCTCGGTCAGACCCTCGTTCTTGAGTTGCGCGGCGAAGGCGTCGTCCATGAAGACGACGTCCATGTCGGACTGGCCGGCGGTCGCGCGAACCGAGGCGGCATGCTGCGAGGAATTCGCCAGCTTGAGCGTGACGGTTGCGCCGGTCGCCTTCTCGAAGGGCTCGACATAGCAGGCCTTGGCGTTATCGGCGAAAGAACCGCCAAAGGCGCCGACGACCAGTTCCTCGGCCAGTGCGGCCGACGGCAGCAGCACCACGGCGGCAAGCGCGGCGGCTTTGGCAATGCGGTTGGTGATCTTCATTTTCGCTCCCATTCGATGTGAGGATGCCGGTACGCGACTTTTATCGTCCATCGGCTCGCGCGGCCTTCGGGCCTTGCGCTGGTCCAGCGACGTAACATGGAAGAAAATATCTTTCAAGAAAGAAAAATGAAAGATAGATTGCGCGAATGGCCTTCAAAGGGTAACCATGTTGTATCGTCTTCAGTCCGCGCTAGGGTGCATGCCGGTGCTGAAGATGCTTCCGGAGAAACAATGAAAGCTGACCACGCCGAAATCTGGGCAAACGATCTTATCGCGCGCGGCATGAGTCGGTGGCAGCGCGAGCGCCCGGACATCGACTGTTCCGGCAAGGCCATTGTCGGCCGCATTCTGCATCTGCACGATGTCATCCTGCGCGCGGTGGACCGCACGCTGGCACGGCATGGGTTGAAATATCCAACCTATGCAGTGCTCGCCACGCTACGCGTTGCCGGCAGTCCCTATCGCATGTCTCCGGGCGAACTTCTGGAAACGCTTCTCCTGTCTTCCGGCGGCCTGTCGAACCTGCTGAGGCGCATGGAAAAGGACGGGCTTATCCGCCGCATGGCCGACGAACGCGACGGACGCGGCGTCATCGTCGAACTCACCGAGGAAGGCCTGAGAATAGCCGACGTGGCCATGAAGGATCATGCCGAGACGGAGCGGAAACTGGTCGCGGTGCTGTCCGCCGACGCGCACAAGCAAACGGCCGATGCGCTCGCCATGATGATCGCTGCGTCGGGTCTTTAAAGTAACACAACCTGAGAAACAGCCTCGCCTTTACCGGGCCGTCAGCAAGGGTTCGGCGCGCAGCAAGGCTGCGGAGATTTCGGCAAACAACGATGCCAGCGGTTCGGTACTTTGCGCCGACCACTTCATCATGCTTTCAGCCGTCCGGCGCGGATCGCCATCGAGGCTGCGCAGGGTTTCCAGCGCCTCCCAGATGTTTTGCCGGGTTGTCCGGTCCGTCATCGGGTCGGCCGCGATGTCCTGCATGGCGGCCACAGCATGGCCCAGATTGAGCGCGCCGAGCAGGCCGGAGGGCGCGCTGTCGCCCAGCTTTCCGGCCCGCGCCAGATGCAACATCAGCCTCAGCGTTCGCCGACTCGTCCGTGCATGCCACTGCGCAGCAGCCACATCGCCGGGTCCAGCCGCCATGCGCTCCAGATCGCGGCGGATGGCCGCTGAAATGCGTGCAGCGTCGCGGTCTGCCCGGCGCGGCAAAAGCATGTACACCAGCGAGACGAGGGTGGCAGCGCCCAGCAATGACAGCGACGTGGCGAAGACGGCGGCGACGGGTGCGGCCCCCGTACCCGCCTGGCTCGCCATCAGGAACGACATATTGGCTTCCACGCCCTGAAAGCCGGTTCGACGGCTGGCCCGCACGAAACCGCCGACGACAAGAAAAGGCGCAATGCTTGCCACCAGCAGGAAGGGCGTGGTCGCATGCGGCGCGATTGTCAGCCGATAGACCGTCGCCACCGCGACACCGATGGCTGCGCCACCGATCAGCTTGGGCGCGATCTGCTGCGGCACCGGCATGGACGACAGCAGCATGGCATAGATGCACATGCCGAGCATGCCGAATGTCAGCATGGGTTCATCGAGCATGATGCCGATTGCCAGGACAACCAGTGTCAGCGCACCGGTGGCGGCTCCCGCCCGGATCGCCAGCGGCCAATCCCGGTCCGGGCGGATCGACACCGACGGCCGCGCAATGTCGGCGCCGCCATTGTCCATCAATCCGGCAAGGGCGAGCCGCGCACTGTCGAGGTCCGCGAGCGCCCGCTCCAGCCGGCGACCCGGCCCCGGAATGGTGCCGATGGATTCTTCGTCGAACAGATGATGGGTATGTTCTTCCGCCCGCAACGTCGCCGAAAAGCGCTGCATGCGTTCCGCCAGCCGGGCAACCTCCGGATTTTCAACTCCGGAGCGGACACGCAAGGCTTGCGCCGCCGCCATGACGCCCAGCGAGGCCGTTATCAACGTATCGATATGGCGCAGGCGTCTGTACCCTTCCAGCGAGCCTGCCAGGACCGGGCGCGCGGCCTGGTCGATCTCGCTCATTTCAGTCAGGATCCGGCGCTCCTGCGCCTCGCTGCCGGCACCCCCGCGCACCATGTGCTCGGCATAGCTGACCGCATCGGCGCACAGCAGGCGCACGCGCCGATAGAAGGCTTCGCGCGGGGCCACCGGCGTTGACAGGCCCGACACCAACGCCACCACGATCACGCCGATCAACGTGCACTCGACGCGTGCGAACGCGATATGCAGCGGCTCATCCAGCGCCATGGCCGAGGGCACCAGCACTATGGGCGCCGTCATGCCCGCCATCAGCGCCCAATAGGAATGCATGCCGCGCAGAATCTGCACCAGACTGGCGCAAAAGGCGATCCATAGCGCCAGCAGCGCGCACTGGACCAGCGGATCGACCGGCAGCAGGATGAGGCCGAAGCCGACCGCCGCGCCAAGCATCGTTCCGAATATGCGGAACACGCCGCGCTCGATGAACTGTCCGCGCGTCGCCTGCAACAGCACCCAGGTCGGCATGGCCGCCCAATAGGCATTCTCGATATGCAGCATGGCGGCGATGGAGAGTGAAACGATTGCCGCAAGCGCCAGGCGCAGGGCCGTTCCCACGGACTGCCGGTCCAGCCCAAGCCACTCGCCAAGCCCGCGCTCCCGAATGTCGCTCAGCATCCGCACCACCTCCATGCGGCGGCCGGATGCGTCAGCCACCTGATGGCGGTGCAGTCATGATGTCGGGATTTCGGGATAGTCAAAGCCTCAGCCTTTCGATCCATCGCGTAATGAATCGCAAGGCGGGAACACGTCAAGTCTAATCGGACGGCGACCCGCCCTCACCGCTCGTCGGCGATCACCTTGCCATCATTCGGCAGCGAACCGGGCGACACGATCTCGACCGCGCCTTTCAGCTTCGTGACTTCGGCAAGCTTGGCCGCAAGCCTGTCGCGCAAACCCTCGACTCCCGCGCCATGTTCGGCGCGCAGCGTCATGACGTCCTGCTCGTCGCTGCGCGTCACCACCAGCCGCAGACGGCCAAGCTCCGGCATGGCGTGGGCGATGGCCGCCATCTGCTCGGGCCGCACGAACATGCCCTTCACCTTGGTCGCCTGGTCGGCGCGGCCCATCCAGCCCTTGATGCGGTGGTTCGTGCGCCCGTCGGTGGCCGGTTCGGTCATGATGCAGGAAAGATCGCCGGTGGCGAAGCGGAACAGCGGATAGTCGCGGTTGAGCCTTGTGACCACCACCTCGCCGACCTCGCCATTTGGCATCGCCTCGCCGGTGCCGGGGCGTACGATCTCGAGGATGACGCCCTCGTTGACCACCATGCCCGGCCCGTCGCCCTCATAGGCAACGATACCGAGGTCGGCCGTGCCGTAGCACTGGCGCGCGGCCACGCCGCGCGCGGAAAACTCCTGCTGCAGCGATGGCGGAAAGGCGGCGCCCGAAACCAGCGCGCGGCGCAGGCTGTCGGCCGGCTGGCCGGTCTCCTCGGCCTTGTCGAACAATATCTTCAAAAAGTCCGGCGTGCCGATATAGGCGTTCGGGCGATAATGCGCGATCGCCGCGAGTTGCTCGGACGTATTGCCCGGCCCGGCGGGGATGACCGCGCAGCCCAGCGCATGCGCCCCGCTCTCAAACATCGCGCCGGCCGGAGTGAGATGATAGGAGAAGGTGTTGAGCACCACGTCGCCACGCCTGATGCCCGCCGCATGGAGCGCGCGCGCCGCCCCCCACCAGTCCCTGCCGTGGCCTTCGGGATCGAAGATCGATCCGGGCGAGATGAACAGCCGCGCCAGATCGCCCACCGGGGTCGCATTGAGCCCGCCGAAGGGCGGGTTGGCGCGCTGCATGCCCGCAAGGTCCGACTTGCGCAGCACCGGCAGGGATTGCAGGGCGGCGCGCGAGGTGATGGCGGCGGGGTCTATGCCCACCAGTCGCCCGGCCCAGGCGGGCTGGTCCGCCTTGGCCCGCGCCAGCGCCTGCACCAGCGCGGCGAACAGGCTGGCCTCGCGCGCCTGGGGGTCGGCGCCTTCCTGCACATCGTAGAACTCGGCCATGGCGGGTGTCTCCTTAAGAGCATTTCCGGCGAAGTGCGAAGCGGTTTTGCTCGCCGCGAAATACGTAAAACAAATAGATGGAGCGGTTCCGACGCCTCCGGAACAGGAAACGCTCCAGGCTCAGGCGCTGCGGCTCACGCCAGCCAGCGCTTGCGCCTGCGATAGTGCTTGACCTCGTGATAGTTCACCTTGCCGGTGCCGCCGAGGTAGAATTCCTGCACGTCGGGGTTCTGTTTCAGAACCTCTGCCGTGCCGTTCATGACGATGTGGCCGTTCTCGATCAGATAGGCCGAGTGCACGATCTCCAGCGCGGCCGAAGCGTTCTGCTCGACCAGCAGCACACTGACGCCTTCCTGGCTGTTGATCTCGCGGATGATCGCAAAGATTTCCTGCACCAGAAGCGGCGACAGGCCGAGGCTGGGCTCATCGAGCATGATGAGCTTCGGCTCGGTCATCAGCGCGCGGCCGATGGCCAGCATCTGCTGCTCGCCGCCGGACAGATAGCCGGCCTTGGAGCGCATGCGCTCCTTCAGCCTTGGGAAATAGGCATAGACGCGCTCGCGCAATTCGTTGAGACGCGCCGCCGAACCACCTGCGCGAAAAGCGGCGACAAGGTTCTCGTCCGGCGTAAGATGGCCGAAGATGCGCCGCCCTTCCAGTACATGCACCAGCCCCGACGCCACGCGATCGGGCGCACCGAGCGGCAAGAGGTCGGCCTCACCGAAAGACACCTCGCCGCGCGTGACGGCGCCGCGCTCGGGCCCGAGCAGGCCGCTGATGGTCTTCAGCGTCGTGCTCTTGCCGGCACCGTTGGCTCCGAGAAGGGCGACCATGTCGCCCTCCCCGACTTCCAGCGACACGCCCTTGATCGCGAGGAAAACCTTGTCGTAGACGACTTCCACATTCGAAAGGGCGAGCCGGGGCATGGTTACTTGCCTTCCTTGAAGGAGGCCGCGCCGTGGGCGATTTCCTTCTGGACGATGTCCTGATAGGCCGCGCCCCAATCGGAGACCGGCTCCCAGGCCTCGCCGTTCCACTGCGACACGCGGCCCGCGCCGCCACCCTGATGGTCCTTGGCGGTGATGGTCACGGCCGGCATCAGGCCCTCGGCGTTGAAGTCCTTGATCTTCTCGAAGCCGGCCTTCAGCTTCTCGCCGGTGAGCGGCGCGCCCTCCGACTGCAGCGCCTGCCGCGCGGCTTCCACCGCCACCGCCATCGTGGCGACGCCGATATTGTAATAGCTGGTGCCGACATTGGCGGCTTCGCCCGCGCCAAGCCCGGCGTCGATCACCTTCTCCTGGATGCGCTTGAGGATCGGATTGTCCTTGCCGGTGGCGACCGCCTCGAAGCGCTTGACGCCCTTCATGGTATCGGCGCCGACATTCTTGGCGTCGGTTTCGGCAAGCCACACCACAGACAGCACGTTCTCGGGCGGAATGCCGTTGCGGATGGCCTCGCGCACGGAAACCGGCTGGCCGCCGCCTGCACCCCAGATCAGCACGTTGTCGGGACGGAAGCGACGCACCTCGCTCCATGTCGCCGACTGCTCGTTGCCGGGGCTCGGATAGGCGAAGGCCTTGAACTCGAACTTCTTGTCCTTGGCCAGGTCCTCCAGCACCGGGATCGGCTCGCGGCCGAAGGGCGAATCGATATGCACCAGCGCGATCTTCTTGCCTTCCAGCCCGCCATGGTCCTCCAGATATTTCGCCAGAACGGTGGCCTGCGACCAATAGGTCGCCATCATCGGGAAGATGTAGGGGAAGGTCTCGCCGTCAGAGGCATCGCCACGGCCGTGGACGGGGGTGATCATCACCACCTTGTCCTTCAGAACGCTGTCGACCAGCGCGCGAGAGACGGGCGTGGAAAGGAAGTCGAACAGGATCGCGCCTTCCTCCCTGGCGCGGTTATAGGCCTCGATGCCGCGCTGGGGCTGGTTGCCGGTGTCGCGCACGATGGCCTCGAACTTCTGCCCGTCGATGCCGCCTTCCTGGTTGACCAGCGTGAGATAGTCTCGCTGGCCCTGATTGTATTCACCCGACACGAAGGTGTAGACGGCCGTGAAATCCTGCAGCAGGCCGAACTTGATGGTGCCGTCCTCGGCATGGGCCGCGCCTGCGGCGGCCATGCCCGCCATGAGCGCCGATGCGAATAGGTGCTTCCTGAACCACTTCATGAATTTCCTCCACTGATTGCCCTGTCCCAAATTCCCGGCGCGCTGCTGCGCGCGCCGCTTTCCGGCGTGTCCCGTCGTCAGCTCCTTGCATGCCTGAACGGCCAGACCAGGAAATATTTGCGAATGTTGTCGTAGATCTTGGCGAGCCCCAGCGGCTCGAACAGCAGGAAGCCGATGATCAGCGCGCCGTAGATCATCAGCGGCAGATGCGACAAGAGGTTGGACGACACCGCCAGCCAGCCGGACGCGGCCAGCCCGGCCACGAAATTGGTGAGCATGATGGGGATGAGCAGCACGAAGCCAGCCCCCAGGAAGCCGCCGACCACGCTGCCGAGGCCGCCCACCAGCACCATCGCCACGAGCTGGATGGAGACGTTGAAGGAGAACTGCTCCGGCGTCACCGCGCGATAGTAGCAGAAGGCGAGGATCGCCCCCGTCACGCCGCCCATGAAGGACGAGGTGAAGAAGGCCATCAGCTTGTAGCGGAACGGGTCGACGCCGATGACGGCTGCGGCGAAATCCTTGTCGCGGATGGCCACCAGCGCGCGGCCGAAGCTGGTGCGCTTCACGTTCAGGAAGAACACCGCCGACAGCGCCACCCAGGCAAGCGCCAGATAATAGCGCGCGGTGAGGCTTTCGAGCGGCACGAACAGGAACGACACGGCAGGCGTGCGCAAGGTCGCCTGCGCGCCGCCGGAAATGGCCGGCACGTTGATGATGACCCAGTCCACCAGATACTGCATGGCGAGCGTCGCCATGACGAGATAGAGCCCCTTCACCCGCAGTGCCGCAGCGCCGAACAGCGAGCCGATGACGGCCGAAACGAGCCCCGCCCCCACCAGCGTCAGTTCGAAAGGGATGCCCAGCCGCGCCAGATGGATGGAGCTGTAGGCGCCGATCGCCATGACCGCCGCGAAGCCGAAATGGAGCTGGCCGGCCATGCCCATCAAAAGCGTCAGCGCCAGCGCGCCGGCGCTCCAGATCAGCCAAGGCAGCATGTAGCTGCCGAGATAGAGGTCGGACAGGTAGAAGGGGGCGGCCAGCGCCAGCAACGCGATGACAAGGACCTGCCAGCGGTCGGCCGGGACCGGCCAGAGCGCGCGGGCCTGTTCGTAGCGCGTGTGATGGACACCGGCGAGGCGATAGAACATGTCAGATCCTCTCGATGTCTTCGCGGCCGAAAATGCCGTAGGGGCGGATCATGATGGTGACGAGGATGATGAGCGAGGTGACCACGTCGCGCGTGCCGCCGCCGACGACGGCGTCGACATAGCCGGGGATGACGCTGCCGAGGATGCCCACCAGAAGGCCGCCCACCAGCACGCCCCAGATGGAATCGATGCCGCCGAGAATGACCACTGCGATCGCCGGGAACAGCAGCGTGGAGAGCGTCCAGTCTACGCCCTGCACCGAACCCCACAGCGTGCCGGCCGCCACCGCCGTGATGCCGGCCAGGCCCCAGGAGATGCCGATGGCGCGCTCCACCGAAATGCCCACCGCCCAGCTCGAAATATGATCGTCGGAGACGGCGCGCAGCTTGGTGCCGAGGCGGGTTCGGAAGAAGAGCAGCGAAGCCCCGATGAGCAGGATGGCGACGATGCCGCCGACGAGATAGGCGCGGTTGATGAAGACGTCGCCCACCACGATGGGCGCAAGACCGATGCCGATGTCGAGCGACTTGGGCGCCGCCCCGAGCAGGCCGGGACCGAATCCGCGCAGGAATATCTCAAGGCCGAGCGTGAGCATGACGATCATGATGATCGGCTGGCCGACCATGCGCCTGAGCAGGAAGCGCTCGGTGAGCAGGCCGAGCCCGAACATGACCGCCGCCGCGACGACCACCGCCACCACCAGCGGCAGGCCCGACGCATAGAGCAGCCAGACGGCATAGCCGGCGATCATGACGATGGCGCCCTGCGCAAGATTGGGCACGCCGGCGGACTTGTAGATGAGCACGAAGCCGAGCGCGACGAGGCTGTACATCAGGCCGGTAAGCGCGCCGTTGACCACGAGTTCGATAAAATATTCCATCGGCTCAGGCTCCCTCGCCCAGCGTGCGAATGGTCAGCTTTCGGGTGATGACGCCTGTCTGACCGGTCTCGTAGGCGATCTGCGCCTCGAACTCGATCTCCCGGTCGCCGGTATAGGTCGCCTCGATGATGCGTCGATAGCGCTCGTCGATGACGTCGCGGCGCAGCTTGCGCGTGCGCGTCACCTCGCCGTCGTCGGGGTCGAACTCCTTGTGCAGATTGACAAAGCGGCTGATGGCGAGCCCCGAAGGCAGGGCTGCGTTGAGGCGCGCGATGATGCCCTGCACCAGATCGTAGATCGCCGGGCTCTGCGACAGCTCGGCATAGGAAGTGTAGGCGACGCCGTTTTCCTGCGCCCACTGTCCCGTCGCCTGCAGGTCGATGCAGACGATTGCCGAGAGGAAATCGCGGCCGGAGCCGACCACGCAGACATCCTTGACGAACTGGCTGAACTTCAGTCGGTTTTCCAGATAGGTCGGGATGTAGCGCGTGCCGGAGGCCGTGTGCATCACTTCCGAAACGCGGCCCAGCACCACGAGCTGGCCATCATCGTCGAACTGCCCGGCATCGCCGGTATGCAGCCACCCGCCGCGCAGCGCCTTGGCGGTGGCTTCCGGGTCCTTGTAGTAGCCGTCGAAGATATTGTCGCCGCGCAGCAGGATTTCGCCGCTGTCATCGATCTTCACCTCCACGCCGGGGAACGGACGCCCCACAGAGGTGAGGCTGATGTCATCCGGGGACTGGGCGACAGCCAGCGCGCAGTTTTCCGTCTGGCCGTAGAACTGGCGCAAATTGAGCCCCAGCGCGCGGAAGAATAGGAACACGTCCTCGCCAATGGCCTCCCCGGCCGTATAGGCGCGCTCGACCCGCGACAGGCCGAGATGATCCTTGATCGGCCCATAGATGAGGAAGCTGCCGAGCGCATAGCGCAGCTTCTGCAGGGCACCGGGCTGCCGTCCGTCGAGGCGCGCGCGCTCCATCTCCACCGCGAACGGCATGAAGCGGTCATAGAGCCAGCGCTTGAAGCGGGTGGTTTCGGCAATACCCACCTGAATGCGCGTGAGCATGGCCGACCAGGCGCGCGGCGAGCAGAAATAGAGCGTGGGCGCGATCTCGCGCATGTCGTGCAGCGCGGTTTCCTGCGCCTCGGGAATGTTGACGACGAAGCGCAGCTCCAGCGCCGCCGCGACCGAGAAGGTGAAATCACCGACCCATGCGATGGGCAGATAGGCCATATGCACCTCGCCCTGCCGGAAATAGCCGGCAGCCGCCGCGTTGCGCACACCCGAAATGAGATGGCCGTGCTTCAGCGGCACGCCCTTGGGCACGCCGGTGGTGCCGGAAGAGTGCAGCAGGATCGCCACGTCGTGCACGCTCGGCCGCGACAGCAGGTCGTCTTTCAGGCCCGGCTCCCGCTTCAGCCGCGCACGCCCGCGCTCCAGCAGCGTCTCGAACGACACGGTGCCTTCCGGCTGGTCCTTGCCGCTCAGGCCGCGCGGATCGTCGTAGACGATGAGCTGCAGGTCGGGATGGCTGCGGCGCGCCAGCAAGAGCTTGTCAACCTGCTCCTGATCCTCGGCCACAGCCACGCGGATGCCCTCGCGCCGCAACTGGCCGGCAAGCTCTTCCGGCGGCACGTCCGGGTAGGCCGGAGACGGCACCGCGCGCAGGCAGATCGCGCCCAGCATGGCGAAATAGAGGTTCGGACGGTTGTCGCCGATCACGGCCACGAGATCATGCGCGGTCACACCCGCTTCCTCCAGCCCGGCGGCGAAGGAAACGACGATGTCGAGATAGTCGGCCCAGCTATATTCCTGCCAGATGCCGTGGTCGCGCTCGCGCATGGCGACCTCGTTGGGACGTTCCCCGGCGTTCTTCGCCAGAAGCGCCAGCAGATGGTCGCCTTCCCTCCAGTTCGGGTGCAGGGCAGCGGATTCGGCGGCGGTCCTGATGTCCTCAAGCTGCATGGCGCGCCTTTCCGATATAGGCCTCGACCACCTGCGGATCGGAAATCGCCTCGCGCGCCGGACCTTCGGCGATGCGCGAGCCGTTGTTGAGCACCAGCACCCGCTCGCAGATGGCTGTCACCACGTCCATGTGATGCTCGATGATGAGGACCGTCAGCCCCAGCGCCTCCTGCGCGTCGAGGATGAAGCGGACCATATACTCCTTTTCTTCCTGGTTCATGCCGGCCATCGGCTCGTCCAGCACCAGCATGCGCGGCTCGGCGCACAGCGCGCGCGCCAGTTCTACGCGTTTCTGAAGGCCCAGCGGAATGACATCGACATGCTCGTCGCGCACGCTTTCAAGCTGCAGGAGGTCGATCACCTCCTCCACCTTGCGGCGGTGCGCGATCTCCTCGCGCTGCGCCCACCACCAGTAGAACAGCGAGGCGAGCGGGTTGGGCCGCATGAAGATGTGCCGGCCCATGAGAATGTTGTCGAGCACGCTCATGCCGCGAAACAGCGCGACGTTCTGGAAGGTGCGGGCAATGCCGCTTTCGGCGATGCGGTAGGGCTTCAGGCCGCTGATCTGCCGGCCTTCGAAAAGGATGCGGCCTTCCTGCGGCGGGTAGAAGCCGGTGATGGCATTGACCAGCGTGGTCTTGCCCGACCCGTTGGGGCCGACGAGGCCGAAAATCTCGCCCTTGCCGATGGAAACGGACACATGCTTGAGCGCATGCACGCCCTGGAACCAGCGGCTGACATTCTCGCAGACAAGAACCGGCTCACGGGCGGCGGCCATGCGCTCCTGCTTCATGCGGCAGGACCCGGACGCGAGCAAACCGTGCCGGAAACGCGACGGATGGCACCGCCGCTCACCCCCGCCCTGCTGTGCTCCTTCCTCATGTTCGCTCCTCCCAAAGCTTACAACAAGGCTATGGTCGCTTGACCCGATCGTGACGCTAGCAGCCTAAGAGCTTTCTGGTAATATGGAAAGTATCGGAAACTTTGTTCGAAAAACCTGAATGCACCCGAACCTTGTCGATCACCTCACCGCCTTCATCTCGGTCGCCGACCGGGGCAGTTTTTCAGGGGCTGCGCGCGAACTTGGCCGCGCCGTCTCTTCCATCAGCTATTCGCTGGCCCAGCTCGAAGCCTATTGCGGCTTTCCGCTGCTGGAGCGCGGGCCGAAGCACTCCGAACTGACCGAGCGTGGCCGCGCGCTTTACGCCGAGGCCCGCGCGGTGATGGAGCATGCGCGCCGCTTCACCTTCCATGCCGCTTCGCTGGAGAAGGGCGAGGAAACACGCATCCGCATCGCCGTGGACGTGCTGTTTCCGCAATCGCCGCTGCATAAGGCGCTCAAGCTCTTTGCCGCGCAGCACGAGCGCGTGCGCCTGCAATTCTTCACCAGCTCGCTCAACACGCTGTGGGACGATTTGCGCGAAGGCCATGTCGATTTCGCGCTGGCGCTGGTGGCGGCGCTGCCGCTCGGCATGGAGGGCCGCTCCTTCCAGCAGATCGCCATGAGCCCCGCCGCTGCCTCCAGCCACCCTCTGGCGCAGAAGGAGGGGCCGCTGACCATGGCGGATTTCCAGGCCGCGCGGCAGATCTATTATATCGGCTCCTATGGCGTGGACATGGAGCGCAGCGGGCGCACCTTCAGTTCCGATGTGTGGACCGCAAACGACCTGGAGCAGATACGCCTGATGATCCGCAACGGGCTGGGCTGGTCCTTCGCCACCAGCTATTTCTTCGAGGAGGAGATCAGGAACGGCACGGTCAGGATCCTGCGCAGCGTCGATGCCCAGCTCCATCCCACACGCACGGTCGGCGTGGTGTGGCCCATCGAGCGTCCGCCAGGCCCGCTGGCGCAGATACTGATCGAGATGGTGGGCGAGGCGATGGCATAGGCTTGTCGCAAGGCGCTCCTGCCCGTCTTACCGGCAAAGTTCCGGGATAATATTGCCGGAGTGCTTTACACTTGCCGCATGTGGTGGATCATACCCGTAGCGGGCTCCGTCGCGACCACTGCCTGGCGGCGCGTGCCAAACGAAAATCCGGGAAGAATGCGATGACCAAGACGCCGACTGCCGCCGCCTATCTGGCCGATCTCACCGCCCGCATGGGACGCCTGCTGGTAGAGAATGCGGATGCGATCGCGGATGCGGCCGATGCGGTGGAGCGCACGGCCAGGGCCGACGGTCTGGTCTATATTTTCGGCACCGGGCACAGCCACACGATGGCCGAGGAAGCGCATTACCGCGCCGGCGGGCTGGCGCTCACCGTCCCGGTCCTGTCCACCCCGCTCATGGTTCATGAAGGCGCGGTCGCCAGCACGACGTTCGAGCGCATGCCCGGCGTGATCGTGCCGGTCTTCGAGCACTATCCGATGAGCCCCGACGATGTGCTGATCATCGTTTCCAACAGCGGCGTCAACACCGCCACCGTCGAGGCCGCGCAGCTCGGCAAGGCGCGCGGCGCGACCGTGATCGCCATCACCTCGGAAGAATACTCGAAACAGGCCGCGCGCGGCCGCACCCGCGTAGCCGACGTGGCAGACATCGTGCTCGATAACGGCGCCCCTCCCGGCGACGCCACGATGAGCGTGCCCGGCAGCGAGTTGCGCGTCGGGCCGATCTCGACCTCCATAGGTGCGGCGCTGATGAATGCCGTGTTTGCCGAGGTCGCCGTGCGCCTGCAATCGTCGGGAGCGGATGCGCCGATCTATCTGAGCGCCAACATGCCCGGCGCAAAGGAAGTCAACGAGAAGCTCGTCGCCCGCTATCGCCCGCGCAACCGTCATCTTTGAGCGGCATTCAGGGGAAACATCGCAGCTTCCGGCCGCCCGTCCGAAGCATAGACCGGCCGGAAGATCGCGTCCCCCACTCTTGCCGAAACCGGCTGCCGCGAAATATTCCCCTCCAAATCCGGCTTTGAAGGCGCTCAAAGCCGCTTCCACCGAGGGAAATCAGCATGGCCGCACGTCTTCCACGCCCATGCCGGCATTTTGCCGTCGCATCCGCCTGCATGGCGCTGAGCATGTTTGTTGCCGGACCGGCAGCGCATGCCCAGAACCAGCCCGCACCGCAGAACATTTCGGTCGAGCTGAACAAGCTGGAGGACAACGGCGCGGGTTGCCGCGCCTACATCGTGGCCAACAACCCGACCGCGACGGCCTATTCCGTGCTGAAACTCGACCTCGTTCTGTTTCGCCCCGACAGCGTGATCGACCGGCGTATCGCGCTCGATCTCGGCCCGCTTCCGGCAAGCCGGAAATACGTCAAGAGCTTCGACCTCGAAGACCTGCGTTGCGATGGCATCGGCAGCGTGCTGGTCAATGGCGTGCTCGACTGCAAGGCTGACGGCAAAACCGTGCAGGATTGCCTCGACAGGATAACGGTGTCGTCGCGCGCCGCCGCGCAATTGTCGAAGTAACGCCCCATTGCCTTGCGGCATGTCGGATCATGACGATCTCGGGTCGGGTTCCGGATCGGTCGGCTCGACGCCCTCGATATGCCCGCCGAAGCCAAAACGCATGGCCGACAGTATCTTTTCGCCAAAAGTATGCTCGCGGCGCGAGCGGAACCGCGCGAAAAGCGCCGCCGAAAGCACATCGGCCGACACGGCTTCTTCCAGCGCGGCCTCGACCGTCCAGCGACCTTCGCCGGAATCCTGAACGTAGCCTGAGAAGTCGCCCAGGCCCGCATCCTTCGCCAGCGCGATGGCCGCCAGATCGAGCAGCCATGACGAGATGACGCTGCCGCGTCGCCAGACCTCGGCAATATCCGGCAGATCGAGCGAAAAACGCTCGTCTTCCGGCAGGTCGGCCGAATCGCGATTGCGCAATATGTCGAAGCCCTCGGCATAGGCCTGCATGAGCCCGTATTCGATGCCGTTATGCACCATCTTGACGAAATGGCCCGCCCCCGCCGGCCCGGCATGGATGTAGCCGCGCTCGGCGCGCGGATCGCGCTTTCCGCGTCCCTGCGTGCGGGGAATATCTCCCATTCCCGGCGCCAAGGCGGCGAAGACCGGGTCGAGATGATCCACGGCTTCCTTCGGACCGCCGATCATCATGCAATAGCCGCGTTGCAGCCCCCAGACGCCGCCCGACGTGCCGCAATCGATGTAGCGGATACCCTTGCCGGCAAGCGTCCTCGCACGCCTGATGTCGTCCTTGTAGAAGGTGTTGCCGCCATCGATGACGATGTCGCCCGTGTCCAGCAGCCTGCCCAGTTCGGCAACCGCATCCTCGGTGATCTGACCGGCAGGCAACATCAGCCACACCGCGCGCGGTTTCTCGCCGAGCGCCTCAACCAGGGCGGCGAGTGACGTGGTGGCGATCGCCCCCTCTTTCGCCAGAGCCTCGCGCGGCATGCTGATGGTGTCGAACACCACGCAATTCTGCCCCGCCCGCATCAGCCGGCGCGCGATATTGCCTCCCATGCGACCAAGTCCGACCACGCCAAGCTGCATCGGAATATCCCTCCATGACCACCCGGCCAGCCTGCCGCACTTGTCCCGGCGGCTGCGGCTGCGGTTGCAGTTGCTGTAACCGCAGATAAGTTAGTGGCCATGGGATTCTCGGAAAGGCCATGCGATCATCTTTGCCTGGCCCGCTGGCCGAGTTGCAACGAAACCTCGCGGCAAAGATGACCGAACGCGCTTTCCACCTCACCTTCTTCGCCATTGCGGTAGTGGGCCTGGCACTTGGCCTGTTCGCTCCGTTTGGGGGATGGCGGGTCGATGCCCATCTGATCTGGAGCGTGGCGACGGTTCCGGTCATCCTGGCTCTTGCCTATTCGATCGTGCGCGACTTCCTCATAGGCCGCATGGGCGTGGACGCCATTGCCCTGGTGTCCATGACGGCCGCCATTGTGATGGGCCAGCCGCTCGCGGGCGTGGTCGTCGCCATCATGTATACCGGCGGCAACATTCTGGAGGACTATGCGCGTGGAAAGGCCGAGCGCGACCTCAAATCCCTGCGCGACCGGACGCCGCGCGTGGCGCACAAATGGCTGGGAGACGTGCTGACCGACATTTCGGTGGACGAGGTGCAGGCTGGCGACCAGTTGCTGGTGCGGGCCGGCGAACTGCTGCCCGTGGACGGCTACCTTGCCGATCCCCACGCCTCGATCGACGAATCGGCTGTGACCGGCGAGCCCCTGCCGGTGACGCGCGCGCAGGGCGAGCTTCTGCGCAGCGGCACCGTCAATGCCGGCGAAGCCTTCCGGCTGCATGCCTCCGCATCCGCAAGCGAAAGCACCTATGCCGGCATCATCAGGATGGTCGAGGCCGCGCAGACCGCGAAAGCGCCCTTCATCCGCGTCGCCGATCGCTTCGCGCTGTTCCTGTTGCCGACCACGCTGATCGTGGCGGGCCTTGCCTGGTGGCTGTCGGGCGAGAGCATAAGGGCTCTGGCCGTGCTGGTGGTGGCCACGCCCTGCCCGTTGATCCTGGCCGCCCCGGTTGCCTTCATCGGCGGCGTGTCGCGCGCGGCACGCGAAGGCATCCTCATGAAGGGCAGTGCCGCGCTCGAAGCGCTTTCGCAAATTCGCACCGCCATCTTCGACAAGACCGGAACGCTGACCGAGGGCGGCGCGCGACTGACGGCTTTCGCGACCGCGCCGGGGGTTTCGGCCGACGAGGCTTTACGCCTGCTTGCCTCGCTGGAACAAGCTTCGCACCATGTGCTGGCCCAGACCCTGATCGACCTCGTGCGCGGCAGAGGAAAGACACTTTCACACCCCCGCGAGGTGCGCGAGTTTCGCGGCTCCGGCATCGAGGGTTTTGTCGAAGGCAGGCGCCTGAAAGCCGGGACGCGCTCACTTGTGCTGGGCGGCGCGCCTCTGCCGGACTGGGCGAAAGAGGCTGCGGCGGCCGCGGAGGATCGCTCGGCCCTGTCGGTTTACCTGTCGATCGACGGCCGGTTCTCGGCAATCGTCATCATGGCCGATGCCGTCCGCGAGGATACCCCGACGGCACTGGCGCGACTGCGCGAGGCGGGCGTCTCGCGCATCATCATGGTGACTGGCGACGATTCGGAAGCCGCTTACACGGTGGCGCGCTCGCTCGGTCTCGACGAAGCCTTTGCCGACAAGAGCCCGGCCGAAAAAGTCGCGGCGGTCGAGGTCGAAAGCGCGCGCCAGCCGACCATGATGGTCGGCGACGGCATCAACGATGCACCCGCGCTGGCAGCCGCCAATGTCGGCATCGCCATGGGTGCGCGCGGCGCGACCGCCTCCTCCGAGGCGGCGGACATCGTCATCCTCGTGGACCGGCTCGACCGCGTGGCGGAAGCCTATTCGATCTCTCTGCGCACGCGCGCCATCGCCATGCAGAGCATCGTCGTCGGCCTCGGGCTCTCCGGCATCGCCATGATAGCAGCCGCCTTCGGCTACATAACCCCGGTTGCCGGCGCGCTCTTGCAGGAGGTCATCGACATTGCCGTGATCCTCAACGCGCTGCGCGCCCTGATCGGGCCGTCCGGCTCCACGCCCGGCGGCAAGGCGGCCGCTGTCGCAAACCCGCCGCGGCAGACCGGCGAACAGGCGGCCGGCTGATCGCTCAGACCATGATGCCGAACCGAAGGACCGCATCAGCGAAAAGCGTGCAGCGGTTTCGGACGACGTCATGGTCTGTCTAATTGATTTTGCCGCATGTGTGCGACGCCAGGCGACCCCGCCTGGCCGCAACATGATCTATGCAGCCGGCACCAGCCGCACCCGATGGTCGTCCTCTATCGCGACAAGCTGGGAGGCCGGTGGCAGGCTGTAGACATCGTGCTTGCCGAATTCCTTCGGATAGAAATCGAAACCCGCCGGCGGCGGCGGCGCGATCGCCTCGTCCACGAGGCTCGTGCCGGAAAGTTCGGCAAACGGATCCGGGATCGCGCCGATCAGGCGGCGCGTATAGGGGTGCGTGGGGCTCGCGAAAATCCTGTCCCACGCTCCCGTTTCGACGATCTGGCCGAAATACATCACCGCCACGCGGTCGCTCATATGCTCGACCACGCTGAGGTCGTGGCTGATCATGATGTAGGAGAGTTCCAGCCGCTCCTTCAGTTCCAGCAGCAGGTTGATGATCTGCGCGCGGATCGACACGTCGAGCGCCGAGACCGGCTCGTCCAGCACCACCACCTTCGGGTTGAGCACCAAAGCGCGGGCAATGCCGATGCGCTGGCGCTGGCCGCCGGAAAACTCGTGCGGGAAACGCCGCGCCTGATCAGGCTTGAGGCCGACCAGGCGCATGATTTCCGCCACGCGATCTTCCGCCTCGCTTCCACCGATGCCGTGCAGCCGCAGCGGTGCGGCAAGCGAGGTGAACACCGTCTGGCGCGGATTGAGCGAGGCGTAGGGGTCCTGGAAAACGATCTGCGCCATGCGCGCGCGTTCGATGCGTGATGGCGGCGTGGCGCCGGTAATCGGCTTGCCCTCGAAATAGATCGAGCCGGAGGTCGGCGCCTGCAGCCCGACGATGGACAGCGCCAGCGTGGACTTGCCGCATCCGGATTCACCCACCACCGACAGGCACTCGCCCTTGTTCAGGCTGAGGCTGACATTGTTGACCGCCCTGAGCAGCCTGCGCGAGCGGCTGAACACGCCCCCCTGCACCGGAAAATGAACGCTGAGGTCCTCGACCCGCAGCAGCGGTTCGGCCTGATCATTCATGGTGGAAGCACCTCACGAAACCGTCATTGCCGAGATCGACCTCCGCCGGCTTCTGCTTCACGCAAATTCCGGTCGCGCGGCCGCAGCGGGGCTCGAAACGGCAACCGGCCGGAAAATCGGCGATGGATGGCACCACCCCTTCGATCTCCTGCAGGCGCTTGCGGCCATGGCTTCCGCGCGAACCGAGCCGCGGCAGCGAATCGAGTAGCCCCTTCGTGTAAGGGTGCGCGGGCGCGCGGAACACATCCGCCACCGGCCGCTCCTCGGCCATATGGCCGGCATACATGACGCCGACGCGCCTGCACATCTTGGCGATGACACCAAGGTCGTGGCTGATCATCAGCACCGCCGTGCCGCGCGCGTCGCACAGTTCCTGCATGAGCTTGAGGATTTCCGCCTGCACGGTCACATCGAGCGCAGTGGTCGGCTCGTCGGCGATCAGCAGGTCCGGATCGCAGGCCAGCGCAATGGCGATCATCACACGCTGGCGCATGCCGCCCGACATCTGGTGCGGATAGTTCTTCACCCGCTGGTCGGGCGCCGGCACCTGCACGCTGGCCAGCGCCTCGATGGCTTTCTTCTCCGCCTCGTGCCAGGTCGCGCCCTGATGCAGCACGAACATTTCCGCGATCTGCCGCCCCACCGGCGAGAGCGGGTTGAGCGCGGTCATCGGTTCCTGGAAGATCATGGCGATACGGTTGCCGCGCAGCTTGCGCATCTCGCGCGCCGAGAGGCCGAGCAGATCCTGTCCCTTGAACAGGATCGACCCGCCCGAAATGGTCAGCGGTGGCTTGAGCAGGCCGATCATGGCAAGTGCCGTGATGCTCTTGCCGCAGCCGGACTCGCCGACCAGCCCGAAGGTTTCGCCGCGGCCGATTGTGAAGGAGACGTTCTCCACCGCATTGTGCGCGACGCTGCCGGCGACGATGTCGATGCGCAGATCCTTGACGTCGAGGAGTGCTTCGCTCATGCCCGGCGCGTCCTCATATGCGGGTCCAGCCAGTCGCGCAGGCCGTCGCCGAACAGGTTGAGCCCGAGCACGGTGAGGAAGATGGCGATGCCGGGGAAGATTGCCGCCCAGGGTGCGATCACGATCAACTCGCGCGCGTCGGTCAGCATGTTGCCCCAGCTCGGCTGCGGCGGCCGTATGCCGAGCCCGAGATAGGAGAGCGCTGCTTCCGCGAGAATGGCGTCGCCCATGCCGAGCGTGGCGATGACCAGCACGGGGCCGATCATGTTGGGCAGGATCTGTGTGGCCATGATGCGGGCATCACCATAGCCCAGCGTCCTGGCCGCCTGCACATAGCCCTGGCTCTTCAGCGACAGCGTGGAGCTGCGCGCGATGCGGCAGGTCCACGACCAGTTGGTGAGGCCGAGCGCGATCAACAGGCTGGGCAGGCCGGGGCCGAGCACCGCCATGATCGCCAGCGCGAAAATGAGCGAGGGGATGGACAGCATCAGGTTGGTCAGGCCGCTGACGAAATCGTCCCACCAGCCGCCGAAATAGCCTGCCGAAATGCCGAGGATCAGGCCGATGGTGGTGTTGATGAGCTGCGAGCCGATGCCGACGGTGAGCGACACCTGCGCGCCATAAAGGATGCGCGTGAAGACATCGCGCCCCTGCGCATCCGTGCCGAACCAGAATTCGCCATCCGGCGGCAGCTCCGCGTTCATCAGGTCGGCGTCCAGGATCGGGTTGTAGTTCGCCAGCCAGGGCGCGAGCACCGCCGCGGAGATGATGAGGGCGCACAGCACGCCGCCAATCACCAGATTGAGTCTCAGGCCCATCGCACCTACCCGTGGCTGATGCGCGGATCGATGACCGCATAGAGAACATCGACCAGCGTGTTGACGAGAAGGAAGCACAGCACCAGCACGAGAATGCTGCCTTGCACCACCGGTATGTCGCGCAGGCTTACGCTGTCGATCAGCAGCGAGCCGAGGCCGGGCCAGGAGAACAGCTTCTCCACCACCACGGCCTGGCCCATCATCGAGCCGAACTGCAGGCCGAGCGTGGTGATGACCAGCACCAGCGCGTTGCGCACCACATGCCACTTCACCAGCCGGAAGCTGTTCATGCCCTTGGAACGGGCAGTGCGGATGAAATCGGCGTTCATCACCTCAAGCACGGCCGCGCGCGTGGTGCGCGCCAGCAGCGCCAGCGGCGCGACCCCGAGCGTCAGCGCCGGCAATATGATGTTGCGCAAGCCACCGTCGCCATAGCCGAAACTCGGCAGCCAGCCGAGCGTGAGCGCAAACAGATACATCGCAAGCAGGCCCAGCCAGAACTGCGGCAGCGACAGGCCCGAGATCGCGCCCACCATGGTGAGGCTGTCGAGAAGGGAGCCGGGCTTGAGCGCGGCGATGAAACCGAGTGGCAGGCCGATGAAAATCGCCACGCACATGGCCGCGAAAGCCAGCTTCAATGTCGGCCACAATCGCTCGCCGATCATCGCCGAGACCGGCTGGCGGGTGCGGAAGGAGGTCCCGAGATCGAATTTGGCGAGGCTCACCAGATAATCGCCGAACCGCACATAGACGGGCCGGTCGAGGCCGAATTCCTGATTGATCCGTTCGACGAGTTTGGGGTCGTTTCTTCCGCGTCCGTCCGCGATCATGCTGGAGGCAATGCTGCCGGGCACAATGCTGAAAATGACGAATATCAGCAGCGACACCGCGACGATGGTCGGGATCATCTGCAGAAGGCGGCGCAAGACGAAGCGTAGCACCGGTATTGTTCTCCTCCACCTGCGATGCGGCGGCGGATTCCGCGCGAATCCGTGTCGTCACATCGGGGTTTTATGAGCGCCGGGGATGGCGCTCCTGACCGGCCGCACCCGCGAAGGGCACGGCGGCGCGAGGCGGCGGAAGCCGGCGGCCTGATCGCCGGCTTCCCCGTTTCAGCCGTGCTTACCGGTTCGGCACGGTGTCATCGACCCAGAGCTTTTCATAGGACTGGATCGCCATTTCCATGGAGTTGGGCTGAACGCCATGCAGCCAGGGCTGATAGGCCATGACCGCCTTGTTGTAGTTGAAGAACCACACCGGTGCTTCTTCCTGCAGCAGGTTGTTGGCCTTGCGCAGCAACTCGTTCTTTTCGTCTTCCGTCGCGGCCTGACGCGCCTCATCGATCAGCTTGTCGAAGTCCGCATTGTTGAACTTCTCATAGTTGCAGGAAGCCTGCGGGGTCTTGGAGTAGAAGCAGCGCAACGCGGTCAGAGAATCCGGCCCGCTTTCCGACGACCACATGAAGGCCTGGAAATCGCCGCCCGGCACCGCTTCGGACAAGACCGAGCTTTCTACCGGCTTGGCCTTCACCTTGATGCCGACCTTGTCGAGCATCGGGATGATGGCCTCCACGATCGTGAGCCCCCAGCTTTCGTTCTGGGTAGCCGTCAACTCGAACTCGAAGCCGTCCGGATAGCCGGCCTCGGCCAGCAGCGCCTTGGCCTTTTCGGGATCGTACGGATAGGGCTTGGCGTCCTTGTCATACGCGGGCGACGACACAGGCAGCCAGCCGGCGGCGCGATAGGCCTTCTCCTTGGCCAGCCTCTTGATGATCAGGTCGGAATCGATCGCATAGTTAATCGCCTGACGAACCCGCTTGTCCTGGAACGGTTTGAAGTCGGGGTTGAAACCGACATAGCGGGTATAGACTTCCGCCACTTCGAGGATGTTCTTGGCCAGTTCCGGGTCGGCCTTGTAGGCGACATATTGCGCCGGCCCTAGAACCGAAACGTCAACTTCCTTGTTGCGGAACGCCACGTCGCGCGCCGACGCGTCGCCCATGATCATGATGTTGATCTTGTCGGCGTAGGGCTTGCCCTTGTCATAATATTTGTCGTTTTTCTCGACGGTGAGCCGCGATCCCGGCACGTATTCGGCAAATTTATAAGGGCCAAGACCAACGGGGTGGGTGAAGAAGCCTTCCTTCTCCGCCGCGCCGGCCGGATAGATCGCCGTGTAGTTGGGCATGAACTGGAAGGCCGGATCGATCGGATCGGTCAGCGTGATTGCCAGCGTGAAATCGTCGATCTTCTTGAGACCGGAGATTTCCTTGGCCTTGCCTTCGTTGTATTCGGTCGCGCCCTTGATATTGCTGATGTACTGCGCGGCCGGATAGGCCTTCGCGGGATCCATGATGCGGGTGTAGCTGTAGATGATGTCGTCGGCGGTCATCTGCTTGCCGTCGTGGAAATAGGCGTCCTGCCGCAGCTTGTAGGTGTAGGTCAGCTTGTCGTCCGAGATTGAAACGTCGGTCGCCAGCCCCAGCACCGGCTTGTTGTCATTGGCGTCCCAATCGTAAAGCGAACGGTGGATGGCCTTGGCCCAGAACTCGTCCTGGACCTGCGCGGACGCATGAATATCCAGCGACGAGAAGCTGGAGCCGTAGGGCGCGACGAAGTTGATGACACCGCCCGCGCGCGGCTCTTCGGCAGACGCGAAGGACGCGGCACCCGCAAGCAGCGATGCCGCAATCGTCGAGATGATTGCAAGTTTCCTGATCATGTTCCCTCCACTGATTTTTGCGCATCCGACTGCAGGCCGGGGCGCTCCTCTCTTCCATGCGGCGCATCGTTCTCCCTTTGATGCACCGCAATCGATACGGCTTTGAGCCGTGTTTCTATTGTCTTTCGAAAACCACCTCGCCGCCGCGCAGCGTCAGCACGCACTGCGTATCGTTCAGAATCTCTTCGGGCTTTGCCGTCAGCATATTGTGCGAGAAAACAGCAATATCGGCGACCTGTCCGGGCACCAGCCTGCCCTTCACATGCTCCAGCTTTTGCGAGAAGGCGCCATATTCGGTGTAGACCTGCAGGGCCTCCTCGATCGAGACGCGCTCGCGCCCATCCATCACCGTGCCCTTCCAGGTTTCGCGCGTCACCATGCTGTAGATGTTCGGAAACGGATTGGGGTGGCAAACGGGCGAATCGCTGCCCGTGGCAGGCTTGAAGCCGAGGTCCTTCCACGTCTTGAGCGGATAGCTCGACAACGCCCTGTCCTCGCCCAGAACCGAAACATAGGCATCGCCGAAATCGTAGATGAACACCTGCTGCGGACAGGGATAGATGCCCGCCTTCTTCATGCGCTGGTGCTGTTCTTCGGTGGAAAAGCCGCAATGCTCGATGCGGTGACGGCGGTCGGAATCGGGAACAACGGCCAGCGCTTTCTCGTAGGCCGCGATGAGCTGGCCGATCGCGGCGTCGCCGATCGCGTGGCAGGCAAGCTGATAGCCCTTGGCATGCGCATCCATGACCAGCGCTTCGAGCTGCTCGTCGGAAAGTATCCGCACACCCGTGGTGCCGTCGTCGCCGAGATAGGGCTTGCTCATCCAGGCCGTGCGGCCGCCGGCCGACCCGTCGAGGAAGATCTTCACGGCGCCGATCCTGAGCATGTCGTCACCGACGCCGGACACCAGCCCCGCTTCATAGCATTGCGGCACGATCGAGGTTTCCGGGTCGCCCAGCAGCACCAGCCAGGTGCGCACCGGCAACCGGCCGTTCAGCTTGGCGATGTTATAGGCCCGGATCTCGTCGAAGCCGCCGATATGCCCCACCGCCGCGTCCATGACGCTGGTAATGCCGTAGGACAGCAGCATGTTGCCGGCCGCGTCGATGGCGTCGATCATCTGCTCGGTGGTGGCCTGAGGGATCGCCTTGCGGATGAGCCCTTGCGCGTTTTCGGCGACCATGCCGGTCAGCACACCGTTCTTCTGTTCGATCAGCCCGCCATCGGGCACGGCCGTGCTTTCATCCACACCGGCAAGCTCGAAGGCTCGCGAATTGAAGATGGAGACATGGCCGCAGGTGCGCACCAGCATGACCGGATGGTCGGGCGCGGCGGCATCCAGTTCCGACTTGTGCGGGTGACGTCCGACGTCGAGCTTTGTCTGGTCGTAGCCGCGCGCGAGGATCCAGGTGCCGGGCGGAGCGGAAGCGGCCTGCGCCCTGATCTGTTGCAGCAGGCTTTCCAGCGTGGGTGCCTTCTGCGGCGTGGCGTCGAGCCAGCCAAGCGTCAACCCGATCGAGATCAGGTGCAGATGCGCGTCGTTGAGGCCGGGCGTCGCGAACCTGCCGCCAAGATCGATCAGCCGCGTCTTTTCGCCCTTGAGCCTGAGGATTTCATCTTTCGACCCGGTTGCCAGAACCTTGCCCTGCCAGATCGCCAGAGCCTCGGCCACCCCCTCGTGGTAACCGCACCAGATCGTACCGTTATGCAGTATCGTATCGGCCTGCAAACCCTGCCCTGCTGATGACATTCAGCAGTCCCCTCCCTGAGTCATGCCTTGTCGCGAGAAGGTAGCCTCCCATCATAGCAATATGCAATCAAGTCGTTGAACTGCTTAAACCGCACTAAATTTTTCGCGAAACCGCCGACGCGGTTTGACGCTTCGCCGAACACGAGCCAGCGTCTCCGTCGCGAATCCCGGCTCGTCTCGCCGCCCCGAGCGGTTCCAGCAGCCCTGAAACGCCCAGAGCATGTTGCAGCCAAGTGGAATCACTTGGCGCGTCGCATACATACGGCAGAATCGATTAGATGGACCATGATGTCGTCCGAAAACCGCTTCACACTTTTCGGACGACATCATGGTCTATGCGGCGTTGCTCAGATATTTGGCGGTCGGAAGCACGGTGAGCGGTGCGGGCTCGCCCTTGGCGGGCCGCTGGAACAGCATGCGCTGCTCGAAGGCCGTCGAGCGGAAGAACGGAAAACGCCGGATCGTGTCTTCCATATTGTCCGAGCAGCGCGATTGATAGAGATGCACCGGCATGGTCAGGCCCGGATACATGCGCGGCTTGGCCGCTTCCACCGAACGGAAAATGCGGTGGTAGAACGCGGCATGCTCCTCCTTGATCGCCGTCAGGCAATAGGTGGGATTGAAATGCTTGCAGGCCACCACCGCCAGCCGCAGCGTTATGTAGGGCAGCACGCGCAGTTGTGTGGACCACTGCAGGTCCGCGGCAAAGCGGCTGGGGTCGATGAAGCTTTCCCCCGCCGCCACGCGCGGTGCCAGTTCGTCGGCGAAAACCTCCGTGCTGGGCGACACCGGAAATTCCGGACCGGCGTAGTGCAGCCTGATCGTGCTGACGAGATGGCCGTCATAGAAGACGCCGAAGCGATATGAATTCGGCATCTCGTCATATTTGTCGTTGACCATGCGCGAGGCGTCGGGCTTCACCATGCCCACGTCCAGATAGGAATTGTAGCGTAGCCGGTAGATCGCCTCGAGATCCTCGCCGCCGTCGCAAACGCGATATTCCACCTTCTCCAGCACCGAGAAGATGTTCCGTGCAAATGGCGCGTGGACCTCGGTCTCATGCCCGCGCGCGCCAGCGCCCGCCGTCGTCGGTTTGATGTCCCGCATCAAATGTCCCCCATTCCGCGCTGCGGACGGTAGCCGATGCGTCCGGGCCATCAAACATAAAATTTGATGCACCCCCGTTTACCTATCGTTAACCTTAATGCCCGAACGGGGCGCAGAGCCTGTCATTGCCGGGCGAGCCTATCGCCGCGTGGTCCTGCCGCTGGACTTGCCCTCGCCCGCGAAGGGCCAGACGGAATTCGACATCGTCTCGATGCCCGACGCGCTCAAAGCGGCGCCGAACAGGAAGCCCTGAAGCAGGTCGGGCTTGATCGTGAGCGCAAGGATTTTCAGCTGCTCGAAGGTTTCCACGCCCTCCACCGTGACCGTCAGGCCAAGCGAGCGCGACAGGCTGACCACACCCTTGAGCAGTTCGAGCGAACGCTTGTTGCGGGTCACGTCGTGCAGGAAGCTGCGGTCGATCTTGACCTTGTCCAGCGGCAGCTTGTGCAGATAGCTGAGGCTTGAATAGCCGGTGCCGAAATCGTCGAGCGCAATCCGCACGCCGAGATTCTTGATTTCCTCGATGTAGAGGCGTGTCAGCGACTTGTCGTCGAGGAGCACGGTCTCGGTCACCTCGACCTCAAGCCGGCCTGGCGCGAGGCCGGAGGCGGCCAAGGCCTCGCGGACCTTCTCCACGATTTCGCAGGAACGGAAATCCTTGGCCGACAGGTTGACCGATACGCCGATCTGCTCCGGCCATTTGGTGCATTCCTGGCAGGCGGCGTGCAGCACGAAAGTGGTGATGTCGGAGATGATGCCCATCTCCTCGGCGAGGGGGATGAACACCGCCGGCGAAACCGGGCCGAGTTCGGGATGGTCCCACCGGCACAACGCCTCGCAACTGGCGATCCGCATCGTCTCCATCGACACGATTGGCTGGAAGACGACCCGCAGTCCCCTGGCTTCCACGGTCGAGCGCAGATCCGCCTTCAGGAGCTGCTTGTCGCGGAAGGCCGCATCCATCGCCGATTCGAACAGGCGCCAGCCGTTCTTGCCGAGTTCCTTGGCCTTGTACATGGCAAGGTCGGCCTTCACGATCATGGCGTCGACGTCGCTCTCTTCTACGCGCGAAATGACGGCGCCGCCGCTGGCCTGGATGCGCAGCACATGGCCCGCGACATCGACATCCCCCTGGAACGCGGCGAAAATCCCGTCCAGCGTCATCGCGAACTGGTCGATATCCTCGACGCGGTTGAAGAAGATCATGAATTCGTCGCCGCCGAAGCGGCTGACCTTGATGTCATCGGTCACAATGGTCGCAAGCCGCTCGGCGGCTGCATAGATCAGCCCGTCGCCGACCGGATGGCCGAGCGTGTCGTTGACGCTCTTGAAATCGTCGAGGTCGAGCACGGCAAGCGCGCAGAGCCGCTCCCGATCGCCCGTGGCCATGAGTTCGTCCACGATCTCGTGGAAATAGGCGCGGTTCGGCAGATCCGTCAGGTTGTCATAGCGCGCCATGGTCCGGATCTTCTCTTCCGCCTCGATGCGCTGGGTAACATCCTCGAAGGTGATGACGCCGAGATCATCACCGCCTCCGCGCGCGGAAAACTCATAGTGCTGGCCGTTTGAAAACGAAACGAGGACCTTGCGGTCCCGTCCCTCGCGCAGCGCCCGCGTCAATTGCGCTTCGACATAGCGGCAATCCTCCACCGCAAGCATGCCGCCCGCCACGCCGCGCTTCAACAGCGAATGGATCGAACGCCCGAGCAGCGCGTCCGGCGACCGCACCGACATGAGATGCGCGGCCTCGGCATTGGCCACCACCACCTTGCCGTTGGGGCCCAGCATGACCAGCCCGTGCGACATGGTGTTCAGGGCGCGGTTGAAGCGCTGGGCAAGCTGGCCTGCCTGCTTGTGGCCGACCACCGCCGAAAACAGCACGCTGCGGACATTGGCCGCGCTGGCCCTGATGATGAAGAAGAACGGGACGATGAGGAGCCCGAGGATGATATGCGGCGTATCGAACCGCAGGATCAATCCCAGCGCGATCGGCCCCACGAAGGTCGTGGCGAAGATCGCCACCATGGGCGGCGAACCATAGTTGCGGCCGACGACGGAGACGATGGAGCCGAGCGTTACCGATACCGCCGCCAGTTCGGCATAGGGGTCCCGGTAGACATAGATCGAAACGAAGCAGAAGGCGCCGAGCAGAAAGCCCTGTATTGCGCCCTTGATGATGTAGTCCCGTTCCCAGCGGTGCGCCGTTTGCGCATCGTCGATGACCCCGACGCGGTGGAACCTGAGCAGGCTGAGATAGCGCCATACACCCACGGCCAGCAGGGCGGCGGCCATGACCGCAAAGAAAAGCTCGCCGCCTTTCCAGTAAACCATATAGGCGATGAGGGCGTGACACATCGCGCCCACGAGCACCATGTGCACGTTGTCGAATAGCGAACGGATGAATTGAACGTAGACGTCGACAGGAACTTCGTCGGTTCGCTTCTTGACCATCACCTGCGACCCAAATGAGCCTTGCTTATGGCATTGTCATGTTAAGAAAGCCTTATAAGGATTGGGATTTTCGCCGGTTCTGCCGCATCTCATCCTCCCCTGACCAGCATCTTCCATCGAACCCCTCACGCAAAAAGCCACCGTCGCTATTCGGCCGCCTGCAAAGCCGGTGCGGCGTCGCCGCCGGCCAGCCGATCAAGCAGGCGTTCCCGCTCCCCCGTCGCCTTCACGGCGCTTGCCTGCCTGACATGGCCATAGCCGCGGATGAGCGCCGGAACCGACGCAAGCGCCGTCGCCGCCTCGATCCTGTCCGCTGAAAGCGAACTGCCGATCATGTCGAGATCGCCCTCATATTGCGCCAGCAATTCGCGCTCCATGCGGCGCTCGGCCGTGTAGCCGAACAGGTCGAACACGGTGCCGCGCAGGCCCTTGAGCGCGGCAAGCAGCCCGAAACCCTTCATCATCCACGGCCCGAAGCTTGACTTGCGCGGCTTGCCTTCGGCGTCGCGCCTGCCGAGGATCGGCGGCGCCAGATGGAACTCCAGCCGGTCATAGCTCTGGAACTGCGTCGCAAGCTGGCGCGCGAAGGAGCCGTCCGTATAGAGCCGCGCGACCTCGTATTCGTCCTTGATCGCCATCAGCTTGAACAGGTTTTTCGCCGCCGCCGTCGTAACCACGACAGAGCCGGGCGAAGCCTTGGCCTCCGCCGCACGCAGCGCCTCAATGCGCCGGCGGTAGTGCTCGGCATAGGCCGCGTTCTGATAACGGGTCAGGAACGCAACGCGGCGGGCAATGATTTCGTCCAGCGTCTGCGAGGGCGCCGCCTCGGCGGTCGAACGGCCCGGCTGGGCAATCAGCCCTCGCACGAATTCGGGTTCGTGCGCCGCGCGCCGCCCCCAGCGGAAGGCGGCGACATTCATCGCCACCGCCTGGCCGTTGAGTTCGATGGCCTTCTCGATCGCCTCCGCCGAAAGCGGCAGCCCGCCATGCTGATAGGCAAAGCCGAGCATGAGCATGTTGGCGCCGAGCGAATTGCCGAACAGCGCGGTGGCCGTGCGCGTGGCATCGAAGAAATGCGAACGCTCATCGCCCGCCGCCGCGCGGATCGCCTTCTTCAGCCGCTCGGTGGGCAGCGAGAAATCGGCCGAGCGGGCGAATTCGCCGGGCATGACCTCAGCCGTATTGGCGACGAAGATGGTATGGCCCTCGCGCACGGCCGCCAGCACCTTCCTGGCGCCTGAAACGACGAGGTCGCAGCCCAGGATGAGATCGGCCTTGCCGGCCGAGACACGGATGGCGTGGATGTCCTCGGGCGTTGCCGCGATCCGCACATGGGTGAAGACCGAGCCGCCCTTCTGGGCGAGCCCCGCCATGTCGATCAGCCCGCAGCCCTTGCCTTCCAGATGCGCCGCCATGCCGAGGATCGCCCCGACAGTCACCACGCCGGTGCCCCCGACGCCGTCGATGATCGACGACCAGCCCGAACCGAGCGGACGGGGCTGCGGGTCCGGCACGCCGGCCAGCGGGTCGGACTGCCCGGCAATGCCCTCGCCCTTGCGCAGCTTGGCGCCATGCACCGTGACGAAGGACGGACAGAAGCCGTTGACGCAGGAAAAGTCCTTGTTGCAGCTCGACTGGTCGATGCGCCGCTTGCGGCCGAACTCGGTTTCAACCGGCTGGATCGACACGCAATTCGACTGCACGCCGCAATCGCCGCAGCCCTCGCAGACCAGTTCGTTGATCAGCACGCGCTTGTCCGGATCGGGGAAGGTGCCGCGCTTGCGCCGGCGGCGCTTCTCGGCCGCGCAGGTCTGGTCGTAGAGCAGGATCGACACGCCCTTGACCTCGCGCAGATCGCGCTGCACGCGATCCAGCTCGTCGCGGTGATGGATGGTGATGCCGGGCGGGAAGTCGGCGCTGCCGGCATATTTTCCCGGCTCATCGGTCACGACGGCAATGCGCTCGACGCCTTCGGCGCGTACCTGCCGGGCGATCATGTCTACCGTCAGCCCGCCCTCATGCGGCTGGCCGCCGGTCATGGCGACGGCGTCGTTGTAGAGGATCTTGTAGGTGATGTTGGTGCCCGCCGCGAGCGCGAAGCGGATCGCCAGCGTGCCGGAATGGTTGTAGGTGCCGTCGCCGAGATTCTGGAACAGATGCTCGCGCCTGGAAAAGGGCGCCTGGCCGATCCATTGCGCGCCCTCGCCGCCCATGGCGGTGAATCCGATGGTCGAGCGGTCCATCCACAGCGCCATGAAATGACAGCCGATGCCGGCGCCGGCAATCGAGCCTTCCGGCACCTTGGTGGAGGAATTGTGCGGGCAGCCCGAGCAGAAGAACGGCGTGCGCGCGCCCACGTCCTTCGTGTCGGCCAGCATCGCCTGGAACTGGCGCAGCCGGCTGACATGGGCCGCGATTTCTTCCGAAGGGCCGATCACCTTCAGCACGCGTTCGCCGAGTGCTATGGCGATATCGTTGGGGTCGAGCGCGCCCTTGGCCGGGAACAGCCAGCCCCCGCGCTCGTCCTTCTTGCCGACGATGACCGGCTGGTTGGCGGTGTTGTAGAGGTTTTCGCGCAGTTGCACCTCGATCAGCGAGCGCTTTTCTTCCACCACCACGACCGTTTCCAGCCCGCGCACGAATTCGGCGATGTGGTCGAGGTCGAGCGGCCAGGGCGCGCCGACCTTGAACAGGCGGATACCGAGCTGGTTGGCGCGGGCCTCGTCGATGCCAAGGTCGTCCAGCGCCTGGCGCACGTCGAGATAGCTCTTGCCCACCGTGACGATGCCGAGTTTGGCCCGGGAGCCCCCCGAATAGACGATCCGGTTGAGCTTGTTGGCGAAGATGAAGGCGCTGACTGCCGCGCGCTTGTATTCGTGCAGGCGCGCTTCCTGGCCGAGCTGGTCGAGTTCGTTGCGAATGTTGAGGCCGCCGGGCGGCATGTCGAATTCCGGCAGCACGATGTTCAGACGGTCGAGCGAGGCGTCCACCGAAGCCGTCGATTCGATATTGTCCTTCACGCATTTGATGGCCGTCCACGTGCCGGAAAAGCGCGACATGGCATAGCCGTAGAGGCCGTAATCGATCAGCTCCTGCACCCCCGCCGGGTTCAGGATCGGCATCATCGTGTCGACGAACAGGAATTCGGTGGCATGCGCGTTGGTCGAGGATTCGGCCATGTGGTCGTCGCCCATCAGGGCGAGCGCGCCGCCATGTTTCGACGAGCCGGCAAGGTTGGCGTGACGGAACACGTCGCCCGAGCGGTCGACGCCCGGCCCCTTGCCGTACCAGAGCGTGAAGACGCCGTCATACCTGCCCTCGCCGAGAACCTCGGCCTGCTGCGAGCCCCAACAGGCGGTCGCGGCCAATTCCTCGTTGAGACCCGGCTCGAAGACGATGTCGGATTGCCTGAGCTGCGCCCTGGCCTTCCACAGCTGCAGATCGAGCCCGCCCAGCGGCGAGCCGCGATAGCCCGAAACGAAACCCGCCGTGTTGAGCCCGGCGCGCCGGTCACGCTCGCGCTGCATCAGAAGCATGCGCACGACCGCCTGCGCACCCGACAGGAAGACGCGCTCCTTGCCGAGATCGAATTTGTCGTCGAGGGCAACGTCGTGCAGCGTCATCGGGCATTCCTTTGCGACCGGGCGATTCGCGAGCAACGGCCGAAACAGTATGGTTTACTGTTCCTTGCCTTGACGGTCAGGTCAAACGAAAAGCACCCCTGCCCCAAAAGCACAAGTCCCACCGGCAATTGCGACTTTCGTACAGCGCGCGAATGCGGCGAACATCCGCAGTCACCCAGCTGCTTTTCCCCAGTTTTGCGCAGGTCCGGCTCAGGCGGCAGGGCAGGTTACGCCGCGCCCGCCGGGCAAGCGGCCATCGGCATGACCCGCAAGCTCGGGATTGGGCTGATAACCTGGCCCGACGACCAGCGGCCGGTCCGGCAGCATGTTTTGGTCCTGCGACGAAATCATGGTCGTGTCGATGGCCTGCAACAAGGTGCCGTCCTGCCGCTCGATCCTGATTCCCACCTTGTAGCTGCGGTCCCTGACCACGCATTCCAGCGGCGGGCTCTCGATCGTCACCTTCTTGTGCCCGGGAAACAGCTTTTGCCGGATCACCAGCGGCGCACCACCGGCCGGATTCTCGAATGTCGTAACCGCCACCTGCCCCTCGCCGATTGGCTCGATGGGGTCGAGCGTCATCACATAGGTGATCTTGGCCTCGCGATAATTGAACACCATCAGCCGGCCCGAAAGCTCGAACAGCTTGCCGCTGTCGCGGCAGGCGCCCAGCGCCAGCGGCAAGATCAGCAGCACTGCGAGCCAGGATTTGCGCATATGTTCATGCATGGGGAACCTCCTGCGCCTTGCGGCGCCGATAATGGCGTTTCGCCTTCTGGCGATTGCCGCAGACCGCCATGTCGCACCACAGGCGGCTGGCATTGCGGCTGCGATCCACGAACAGCCAGTTGCAATTGGGGCATATCCTGAGCCTCCGCACACTGTCCGGCGACAGCAGTGACAGCGCCGAAACGGCAAGCGCTGCCTCCAGTTGCAGCGGCGTAGCCGGATCGCCGAAGGGCTGGTCGGGCAGGCGCAAATGCTCGTCATGACCAGCCAGCGCGCCGGCGCAGGCGCCGAGGAGTTCCGGCATGTCGGCCGTCGCGACGGCCCCGCGCCGCACGGCATTGCGAAACAGCCTGTCGGTCGCCTCGCGGATCGCAAGCACCTTCGGCAGCGCGCTTCGGATGTCAGCGACGGAAAGCTTGCGCGCACCCAGCTCGGCGGCTCGATACCCGGTTGCGGCGGCGGCAAAGCGCGGGAGTTCCTCCGCCCGCTCGAAACGGTCGAACGAGCGCGCCGGATCCCCGCGATGCACCACTGTATTGGCCGCATCGAGCGCCAGCGCGCCGCCGGAAAAGCGATGTCTCGTCCATGAAATGGCCATTCCTGAAAATCTAACCTGTATTATGCCTTTGACAAGTTAGATTTTTGGCCGCACGCTGGCGACCGTTATGGTGCGCGGCATGCGGTCGGTCCATGCTCTATTTCCTGCAACAGGTGCTGAACGGCGCTCACATGGGCGCGCTCTATGCGTTGCTGGCCTCCGGCTATGTGCTGGTCAACGGCGTGCTCCACCGCACCAATCTCGCGCATGGCGCGATCTTCGCCTTCAGCGGCCAGACCATGATCCTCATCGCCGTCTTCGGATGGCAGGTATTGTGGATGACGCTGCCGATGACGATCGGCTTCGCCATCGTCTCCACCTTCGCCTATGCGACGCTGATCGGCTGGGTGCTGGCGCGCGGCGTGTTCGAGCCCCTTGTGAAAGCCGCCCCCAACGCCATCGTGGTGGCCACGCTCGGCACGCTGATCTTCCTGAGCGAGCTTGCCCGTATCGCCGCCGACACGCATGATTTCTGGCTGCCGCCGCTGCTGGCCACGCCCGTGACCTTCGCCGAAGCCGGCGGCTATCGTGCCACGCTCACCGTCATCCAGTTGCTGAACTGCGCAATCATCGTCGCCCTGCTCGTCCTGTCCGGCATCCTTCTGGGCCGCACCCGCTTCGGGCGCAACTGGCGGGCCGTGTGCGACGACCCGGCGGCAGCGGAAATGTGCGGGGTGGATACGCGCCGCGTCTTTCGCGCCACCGTTCTCCATGGCGCGCTGACAGCGGCACTCGCCGGCATGATGGCAGCCCTTTACTTCGGCAATATCGGCTTCGGCAGCGGCCTCATCTTCGGCCTGAAAATCCTGTTCGTCACCGCCGTGGGCGGATATCGCTCGCCAACCCATGCGGCGATGGGCGCGGCCACCTTCGGCATCGCCGAGTCGCTCTGGGCCGGCTATTTCCCCATCGAATGGCGCGATGCCTGGATGCTGGCGCTGCTGGCCGCAATGCTGGTTCTGCGTTTCTCGGGGCAGGAGGCAGTGCGTCCATTTCGCCACAATTTCTAAGACTTTCGTTTTAGCACTTCCCGAAAACCGCGCATTTCCGGCGACCGCTGGCACAATCAGGCAAGCGAACTGTACCATCCGTTATTGACGCCAGCCCGCCCGGCATTTTACCGATTTAGAAAAAGCGCGCCGGGAGGAACCGCAACGGCGCCATAAACCGTCCGGGGAGGAACCTCATGACAGGGCTGCTCGCTCTTTCGAGAGCCATCGACCGCATCAATGAAATCATCGGCAAACGGGTGGCATGGCTGATCCTGCTGGCCGTTCTGGTCAGCGCCGGCAACGCCGTCATCCGCAAGACGTTCAACATGTCGTCGAACGCCTGGCTGGAACTGCAATGGTATCTGTTCGGCGCAGCCTTCATGCTCGCCGCCGCCTATACCCTCAAGCAGAACGAACACATCCGCATCGACATCATCTACGGCATGTTCTCGCGCCGGGTGCAGCACTGGATCGACCTCGTCGGCCACATCCTGTTCCTGATGCCCTTCAGCATACTGATGATCTGCTATTTCGTGCCCTATGTGAGCCTGTCCTTCCGCTCGGGCGAGTTGTCCAACAATGCCGGCGGCCTCATCCTGTGGCCGGCCAAGGCGCTTCTGCTGATCGGTTTCATCCAGCTCGGCGCGCAGGGCGTATCGGAGATCATCAAGAAGATCGCCGTCATCCGCGGCGACATGGAAGACCCCAACCCGTTCGTTTCGGCGCATGAACAGGCCGAGATCGAAGGCAAGGCTTTCGCAGGTGAGAGCCGCTCATGATCCATTTCATCGCGGAGAACATGGCGCCGATCATGTTCTTCTTCCTCATCGTGTTCCTGCTCATCGGCTACCCGGTCGCCTTTTCGCTGGCGGCCAACGGCCTTTTGTTCTTCTTCATCGGCGTTGAACTGGCGCCCTATTCCGGCGGCTCGATCAATCTGTCCTGGCCGCTGCTCTATGCCATGCCGGAACGGCTCTGGGGCGTCATGTCGAACGAGACGCTGCTGGCCATTCCATTCTTCACATTCATGGGCATCGTGCTGGAGCGTTCCGGCATGGCCGAGGACCTCCTTGACACGATCGGCCAGCTTTTCGGGCCGATCCGCGGCGGTCTCGCCTATGCGGTGATCTTCGTCGGCGCATTGCTGGCGGCCACCACCGGCGTGGTGGCCGCTTCGGTCATCGCCATGGGCCTGATCTCGTTGCCGATCATGCTGCGCTACGGCTATGACCGGCGGCTTGCCTCCGGCGTCATCGCCGCCTCCGGCACGCTGGCGCAGATCATACCGCCGTCGCTGGTGCTGATCGTGCTGGCCGACCAGCTTGGACGCTCGGTCGGCGACATGTACAAGGGCGCGCTCATTCCGGGCCTGGTGCTGACCGGCATCTACACCAGCTATGTGCTCCTGATGTCCATCGTGCGGCCCAAAGCGATGCCGGCGCTGCCGCTCGAGGCACGCACCCTCGGCCACGGCGTCACCTCCCTCGCCATCGCGCTGGTGGCCGCCGGCGCGGTGGCCTATGCCGCCCATGTCGCGCTGACGCCCAGTCTGGGCGTCGACGCCGACATCTGGGGAGCCGTGGTCGGCATCATCATCATCTATGTGGTGGCCATCCTCGACCGGTCGATGAACCTCAACATGATGTCGCGGCTTGCCCAGCAGGTCATCATCGTGCTGATCCCGCCGCTGGCGCTCATCTTCCTGGTGCTCGGCACCATCTTCCTCGGCATCGCCACTCCGACGGAAGGCGGCGCCATGGGCGCGGTAGGCGCCCTGATCATGGCCGCGGCCAAGCAGCGCCTGACGCTGGACGTGGTCCGTCAGGCACTGGCCTCGACCACGCGGTTGTCGTCTTTCGTCATCTTCATCCTGATCGGCGCGCGCGTCTTCTCGCTCACCTTCTATGGCGTCAACGGCCATGTCTGGGTCGAGCATCTGCTGACCTCGCTGCCGGGCGGCGAAGTCGGCTTCCTGATCGCGGTCAACATACTGGTCTTCTTCCTGGCCTTCTTCCTCGATTTCTTCGAACTGGCCTTCATCATCGTGCCGCTGCTTGCGCCCGCGGCGGAGAAGCTGGGCATCGACCTGATCTGGTTCGGCGTGCTGCTGGGCGTGAACATGCAGACGAGCTTCATGCACCCGCCCTTCGGCTTCGCGCTGTTCTATCTGCGTTCGGTGGCCGCGCGCGTGCCTTATCTCGACAAGCTCACCGGCAAGCGCATCGAGCCGGTCACCACCGGCCAGATCTACTGGGGAGCGGTGCCTTTCGTCTGCATCCAGGTCCTGATGATCGGACTGACCATCCTGTTCCCGCAGATGGTCATGCACTACAAGGGTCCGACCGTGAATCCGGACGACGTGAAGATCGAGATGCCGGCGCTGCCGGGTCTCGGCGGCGGCGGTCTCGGCCTGCCGCCGCTCGGTGCGCCGCCAGCTCCCGGCAACAACACGTCGCCTGTCCCGCAGCTCACAACCCCGCCCGCACCCGGCAGCGATCTTTCAGGACCGCCAAGCTTCGACTGACCCTCGAAGCGCCGTCTCGGACAATGAAAAAACCCCCGGAGCCAGAAGCTCCGGGGTTTTTTTCTGCCCGTCCCTGACGCAGAAACCTGGAAGTCAGAGCTTGCCGTTGCGCTGCTGGATCATCAGGAAGGTGTCGTAATTGTACTCGGCGATCTGCGCCCAGAGATAGTGCTCCTTGCGGAAGTCCTTGATCGAACCCCAGATCTTCTTGAAGGGCTCGTTGCTCGCTTCCATCTCGTCATAAACCTTGTTGGAGGCGTCGAAACAGGCCGACAGGATTTCCGGGCTGAACGGCCGCAACTGCGCGCCGCCAGCCACCAGCCGCTTCACCGCCGCCGGGTTCACATAATCGTATTTCTGCAGCATGTCGGCGTCGGCCGCCTGACAGGCAGTGCGCAGGAGCGACTTGTAGGCCGGCGACAGCTCCTCATACTTGCCCTTGTTGAACATGAAGTGGACCGTCGGGCCGCCTTCCCACCAGCCGGGATAGTAGTAGTAGGGCGCGACCTTCTGGAAGCCGAGCTTCTCGTCGTCATAGGGACCGACCCATTCGGCCGCGTCGATGGTGCCCTTTTCCAGCGCAGGATAGATGTCGCCGCCGGCAAGCTGCTGCGGCACCACGCCGAGCGTTTCCAGAACCTTGCCGGCAAAGCCGCCGACGCGGAACTTAAGGCCCTTGAGGTCATCGACCGAATTGATCTCCTTGCGGAACCAGCCGCCCATCTGCACGCCGGTATTGCCGCCCGGCAGGCCGAACAGACCCTGCGTCTCAAGGAACTCGTTGAACAGGTCGATGCCGCCGCCGTGATAGTGCCAGGCGTTCATGCCGCGCGCATTGAGCGAAAACGGCACCGCCGCGCCCAGCGCCCAGACCGGGTCCTTGCCCCAATAGTAATAGCCCACGGTGTGGCATGCCTCGACCGTGCCTGCCGCGGCAGCGTCCGCCGCCTGAAGGCCCGGCACCAGTTCGCCCGCGGCAAATGGCTGGATGGTGAAATTGCTGTCCGTCGCCTCCGAAAGAAACTTCGACAGGGTTTCGGCGCCGCCATAGATGGTGTCGAGCGATTTCGGGAATGACGAGGCCAGACGCCAGGTGACTTTCGGATTGGACTGGGCGATGGCCGGTGCCGCCAGCGTCGTGGCCGCCACGGCCCCGGCACTGGCCAGACCGGCCTTGCTGATGAATGAACGGCGATCCATGAAGTTCCTCCCTTTGGACCAGACTGCGCCGGATATGCTTGAAATAGCAGGTTTTGCGGCACAAATACGCGCAAAACAATACACGGCGATTGGTCCAAGTCCAGCGCCGAACCGGCTGCGGGGTTTCTCGCGGCAGTAGAAAAGCCGGGGCTTTCCGGCCGTCTAAAACTATAGTCTTAGACGTTTCCCGCCCATTGCCGCCCCGTTCGGAAACTCTATTGGAAAGCCGCCGGAATATCGCCTATTTTAGCGGCAAAGTGCCGTCTCGCCCTCAATGAAAGCAGTTACGCCAAATGCTTAAGCCGCTCGTCGCCATATCCACCGATGTCCGCCAGTTCGAGAACTACACCTGGCATGCAGCGCCTTCGCAATATCTCGAGGCCGCGATCGCCGGGGCGGCGGTGACGCCCGTACTGGTTCCGAGCTTCGGCGACCGGCTCGACCTCGACCGCCTGCTGGATTCGGTCGATGGCGTGATGATGACCGGGTCCAAGTCGAATGTGCATCCCTCGCTCTATGGCGAGGAGGCAACCGAGGCGAACGGTCCCTACGACATGGACCGCGACGCCACCACCCTGCCGCTGATCCGCAAGGCCATCGAGCGCGGCGTGCCGCTGCTGGCCATCTGCCGCGGCATCCAGGAGATGAACGTGGCGCTGGGCGGCTCGCTCGCCGCCGAGATCCAGGAGCGCGAAGGCGCGCTCGACCACCGCGCGCCCATCAGCGACAAACAGGACGAGCGCTTCGCCATCCGCCAGAAGATCGCGATCAAGCCCGGAAGCTGCCTGGCCGGCGTGTTCGGCGCAGGCGAAGTCATGGTCAATTCGGTCCACCGGCAGGCTGTGGAGCGGCTGGGCAACCGACTCCAGGTCGAGGCGGTGGCCGAGGATGGCACGGTGGAAGCCGTTTCGGTGAAGGATTCTCCTGCCTTCGCCGTGGGCGTGCAGTGGCATCCCGAATACTGGGTGAAATCGGACAGCGCGTCGGCGCGCGTCTTCAAGGCCTTCGGCGATGCCGTGCGTCTGCACGCCGCCGCCCGCGATGGTCTGCGCACGGCGGCGGAATAGAGCATGATCCCGAAAAGTTGCAGACTTTTCGGACAAGGTCATGCGCCAGGAACAAAAGCCTAGAGTGAGATGGCCCAGGCTGCCGCCCACCTTCTGCCCTGGGCTCTCCGGCCGGAAGGCCCGGCAACAACTTAGCCGGAAATATCGATGACGCCGCAATCGCCGGCGTCCGAGCCGAAGGCGATGCGCCGCTCTTCGCTGTCCCAGGCCATGGCGGTGACCGCGCCCTTGCCGGGACGGCGCAGCAGCACCTCCTTCTGGTCGGCGAAGCGGGCGGCAAGGATCATGCCGTCATTGTAGCCGATGGCGACGATCTCCTCGCTGGGATGGCAGGCCACGCAGGTGACGGCGGCGTTGCCGCGGGTGCCGAGTTCCAGCGGCGCCTTGCCCATCGGTCCATCCTTGCCCACGAAGGGCCAGACGATGGCCGCCGGCGCACCGGAGCTTGCCAGCCACTTGCCCCTGGCGCTCCATGACAGGCTCTTCACCTTCATCGGGTAGCCGCTCATGCGCATGTGCTTGGCGTCGACGAGCTTCCAGCCGTGCAGGGCGTTCTCCTGCATGGTGGTGACGAGGAAATTGCCATCCGGCGAGAAGGTGATGCCGGTATGGGCGCCGGCCCATTCCAGTTCCACCGGCTTGCCCTCGGTGGCCGGGAAATGCAGCGTCGCGCCATTGTAGCGGGCAACGCCGATGCGCATGCCCTTCGGCGCGAAGGCCAGCCCCTCGACCGAACGCGGATGGACGAACTCCTTCACCTTGCCATCGGAAAAGCGAACGGTTGCCGTTTTCCCGGTGGCATAGGCGATCGCGCCCTGCGGGCCGGCGGCGACGCTGGTGATCCACTTGCGGCCGATCTCGGCCAGCGTCTCGACCGCCTCGCCCGCGCCCAGCGCGCAAACCTTGCCGTCCTCGCCGCCGGTGATCAGCCGCGCGCGGGCGGCATCATAGGCGGTGGACAAGAGACCATCATGCAACTCGGTCCATTTGTGGCCATGGTCGAGTCGATGCACCACACCGTCGGCCAGCGCGAAATGCGGCACATCGCCGAGGAATGCGACGGCGACGCAATGGCCTTCAAGGTCTAGCGGGGCAACGGTGGGCATGGGCTGGCTCGGCTCTGTAATCTTAAAGTGAAACGTATCATTTCTTCGCGCCCCCCTCTGCCCTACCGGGCATCTCCCCCACAAGGGGGGAGAACAGCTTTCGTCACGACTTTCGCCAGTCTTCGACGTCGCCGAAAGAGTGCGGACGCGGCAACTGCCAATCTCCCCCCCTTGTGGCGGAGATGCCCGGTCGCATAGGGCACCAAGAACGAAATCGGTACCAATCACCCCGCCTGGCAGGCTTCGAAGCTTTTGCGCAGGCGCTCGGCGTCGAGCTGGCGGCCGATGAAGACGAGACGGCTTTCATGCTTCTCGTCGTCCTTCCAGGCACGCTGGTGATCGCCCTCGACGATCATGTGGACGCCCTGGATGACATAACGGTCGGGATCGTCCCTGAAGGCGATGATGCCCTTGAGGCGCAGAATGTTCGGCCCTTCGAGTTGCGTGACCTTCTCGATCCAGGGGAAGAACTTCCTCTGGTCCATTTCACCGGCGCGCAGCGAGACCGACTGCACCGTCACGTCATGGATCGGCGAGGCGTGGTCGTGGTGATCATGGTCATGATCGTGGTGATGGTGATGGTGATGGTGATGGTCGTGATCGCAATCCGGGCCGCAATCATGATCGTGGTCATGGTCGTGCGCTTCCAGGAAATGCGGGTCGTTCTCAAGCGCGCGCTTGAGATCGAAGGCGCCACGGTCGAGCACCGCCTCCAGCGCCACGCCGGCGCGGGTGGTGTGGTGAATGGCGGCGGCGGGATTGATGGCGCGAATGGTGGCCTCCACGTCGCGCAGTTCCTCGGGCGTCACCAGGTCGGTCTTGTTGAGCAGCACGACATCGGCGAAGGCGATCTGGTCCTCGGCCTCGCGGCTGTCCTTCAGGCGCAGCGGCAGGTGCTTGGCGTCCACCAGCGCCACCACCGCGTCGAGCTTGGTCTTGGCGCGAACGTCGTCGTCCATGAAGAAGGTCTGCGCCACCGGCACCGGGTCGGCGAGGCCTGTGGTTTCCACCACGATGGCGTCGAAACGGCCGGGACGGCGCATCAGGCCTTCCACGACGCGGATAAGGTCGCCGCGCACGGTGCAGCACACGCAGCCATTGTTCATTTCGTAGATTTCCTCGTCGGATTCCACGATCAGGTCGTTGTCGATGCCGATTTCGCCGAACTCGTTGACGATCACGGCATAGCGCTTGCCGTGGTTTTCGGAGAGAATGCGGTTAAGCAGCGTGGTCTTGCCCGAGCCCAGATAGCCGGTGAGCACCGTTACGGGAATTTGCGTCTGTGCGTCGCTCATGATGGTCCTCGATAGGATGGGTTGGGCTCCATATAGGACGGCGTGGCGGCTTTTGCACGTGCCAATCGGACGCGACCGGGGCAGCCAGAACGGCCCCGGATCGGCGGCAGGTCGATTTTTTCGAATGGACAAGGGGCAATCGCGACGTCATGGAATTGCTTTGTCATCTAACTGTTATCTGTGTCTGGCAATAGCAGCGAGAAAGACGGCCCCGCGCCGGCAAAGGACCGTGGCAGGAATGCCGGTTGCCAACGGGGCCCGCGGTTATATTCTGTGCCGGGAAGGTCCGGCGCGCCCGATGAGGTGAACAATGTCAAAGGCAGACAGAAGCGCGACCATGCACCGGCTGCATTCGGCGGCGAGACTCGCGCGCACGGCACTTGCGGCGCGGCTGCTGGAGTACGGCTTCTATGCCGGGCAGGACCAGATCATGCTGGCGCTGGATGAGCAGGACGGGCAGACCCCCGGACAGCTCGCCTCGCATCTCGGCGTGCGGCCGCCCACCGTCACCAAGACCATCAACCGCCTGCAGGCGCAGGGCTTTCTCGAAAAGCGCGCCTCCGAAACAGACGCCAGGCAGGCTCATATCTTCCTGACCGAGATGGGACGCGAAACCATCCGTGCCATCGAGAAATCGGTGCGCAAGACCGAAAAGCAGGCATTCCGCGGCTTCGACAAGAAAGAGCAGAAGCTGCTGGCCAAGCTTCTGGCGCGGGTGGAGGCCAATCTCAGCGCCGTCGCCGATGTGGAAGCCGATACGGTGGACGAGCCGGAACTGGAAGATCACGCCGAAGCAGCCGAATAGCATCTGGCTCAGCGGTTTGGGGCTTGCTTGCGCCAGCAGGCTCGCCCACAAGCAGGTAAATAATGCCAGCGAGCGAACCGCGACCGTGACCACCTCCGCCCAGACCAGCGAGCAGGCAACGCCGACTTCGGCGATCCTGCTCGTCTTCAGCGCCGGTTTCCTGTTCTCCTGCCTCGATTCCAGTGCCAAGTTTCTGGTACTGTCGGGGCTGCCGGCGCCGTTCGTGTCATGGGTGCGCTTTGCGGTCCATGTCGTTCTGGTTCTGGTGCTTTTCCGGAGCTGGGCCAATCCGGGCATGTTCCGGGTCACCAACCTGCCCATGCAGGTGCTGCGCGGCATTTTCCTGTTCGGCTCGACCATCTTCAATTTCGCGGCGCTGAAGACGCTGCAGCTTGCCGAAACCACCTCGATCTACTTCTTTGCGCCGATGCTGATCACCGCGCTTGCCGGGCCGCTGCTCGGCGAATGGGCCGGTTGGCGGCGCTGGCTGGCGATCCTTGCGGGATTCGTCGGCGTGCTGATCATCGCCCGCCCCGGTATCGTCGCCTTCCAGATCGGCCACCTCTATGCGGTAGGCTCCACGATCAGCTATTGCCTCTATGTCATCATGACCCGGCACATGAGCGCGTCCGAAACGCCCGAAAGCCTGATCTTCTATTCGGCGCTGGCGCCCGCGTTGCTGATGCTGCCTGTCGGCGTCTACACGGCCGCCATGCCGGCCTCCGCGCTGCACTGGGTCATCTTGCTGATGCTTGGCTTCTTCGGCGGCTTCGGCCACTGGCTGCTGATCAAGGCCTACAAGCAGGCGACGACCACCGCGCTCGCGCCCTACCCCTACCTGCAGATGGTCTGGATGATCGGCTTCGGCTATTTCATCTTCGGCCAGTTCCCGGACGGCTGGACGCTCGCGGGCGCTGGCATCATCGTGGCCAGCGGCCTTTACATCGTGCATCGCGAACACCGCCTGCGGCTGAAAAGCCGCAGCGTTCCGATGGCAACCGACGGCGAACTGGCAAAAAGGCTTTGATTGCCGTCAACCGATGGCCTATAGGCATTTAAACTGTTTAAATGTCTCATGCCATGCGCCCTGTGGGCCGGGAGGACGTGCTGGCTCAGAAGATCAAGCTTTCGACCATCGCCGATGCGCTCGGCGTTTCCACGGCAACTGTTTCGCTGGCGTTGCGCGACAGTCCGCTGGTTGCCGACGCCACCCGCGAACGCATCAAGGAACATGCGCGCGCCATCGGCTATATCTACAACCGGCGCGCCGCCTCGCTGCGCACCTCACGCTCGGGCATCGTCGGGGTGGTCGTCCATGACATCATGAACCCGTTCTTCGCCGAGATCCTGAAGTCGATCGAAAGCGAGCTCGACCGCAGCCGCCAGACCTTCATCCTTTCCAACCATTACGACGACCTCGAAAAGCAGCGCACCTTCATCGACACGCTGCTGCAGCTCGGCGCCGACGGCGTGATCATGTCACCGGCCATCGGCACGCCGGCGGCCGACATCATCATGGCGGAAGAAAACGGCCTGCCCGCCGTGCTGATCGCGCGCACGGTGGAAGGCGCCAACGTCCCGGTGTTCCGCGGCGACGACGCCTACGGCACCGGGCTTGCCACCAATCACCTGATCTCGCTCGGCCACAAGCGCATCGCCATGATCGGCGGCACCGACCAGACCTCGACCGGCCGCGACCGCTATCAAGGCTATGTCAGGGCGATGGAAGCAGCCGGCCTGCCGATCAATCCCGGCTGGCGCATCTCCGGCCCGCGCACCAAGCAGGCAGGCTTCGAGGCGGCCAGCCAGTTCCTGGCGCTGAAGGACAAGCCAACCGCCGCCGTCTGCTGGAACGACCTGGCGGCAATCGGCCTGATGAACGGCATTGCCCGTGCCGGCCTCGTTCCCGGCGTCGACATTTCCGTGACCGGCTATGACGATCTGGAGGAAGCGGCCATCGCGACACCGGCGCTGACGACTGTGTGGAACGGCCAGCGCGAGGTGGGGCGTCGCGCCGCAAGCGCGCTGCTCGACAAGCTGAACGGCCAGACGGTGCGCCCCTCGCAGGAACTCATCAGGCCGGAGCTGCACGTCCGGCAATCGACCGGAAAACCCGTGGAGCGTACATGAACGACGAAAAATCCCCCGTGACGATCCTCGTGCCGGGGTGGATGCACGAGCGATCCGTCCAGCGCATAGATGCGGCATTCCGCATGGTGCGCACCGAGCGCGTCGATCCGGCATTGCTGACGTCGGAAATGAAACGCGACGTGCGCGGTATAGCAGCCATGGGCTTTCGCGAGCCGGTGGACGCCGCTCTCATCGATGCCCTGCCCAATCTGGAGATCATCGCGTCCTTCGGCGTCGGCTACGATGCGGTGGATGCCCGCCATGCCGGCGGCAAGGGCATCGTCGTCACCAACACGCCCGACGTGCTGACCGAAGAGGTCGCCGACACGGCGGTCGGCCTGCTCATCAATACGGTACGCGAACTGCCGCGCGCGGAAGCCTATCTGCGCGCCGGCCGATGGGAGCGGGACGGCAACTATCCGCTGACGCCGATGACGCTGCGCGGGCGGCATGTCGGCATATACGGAATGGGCCGTATCGGCATGGCGATCGCGAAGCGGCTGGAGGCGTTCGGCCTGGCCATCGCCTATCACAACCGTCGTCCGGTCGAGAGGCTGGGCTATGCCTATCATGCCAGCCTGGAGGATATGGCGCGCGCGGTCGATACGCTGATCTGCGTGGTGCCGGGCGGCGCGGCTACGGAAAAAACCGTCAACGCGGCGATCTTCCGGGCGCTCGGGCCCGACGGCGTGTTCATCAATATCGGGCGCGGCAGCACCGTGGACGAAGAGGCGCTGGCTTCGGCGCTGCGCGACGGCACGATCCGGGCGGCCGGCCTCGATGTCTTCGCCAACGAGCCGCGTGTACCGCAGGCGCTCATCGACCTGCCCAACGCGGTGCTCCTTCCGCATGTCGCCTCGGCTTCGGTGCACACGCGCAACGCCATGGCCGATCTGGTGGTCGACAATCTGATTTCATGGTTTTCGGCGCGAAAACCGATGACTCCGGTGGCTGAAACTGCACATATTCTGGCAAAAACCACCTGAATTTCGATCAAAATCCGGAGGGATTTGCCTGTTTTGGGACACCCTCGGCAAACGCGTCATGCTCAGCCCAGCCCCGCCATTGCCTGAATGCGGGCGCAAGGCTACAACTTCTGCTCCACGACAATGGGCAGGATGTAATTGCTGAAGACATACGGGAACATGGCCGCCACGGAGGGCGGCGTCAGTCTTGCGCGGATTGCGAGCATCCGTGACGCCGAGGCAACCCGCTTCCGCGAGGCTCGGCCGAAATCCGAGGCTGCGTTCGGCAACGGCGTCGAAGGCTTCCTCGACGGCGTGCCGATGCACTGGATGAACGACTGGCCGACCCCGTTCCCCATCGTCGTCGAGAAAGCCAGGGACGCCACCATCACCGACATCGACGGCAACAAGCTGGCCGATTTCTGCCTCGGCGACACCGGCTCCATGTTCGGCCACTCGCCCGCGCCGGTCGCAAAGGCGATCCGCCGGCAGGCCCGGCGCGGCCTGACCTATATGCTGCCGAGCGAGGACGTGCTGTCGCTGGGCGAACTTCTTGTCGCCCGTTTCGGCCTGCCCTACTGGCAGATCGCCACCACCGCCTCCGACGCCAACCGCTTCGCGCTGCGCGTTGCGCGCGCCGTCACCGACCGGCCGAAGATTCTCGTCTTCAATGGCTGCTACCATGGCGCCGTGGACGAGACGATGGTGCGCCTCAGCGACGGCAAGCCGATCAACCGGCCGGGACTGGCCGGCGAGTTCCGCGACCTGACCCAAAACACGAAAATCGTCGAGTTCAACGACCTGCCGGCACTTGAGGCCGCGCTGGCCGATGGCGACGTCGCCTGCGTCATCACCGAGCCGGTGCTGACCAATTGCTGCATGGTGCTGCCCGAGCCCGGTTTCCATGAGGGCCTGCGCGCCATCACCCGTCGCCACGGCACGCTGCTTTTGATCGACGAGACGCACACCATCTCCACCGGCCCCGGCGGCTACACGCGCAAATACGATCTGGAGCCCGACCTCTTCGTGCTCGGCAAGCCGGTCGCCGGCGGCGTGCCGGCCAGCGTCTGGGGCATGAGCGCGGAACTGAGCCGCCGCTACGACGCCTACAATCTCAGGCGCGAGCCCGGCCATTCCGGCATGGGCACCACGCTCTCGGCCAATCCGCTGCAGTTCGCCGCCATGCGCGCGGTGCTGGAAGAGGTGATGACCGAGGAAAACTACGCGCATATGGAAAAACTGGCCGGCCGGCTGGCCAAAGGGCTGGAAGACTCCATCGCACGCCATGAGCTGGCCTGGCACGTACAGCGCGTTGGCGCCCGTGTCGAATTCATCTGCGCGCCCGGCCCGCTGAAGAACGGTGGCGACGCGGAGGGCGCCCATGCTTCCGGGCTGGAAGCGGCCATTCATGTCGCGCTGGTCAATCGCGGCGTGCTGATAGCGCCCTTCCACAACATGATGCTGATTTCGCCGGTGACGACGAAAAAGCAGGTCGACAAACTGATTGCCGCCTTCGGCGACATAGCCAAAGCTCTCGTGGCCTGACGATCGGGCATCCCGCCGCCGGCGTGCGCGCGATGCCAACGGCCTTCATTGCATTCGACCTCAAGTTTCGCTTTAAGAGTACAGTCCCATGACCTCCCCTACCGGCTCGACCGTCGAAGAAGCCAAGGCCTTTCTCGATGCGCATCCCGAAATCGAAGCCTTCGACATCGTGCTCACCGACCCCAACGGGGTCGGGCGCGGCAAGATCATCCGTCGTCATGAATTGATGGGGCTTTATGAAGGCGGCCGCCATCTGCCGATTTCCATTCTCGGCCTCGACATCACCGGCGAGGACGTACACGAAACCGGCCTGATCTGGGATTCCGGCGACGGCGACCTGCGCGCCTGGCCCATTCCCGGCACACTGAAGCCGCTCTACGGCACCAGCCCCGCGCGCGGGCAGGTGCTGATGTCGATGTTCCATCTCGACGGCGCGCCGATGACCTCGGACCCGCGCCTTGCGCTGGTGCGGCAGGTCGAGGCGCTGGCCGCCAGGGGCCTGCATCCGGCCGGCGCATTCGAGCTGGAGTTTTTCCTGCTTGCCAATGAACGCGACGCCGAAGGCCGCGTGCAGCCTGCCAACGCCGTGCTCGACGGCCGCAGAAGCGGCAAGACCGAGGTCTATTCGGTCGACCATCTGCACGGCATGGAGCCATTGTTCTCCGACATCTACGCCGCCGCGAAAGCGCAAGACATCCCGGCCGAGACAGTCATCTCCGAATATGCGCCGGGCCAGTATGAACTGACGCTGCACTACCGCAAGGATGTGCTGCAGGCGGCCGATGATCTCGTGATGCTCAAGCGCATCGTGCGCGCGCAGGCGCGCCGCCACGGCGTCACCGCCTGCTTCATGGCCAAGCCCATCGAGAAATATGCCGGCTCCGGCATGCATCTCCACGTCTCGCTACAGGACGATGCCGGCAGGAACGTCTTTACCGAAGCGAGCGAAGGCCAGTGGACGCCGGCGCTGCTGCACGCGCTGGGCGGGCTCGCCGGGACCATGGCCGAATCCATGCTGGTGTTTGCCCCGCACGCCAATTCCTGGCGGCGCTTCGTGTCGCAGTCCTATGCGCCGGTCGCGCCGACATGGGGTGTCAACAACCGTTCGGTGGCGTTGCGCGTGCCGGCCGGTGACATGAAGAACCGCCGCATCGAGCATCGCCCGTCCGGCGTCGACGCCAATCCCTACCTAGTGGCCGCGACCGTGCTGGCCGGCATTGCCAAGGGCCTCGATGAAAAGCTCGATCCGGGCCCGGAGACTACCGGCAACGGCTACGAGTCGGGGTCGGATACGCGCGGAAAAATGCCGTCCGACTGGCGCGGCGCCATCGAGGCTGCCAGGGAATCGGCCTTTCTCAAGCAGGCATTGGGCGAGGACCTGCACCGCACCTTCACGGCCATCAAGGAGGCCGAATATCTGCGCGTCGCCCGCACCGTGAACGAACTCGACTACCACCTCTACCTGCACGAGGTGTAGCGGGCTTACCGGAACCTGCCGGGTCTCTCGCCCATTGTCCTGCAGGAGACCCGCAGGAGGCGACGATGCCCATGCACCCCGCATCCCATCACCCTGTCATCCACACCCGACGCAACACGAGCCGGGAGGTGGATGACGGCCCGGCGAATTTTCCGACGCTCGAAGCCGCGCGCGAGGCAGCGCGCACATGCCGGCGCTGCCCGCTCTGGCACGACGCCACCCAGACCGTCTTCGGCGAGGGACCGGACCATGCCGCCGTGGTTTTCATCGGCGAGCAGCCGGGCGATCAGGAAGACCTTGTCGGCAAGCCCTTTGTCGGTCCGGCGGGGCGCGTTTTCGATGAAGTGCTCGACGAGGCCGAAATCGACCGCGCCAAGGTCTATGTCACCAATGCGGTGAAGCACTTCAAATTCGAGCCGCGCGGCAAGCGACGACTTCACAAGAAGCCCAATGCCGGGGAAATCCGGGCCTGCCGCGGCTGGCTGGAGACGGAACTGTCGCTGACCGCGCCGAAACTCGCGGTGGCGCTGGGCGCGACGGCCGCTCAGGCCCTGCTCGGCAAAGCGGTTGCGGTAACGAAGCTGCGCGGTCGGACGGTGGAGCGGGAAGACGGACTGCGTGTCTTCGTGACGGTCCACCCCTCCTTCATTCTTCGAATACCGGACGAGGCCGACAAGCAGGCCGAGCGCGCGCGGTTCCTGGCTGATCTGCAAGCGGTCAAAAGGCTGCTGGCATAGGGTCCGTTGGCCGATGCCGTTAAACCGGCAGGACCAGCGTGGCGACAAAACCCTGCGGCGTGCGGTTCGCCAGCCGCAATTCACCGCCGGCCTGTTCCACGGCCGTCCGGGCTATCGCAAGGCCAAGGCCGCTGCCGGTCGTGGATTTGTTGCGCCCCCGGAAGAATTTTTCGGTGAGGCGCGGCAGTTCGGTTTCCGTCACGCCCGGACCTTCATCCTCGACGGAGACCAGCACCGTACCGCCGTTTTGATGGATCCGGCAGCGCACGCGCGCACCCTCCGGCGAATGGTTGACGGCGTTTTCCAGAAGGTTGCGCAGTGCCGGCGAAATTCTATGCGTTTCCACCTCAAGACGCGGCTGCCCGCCAACGTGCTCCACTTCGATGGCGACATTCCGCGCGGCCGCAAGCGGCTTCATCTCGGCGACTGCCGTGCCGATAGCGACGGAAATATCTTCCCGCGCCGACCGCGCGGGGCCGTCTCCCGTTTCCAGCGAGGCCAGATCCAGAAGCTGCCTTGCCAGCCGCGCGGTGCGGTCCACGCCCGTCGCGATCTGGCGCAGCGCATTGGCCTGCACCGCGCCATCGCCGCTGGCAAGCGCGATCTGGGCCTGCGTCTTGAGGCCCGCCAGCGGCGTTTTCAGCTCGTGTGCGGCAAAGGCGGTAAAGTTGCGTTCGCGCTCGCGTGCTTCGTCAACACGCCTGAACAAGCCATTGAGAGCATTGACCGCAGGGGCCACCTCCGCCGGCATGCCGGCGCTCGGCAGCGGCCGCAGGTCGTTGGCGTCGCGCGACGACAGCGTTCCGGCCATTTCGCTGAGCGGGGCAAGCCCGCGCCTGACGCTCAGCCAGATCATGCCCGCCAGCACCGGCAGGACGATCGTCGCCGGCAGCAGCAATCCCTTGATGACATCGCCCACCAGCCGGTCGCGCACGTGGAGGCTGTCGCCGACCATCACCCGAACGCCCAGACGCGGATTCTCGACGGTGTAAACGCGCCAGGTCTCGCCGGCGATGGTCGCTTCGGAAAAGCCCTGCGTCGCATCGGTCAGCCGCGTGTCCGGCGCACCGGAGGACCGTCCGACCAGCTGGCCGTCGAGCGACCAGATCTGGCATGAGAGCTGCCGCTCATATGGCTGGCCCATATCGAAAATGGGCGCTGCCGTCTCGCCGTTTTCCCCCTCGGCCATGGCGAGCTCGATGCGGTGGTCGGTGAGGAGCGAATTGACCATGCGCGCGGCCTCGGTCAGCCGCGCATCCAGAACATGCTCCACCTGCGCCTGCGTGCTGAGATAGATCCACGCCGCCGCCAGCAGCCAGACGAGGCCGGTCGTGCCGATCAATATGGCGATGAGGCGACCGCGAATGGAGTTCATGCGCCCTCCTCGGCCAGCCGGTAGCCCATGCCGCGCACCGTCTTGATGAAGTCCGCGCCGAGTTTGGAACGCAGATGGTGCACATGCACCTCCACCGCATTGCTCTCCACTTCCTCCTGCCAGCCATAAAGCGCTTCCTCCAGCGCCGTCCTGGAGACCGTCGCCGCCGGGCGCTCCATGAGCGTGCGCAGCACGGCGAACTCGCGCCGGGTGAGCTTCAGCGCAGCCCCGTGATGCGATGAGGTAAGCTGCGCCGGGTCGAGCACCACGCCGCGCCATTCCAGCCGTGCCGTCGGGCGTCCGGCTCCCCGGCGCACGAGCGCGCGCAGCCGTGCAGCCAGTTCGTCCAGATCGAAAGGCTTGCCGACGTAATCGTCGGCGCCCGCATCCAGCCCGCGAATGCGGTCCGGCACCTGATCGCGCGCGGTGAGCAGCAGAACCGGTGTTGCGTTCCGCGCGCCACGCAGGGTTTCCAGCACGTCGAGCCCCGAACCGTCCGGCAGCATGAGGTCGAGCACCACGGCGTCATAGCGCTGCGCCGACAGGGCCGCGTGCGCATCCTCGCATGTCGAGACGGGATCGACCGTGAAGCCGGCCAGCCCCAGGCCGACCGTCAGGCCGTCCAGCAGCATCTCGTCGTCTTCCACCACCAGTATTCGCATATCCGCTTTCGATATTCCCGATTTCGTCTGGATGCGGCCCCTGCCTTAAGGCTGCCTTAAGGCAGGGGCTTCAACTCGGCACAATGCCTATCCGGCGCCCATACATCAGGCAACAGGAACGATAATGAGACCATTTCTTGCCGCTTCGGCAATTTTCACGCGCACCATCGCAGCGAAAGCGGCAAGACCTTCCCGGAAGAGCCGTGGGCTCGCGGCCACGCTGCTGCGCGTGCTCCTGGTGTCGCTGCCACCGCTCGCCATGGCCGCCTGCACCACCGCCGGCCCTGCGACGCAGGCCAAGGGGGAGGCTGTCCCGGCGGTCAGTTCCGACTATGCCAGCATGTACAGCGCCATCGACGACAGGGGCACCGTCATTCCCGCCCTCGACGTGTCGAAGATGAACAAGCGCAATCTGCGCCAGGTGGTGGACTACAAGACCGACCAGCCGGTGGGCACCATCGTCGTGGACCCGCATGCGCGCTTCCTCTATCTGGTGATGGAAGGCGGCAAGGCCATGCGCTACGGCGTGGGCGTCGCCAAGGCCGGGCTCGAATACCAGGGCGATGCCGACATTGCCCGCAAGGCCTCCTGGCCCAACTGGACGCCGACCCCGAACATGATCAGGCGCGACCCACAACGCTACCAGAAATGGGCCGGCGGCATGGAAGGCGGCATCCGCAACCCGCTCGGCGCGCGGGCGCTCTACCTCTACAAGAACGGGCAGGACACGCTTTACCGCATCCACGGCACCAATGAGCCCTGGTCGATCGGCAAGTCTGTCTCGTCGGGCTGCATCCGCCTGCTCAACCACGACATCATCGACCTGCACCGCCGTGTGCCCAAGGGCTCGCGCGTGGTGGTTCTCGACGCCGCGCAGTCAGGAAAAGGAGAAAAGATATGACGATCGACCGCCGCCGCCTGCTTGCCGGCTCCATCGCCGGAGCCGCGACACTGGCCCTCAACGGCGCGCCCGCATGGGCGCAGTCCTTCCCGACGGTCGAGGAAGTGCTGTTCGACCCGCAGATTCCCGCACTCGGAAACCCGAAAGGCGACGTGACGATTGCCGAATTCTTCGACTATCAGTGCCCCTATTGCAAAAAGGGCCACGCCGACCTCAAGAAAGTACTCGAGAAGGACGGCAATGTGCGCCTCGTGATGAAGGACTGGCCGATCTTCGGAGAGGTCTCGTTCCACGCCGCCAACATGGTGCTCGCCGCGCAGGAAACCGACCAGTACGAGAAGGCCATGGACGCGCTGATGGCGACGCCCGGACGCCTGCAGAAGAAGCAGATCGACGAGCTTCTCGCCCAGGCAGGCATCGACCTGGCCGCGCTGCAGAAGGGCTACAAGAAGATTCGCGTGCGCATCGACGGCATCCTCAACCGCAATATGGATCAGGCCAATGCTTTCGGCTTTGGCGGCACACCTTCCTTCATCGTCGGCACACGGATATTTCATGGCGTGATGGACGAAAAGGCGTTAACTCAGGCGATAGCGGACGCTCGCGCCGGATAGTCAGAATACACAAGCCCGTCGCCTCAAGGCGGCGGGCTTTCATTCGCTTCATTCAAATATAACGATAGCAAGTTCAAGCACATAGCCCGAAGCTTCCGGGCATCGCCTGATCATTTTTCGTTGAACGCTGGCATAATGCGAGCGTATTGACGCCGTTCCTGCGCCGGACCTACCCTCCCCACAAGTCCTCGCGTGCATGACCTGCACGACACCCAGCATCCGCAGCTCTACGCTCGATACAAGGCAGGGAGGAATCTCATGGCAAATCCCGTTACCCTGAACGTCAACGGCCAGGACCATTCGGTCGAGGCCGACCCCGACAGCATGTTGCTTTATGCGCTGCGGGACGATCTGGGTCTGCACGGACCCAAGTTCGGCTGCGGACTGTCGCAATGCGGCGCCTGCACCGTGCTCATGGACGGCGCAGCCACGCGCTCCTGCGTCACGCCCGTCTCGGCCGCCGCCGGCACCAAAATCGTCACGCTGGAAGGTCTCGGCACAATCGACAAGCCGCACCCGCTGCAACAGGCGTTCATCGACGAGCAGGCGGTGCAGTGCGGTTACTGCATCAACGGCATGATCATGACCGCCAAGGTTTTCCTGGACGACAATCCGCATCCGAGCCGCGACGAGATCAAGCAGGCGCTCAACGACAATCTGTGTCGCTGCGGAACGCATATGCGCATCGTGCGCGCCATCGAACGTGCAGCCAAGGGAGGTCAGGGATGAACACGCGACCTGAAAATCTGCATGAAACCGAACGGCTCACGGTCAGCCGGCGCAATTTCCTGAAGGGCTCCGCCGGGCTGGTCGTCGCCTTCAGTATCGTCGATCCGACCACGCTTCTGGCCGCCGCCGGCGAGGCGGAGGGCAAATCCGCGGGCTCGCCGAGTTCGTCGAAGCTCTATGCCTGGCTTGCCATCGATCCCGACAACACGGCGACGCTCTTCACCGGCAAGGTGGAGACGGGAACGGGCGTGGAAACCGCGCTGGCACAGATCGCCGCCGAGGAACTGGAGTTCCCCGTCGACAGGCTCGACGTGGTGATGGGCACAACCTCCAGGACGGTCGATCAGGGGCCGACCTATGGCAGCATGACCGTGCGCTATGCCGGCCCGCAAATTCGCCACGCCGCCGCTGCCGCCCGCAAGGCGTTGCTCGACATGGCAGCCGGGCATTTCAAGCTGCCGGCGCAACAACTCATCGCCAGGGACGGCAAGGTGGCCGTGATCGGCGCTCCGGACCAGAGCGTCACCTTCGGCGAACTCGTGGACGGCAAGCGGCTGGACATCGACATCGAGGCCACCGGCAAGGGGTTTGGCCTGAAGGTCGCGCCCGATGCGCCGGTCAAGGACCCGTCCACCTATTCGGTGGTCGGCCAGTCCCTGCGCCGCAAGGACATTCCCGGCAAAGTGACCGGCCAGTTCACCTACATCCAGGACGTGAAGGTGGACGGCATGCTGCATGGCCGCGTGGTGCGGCCCTATGGCGTCGGCGCCAGGCTGGAAAGCGTGGACGAAACCGGCCTCAAGGACATCCCCGGCTTCGTGCAGGTGGTGCGGCGCGAAAACTTCCTCGGCGTGGTGGCCGAGACGGAATGGGCGGCCATCAAGGCGGCCGAGAAGCTGGGCTCAACGCTCGACCCGCAAGGACCGCAGGCCGCGCAGGCCAAATGGGGCGACTGGAGCGATCTGCCCGAGCAGAAGGAAATCTGGGAGACGCTGCGCAAGACCGCCGGTGGCAACACCTCGATTTCGTCCAAAGGCTCGGTGGACATGGCACTGCCCTTCGCGGCGAGAACCATCAAGGCAACTTACGAGACCCCGTTCCAGATGCATGGCAGCATCGGCCCCTCCTGCGCGATTGCCGATGTGCGCGCCGACAGCGCCACGATTTGGGGCGGCACGCAGATGCCGCACGAAATACGCGGTAACATGGCGCAAATGCTCGGCATCGACGAAGACAGGATCGACCTCGTCTGGCACGAGGCTTCGGGCGCCTATGGCCGCAACGGGCTGGAGCATGTCATTCCCGATGCCGCGCTGATGTCGCAGGCGGTCGGGCGCCCCGTGCGCGTGCAGTGGATGCGCTGGGACGAGCATGGCTGGGAGCCGAAGGGGCCGCCCATCGTACAGGACCTGACCGGCGCGCTGGACGCCGACGGCAACGTGGTGGCCTGGCGTCACCATATGTGGGTGCCTACCACGGGCGACACGCGGCTGGTGGCGGTCGAACTCGCCGGCCTGCCCGAGATCGGCAGCGAGGGCCAGGGCGATGCCGCCATCACCTATGCCTACACCTTCGACAATGCCGATGTCGCCTGCCATGGCATGGGCCGTGTCGGCCTGCTGACGGCGTGGCTGCGCTCGCCCGCGCAGTTCGAAACCACCTATGCAATGGAAGCCTTCATCGATGAGCTGGCGGCCGAAGCCAAGCAGGATCCGCTGTCGTTCCGCCTGAAATATCTGGGCGACCAGCGCGCCGTCGAGGTATTGCGCGCGGCGGCGGAAGCCTATGGCTGGGAGCCCCGCCCCTCGCCCGCTCCGCAACAGGACGGCAAGCTCGCCAAGGGACGCGGCATCGCCTGGGTCAACCGCGACGACGCGCGCGTGGCGACCATCGCCGACGTGACCGTCGATCGCGAGAGCGGCGAGATCAGGGTCAAGCGCGTGGTGGTGGCGCATGACTGCGGCCTGGTGGTGAACCCCGACGGGTTGCGCAACCAGATCGAGGGCAATGTCATCCAGTCGCTCAGCCGCACGTTGCACGAAGAGGTGATGTTCGACCGCTCGCGCGTGACCAGTCTCGACTGGCAGGGCTATCCGATCCTGCGTTTCGAGGAGATTCCCGACCAGATCGACATCGTCTTCGTCAACAACCGGCCCGAATACCCGTCCTTTGGCGGCGGCGAACCTTCCACCTGCCCGACCGCGGCGGTCATCAGCAATGCCGTGTTCGACGCCATTGGCGTGAGGCTGCGGCGCACACCGTTCCGGCCGGAGCGGGTGAAGGCGGCAATGAGCCGGACGGGGTAAGGCGGCTTGGGAGCAGCGGGGGAGCGCGGCCGCACTGCGAGACGCTGATAATGTGCATCTTCCAGTGGGCTTATACCCCCACCCCTAACCCCTCCCCACAAGGGGAGGGGAACCTTGCAATACGACCGCCCACCGCCAGCCTTCACCGCTCTGGTGGCGATGGCGACGAAATCACCCCCTCGCCCTTGTGGGGAGGGGTTAGGGGTGGGGGTATTGCAACGGCCCCCTTGGGAATCCGTTGAGCGCAGTTGAGATGGGGTGAGGACGAAACTGCCTGCCCGCCAATCAGGCCGCAGCGCGCCCGGCCGCAAGGAATGCCAGCTTGGCGGGAAGCGCCAGCAGCCGCGAACGCTCGACACGCTCAGGCGTGTAATGATGCTCGACATCGAGGCAGTTCACCGTGCCGAGCAGTTCGCCGCCCACCACCACGGGAATGTTGATGACCGAGCCGCAGCCCAGCGCCCAGATCGTCTCATGGTCGCCGAAAACGGTCGAGATATCGGCGATGGTGTTGGCCACGAACGACCGGTGCGCGCCATGGACCACGTCGAACCAGCGGTCGCGATGGATCGGCTTGGTGCCGGAGGTCGGATAGGCGACCGGATCGGACGTATAGGCGCGTCGGGCCAGCTCGTTCTTCATGTCCACGGTCATGATGGTGAAGAGTTTTGCGCCGATCGCCTTGCGCGCCAGCGTCTGCAGCGCCAGCCATGGCGTATCCGCGCCTCCGTCCCTGGCGATTGCCGCGTCGAATTCGGCAATCGCAGCCGCGATTTCGTCCTGGGTCATGAAAAAAAATCCTTCGTTTTGGGAGTGTCAGTCGGCGTGATCGGCGCTGAGCTCGATCAGTTCGCGCGAATAAGGGTCTTGCAACTCGCCCTTCTTGAGCGCGGCGACATCGGCGATTTCCACGATCCGGCCGTGCCGCATCACGGCAACCCGGTCGCAGAGGAAGGAGACCACCGGCAGATTGTGCGTCACCATCAGGAAGGTGAGGTTCTGCTCGCGCCGCAACCGCTTCAGAAGATTGAGGATTTCGGCCTGAACGGAGACATCGAGGGCCGAGGTCGGCTCGTCCAGAAGCAATATCTTCGGTTGCAGCACGAGTGCGCGGGCAATCGCCACGCGCTGGCGCTGGCCGCCCGAAAGCTGGTGCGGGAAGCGGAAACGGAACTTCCGGTCCAGTCCCACCGAGGTCATGGCCGTCTCGACGCGCGCATTGCGGTCGCCAACACCGTGGATGGCGAGCGGCTCGGTGAGCGTGGCGTCCACCGTCTTGCGCGGATGCAGCGAGCCGTAGGGGTCCTGGAACACCATCTGGCAAGCCCGCGCGAAATGGCCGTCTATGCCGTGGCTGCGCGGCTTGCCGAAAGCCGAGATCGAACCGGCCCATTGCGGCGCCAGGCCCGCGATCGCCTTAAGCACGGTCGACTTGCCCGAGCCGCTCTCGCCGACAAGGGCAAAGCTCTCGCCTTCGGCAATGTCGATGTTCACCCCATGGGTGATGCGCGTATCGCCATAGGAGATGCTGAGGTCTTTGAGGGAAAGCGCTGTCATTTGGCCGCCCATGCGCTGCGATCGAGCACGGGCAGCTCGTCGCGGTTTTCATCGAGGCGCGGAATGGAGGCGATCAGCCCGCGCGTATAGGGATGGGTGGCATTGTGCAACTCGCCGGCACGGCATTCCTCGACGATCTCGCCTGTGTTCATCACCAGAATGCGGTCGCAATAGCTGGAGACGAGGTTGAGGTCGTGGCTGATGAAGATCAGCCCCATGCCCTTGCGCCTGATCTGCTCGTCTATGATGTCGAGCACCTGCCCCTGCACGGACACATCGAGCGCGGAGGTCGGCTCGTCGGCAATCAGAAGGTCGGGTTCGGGGATGAGCATCATGGCGATCATGACACGCTGGCCCATGCCGCCCGACACTTCGTGTGGATAGAGCTTCGCCACGCGCTCGGGATCGGCGATGCGTACCGATTCCAGCATGGCCAGCACCCGCTGCGACACCTCGCGGCGCGGCAGGCGCTTGTGGGTCAGCAGCGCCTCTGCGATCTGCTCGCCTATGGTCATCACCGGATTGAGCGAGAATTTCGGGTCCTGCATGACCATCGAAATGCGGGCGCCGCGTATGGCGCGCATCCGGCGCTCGGAAAGTTCGCGCAGATCGATGCCGTCGAAGCTCAGCCTGTCTGCACTTACCCGGCCCGGCGCGCGGATGAGCTTCAGGATCGAGCGGCCGGTCATGGATTTGCCCGAGCCGCTTTCACCGACGATGCCCAGTCGCTCCCGGCCGAGCGCGAACGAGATGCCGCGCACCACGTCCAGATCGCCGCGCGGCGTCGGGAAGGTGACGCGCAGGTTTTCGATTTCGAGAAGCGGCTTGCTCACTGCTGACCCCCGCTCTTGGGATCGAGCACGTCGCGCAGGCCGTCGCCGAGGAAGCAGAAGCCGAGGCTTACGATCACGATGGCAAAGCCCGGCATGGTCGCCACCCACCACTGGTCGAGGATGAAGGTGCGGCCGCGCGCGATCATCGCGCCCCATTCGGGCAATGGCGGCTGCGCGCCGAGGCCGAGGAAGCCGAGCCCGGCCGCAGTCAGGATGATGCCGGCCATGTCGAGCGTCACGCGGATGATCATGGACGAGGTGCACAGCGGCAGCACATGGCCGAGGATGACCCGCGCTGCCGAAGCCCCTTGCAGTCTGATCGCCGCGATGAATTCCGAATTCTTGAAGGTCAGCGTCTCGGCCCGCGCGATGCGCGCATAGGCCGGCCATGTGGTGATGGCGATGGCGATGACGGCGTTCTCAATGCCCGGCCCGAGGGCGGCCACCAGCGCCAGCGCAAGAATGAGCTTGGGCAGCGACAGGAAGATGTCGGTGACGCCCATGATGATGCGGTCGGTCCAGCCGCCGAAATAGCCGGCGACGGCGCCGAGGACCAGGCCGGCCGGGGCCGCCAGCACGGCGACCATGACGACGATGACCAGCGTGATGCGCGCGCCATGGACGACGCGGGACCAGATGTCGCGGCCAAGCTCGTCGGTGCCCATCCAGTTCATCGCACCCGGCGGCAGCAGGCGCTGCGCCAGATCCTGCTTCAGCGGATCGTGCGTGGCGATGAGCGGGGCAAAGATCGCGGTCAGCACCAGCGTCAGAATGATGACTGCGCCGGCAACCGCCAGCGGGTTGCGCATCAGCGCGGCACAGATGCGCCATGCCCGGCCGAGGCGGGCCTGCAGGCGCGAGGACGGGCTGTCGTCGATCAGCCAGGCACGAACGGTCATGCTCATGGGGCCCTCCTATCGCGCACGCGGATCGAGGACGCGGTAGAGCACGTCCGAAAGCTTGTTGATGCCGATGAACACCGCGCCCACCACCAGCGTCGCGCCGAGCACGGCGTTCATGTCGGCATTGAACAACGCGGTGGTGAGGTAATTGCCGATGCCGGGCCAGGAGAAGATCGTTTCGATCATCACCGAGCCTTCCAGCAGGCCGGCATAGGAAAGCCCGATCACCGTAATCAGCGGCACGCGGATGGGCCGGAAGGCATGACGCCAGATCACCAGCCGCTCCGGCACCCCTTTCACCCGCGCCGTCGTCACATATTCCTGCGCGAGCTGGTCGAGCATGAAGGAGCGCGTCATGCGCGCGATATAGGCAAGGCTGAAGAAGCCGAGCACCGAGGACGGCAACGCCAGATGCCACAGCGCGTTGAAGAAGATGTCGGTTTCGCCCGCAATCAAGCTGTCGATCAGGATGAGGCCGCTCACCGGATCGACCAGCCCGTCATAGAAAATGTCGAGACGGCCGGGACCGCCCACCCATTTCAGCCGCGCATAAAACAGCGCCAGCCCGACGAGGCCGAGCCAGAAGGCCGGCACGGCATAGCCGAGCAGCCCGACCACGCGGATCGCCTGATCCATCAGGCTGCCCTGACGGCTGGCGGCATAGACGCCCATGGGCACTCCCACCACCACGCCGATGATGATGCCGATGGTCGCCATCTCCAGCGTTGCCGGAAACACGCGCTTCAAATCCTCGAACACCGGCTTGCCGGTCGAGACCGACATGCCGAAATCGCCGGAAAGCACCGAACCGATATAATGGAAGAACTGCACCAGCAGCGGCTGGTCGAGCCCCATTTCGATGCGCGCGGCCTCATAGACCGCCCGTGGCGCACGGTCGCCCACGACGGCCAGAACCGGATCGATGGGCACGACGCGACCAATGAAGAAGGTGATTGCGAGCAGGCCGAGGAAGGTGAGCGCAACGGTCAGCACGAAGCCGCCCAGACCGAGAAGAAAGCGCCCCGCCCGGTTTGGAGCCTGCGATTTCGTCTCTGCCGTCACGATGGCGCCCGCAGTGGTGTCGGGTTCGAATGCCACGTCTTTCAGTTCCCCTCCCCCATCCATCACGCGTCGAAAAGCGGATGGCTGGCTCCTGCGCTTACGTGCCCGGCTCTGTGAAACGGACACTCCTCACCTGGCCGTGCGGCCTCGAAAATTTCGCTTGGACTATAGCGGCAATTTTGCTTAGATCAAAAAAATTTTGATGGGGAGGGAAACAGTGTCATCCGCTGCCGGTAAATTCGCAGCCTCGGCACAGCCGAAGGTCGGCGCGCTCATTCGCGCGCGGCGCCGGCAATTGCAGATGACGCTGCAGGAACTGTGCGACGCCGCCGGCATTTCTGTCGGCTATCTCAGCCAGGTCGAGCGCGACCTTGCCACGCCCTCGCTCGGCACGCTGGCGCAGATCGCGCGCAGCCTGGATGTGGGTGTCGATTTTTTCATCGCGACGCCAAGCCTCGAAGACGGCCTGACGCGGGCCGGCGAGCGCAACCGCTTCTCGGTCGATGGGTCGTCCATCATCTATGAGCGCATCGCCGCCGACTTCACAGGCAATGTGCTGTCCTCGTTCATCCTTTATGTGCCGCCCGGCTACCGCTCGGAAACGGTGAGCCATGAGGGGGAGGAAATCCTTTATGTGCTCGACGGCTCGATCACCCAGCGGCTCGATGACCGCGAGATGGTACTGAAGCCCGGAGACAGCCTGCATTTTCGCGGCAACACCCCGCATTCCTGGTCGAACGACACTGACCGGGAAGCGCGGCTGCTGTGGACCGGGACGCTGCCGATGTTCCGCTCGAGGACGGAAAAGCCCGCTCTTCGCAGCTCGAAGGACGGCACAAAGATCATGAGAACGAGGAACAGGAAGGAGAGGACATGATAAAGCTTTTCAAGGCCGCGCTTCTGGCGGCCGCATTGTCGATGCCGCTGGCATCGGCGCCCGCGAGCGCCGCAACCCCGGCCAACGCGCTGGTGGTGGCCCAGAACATCGACGATATCGTCAGCATCGACCCCGCCGAGGCCTATGAGTTCTCGTCGGGCGAATATGTGACGCAGACCTATGACCGGCTCGTACAATACGACGCGCCGGACGTGAAGACGCTGGCGCCCGGCCTTGCCACCGAATGGGTGGCCGACGACGCGGCCAGGACCATCACCTTCACGCTGCGCGACGGGGTGAAGTTCACCTCTGGCAACCCGTTGCGCGCCGAAGACGTGGTCTATTCCTTCAAGCGGGTCGTGGCGCTCAACAAGGCGCCGGCCTTCATCCTCACCCAGCTCGGCTGGACGCCGGAAAACATCGACGAGATGGTCAAGACCGACGGCAACAAGGTTGTCGTGAAATATGATGGCGATTTCTCGTCCGCCTTCGTGCTCAACGTGCTGGCTGCGCGCCCGGCTTCCATCATCGATGCCGTCACCGTGCAGGCCAACGAGGCCAATGGCGACATGGGCAATGCCTGGCTGAAGGCGAATTCCGCCGGCACCGGTCCTTTCGTTCTGAAGACCTTCCGCCCGGCCGAGATCATCAATCTCGTGGCCAACCCCGATTATTTCGGCGGCGCGCCGGCCATGAAGACAGTCATCATCCGCCACGTAGCGGAAGCGGCGACCCAGCAGCTTCTGCTCGACACCGGCGACGTGGACATCGCCAAGAACCTGACGCCCGACCAGATCAAGAGCCTTGCCGGCAAGGACACGGTAAAGGTCGAGACCTATCCGCAGGCGGCGGTACATTTCCTGAGCTTCAACCAGAAGGACGAGGCGCTGCAGCCGGAGGCGATCTGGGACGCCGCGCGCTATCTGGTCGACTACAAGGGCATGACCGACAGCTTCCTGAAAGGCCAGATGCAGACCCATCAGGCGTTCTGGCCGTCGGGCTTCCCCGGCTCGCTGGACGACACGCCCTATAGCTATGATCCCGCCAAGGCCAAGCAGATCCTGGCCGACGCCGGCATCAAGACGCCGATCAAGGTGACGCTGGACGTCATCAACTCCACGCCCTTCACCGACATGGCGCAGTCATTGCAGGCGAGCTTCGCCGAGGCCGGCATCAATTTCGAGATCATCCCCGGCACCGGCTCGCAGGTCATCACCAAGTACCGCGCCCGCACGCATGAGGCGATGCTGCTCTATTGGGGACCGGACTTCATGGACCCGGATTCCAACGCCAAGGCCTTCGCCTTCAACGAAGACAATTCGGACGACAATTACCAGTCGACCACCACATGGCGTAACGGCTGGGCGGTGCCTGCCGAGATGAATGCGGCCACCAAGGCGGCCCGTGCCGAAGCTGATCCGGCCAAGCGCAACGAGATGTATGTTGACCTGCAAAAGAAGGTGCAGGAGAAGTCGCCCATCGTGGTGATGTTCCAGGCGGCCACGCAGGTGGCGCTCGCCACGAATGTCGAGGGCTACGTCAACGGCGCAACCTCGGATTTCGTCTTCTACCGGCTGGTCACCAAGAAATAATATAGACAGGGGCCGCCCAGAGCGGCCCCACCCATTTTCGAGAAAGGCTGGAAGCATGTTTGAAGAGCGGATGAAGCGCCTGCGCGAGCGCATGGCCGCAACCGGGACCGACCTCGTGGTCGTCGGCCCCTCCTCGCATCTGGTGTGGCTGGCCGGCATGTCGCCGCATGGCGACGAGCGTCCGGTGTTGCTGATCGTCAGCAAGGACCATGCGGGCTTCCTGATGCCGGCGCTGAATGCCGACAGCCAGCGGCCTTTCACCAGGCTGCCCTTCTACACATGGGCCGACGCCGATGGTCCGGATGCCGCGCTTGCCTCGCTGCTGGCCGACAGCGGCACAAGCAAGCCGGGCCTCGCAATCGCGCTGGACGAAACCATGCGCGCCGACTTCGCGCTGCTGGTCATCGACGCCCTGCCGGGCGCTAGGCGCGGCTTCCTGACCGACACGGTGGGCTATCTGCGCGCCCGCAAGGATGAAGCGGAATACGCGCTGCTCAAGATGAACGCCGTGCTGAATGACGGCGCGATGCGTGCCGGCTTCGCCGCGCTGAAACCCGGCGTCACCGAGCTGGAGGTCGCCCAGGCCATTCGCGACCACTATATCGCCAATGGCGCGAAGCCCGAATTCACCAGCGTCTGCTTCGGCGAGAACGGCGCCTTCCCGCATCACCACACCGGCGAGCGCAAGCTGAAGGCAAACGAGGCGGTGCTGATCGACATTGGCGGCCGCAAGGACGGCTATCCGAGCGACATGACGCGTGTCGGCATTTTCGGCGAGACGCCGGAGGGGTTCGACGAGGTTCACGCAGTGCTCGAACGCGCCGTGCAAGCGGCAATCGAGGCGGCCAAGCCGGGCGTGCCCGCCAAGGCGGTGGACAAGGCCGCGCGCGACGTGATCACGCAAGCCGGGTACGGAGACTATTTCCTGCATCGCACCGGCCACGGCCTCGGCATCGATATCCATGAGCCGCCCTACATCACCGGCTCGTCGGAAACGGTCCTCGAGGAAGGCAATGTCTTTTCCATCGAGCCGGGCATCTACCTGCCGGGCCGCTTCGGTGTGCGCCTGGAGGAAATCGTGATCCTGCGCGGCAACCGCGCCGAGGTGCTTTCCGAACTTCCGCGCGAAGCCTTCCGCGCCGGATAAAGACTAAAGCGGGCGGGCTTCTCCACCCGTTCCCTTGCCGGTCAATCGGCAAGGAAGCCGGTATCGAAGGGCAAGCTCTGTTCGCTTCCACTGCGATCGGCAAGGACAACAACGTCCTCGCCGAGCCGAATGTCAGCGATCTCGCTCCAGCCGGGAGGCACCGGAACGGCGCCGAATGCATAGCGCACGGCGGTGGTTCGAGCCGGCTCCAGATGCAGGGCGAAAGGCACGCCATTCGCCTTGCCGGGGCGCATCTCCTCCGGGGCGAGATGCAACGCGGTCGCGGCCTCCTCGATGCCGAGCACGGCAATATGCCGGCTGTTCCAGGGCGCGTAGCGGCGGCCGCCATTGCTCATCCACAAAACCGTTTGCGGCAGCGCGCGCGCATCCTTCAGGGCGAAGAATATGAAGCCCTGGGCGGGTGCAACCGCCGCCGACCAGCCGATCCGTGCCTCCGGCCGTTCGGTCAGCACAACGAGATCTTCGTGGCCGGTGTCGAATGGATAGGAGCGCAGATCGGCATGGCCGCCATCGGCCGTCCGCACCTTCGACAGGTCGGCGAAACGCTGCGGGTAGGCAAGCGTCGAACGCCCGCGCGCGGGGCCGCTTTCCAGCGCTTCGGGTGAGGTGCGCCCGTCCTGTTTCGGCGAAAAACTCAGTCGCACCCCGCCCGGCACATGCAGCATGGCATGGTGCGCGACCGGCAGGCTGCCCTGCCCGCCCTCGAAGACATGCGTCTGGTAGACCACGGGATGGCCGTGGCGCAGCGCGATCTTCTTGGTCAGCTTAGCGCCCGAAACGCTTTCGCGAAGTTCGTAGACGACCGATATCCCGCCAGCATCCTCCATGGTTTCGGCACGTTGCCATGTACCATTTGCCGGCCAGCCATGGATCGGCACGCCGGGCGCGGATTGCGCGAAGGGCGCGCAGAAAAAATCACCCGCCAGACGCCGCTCTACGGGCGCGATACTGTCGGGCAACGCCTCGCCGCTCGCCACCCAGGGGGCGCGATGAAGCGGCCGCAGCGTTTTTCCACCGACCTCGATCGCCAGATCATGGAGGATGCCTCGGTCGAACCCGATTGAAATGCCGGCACTCGAAATGATGTCCATTTCTGCGTCTCGTCCAAGGGGTGAATGATGCCGTCTTTCGTCATGCAGGCCGGGCTATTTGCTGCGACCCTCATTTTGAGGGGTCGATACATTGTCGAGCGCACCGACCAGGCGGTCGATCTTCTGAAACCTCTCCAGACTTTCGTCGCCCATCGCGGCGGCCACGCTCCAGGCCAGATAGTTGATGAGGGTCACTGCTGCGGCAAAGGAGTTGAATGGCGAAGGCGACTGGCATCGGCAGCGCAGAACATATTCTGATGCCTTGGCGCTGGCTGCGGCACTGAGGTCCGTGATCAGGACGGTCGTTGCGCCGGCTGCCCGCGCTTCCGACAAAATGGCGGGCAGCAAGCGGGGACGGCGCCGGAACGCGATCACCAGCAGGACATCGCCTTTGACCATCGAGGCAACCTCGTGGGAATAGCTCCCGCTTCCGCTCGGCAGGACCTGCACGTCATTCTTTATCAGCGTCAGATAATGGGCGGCATGGTGCGCCAGCCCGTAGCCGCTGCGCAGCCCCATGATCCAGACGCGACGCGCCGAAACAATTGCCTGCGTGATGGCCTGAAGCGTCTTTTCCGAAATGCTCTCGGCCGTGGTGCGAATGTTGTCGAGGTCGATCTGCACCACCGTGTCGAGCGAGACCACACCGAAAGGCGCCTCGTTCGAATTGATCAGACCGGCGCTGGGCGAGCCCCAGGTCTGATCGGCGCGGATCTGCCTCTTGGCATCCGGATAGGTTGCATAGCCGAGCAGGCGAATGAGACGCGCGGCAGTCGCCTTCGAGACCTCCGCCTTATAGGCAAGCTCTCCGGCCGTATAGCTCGGAAGGTCCCGCTGATATTGGAGCATCACGTCCGCAAGCCGTTTTTCGGCCGGAGAAAGGCTTGAATATACCGCATAGATACGCGCTTCGAGCGAACGCGGCCTCTTTTCGGGCGTGGCATTGGAAACAGCGCGCAATTCCGCATTCCTCGGGATTGACTGGACGGACCTTCTCACATGCCGGGAAGCCTACAGGCAACATAGCGCGCCAGCCAGCATCAATACGGTTTGGAATATTTTTTTCAGATTTTTTCCTGCTGAATCTGGTTGTGAATGCGTCTTTTGCGCGGCTTCCAATGCCGGAGCTGGCGCATTTTCCACGCGCGCGGCACTATGTTTTTCATCCGATGACTTTAAAATATTACCTTAATATAATGATATTGTTGGATTAAAAGAACAAATATCGATATTGGGTCTGAAAATCTCACCCACCCTGCTCTTTTAAAATCGCACATTTGCCTAAAAAATAGGCACGTCGCGGCCGATTCAATTTATGGATGTATTGCAAAATAAATTTCAAAAGTTACGCTCATCGTATCAACGCATGGATGGGTTCACCAATGACAATTGAACGACGCCACACTCCCGAAGCCCTCCTCGACGGCTTTGAGCCGACCTTCGCGTTCGAACACGTCGATCCGCTGCCGGAATCCGAATTTGCGGACAGATTGCGCCGCATCCGCCGCGAAGCGACGGTCGCAGGCCACGACGTCATCCTTGTTCATGCCGACGGCATCGGCTGGTATCACGTTTCCAATTCCTATCTTCGCTACATCTGCGACTGGGCGCGTGAAGGCGTGCTCGTCATTCCAACGGACGACGACAAGCCACTGACGCTGTTCTCCTTCTTCAGCAGCTCGGTTCTGCTCCCACCGGCCGGTGAACCCGTTCTGGTGGAAGATATCTGGCAGGTCGGCACATGGGGCCGGGAGAGCTACAACCGCCCCGGAAAAGGAAGCGACAAGGTCGTCGAAGCGGTCAGCCAGTTCCTTGCCAGGCAGGGTTTTGCCGCCGCGCAGATCGGCCTCATCGGCGACGCCAGCTCCGCTCCCTACTGGACCGGGTTGAAGGCAGAGCTCAACAAATGTTCGTTTGTGCCGGCGAGCGCAATCGTCGACCGCATGCAGAAGCGCCGTTCCAAGCGCGAGCAGGCGCTGGTGCGCGCCGCCGCGCAACTGGCCGACATCGGCATCCAGGCAGCGCACCATGTGATCAAGCCGGGCGTGACCGATTATGAAATCTACGCCGCCTTCACATATGCCCAGATGTCGCGCGGCGGCGAAACGGGTGACGGCTATCAAATCGGCATCAATCGCTACGGCACGCATTGCGGCAAACCCTATGGGCACGTGGTTCGCGACGGGGATCTGATCAACCTCTATATCTCGAACACCACCTATCGGGGCTACAATGCCCAGATCGCCCGCATGATCGCGGTCGGCACGATGACCGACAAGCAGGAAGAGGTGCTTGAAATGTGCACCGAAGGGGTGCGGCGGGCAGCAGCCCTGGTGAAGCCCGGCACCCTCATATCGGACGTGGCCAATGCCTCCTTTGGACCGTATATCGAGAAGGGGTATCTGTCCTCGGCCGATAGCAGGACAATGCCCTACAACTGGCAAGCCAACGAAGACGGCAGCCCGCGGCTGATACCTTACAAGCATGTGGTGGACGAAGATTGGGAACGTCAGGGCCGCAAGCTGATGCATGTCTACCCGGCGACCCTGGGGCCGCACAATCCGAATGTCGGCCACTCCGTTTCGATGCCGAGGTTCGGCAACTACAATATCGCTTCAAACAATCACGATACACTCGAAGAGGGGATGATCTTCGTCCTGCATTCGCAATGGTTGCAGCCGGAGGTCGCCGGATGCAACGTCGGCGACTGCTATCTGGTTACGGATACCGGCGCTGAAAACCTCAGTTGCCACACACCGCTCGAGGTCCATCGGGTTCCCGGTTGACCCAGCCGCCCGCCGGCAAAAAAACCACACATTGTCTATGTCAATCTCAGGGAGGAGATCACGATGATGTTCACGCGCGCAAGACGCAGCTTCTTGACCGGCGCCGCAGCCCTTATTGCGACTGCCGCAACCGCTATGACCCTCAATGCAAGTCATGCACAGGAGCCCGTTACCCTCGTCATAGCCAATTCACAGTGGGTTGACGCCTTGCGTGGCAAGAACCTCTGGAACGCCGTCCAGCAATACCAGAAGGTTGCGCCGAACGTGACGCTCGTGCAGGAGGCCATCCCCTCCGCCGAATTCGCCGACAAGATCACCACCGAGATGGCGGCGGGTCAGGGCCCCGACATTGCGATGATGCAGGACGGGCTTTTCTACACGGCCGCCGATGCGGGTTTTCTGGTGGACATCAGCAAGGCTGTCGAGGGCGTTGAAAATCTGAACGCCACGAACGACCATGGCGTCGTCAATGGGAAACGGCTGGGCATCGCCTGGCAACGCGCCGTCTATGCGCTGATCTACAACAAGCCGCTTGTCGACAAGGCCGGTGCGAAAGTCCCGACCAATGTGGACGAACTGATCGCATCCTCCCAGGCGGTCCATCAGGCTACCGGTGCGATAGGCTTCATCTCCCGCCACCAGGTCTCGGACCTCACCGGCTTTTTCATGGATTTCCAGAACTGGGCCTATGGCTACGGTGTCAACTGGGTCGATAGCGACGGCAAATTGACGATCGACACACCCGAAGCGGTGGCGGCGGTAACCGCTTTCAAGAAGATGTACGACGCCAGGATCATCCCTGTCGGCGACGACTTCCCAACCCAGCGCACCCGTTTCAAGGAAGCGCAGGTCAGCTTCGGCATCGACAACAGCGGCGGCACGCTCAACATCGCATCGGGGGCCGCGCTTGCACCGGGCGATCTTGCGGCAGCCCCCCTGCCCTTCCAGCACCCCGGCGCGCACCAGCAGATTTTCCTTGGCGTAAGCACTCACAGCAAGCATCAGGAGGCCGCCATCGATTTCCTGGCCTGGCTGGTGGGGCCGGAGGGGCAGGCCGCTTTGCGCGAGGCATCGGGTCCTGACGCGCTGGCAACCGATGTCCCCGTTACGGAAGCATTCCAGGCGGCAAACCCCTGGGCCGAAACATTTGCCGAACTTGCGAAGGATTCGCGCAGCACCCTCATTCCCGGTTATGAGGTCCAGACCACACAGATCATGCGGGTCGTCATGGAAGCTGTCGAACGCGTGCTCGTGGCGGATGACGATCCCCAGGCTGCCTTGACCCGGGCCCAGCGAAAAATAGACGCCAAGAGATTCTGAGCCGCACGCAAGGATGAGGGGAGAGCGCGCCTTGACACCCGGTTCATCGAAATGGCTCAGCGGCAAGGGGAAGGCGATAGCGCCCTATGTCTTTATCCTCCCTCCCCTTGCCTATCTGGCGGTGTTCATGTTCTGGCCGCTGGCCCGACAAATGTGGTTGAGCCTGACTGACACCAGGCTCACCAATCCCAATGGCGGCAGCTTCGTAGGGCTGGAGAACTACCAGTGGCTGTTCGATGATCCCGAATTCTACACCACGCTGAACGTCACGGTGCTCTATGCCGCCGTGACGGTGGTTCTGGGTGTAGCGCTGGGGACGATCTCGGCGCTGGCAATCAACCGCCCGTTTCCCGGCAGGCCGCTGGCGCGCGCCATCATGCTGTTTGGCTGGGCGGTGCCCAATGTGGCGGCCTCGCTCATCTGGCTCTGGATGTACAATGAGCGTTCCGGGGTCTTCAACGACATGCTCGCAAGCCTGGGACTTGATCGGGTTTCATGGCTCACCAGCACCCACATGGCATTTTCCTCCATCGTCGCCGTCACCGTCTGGCAGGTGGCGCCATTCGTGATGCTGGTCGTTCTGGCTGCCTTGCAGTCGGTGCCCGACGAGGTGCGTGAAGCCGCGCGGGTCGATGGCGCCGACGCCCTCAGCGTATTTCGCGCCGTCACGCTGCCGCACATCCTTCCGTCTCTTCAGCTTGTCTCGCTGCTTGTCGCGGTCTGGTCCATCCGGCGCTTCGACATCATCTACCTGCTGACGGGTGGCGGGCCTATCGGCAGCACCAGCACGCTCGTCGTCAAGATCCGCCAGACCGCGTTCGAGAGCCACGAACTCGGCGTGGCGAGCGCCTATGGCGCCATCGGCCTCATACTCGCGCTACTCGTTGCCTTCGTGCATTTCGTGACCGACCGGCGTCGCCAGAAATGGATGGCTCAGTGATGACCTCGACTATTGCTCTCAGCATATTCCGCTATGTCCTGATCGTGGCCCTGGTGGCATTCGCAGGCTTTCCGATCTACTGGATGGCCAGCACCGCCCTGTCCGCCAACTCCGAACTCTATTCCACGGGGCAGGTTCCCTGGCCCCAGCTTCAGAAGCTGCCGGAACTCATCTCGGCAATGGCAGGCGTGCCGATCGGTCGCTGGCTCTTCAATACCTTCCTGATCGCCTGCGGCACGACGGTGCTCAGCCTTTTGCTGGGCTCCCTTGCCGGCTATGCGCTCAGCAGGTTCCGTTTCCGGGGCCGCGGGCTGGTCGGCTTCCTGCTGTTCATGACGCAGGTGGTTCCCGAGGCGCTCATTCTCGTTCCCCTCTACGCCATGTTCATCACGCTGGGATTGCTCAACAATCTCATGGGCTTGGTGCTTGCCAATGTCGGGTTCTCGCTGCCTGTCGCGGCCTTCATTCTGAAGAGCGCCATGGATTCCATTCCCTACGAGATCGAGGAATCTGCAATCATCGACAATTGCCCGCGCTTCGGCATCCTCTCCATGATCGTGCTGCCGCTGATCATGCCGAGCGTGGCGGCGGCCGCGGTCATCGCGTTTTTCGCGGGATGGAACGAGTTCCTGTTTGCATCGACCTTCCTGATGGACAGGTCGCTGTGGCCGACCAGCGTGGGGCTCGCCTCCTTCATCGGCCAGTATGAAACGCCGCTGTCGGCGGTCATGGGCGCGGCGCTGCTGTTCAGCGTGCCGGCCATTGTCTTCTTCCTGCTCATCCAACGCCAGATTGTCGCCGGGCTTACCGCCGGTGCAGTGAAGGGCTAAGCCAATGCCTGAGTTGACCTTCAAGAACCTGTCCAAATCCTTCGGCAGCCACGTCGTCATCGACGCCTTCAACGCAACCATCGAGGACGGCGAATTCCTGGTGCTGCTTGGGCCGTCCGGCTGCGGCAAGTCCACATTGCTGCGCATGATTGCGGGCTTGAGCGAGATCACCTCGGGAGAACTGCTGTTCGACGGCGACCGCGCCAATGACTGGCACCCGCGCCAGCGTGGCGTGGCGTTCGTGTTCCAATCCTACGCGCTTTATCCGCATATGACGGTGCGTGCGAACATCGCCTTTCCGCTGGTGATGGACGCTTTCAAGAAGTGGTATCACCTGCCGATCGTCAATGCCGTTGCACGGCGGCGCCTGATGAAAAGCCCTGACATCGCTGCCCGCACCGAAAACATCGCGCGGCAGCTGGAGCTGGATTCACTGCTCGACCGCCGCCCTGCCAGCCTTTCGGGCGGACAACGGCAGCGCGTTGCCCTGGCAAGGGCGCTGGTGCGCAATCCGTCGCTCTATCTGCTCGATGAACCGCTCTCGAATCTGGATGCCAAGCTGCGCACCCAGATGCGATCGGAAATCTCGGCACTGCATCACAAGGTGGGGAAAACCTTCGTCTATGTCACCCACGACCAGGTCGAGGCGATGACGATGGCCACCCGCATCATCGTCATGAACAAGGGCGAGGTGCAGCAAATCGATACGCCCGAGGGCATCTACAACAATCCCGCGAACACGTTCGTTGCCCGCTTCGTCGGCGCACCTCCCATGAACCTTGTCCCCGTCACCAGAAAGGGGCGGCGGCTCGCCACCTCCAATGCCCAGGCATGGAACCATGACGGGGAACTCCCGGACGGTGAACGGCTCATCTTCGGGGTACGACCGGAGAAGTTGCAGTTCCTTGCCTGGGGACAGGGAAGAATGCCGGCACAGGTCGCCGTTGTCGAACGCCTGGGGGCGGAAACCGTCATCGGCTGCCGGCTGGTGTCGGATGAGCACGGCGGCACCACCAATCTGGTGGAGAATGACCTCGTCTTCGTGCGCATATCGGGCAACCCCCGGACAAAGATCAACGAGCAATGCTCCCTGGATTATCACGCCGAGGACGTTGTGTGGTTCGACGCCCATACGCAAACGCGCATTCCCGTGAGGGCTGCGGCCCCGGCTCTGGTTTGACCGATCTCCTTTTTCGAAAGCAACGCCATGCAGAAATTTCATGTCTCGGCCACGGGCCATAGCGTCAACTACCTGCCCGAATATGTTGCCAACTGGCAGGGCTTCTTTGCCGATCAGGGCCTGACCGTGTCCGTCACGGTGCCCAAACCCTGGGACCTCGTGCTCGATGAACTGGGCTCGGGGCAGGCCGATGCGGTATTGGGCGGTATCTGGGTCCCCTCGATGCATCTGGGCCGTAGCGTCCGCTACACGCCGTTCGCGCAGGTGGCCGCCCGCGCGCCGCTTGCGATCGTCGGGCGCGAAACTGCCGATGACTTCGAGTGGGCGAAGCTTCCGGGCAAGGTAATTTCGATGAAGGGCAGCAACGGCGCCAGCGTCGGGCTGTTCATCAAGCTGCTGCTGAGGGAAAACGGCATCGATCCGGCCAGCGTCGGCTTCGTGCAGGATCTCGACGGGCTGATGCTGTCGCGGTTGTTCGTCGGGGGCATGGGTGATTACCTGGTGATCGACTACCCGTCCGCGCTGGCGCTGGAAGCTTCGGGCGGTGGCCATGTCGTCGCGCCGCTCCCCATCACGGGTGGGAACGTCCCATGGAGCGTCTATTACTCCGAGGGAGAAAGCGATGCAGGACGGCTCGACGTCCAGAAGCGGTTCGTGCTGGCGCTGGAGCACGGCATGAACTGGATCCTCGAACGCGAAGCCGAACACTATCGCGACTTCCTCGCAGCCACCTTTCCCCATGCCGATCCCGATCTGCTTGTCGGCGTGGTCGACACCTATCGCGCGAATGGCATGTGGACGACGCCGCGCATCGATGAAACAGCCTATGATCGCTGGCAGCGAGGCATAGCCGACGGGCATCTGATCGAGGCCCCTATCGGTTATCGTGACATCATCGATCCGCGCCCCACGAGCACTCTGGCCCCCGCATAGACAACCGACGGACTATCTATTTGGTCGAGCATGATCTTTTCTGAAAGATCATGCTCGAAAGACCTCTTCAAGCGTCGGACCGAAAATGGAACTCAGATTCGGCCCGACGCTCCAATGTGCGTCCGGGAGGATGCACGGCAATCCGGGGCGTGCATCAGCGATGGCCGCAAGCTGTGGGTCGCAAGCCCGTGTGAGGCGCGGCCCGGCGGCCGCGCCTCACAGCGTAGCGGTGGATCAGTCGGCAAACCACCAGCGTTCGGCGGCCCGCGCTGCGTCGAGTTGCGCGACGCCCGACAATTCGCCGTGCTGGACCTTGCTGGATGTGGCATCCACGAAATTGCCGAACGCCCAGATCAGCGCGCCGCCCTCGTCGTGCAGGATGCGCTGGATTTCGCCGTACATCTCCTTCCGCCTGGCGTCGTCGAACTCCCCACGCGCTTCCACGAGAAGCTTTTCGATGCGCGGATCGTTGATGCGCGTTTCGTTGTACTGGCTCTTGATCGCGTCGGCGGAATAGGCCTGCGTAAGCATCACGTCGGCGTTGAGATTGCCGCTCCAGCGGCTGGCGTTGAAGACATGCTGCTCCCACACCGCGCCCCAGTAGCCATCCTCCGGCAGTTTCGTCACCTCGATGTCGATGCCGGCCTTCGCGGCGTGTTCCTTGTAGAGAACCGCAGCGTCGGTGGCCCCCGCGTAAGGCGTTTCGGATACGGCCAACGGGACCTTCAGCTGCGTCAGTCCGGCCTTGCCGAGATAGAACTTGACCTTGTCGGGATCGTAAGCCGTCTGCGGCAGGTCTGCGAACATCTCATAGGCCGGCGACAGCGGGTTGTCGTTTCCGACCGCGCCATAACCGTGAAGCACGCGCTTGACGAGGTCTTCCCTGTCGATGGCGTGTTTCAGCGCCAGCCGCACATTGTTGTCCGTGAACGGGGCGACATCCGTGGGCATGGCGAAGACGTAATGCGCCTTGCTCGCAACATTGTTGATCCTGATGCCGGCATTCCGCTTGAGCAAGGCGATGGTCTGCGGCGGCACCGCGTTGTAGGCGTCGATCTGGCCTGTGATCAGACTGTTTGCGCGCGCGGCCGGATCGCGCATGCAGATCATCTCGACGGAATCGAAATGCGCCCGACCCTGCTTCCAGTAGTTAGGATTGCGCCGCACAAGGGACCGGATGCCCGGCCGGAATTCCTCCAGTATGTAGCCGCCGGTGCCCACGCCCTTGTCGAAGTCGGTTTCGCCCTCCGGCACGATGTAGAAGGCGCCATAGGCAGTGATCGCCGGAAAGCCGACATTACCCTGCTTGAGGGTGAAGATCACGACATCGTCGCCGTCGGCCCTGACGTCTTCGACCGAAGCGATCAGCGACTTGCCAACGGAAGCCGATCCTTCGGCCGTATGGAGTTGATAGGAATAGACCACGTCCCGGGCGGTCAGCGTCTTGCCATTGTGGAATTCGACGCCTTTGCGAATCCGGAAGGCCCAGCTTTTGGCGTCCTTCGACGGCTCCCAGCTTTCCGCCAGTTCGGGAACCGGCTTTCCGCCCGGCCCCGGCTCGGCCAGATTGTTACGCAACTGCCATTCCAGGTTCGACTGGAATACGGTGTTGGTGGTCGTGGGGTCGATCGTGTCGGACGTTCCAAAATCGGCAATGCCGATGCGGAAATGTCCGCCGCGTTGCGGCGCGGCTGCACGTGCGATGCCGGGCAGCGCGCCAGCGGCGCCAAACGCGGCGGTCGCGGCCATGAAGGCACGTCGCGAAATCCTGAATTCCTGCATTTTTTCCTCCCGATTGGCCGTCAGGCGACGGCGATGCATTTCCAAGATTCCGTGCGCACAGGAATTGGACTGCCGACGCCGGCGTCCAATTCTCCGTTCGGCGGTCAGGCCGTATTGGTTTCGAAGCGCGTGGAAGTGGTCTCCGGCTTCGCGTTGACGATCTCGTCATAGGCCAGCGGGCGCTCGACCAGATCTGCCCGCGCCAGCATTTCCTGCCAGACGTCAAAGGCATCGGGGTCGACTTCGACAGTCCTGTTCCACATGCCCGAGGCGCGAAAATGCTCGAGCCAGCCGATGACTTCGTCGCTTGCGTGGTCCGGCCACAACCGGCCCACGGTGTCCGTCAGGTCGCTGAGTGGATTGGCATGGATCCAGTCGAGCCCGCGCTGCAAAGCCACCAGGAAGCGCGCATATAGCTCCGGCGTCTCGTCAAGCGCTTCGGCGGGTGCATAATAGACGCTCCAGGGGACCGGGCCGCCGCTTTGCGCCAGGTCGAGCGCGATATGCGCGCTCCCTTCGGTCACCAGACGGCGCGACGTGGGAAGGTCGACCAGCATGTAGTCGCCAAGGCCGCCGAGGAAGAGGTCGAGCAGCATGTCGTAGTCGAGGTCGCGGACGAAACGAATGCGAGCCCTGTTCAGCCCGGCCCGATGCGCCAGACCCGAAAGCAGCACGTAGGAGCCGGAGCCGCCCGTGCCCGTGACCAGCACCAGCCGGCCGTCGAGCTGATGCCAGTCGAACCCGGCCACTGGCTGCCGCGACATGAGAACCAGCGGACAACGCGCCGACATCTGGCAGAAGGCACGATAGTTGCGCACTTTTTCGTAAAACATCGTGGGAACCCAGATGCCGCCGAGCGCGGCCGCCGCACGTCCGCAATCGATATCCTTCAGCACCTGCATCCAGGGGTCAGGCACTTCGCTGGTCACGGTCAACCCGGCATCCGCGAAAAACCCGAGATCCTGCGCGACATATTGCGGAAGATAGTTGAGGGAATGTCCGGTTGCGGAAACATGGAAGCGCTGCATTGGCTATTTCCTCTCGTCCGGGTTCCCGTTTCGCGCCCCGCCGTTTCCCTTTTTTGGAGAACGCGGCGCCTTCGCCGAGCCGATGTCGTCCGTGACCATGAGCATGTGTTCCATTGCCTGCAGGCGCTCGATGCCTTTCTGGCCGACCGCCTCCAGCAAGGCCCATGAGAGATAGTTGATCACGGTTACTCCGGCGGTGAGCGAGGTGAACACGGCTGGTGAATTGCACCAGCAGCGCAGCACCACATCGACGTCGCGCGTATTCCTGGCGGCGCTGGTGTCGGCCACCATGATGATCTGCAACCCTATCTTCCTGGCCTCGGCAAGCAGGGCCGCAAGGCTTGTGGGGCGGCGGCGGAACGCAAATACCAGCAATGCATCGCCCGGTCGGAACGCGGCGAAATCGTCGCTCAGGCCCGAGCCCGAAGGGATCACCTGCACATCCGACAAAGCAAAGCTCAGATAGTGCTTCGCAAGGTGCGCGAGCCCGAAGCCGTGGCGCACGCCCCATACCCAGACGCGCCGGGAAGAGTGGAGAATCCCGACAGCGCGCGCGAGGTCCGCAGCGTTGAGGTTCTCGTCGGTCATCTTCAGATTCGCCGCGTCGGAATGGGTCATTTGCGTCATCGAGGCAGCGGCTGTATTCGGGTCCGGCGTTTCTTCAAGCCGCTCCAGCGGCGAGCCCCAATGCTGGGCGGTCCGCACCTGGCGCCGCGCGTCGTTGACCGATTTGTAACCCAGCTTGCGCACCAGGCGTGCGGCGGTGGCGTTCGAGACATTCGCCATGGCCGAGAGTTCCAGCGCCGTATAGCTCGCCATGTTCTGCTGATGCTCCAGCAGCACGTCGGCCAGTTGCCGTTCGCTCGGCGACAACGTTTCATAAATGTCAAAAATGCGCTGTTCGATTGATTTGGTCATGACACTGCCTTGTCGGAGACGGCTTGTTTCCTCGACGCGAGCAGCCGGTCGAGCCAGTCGGGGTCCATTTCAGGAACCGAAGACAAAAGCAATTTCGTGTAGGGCGGATAGGGTGGCGCCAACACCTCATCCTTCGGCCCTTCCTGCACCACCCGGCCTCGATGCATGACGACGATCCGATCGGCGATGGCGCGCACGGTTGCAATGTCGTGCGTGATGAAGAGATAAGAAATCTGCTGCTCCTGCTGAAGGCGGGTCAGGAGCTTGAGGATACCCTCCTGCACGAGTTGATCGAGCGCGGACGTGGCCTCGTCGCAGATCATGAGAGCCGGTTCGGCAGCCAGCGCGCGTCCGATGCAGACCCTTTGTTTCTGCCCACCCGACATCTCGCTCGGCAAACGATCCAGATGTTCGGCTCCCAGCTCCACCTGTTCCAGGATTTCCACGATGCGGCGTTCGCGTTGCGCGCCGGTCAGCCCGAAGAAGAACTCCAGCGGCCGGCCGATCACCTCCCGGACCTTGTGCAATGGATTGAGCGAGGCATCCGCGCTCTGGTGGATGATCTGGAGATGCTGCAATTGCAGCTTCGTGCGGCTCTTCGCCGAAGCGGCCAGCGTTTCGCCGGAAAAGCGGATCTCGCCGCCATTCGCCCGGAGAAGACCGGTTACCACGCGCGCCAGCGTGGATTTGCCCGAGCCGGACTCGCCCACCACCGCAACGGTGCGGCCCCGTTGGAGCGTAAGCGACACGTTGTCGAGCGCTTTCAGGGAGCCATAGCTGGCGCTTACGCCATTCACCTCAAGCAGCACATCAGAAGCCGGAAGGGAGTCCTTGGCGAAGGTCCGGATCGCCCACAGCGAGCGCGTATACGGCTCCTGGGGCTCAGCCAGCATCTTTCGGGTCTCCCCCTCCTCCACCAGCCGGCCATGGCGCAGCACCATGATGCGATGGGCAAGTTGCGCGACAACCGCCAGATCGTGGCTGATATAGATCGCCGCCGTACCGAACCGGGCCACCAGTTCGCGCACCGCGCTCAGCACCTCAACCTGCGTCGTGACATCGAGCGCCGTGGTCGGCTCGTCGAAGATCACGAGGTCCGGGCGCGGCAGCATCGCCATTGCCGCCATCACCCGCTGCAACTGGCCACCCGACAGTTCATGTGGATAGCGGTCGCCGATCCGGTCCGGATCGGGCAGATGCAACAGCCTGAACAGCGCGCGCGCATCCGCCCTGGCTTCGGCGCGGCTCTTCGTCCCGCGATCGACAACGGATTCGATGACCTGCTCCATCAGGGTCCGAGCCGGATTGAAGGAAATGGCAGCGCTTTGCGCGACATAGGCGATCCGGTCGCCACGCAGCGCCCGGCGTGCCGCCGGCGCCATGCGCAGCAGGTCCTGTCCCTTGAAACGGACCTCCCCGCCCGCGAACGCGCAGCCGGTTCTGGCAAAGCCCAGCGAGGCCAGCCCGATGGTCGTCTTGCCGGACCCGGATTCGCCGACCAGCCCCAGTATCTCGCCGCGCCGCAGCGTCAGGCTCACGTCGCTGACGATGGGGTGCCATTGGTTGCCGCTGCGGGCACGCACGTTGAGGCCGGCAATATCGAGAACGGCCTCGCCGCACGACGGGTCCATCTTCTCATGCCTCATTGCCGACACTCCTGGAATTGGTCAGCCAGTCGATGACCAGGTTGACCCCGATGGTGAGACCGGCAATCGCCGCTGCCGGAATCAGCGGCGTGAAGACGCCGAAGGAGATCGCCGAGGCGTTTTCCCGGACCATCGAGCCCCAATCGGCCATGGGCGGCTGGATGCCGAGGCCGATGAAGCTGAGCGAGGCAATGAACAGAAGCACGAAGCAGAAGCGCAGGCCGAATTCCGCCGCCAGCGGAACCATCGCGTTCGGCAGCAATTCGCGGCGCATGATCCACAACGCGCTCTCGCCGCGCAATTTGGCGACATCCACGAAGTCCTGCGCCTCCAGATCCATGGCGAGCGCGCGCGTGATCCGGAAGACGCTCGCCATATTCAGCAGCGCAATCACGACGATCAGAACCGGGATCGACGAGCCCAGAACGGCAAGGATCATCAGGGCGAAGATCAACGAGGGAAACGCCATCAAAACGTCGATCGACCGACTGGCGATCTGGTCGACCACGCCCTGCTTCGTCGCCGCAAGCAGGCCGATTCCCACGCCGGCCGCGAAGGCCAGCAGCGTGGTGACGAGGGCGATGCCGATCGAATTGCGCGCGCCATATAGCAGGCGCGTCAGGAGATCGCGGCCGAGGTGGTCGGTGCCCAGCAGGAAGAAAACGTCGCCATCAGGCCCCGGCTGGCTCCAGAAAAGCGGCGTCCACTGGTCGCCAGCCACCTCCGTCTGGCCATAGGGCGCAAGGAAGGGGCCGAACAGCGCCGCCGCCACATATGCCAGTATGATTGCCATCCCTATTCTGGCGGAAAGCGGCACCCGGTCGAATTGCATAGGCCGGCTCATGTCAGACACCTCCGCGTGGGCGCCGCAGGCGCGGATTGGCCAGGATCGACAACACGTCGGCAAGCAGGTTCAAAAGGATGTATGCCGTCGCGAACAGAACCCCGCAGGCCTGCACGACAGGGATGTCACGCTTCGATACGGAATCGACGAGAAGCTGGCCAAGCCCCGGATAGACGAAGATCACCTCGACCACGACGACGCCCACGACCAGATAGGCGAGGTTCATCAGCACGACGTTGATGATCGGCGACAGCGCGTTGGGAAGGGCGTGGCGCACCACCAGGCGATAGGGCGAGACGCCCTTCAGCTTCGCCATCTCGATATAGGGGCTCGACAGCACGTTGCCGATCGCCGCCCGCGTCATGCGCAGTATGTAGGCAATGACGCCGAGGGCGAGCGTGGCGGCGGGCAGCGAGATCAGGATGAAACGATCGAGAATGCCCTGGCTGGGCTGGACCATGGACACAGCCGGGAGCCAGCCGAGTTCCACCGCGAAGATGGCGACGAGAATATAGGCCGTCAGGAATTCCGGAACCGAAATCGCCAGCAAAGCCGCCAGCGACGTGGCGTGGTCGAATGGCCGGCTTCGGTAGATAGCGGAGGCAAGGCCGAGGATCAGGCCCAGCGGCACCGCGATGCAGGCCGAAACCGCCGCCAGAAAGAAGGTGTTGCCGATACGCTCCGAGAGCAGATCGAGGACCGGACGACGATTGGCCAGCGAATCCCCGAAATCTCCCTGGAACAGCCCCCCGGCCCATTGCAGGTAGCGGACATGGGCGGGAAGATCGAGACCGAGCCTGGTGCGCAGCGCGGCGACGGCTTCGGGTGGCGCCGTCCTTCCCAGAATCGCCTGGGCGACGTCTCCCGGCAGCAATTGCACCGAGAAGAAAACGATCAGCGAGATGATGAAGAGCGTGACCAGACCGAGGCCGAGCCGTTTGGCAATCAGCAGGGCGATCATCCCGACCTCCGCTTGCGCCGTTGCGAGCCGCCGCGCCTCATGCCGGAACCCTGAAAGGCATTGCCGACGTCTTCGAGGTCAGCTTTTCGAACCCGTCGGCGGTGATGACATAGCAGTCGCCGATATTGCATCCGGCCGACAACGGCTCGAGCCATTGCGGGTGAAGAACGAATACCATTCCCTCTTCCAACCTGTCGTAATTGTTGGAGGAAATGTTGTAGTTGGGCATGCTGTACATGCCGACTGAATGCCCGAGATTGGGGTTATGCGGGCCGAACGTCGCCGGATAGACATGGGTGAGCTTGCGGCCCTGCGCCTCCCAGTCCCGGTCTGGCACATATTGTTCGGGGATACGCCTTGCCGTCCCGTCCGGCATCGCCTCCCAGTTGAACGGCATCGTCCTCGCCTCCGGCGATTCCAGGAACCCGCGCTCGACAAAGGGCTCGAACGCGGCATTGTTGACGTCGCGCACGAGCACGCCCGGCTTCAGCAGCCTTTCGGCGCGCTGCAAGCCCTCGACGCATACCGACAGGACCTCTTCCTGACGATCGGTCAGGCTGCCGACCGCGATCATCCGGGCGGCTTGCGAGAAGTAGCCGCGATAGGTGACATTCGAGATATACAGGTTGATGAGGTCGCCCGAACGGATGACACGGCCATAAGGCTTGCCGCAATGCGTGCCGAAGCGATTGACGCCGATCTGGTAGCCGTCGCCCGTCTCGCCGCCCAGAGCCAGTTGCGCATAGGAGAAGGCGGCGTAGATCTCATGATCGGTAACGCCCGGCCGCGTCACGTGGAAAGCGGCTTCGAAACCGAGGTCTATAAGCCGGGAAGCACCCCGGATCATCGCGATCTCGCGCGGCGAGCGGATGCGCTGCATCCGGTCGATGATGCCGTTCTCATGGAGGAAGCGGCATTGCGGCAGCGCTTTTTCGATCTCGGCCCAATAGGGCATCGAAGTCAGGTCGCCAATCCGCCCGACCTGCGCCTTTTGAAGCTCCAGCCTTGCCAGCGTCGTGGCACAGGCCTCGGCGAGCTTGACCGGCCCCGAGCCGGGGCGGTCGAGATATTCACGCCCCCACGGCGCGATCTGCCAGATCTCATCGACCAGCATCGGCTCGCCCGGCGGCGGCAGCATGACGGAGCTGCTGAAGACCGTGAGCAGGACAATCGGCTTATCCTCGTCCGTGGGAACGATGAGGAGCCCTTCGCGCATCCAGTCGCAGACATAGCGCAGATAGCAGTTGGAGGCGTGGAACCAGCCGATGGAGTCCGCATGGATGAGAAGTGCATCGTGCCCGGCGACCACGGCCTCGCGGCGAATGCGCCGCAGCCGCTCCTCATATTCGGCGGGTGGCAGCGGATCAACGGGCTCGAACGTGAAGCTGGGCTCGAACCCTGCAAGCAAAGCTTCGCCCCGCCATTTTCCAACGGCCAAATCCATCCGCATCCTCCCATTCCCGTCGAGTGCGTGCAGCCTCGACCTTATGTAAATCAATTAACACGATTCATGTTCGTGTCAATTGATTTACATAACCGAACGAAATCGAGCTACGTCCCCGCACTGTCTTCGACAGCGAGTAGGTCGGTGCTGCGTATGCTCATTGATGATCAAAGTTGTGAGGTGGTGGCGGCATCAAGGTTGCCTGATGCGCCGGCGCTTCACCCGGATATCGGGGAGAGGCCTTCGACCTGAAGCCAGGTCCCGACACAGCTGCATTGATGCGGACTGGCCGTCGATCTGGATTTTTCCATCGCCCGCTGCGGTCGCGCTGCGAATTGCCTGAACCAGCGCGCCGGGAAGGCCTCTTCGTCGCCCACACCGATATCCGCTATCATTCTGCAGGCTTCGCAGATGGCGGACGCAAGGCTCCCGTCATGAAGGCGACGGTGGAAGACAATCCGGTCGCAGCACTAGGACCCAGAGCTGCGATCCGACGGCAGACAGCACACGTGTTTCCGCCAGTGGTCTGAACGACCGGACGGCTGATCCGACCGAAGCGTCAAGACGCCGGGCAGGAGAAAAAACCTGCCCGGGCCGAAGTCGTCTCACCGACATATCAACTGCAGGCACCAGTCGTCTGCCCGCGATGTAGCTAGGCCTGCTGGATTGCCGAAAGCTTCCATTCCGCGCCGTTCTGGCGGGTGAACGTCCACAATTCGGTGGTTTCCGTCGGCTCGGTGTCGCCGTCGACGATCTTGCCTGTGTCACGCTCGCGGGTCACGTCGCGCGAGGAATAATGCAGCGCGGCCGTCGCATAGTCGCGGTCGCCCTCACGCCAGCTTTCGGCGATATCGGCCTGCAACAGGTTGACATCCGACACCTCGTTCCGCACGCCGTTTTGCGCGTTCTGCGCCAATTCTTCCGACAGGTAGGAAACCATTTCGGGCGTCACCAGACGGCGCAGCGCTCCGTGGTCTTCACGTCCAAACGCTTCCTGCACCTCCGTCAGCATCTGCTGGAACGTATCGAGATCGGCCTGGGTCAGCTTGATGTCCTGCGACGCGACCGCCTCAGCATTGCCGCCAGATCCGGAGCCGATGCCCGGAATGCCGAATGCCGCCGCACCGGTCGCTTCGCGCTGGTGGCTGTCGCCGCGCCCGAAGCCCGCATTCGCCCCGGAAAGGCCTGCCCCGGCCATGGCAGGCGCCTGTCCGCGTGCGGAGCGGAAGAAGCGAAGGGCCAGCATGATCGCACCGCCGATCAACAGCGCCTGGAGGAGAAGGCCGAACATGCCCGCCAGGCCTCCGAAGCCCTGCCCCAGCAAAAGACCGATCAGGCCGCCAAGCAGCAGGCCGCGCATCATCGTTCCGCCGAAGCCGCTCATGAAGCCCGGACGCTGCATGCCGCCGGGCTGCTGGCGGGCTGCCGTGCTGGTCCCGGTATTGGGCGTCATCGAACGCTCGACCGGAGCGGCCGGCGCGGGCGCCGTCCGCGTGGGCGGTGCCGACTGGAAAGTGCGCGTGCCCCGGCTGCCGAAGCTGCCGCCGCGCCGCGCCTCCGCATGATCTATTGCCACCATGGAAAACGCCAGGAAAAGGCCTGCAAACAAGGTTGCAAATCGAATGGTTGGCGAAGTCGGCATCGTCAGTTCCTCAATGAATGCTGTTTGGCTGGTTTGCGCTCGCAATGAGCGATCATGACATGGTGGAGGCGCCGGGGCCTCGATGGTCCGGCTTCAAGCCGGACATCCCGTCGTTTCCCCGTTGCACGCCCGTTAACGGCGAGACACGACAGGGGACGAAGAACAGATCAGGGATGGAAGATGTCATGCGTGGCTCCGAACCGGCTATGTCATGAGCCCGCTCGAACCGAATTGATGTCCTTCGACATCGTGGAACGGACCCCTTTACGCGGTCCGACATCACCGCACCCGAAGGCGACAGTCAGAGGGGCCCGGCCCGCGCGCTCAATTTGGACGCGACGCAGCCAACTTTCAAGGGCGGACTGAGCCGAAAACGCTCTTTCCCGTGTGAAGGACAGGATTGAAGATGGCATTGCCGCACGGATGCTCTTGAGTTTCCTGGCCGGCGCGGTTAAACGGAGCGCACCAGACCGGGCCCCTCTGGCGGTTCCCCTGAACCGTGATGTCGGACTGGATATCCAACAGGTGGCCTGGTGTTCATGGAAACCCATCGACCGTAACGTTTCGCAGTGCAGTCCGCGTCGGGGCACGCAGTGCCGGCGCGAACGCTGATACATTCGGTCGACCCATAGAGCATTCAGGCGCCCCCAAAATGGGTGCCACATGAGCGAACTTCTTACCCCGGAAGCCCTTTCCGCCCTTCTTCAGGTGATCCTGATCGACCTGGTTCTGGCCGGCGACAACGCCATCGTCATCGGACTTGCCGCAGCAGGCCTGCCAAAAGACCAGCGCAACAAAGCCATCCTCATCGGCATCATCGCCGCAACGGTGCTGCGCATCGGCTTCGCCGCCGCAACGACCCAGCTCCTGCAGATTGTCGGACTGCTGCTTGCCGGCGGTATCCTTCTGCTCTGGGTCTGCTGGAAAATGTGGCGGGAACTGCAAGCCGATCACGGCCAGGAGATGGCAGTGGCCGAAGCACTGGAAGGCCGTGACATCAATCAGGACGGACAGATCGCTGCCGGTGCCCCGCGCAAGACTTTCGCCCAGGCCGCATGGCAGATTGTCATCGCCGACGTATCGATGTCGCTCGACAATGTGCTGGCCGTCGCCGGCGCCGCGCGCGATCACCTGGCCATTCTGGTATTCGGCCTGATCCTGTCCATCGCCATGATGGGTCTTGCCGCGACCTATATCGCCCGCCTGCTGCAGCGCTATCGCTGGATCGCCTATGTCGGTCTCGCCATCATTCTTTATGTATCGCTGGAGATGATCTACCGCGGCACCCAAGAGGTTCTGGTTCATATGAACTTCTGAGATCGACACCACGCGGCTCGGCTCGGGAACTGCCCCGGCCGAGCCGCTCCGCCTGAAGCCGGGACATGGCGACGAACGTTGCAGTCACGGTCGCTTCGCGGGCGTTGCCAAAATATTTCTACAGATGCCGGATTTTAGGAATTTTATTCCTGTCTAATCCGGCCAAGTCAGGGCAATGGTGCATCTATCTGAACCAAGGTCCAGACCAAGGCCGATCGCATGCTACGGATAGTCACCTGTCATCGAATGTGCAGCGTCTTCGCATGACGCAGTGGCGATGCTATGTCGCCGGGATGACCAGACTGAAACCGTGAGCTGAAAATGATACTCCCACCTGTCGCGGCCGAAACCGCCCCGCATGAACGCGCGGAAGCTGCGGCGCCCATGATCACCTTCGAGGGCGTGACCAAACGCTTTGGCGAGGGTACGGAGGCCTTCACCGCGCTCGACGGCATCGACATGACCGTCAACCGCGGCGCGATCGCCGGCATCATCGGCCGTTCCGGCGCCGGCAAGTCCACGCTCATCCGCCTCGTCAACGGCCTCGAAAAGGCGACTTCGGGACAGGTGGTGGTGGACGGCACCGAGGTCGGCGGGCTGAACGATGCGGGCCTGCGCGGGCTGCGGCGGGAGGTCGCGATGATCTTCCAGCATTTCAACCTGTTGTCCTCGCGCACCGCCTTCGACAATGTCGCGCTGCCGCTTGAAATCGCCGGCCTCGACCGTAAGGCGATCAGGGCGAAGGTCGGGCCGCTTCTCGATCTCGTCGGCCTCGGCGACAAGGCGACGCGCTATCCGTCGGAACTGTCGGGCGGCCAGAAGCAGCGCGTCGGCATCGCCCGCGCGCTTGCCACCTCCCCGAAGCTGCTCCTGTCCGACGAGGCCACCTCCGCGCTCGACCCGGAAACGACGCAGTCGATCCTGGCTCTGCTGAAGCAGATCAATGCCGAACTCGGCCTGACCGTTCTGCTGATCACGCATGAGATGGAGGTGATCAAGACCATCGCCTCCCATGTCGCGGTCATCGACAAGGGCCGCATCGTCGAGCAGGGCCCCACCTTCGACGTCTTCACCGCCCCGCAGCACGAGACGACGCGCATCCTCTTGTCGTCCACGCTGGGCACCAGCCTGCCGGAATGGCTGCGCTCCGGCCTGAAGGCCGAACCTGCCGCAGGTGACCGCATTCTCGTGCGGCTCACCTTCTTCGGCGCGACGGCCTTCCAGCCGCTGACGGCGCGACTGGTCACCGAGATCGGCGGCGACGTCAACATTCTTGCCGGCGCCATCGAGGAGATCGCCGGTGAACCGTTCGGAACGCTGGTCGTCTCCTATCCGGCCTCGCCCGAGATTCTCGACCGCGCCAATCGCTTCTATGCCGAAACCGGCCTGTCCACGGAGGTGCTCGGCTATGTCGCCTGAAATGCTTTTCGGCCTGCTCTGGAAGTCGTTGCTGCAGACGCTGCACATGGTGGCGGTGTCCGGCCTGATCGGCTCGCTGATCGGCCTGCCGATCGGCGTTTTCCTCGCCACCAGCGGCAAGGGCGAGCTTTTCCCGGCGCCGAAGCTCAACTATGCGATCGGGCTTATCGTCAACGCCGCCCGTTCCACGCCGTTCATCATCCTTGTCGTGGCGATCATTCCGTTCACGCGGCTTCTGACCGGCACGTCGATCGGCACCACGGCGGCCATCGTGCCGTTGACCATCGCCACCATTCCCTTCTTCTCCCGCCTGGTGGAAGCCGCGATCCGGGAGATCGACAAGGGGCTGATCGAGGCGGCCCGCGCCATGGGCGCGACGCCGATGCAGATCGTCTTCAAGGTGCTTCTGGCCGAAGCCCGGCCGGCCATCCTGCTGGCCTTCACCATGACCATCGTCAGCCTGATCGGCTATTCGGCCATGGTCGGCGCGGTCGGCGGCGGAGGCCTCGGCGATCTGGGCATCCGCTACGGCTACCAGCGCTTCATGCCCGACGTGATGCTGGCCGTGGTGATCGTGCTGATCGTTCTCGTGCAGCTCGTCCAGAGCGCCGGCGACGCGCTTGCCCGGCGCTTCGACAAGCGCAACCGCAAGAGCTGATTTCAACCGTTTCCAGTCATGTAACCATCAAGGAGATACACATGATGAAGTTCCTCGCCACGGCGGCGCTTGCCGCCCTCGTCAGCTTCCCGGCGTTTGCCGAAGACATCAAGGTCGGCGTCACGCCCGGCGAGCACGCGCAGATCATGGAGAAGGTCAAGGAAGTCGCCGCCAAGAAGGGCCTCAATATCGAGATCCTGGAATTCTCCGACTATGTCGTGCCGAACCAGGCGCTCGCCGACGGCGACCTCAACGCCAATTCGTTCCAGCACCAGCCCTATCTCGACAACCAGATCGCGGATCGCGGTTTCGATCTCGTCAGCGTCGGCAAGACCATCACCACGCCGATGGGCGTCTATTCCAAGAAGGTGAAGAGCCTCGGCGAAATCGCTGACGGCGCAACCGTCGCCATCCCGAACGACCCGACGAATGGCGGCCGCGCTCTGCTGGTTCTCGCCAAGGAAGGCCTGATCAAGGTCAATCCGGAAGCCGGCCTGAAGGCAGGCCCTGCCGACATCACCGAAAACCCGAAGAACATCCACTTTTCCGAGCTCGATGCCGCGCAGCTTCCGCGCTCGCTGGATGACGTCGATGCAGCCGTCATCAACACCAACTACGCGCTGGAAGCCGGCCTGCATCCCAAGGACGACGCCATCGCCATCGAAAGCAGCGAGTCGCCCTATGCCAACGTGATCGTCGTGCGCAAGGCCGACGAGAATGCGCCGTGGGTCAAGACGCTTGTCGAATCCTATCACGACGACAGCATCAAGGCCTTCATCAATGACGAGTTCAAGGGCGCCCTGATCGCCTCCTGGTAAGTTGCCTTCGGGCCCGAGCCCGTTTCCGCAGAACAGCCTGAACCCCGACGCCCGGCCGACCCCGTGTCAGCCGGGCGTCGTGCATTCTGCTCATTGCAGTTTCTCGATAGCCGCAAGCAGCGCCTCCCTGGATATCTCGCCGACATGGACCGACCGGAGCCGGCCGTCGCTGTCGATAAACAGGGTGCCGGGCAGGCCGGGGATCGCATAATGGCGGCTGAACTCCCCAAGGGAATCGAACAGCACGGTTTCGAGCCTGATCCCCTCGCGCGCAAGATAGCTCTCCACCGCCGCCCTCCCCTCGCCCTGATTGACGAAGACAAAGGCGGCATCGTTGCGGGAAGCGGCGACGTCGGCCATCATCGGCATCTCGCGCCGGCAAGGCGGGCACCATGTCGCCCAGAGATTGACCACGATCGGGCGGCCTTGGAACTCGGCAGGCACGACCATTCGTCCGTTGAGCGCGGCATAGGTGCCGGCAGGCAGAGGCGTCGGCGGGACGCCAGCCGTCAACTGGGTGATGAAGACCGCAACGAAGGCGGCTATCGCGGCGGGCAAAGGCGTCCAGAAAGCAAGGCGCAGATGCCGGCGCAGATAGATGGCGGTGAAGATCGCCGCCGTCGCGATGCCGATCGGCAGCAGGAAGCCGCCCTGCCAAATTGCGATGACGCGCCATGGTTCGGCCATGAAGCTTCCGGCATGGAGGGCGACATGTCCCAGCCGCGCGCCGATAACGAAGGCAACGAATGCCCACCAGGCCCAGGCAGAAAAACGGGCGTCGACTTTCCTTGCCAGCACCTCGCTTGCCAGCAGGAAAGCGGCAATCGCAAGTATCGCGGCAAAGCGGTCGGCGGAAAGCACCAGCGGTCCCAGCGAGATGGCGTTCATGTCACCGCTCCACTAATGCGGCCGAGGCGAGCAGGCTGTCGGCGGTAACGTCTCCGACAAGCCGTGAGCCAGCGATTTCGCTGCGATCGGCGTCAAAGAAGATCATCGTCGGCGGTCCTACCACCGCCAGATCGCGCATCAACGCCTGGTTCTGTTCGTCGAGCGTCGAGAGATCGACCTCCACAAGCTGGAAATCGCGAAGGCCCGCGACGATTTCGGGTGCAGGAAGGACATTGCGCTCGACTGTCTTGCAGGTGACGCACCAATCCGCTGTGAAGTAGACGAGGCTCGGCCTGCCTTGCGACCGCGCCAGCGTGGCCTGCAGATCCTGCGCGGAGGACGCCGAGGCAGATACAAGAGCATCGGCCCCGGTCGCCGGACCCGCCCGGGCCATCAGATGCGCCAGCGGCCGCAGCGGATCGCTTCCGCCCGAGGCCGCACCGATGGCAAGAACCAGCGCCATCATCGAAAGCGCGACACCGATCGTCTTGCGAAACCGCATCGCGACCGTCGCATCGCGCGTAATGCCGTCGAACGCCCCGATGAACACGGCCGCTCCAATGAGCAGCACGGCCCACAGCATAAGCTCTGCCGGACCAGGCAGAATACGCCCCGCCATCCAGACAGCGGCGGCGAGAAAGACAAAGCCGAAGACGCGCTTGACATGCTCCATCCAGGCGCCGGCGCGTGGCAGCGCCCGGCTCCCCAATGTCCCGAAGGCGATCAGCGGAATGCCCTGCCCCAGACCCAGCGCAAAGAGTGCCGCAGCCCCCAGCCGCGCATCGCCGGTTTGCGCAATATAGAGAAGCGCAGCTGCCAGCGGTGCGGTCACGCAAGGGCCTACGATCAGCGCCGAGGTGAAACCTATCGCCGCCGCGCCGCCAAGCGAGCCCCGCCGCCCATATTGGGTGCCTGCAACGCGGTTGACCCATGCGGAAGGTAACTGCAACTCGAACATGCCGAACATCGAGGCGGCCAGCACCACGAAAAGCACGGCGACGGCGCCTACCGCATAGGGGGATTGCAGAACCATTTGCAGGTTTTGCCCCGACCAGGCGGCGACGATGCCAAGAAGGCCGAATGCTGTCGCCATGGCCAGAACATAGGCGAGCGAGAGCACGAAACCGCGCTTTGCCGTCAGCGCTTCGCCCTCGCGTGCCAGCGTGGCGCTCAGGATCGGATACATCGGCAGAACGCAGGGCGTGAAGGCAAGAAGCAGGCCGAAAGCAAGGAAGCTTGCAATCACCCAGAGCGCGCCGCCGCTGGCGAGCAGGGACTGGATCAGCCCGCCGCCGGCATCCTTGGCGATCTCGAATCCCGGCGACGACGGCTTGTCCTCATCGACAGCCGAAGCGGCCCCGTCCAGCCCGAACCCGACGCTTGCCTCAGAGACCTCCAGCGTTTGGGTGTCGATCGTGCGCGTAACCGGAGGATAGCAAATCGAATCCTTCTTGCAGCCCTGATAGCTCAGCGTCACCGTACCGGAGACCTCTCGGTCGAGGCTTGCCGAAGCCTCCCCATAATAGACTTCGGAGGGGCCGAAATTGGGGTCGTCCTCGACAGTTCCGGGCCGGGTGCGCAGTTCGATCTCGCGACCCGCCGCAGCGTCGCGCGCCTGCAATTGGCTGCGGTAGAGATAGTAGCCCTCGGCAATCGTCCAGCGGAAGATCATACCCCCGCTCTCCTCCCGTTCGGCGGAGAACTGGAATGCCTCGTCGGCCTGCAGCAGATCGGGCTGCTGCGCAAGCGAGGAAGAAGCTCCGAGGAACAGGAAAAGAAGGGCTAGCAATATCTTGGGCATGGGCTCACGCGGCTGATTGTTGATCTTCCGCCGAATGACGGGCCCGTCTTAAGGCAGCCTTAAGGGACCCGGCAGCCGCCCTCCGCGGAGGGACGCGCCATGCATCCGACAAAAATCATATACTAAATTGTTTAAATTACATATTGTACTTGCCCAGGCTTTGGCCGAGCGGTTAGTCTGCCTGCGTAGGGTACAGGACATTGCAACCCGAAGGGATGCTTGCATGACGCAACGAACGGTTCAAACAACGGCTTCAGATACCCCGAAGGGAGGAAGCCCCGTGCGCTTTGCCGGAGTGAGCAAGCGCTACGGTGATTTCGTAGCCGTGCATACGCTGGACATCGACGTCGAAGCCGGCGAGTTCCTGTCCTTTCTCGGCCCCTCCGGCTCGGGCAAGACCACGACCCTGATGATGCTGGCTGGCTTCGAAACGCCGAGTTCCGGCGACATCTTCGTGGGCGACACCCGCATCACCGACATGCCGCCCGCCCGGCGCAATATCGGCATGGTGTTCCAGAGCTATGCGCTGTTTCCGCACATGACGGTCGAGCAGAATGTCGGCTTTCCGCTCAGAATGCGCGGCATGGCGAAAGCGGAGCGCGCGCGCGCCGTGGGCCGCGTGCTCGAAATCGTCGGGCTGAAAGGGCTGAACCATCGCTTTCCCCGCCAGCTTTCCGGCGGACAGCAGCAACGCGTGGCGCTGGCGCGTGCGATCGTCTTCGAACCGCCGGTGCTGCTGATGGACGAGCCCCTCAGCGCGCTGGACAAATATCTGCGCAGTCATCTGCAGGGCGAGATCAAGCGCATCCAGCGCGAACTCGGCATCACCGTCATCTATGTTACGCATGATCAGGACGAGGCCATGACCATGTCCGACCGCATCTGCGTGATGAACGAGGGCCGCATCTGCCAGATCGACGCCCCGGAAACCCTGTACCGCAAGCCGAACGACGTTTTCGTGGCCGGTTTTCTCGGCGAATCCAACATGCTGGCAGCACAGGATGCGCGGTTCGAAGGGGGATCGCTGTCGGTTTCCCTTGCCGGCGACACCGTGGCGCTACCGGTCAAACGCGCGCCCGCATCCGAAATCGTCGTCTCGGTGCGCCCGGAGCATCTGAGCGTTTCGGCGGCCGCCGATGGCACGGCCTGCATCACTGATGTCACTTATGTGGGCGACCATCGCCGCTACGAGGTCCTGCTGGCTGACGGCAGGAAGCTGGCGGTCAAGTCGCAGATCGTCGATGACAGCGCGCCTATCGGGCCGGGCGAGAAGGTGAAGGTCGCATGGCCCACCCACCAGATGCGCGTATTCTCCGACGGGGCGACGCTGCAATGACGACCCGTTCCCGCCATGGCCTGCTGGTTCTTCCGCTGCTGGCCTTTCTCGTCATCGCCTATCTGGCGCCCGTGACCCTGATGCTGGCGCGCACGGCTGGCGAATCCTTCGGCTTCGAACCGCTGCGTCAGGTCATTGCCTCGCCAGTCGCGGTTAAGGTGTTTCTCTATACGCTTGAGACCGCGGTCTGGGTGACGCTCATCACGCTGGTCCTTGCCTATCCGCTGGCCTTCTTCATCGCCACCGCGCGCGCCCTCACGGCAAGCATCCTCATGGCCGTTGTGCTGGTTCCCTTCTGGACCAGCATATTGATCAGGTCCTATGCCTGGATGGTGCTTCTCGGCAGGAAGGGCATCATCAACGAGTTGCTGGTATCCGTGGGACTGCTGAGCCAGCCGCTCAAGCTGCTGAACACCGGCTTTGCCGTCTATATCGGCATGGTGCATGTGCTGCTGCCCTTCATGATCCTGCCCATCCTTGCGTCCCTGAAGGGCATCGACGGCAGGCTGGTGGCGGCGGCGGAGAATCTCGGCGCCGGTCCGGTGTCGGTGTTCCGCCATGTCATCCTGCCGCTCTCCATGCCGGGCGTGCTGGCCGGCACCGTGCTGGTCTTCGTGCTCGCCCTCGGCTTCTACATCACCCCCGCCCTTCTCGGCGGCCCTTCGGACATGACGATCTCCATGCTGATCGCACAGGAAGTGGACCTCTATCGCTGGGATGTCGGCGCGGCCATGGCGGCGTTGCTGCTGGTCATGACCCTTGTGGCCCTGCTGGGGTTCAGCCGGTTCGTCAGTCTGGACAAGATCCTGGGAGGTGCGAAATGACGGGTTACGCCATCACCCTTTCAAGCCCGCTGGCGCGGGCGCTGCTGGGCATCGTCGCACTGGCGGTGGCGCTGTTCCTGATCGTGCCGGTGCTGGTGATCGTGCCGCTGTCGTTCTCCTCGGGCAGCTTCCTGTCCTTTCCTCCGCCGGGCTTCAGCCTGCGGTGGTATCAGCAGCTCTTCTCGCGCAGCGACTGGATGGACTCCGCCTGGCTCAGCATCTGGATCGCCTGCGTCGTGGCGTTGCTTTCCACGGTGCTGGGCACGGCAGCCTCATTCGGGCTGGTGCGCGGAAAGTTTCCGGGGCAGCGCCTGCTGGTCGCCTTCATCCTGTCGCCGCTCATCATCCCCGGCATCATCGTCGCCATCGCCGTCTACTTCTTCTATGCGCGGCTGCAACTGGTCGGTTCGCCGGTCGCGATCGCGGTGGCGCACACCGCACTGGCGGTGCCCTTCGTGGTCGTCAACGTCTCAGCCTCTCTGCACGGTTTTGACAAACGCCTGGAAATGGCCGCGCAAAATCTCGGCGCCGGCGCCTTCGATACGTTCCGTCTCGTCATTCTGCCCAGTATCCGGCCCGGTGTCGTTGCGGGCGCGTTATTTGCCTTCATCACCTCCTTCGACGAACTGATCGTCGCGCTGTTCATCGCCGGCCCGTCGCAGGTCACGCTGCCGCTACGCATGTGGGAAAGCATGCGCTCGTCACTCGAGCCCACCCTGGCCGCTGTATCGACACTGGCCGTCGTCGCCTCGGTGTCGCTTTTCCTGTGCGCCTCATGGCTGCAAAGGCGCGCCCAGGCAGGCGCCGGCAAGGTGGTTCGGGAGGGTGCATGATGACTGCCGCAAAGCTGATCCGCGCCGGAATGGTCGTCGCCTTCCAGCAGGGCGAGCACCGATTGCTGAAAAACGGATGCGTCGTGGTCGAGGGCGACCGCGTCGTCCATGTCGGTCCTGAGGTCGAAGGCAGCTTCGAAGAAATCCTGGACCTGCCCGATGCGCTGCTGACGCCGGGGCTGATCGACATGCACGCGCATCTGACCAGCGCTTCCTACGACCGCTCCTATGTCGAGGATGTCGGCAAGCCCGGCTTCTGGTTCTCCGGCCTTCCCGAACTGCTGCCGGCAATCGGCGCGGCGATGGACGAGGAGGCCCAGCGCGCCGCCGTGGACTATTCCATGGCCGAACTGACCCGGAGCGGCACGACGACGGTGTTCGAGATCGGCTGGCTGGGCGACTATACCGCCGCAGCGGTCGAGCGCGCCGGCCTCAGGGCCTATATCGGCGAAGGCTATGGTTCGGCGCGCTGGCGCACGCTGGACGGCAAGCGCATGAGCTACGACTGGAAGCCAGATGGCGGCATGGAGGGGCTGGAGGCCGCGGCCACCTTCGTGAAGCGGATCGAGGGTCGCGCCGGAGGTCGCATCCGTGGCATGCTGACGCCGATGCAGGTGGCCATGGCCACGCCCGAACTGCTGCAGCGCACCCGCGCCGTCGCCGCTGAACTCAACGTGCCGGTGACGTTGCATACCGCCGAAGCGGTATTCGAGTTCCACGAAATGGTTCAGCGGGAGGGCATGACGCCGGTGCAATGGCTGGCCGCGCAGGACTTCCTCGACGAGCGCACCATTCTCGGCCATTGTGTCTTCACCAGCGGCAATTCGTGGGTGCGGCATCCTGGCGACGACCTTGCCCGGCTGGCCGACAGCGGCGCGTCTGTGGCGCATTGCCCATGGGTCTTTGCCCGGCGCGGCATCGCCATGGAAAGCTTTGCCGCCTATCTCGAGGCTGGCATCACCATGTGCCTGGGCAGTGACACCGCGCCCCAATCCATCCTCCACGCGATGCGCCATGCCGCCATCATTTCAAAGTTGCAGGAACATGATTGCCGCAAGCCCACGGCCGTCGAGGTTTTCAACGCCGCCACCCTCGCGCCCGCGCGCGTTCTCGGACGCGATGATCTGGGACGCATCGCGCCGGGCGCGAAGGCGGACCTTCTCTTGTGGGACATGACCGGCTTTTCCATGGTCCCCTGCCGCGATCCGATACGCAATCTGGTCTATTATGCCGGCAGCGAAGATCTTCACCACGTCATGGTCGATGGCGAGTGGCTGATGACGGACAAGGCCCTTCTGAAAATCGATGAAGCATCGGCGCGCGGCAATCTGGCCAGAGCGGCGCAACGTATCTGGGAGGCGGTCGGCCCCGGAGACTGGGCCGGGCGCGGCATAGACCAGTTATCACCACAAAGCCTGAAGGAGTTCCAGTGACTTTGGACACCACTACTGCCGAATCCGGTTACAACGCGTCCGGCAGCCAGGTCGATCTCGCCTATGGGATGATCGAGGACATGATCGTGACCATGGAACTCGCCCCCGGCTCGCGCATAGCCGAGTCCGCGCTCGTCAGCCGCCTCGGCATCGGCCGCACGCCTATTCGCGAGGCATTGCTGCGTCTGGCGGCGGACCAGCTTCTGACATGGCTGCCGCGCCGTGGCATGGTGGTGCCTGAGATCAACATCCAGCTCCAGCTCAAGGTCTTCGAGACGCGCAAGGCGCTCGAAATGCTGCTTGTTCCGGCCGCCGCGCGGCGGCGGACCCAGGCCGAGGCTCAGGCGATCGCGCAGATCGCAGCCGAGTTCCGGCGCCTGCTCGGCTCGGAGCGCAATCTGGAGCTGTTGCGGCTCGACCGTCGTTTCATCGCCACGCTGATCGAGGTATCGCGCAATCCGTTCCTGCACCTGATCGAGCCCCTCTACTCGCTTTCACGCCGCTTCTGGCTGGCGCATCGGGATCTCTACCGGACACGCTTCCGGGACGAGACCTTGACCGAATTCCACATCCGCATCGCCGATGCGGTCGCGGAAGGAGACGAGGAAATGGCTCTTCGCCATGCCAAGGACTTCATGAACTACGTCGAAGAATACACGCTCTATCTCGGCACCGAACTGTCGCTTCCGGAAAGAAAATGACGATGACGAACACAGAGCGTTCCACCGGTGGCGGAGCCACCCTTATCCGCAACGCGGAATGGGTCGTGGCCTATGACGCGGACGGCGACTGCCACCGCTATCTTCGCGACACCGACGTCGCCTTCCGCGGCGACCGGTTCGTCGATCCGGGCACGCTCGATCGAACCGATATAGAAGAGGTCATCGACGGTCGCGGCCTGATGATCATGCCGGGCTTCGTCAACATCCATGCCCATCCGGGCTTCGAAACGATGCTGAAGGGGCTGACCGAAGAGGTCGGCAGCCGCAAGCTGTGGATGAGTTCTCTCTACGAGTATCTCTTCCTGTTCGACACGACCAGCGAGGGCATGGTGGCCGCCACGCAGGTCGCCTTGTCGGAGCTGATGCAGAGCGGCGTGACGACGGTCTGCGACCTGTCCACCCCGCATGAAGGCTGGATCGAGACGCTGGGCGCCAGCGGCATGCGCGCCTATGCAGCGCCGATGTTCCGCTCGGGACGGTGGTACACCGAGAACGGCCACGAGGTTCTCTACGAATGGGATATTCCCAAGGGCCGCAAGCGCATGGAGACGGCCCTCGCCGAGATCGACACTGCGATCGCCCATCCGAGCGGGCGACTTTCGGGCATGTTGTGCCCCGCACAGATCGACACCTGCGACGCGGACATGTTCCTTCAGGCTCAGGCGGAAGCGAAGACGCGCGGCCTGCGCATCCAGACGCATGCCTCGCAGAGCGTGGTCGATTTCCAGGAGATCATGCGCCGCCATGGCCGCACGCCTGTCGGCTGGCTGGACGAACTGGGTTTGCTTGGCCCGGACATGATCGTCGGCCACGGCATCTTCCTCGACCACAATGACTGGCTGCGCTGGCCCGACAGCCACGACCTCGGGCTTCTGGCGGAAACAGGAACCAGCGTGGCGCATTGCCCGACCGTTTTCATCCGGCGTGGCATCACGCTCCAGCATATCGGCCGTTACCTGAAGGCCGGCGTCAATCTCGGGCTGGGCACCGACACCTATCCGCACAATTTCCTCGATGAGATCCGCAACGCCATCTACGCCGCGCGCATCACCTCTCGCGACGTGGCCGAGGTGGATGCACGCTCACTCCTGCATGTCGCCACGCTCGGCGGGGCGCGGGCGTTGGGACGCAGCGACATCGGGCGCGTTTCACCCGGCGCGAAGGCCGATTTCTTCACGGTCGACCTGCGTCACCCGACCATGCGCCCGCTCTACGACCCGGTGCGCAGCCTGTTCTACAGCGCAGGCGAACGGCCGGTCCGTGACGTCTATGTCGATGGCCGCCGCGTGGTGAAGGATGGCACCGCGCTTGCTTTCGACATCGCGGCCGCCATGGACCGGCTGGAGGCTGCCCAGCGCGTTTCGGCCGCCGATGTCGAAAAATACGATTGGGGGCAGCGACCGGTGAGCGAACTGATGCCGCCCGTCCTGTAGTTTCAGGGATCGGACAGCAAGAGGCCGGAGAAGCGTACCGGCCGACAGATCCAGCAAATCATCGAAGCGCCATTGCATTGCGGTGTCTTCTCATCCGCCTCGCGGACAACCCCATTCGGCCGCACGGCAACGGCACGCGGCCATTCTTGAGGAAAGGAATTCAACGATGAACGGTGCGGATCGCCTGTGCGACGGGTTGCTGGCCAACGACGTGGACGTGTGCTTTGCCAATCCCGGCACATCCGAAATGCATTTCGTAGCGGCGCTCGACCGCAAACCGCAAATGCGCTGCATTCTGGGCTTGTTCGAGGGCGTCGTCACCGGGGCCGCCGATGGCTATGCGCGCATGGCCGGCAAGCCGGCTTCCACCCTGCTGCATCTCGGACCGGGATTGGGCAACGGCATCGCCAATCTGCACAATGCCAAGCGCGCCCGGACACCGATGATCAACATCGTCGGCAACCATGCCACCTACCACCGGCAATATAATGCGCCGCTCAACAGCGACGTGGAAACCCTCGCCGCGCCAATGTCGGACTGGGTGCGCAGCACCGAAAGCGCGACCGAAATCGGCGCGGACCTGAACGACGCCTGGATCGCCGCCGTCGGCACTCCCGGTGTCGCCACGCTGATCCTGCCGGCCGACACCGCCTGGAACGACGTGCCGGACGCGCCGGTCGCGCGCGCGCAACGCCCGGCGCCAAGGCCGTTCGAGGCGGCGGTGGCCGCGCAGGTGCGGCAGGCCATTTCCCGGGGCATGCGCGTGGCGCTCCTGCTCGGGGCGGAGGCGCTGAAAGGCAAGGCGCTGGAGATTGCCGGCAGGATCGCCGCCCATAGCGGCGTACGGTTGCTGTGCCAGACATCGGTGGCGCGCGCCGAGCGCGGTGCCGGCCGCGTGGTGGTCTCGCCCCTGCCCTACCGCATCGAGGCAGCCGTCAAGGCCCTCGAGAATGTCGACATGCTGGTTCTGGTCGGCGAAGACGAGCCCGTGGCGTTCTTTGCCTATCCGGGGCGGCCGAACAAGCCGGCGCGACCCGATGCGGCGGTGATCGAATATGCGCCTCCCGGCGCGGACCTTCTCGAAGCACTCGGCCATCTGGCGCAGGAACTGGGCGCGGAACGGGCGCAAGCCATCCTTTCGCGCGCCGAACTGCCCGAAGCGCCACAGGATGGCGCCCTGACGGGCGAGTTGGTCACTCAGCTTGTCGCACGCATGCTGCCGGATCAGGCGATCGTGGTGGACGAATCCATCACCGCTGGCTGGCGTTTCGGCGAACAGGCGCGCGGGGCCGCGCAGCATGACGTGCTGGATCTGACCGGCGGCGCCATTGGCATCGGCCTGCCATTGTCCACGGGCGCGGCGGTGGCTTGTCCCGACCGCAAGGTCGTCTGCCTGCAGGCTGACGGAAGCGGCATGTACACCATCCAGGCATTGTGGACGCAGGCGCGAGAGCAGCTCGACGTGGTGACGGTCGTCTTTGCCAACCGCACCTATTCCACCCTGCATGGCGAGATGCGCAATGTCGGCGTCAACGATTTCGGCGAGAACGCACGCCGGATGCTGAACCTCGACACACCCGCGCTGGATTGGGTGGCGCTGGCGAAGGGCCACGGGGTGGAAGCCGCCCGCGCCGGGACGGTAGCGCAATTCACCCAACTGCTGGCTTCGGCCATCGGCCGCAAGGGGCCATTTCTGATCGAAGCCGTGATCTGAAGCAGGCGGAAGGGCGGGCCGTGAGCTGTGAGGAGGAGGTCGCTGCCGGCACCGGCCCGGAGCGTGCGGGAACGACGTTCGGGCAGCAGATGCTGCTCCTGTTCCCGCTTGTCCTGGGAATGCTGGGCATGCAGGCGGCCGCCGGCGTGCTGGGCACCGGCATTCCGTTGCAAATGGCGTTGTCGGCCGTGTCGCCCGAAACGATCGGGCTGGTCGCCTCCGCCTATGCGGCCGGCTTTGCTGCCGGCTGCCTGATTTCGCCGGCCCTGATCGGGCGGTTCGGCTACCGCAAGGCGCTCGCCTGCTTCGTAATGCTACAGGCCGCGGCAACTGTCTGCCTGGCACTCCTTCCGTTCGAGGGGTGGATAGCGCTGCGCGCGGTGATGGGAGCATGTGGAGCCGGGGCTGTCGTCATCACCGAGGGTTGGGTCAACACTGCCGCTCCCGCCGAAGTGCGCGGGCGCATTTTCGGTACGGTCAACATGCTGGGCCGCATGGCCATGGTCGCGGGACAGGCCGTCGCCGCTTTTCCCTGGGCGCTGGGCACCCTCGCCTTCGCCGGGCCGGCAGTGCTCTATGCCATTGCCCTCGCCTTCATGGTCCCTTCCGTGCATGGCCATCCCGTCACCGCCGCCACAAGAGGCGCGGGGCTCAGCCGATCCCTGTCCTTCCTCGAGACGCCGGCAGTCGCGGCCGTGGGCGTGATCTATGTCGGCGCGGTCGGCACGACTTTGATCAGCGTCGCGCCTGCCTGGGGCGTGCTCGTCGGCATGTCTTCGGCTGCGGCGGCCATGCTGACCGTTTCGGTGCAGATCGGCTCCTTCGTGTTTCAGGGTCCGCTGCTGTGGTTGTCGGACAGGATGGACCGCCGTCTCGTCATCCTGTTTGCCGCGATCGTCACCGCGATTTGCGCGCTGGTGCTTCTGGCAATCCCCTCCGGTCATCAGGCGCCGCTGTTCCTGATCTACGCGCTGATCGGTGGCGTATCGCTGCCGGTCTATGCGCTCTCCTTCGCCACCGCCTTCGATCATGGCGGCGCAGTCGCCAATTTCAGGCTGTCCAGCGGGCTGTTGTTCAACTGGGCGCTGGGCGCGGTGATTGGCCCCACCGTCGCGACGGCTGCCATCGCCCGGTACGGCCCGGAAGGGCTTCTGCATTTTCTCGTTCTTACGAGTGCTGCCGTCGCACTTTTGCTGGCCGGACTGATACGCCGCGCCGGTCACCCGAATGCACCATCAAAATAATATATTATTTGCGAGAAATTTCATATTTTCATTTGCATACTGTGTGGCGGCTGGCTAGCATCCGATCGGGAAATTTTTCGGGGATGCAGCCGGGATGGAGGCGCCCTTCAAGACGCAAATAGACCGCGGCGCATCATTTGCGCGAACCCAGTGGAGGAGAGGATGGAAGACAAGACCAGCAGGCGAGACCTGAACCGCAGGCTCAGGCAATCGGTCAACGTGCCGCCGACCGCGCGACGCGATTTTCTGAAACTGTTCGGCGGCGTTGCCGCACTTGCCATGGCGGGGCCGCTGCTTCCGCGGCACGCCTTCGCGCAGGAAGCGCAGATGCCGGAATTCGACACGATCCCGGATGCCTGGAAGGGATCCGGCGAGGTCGTGGTCGTCACATGGGGCGGCATCGGCACCGACATGCAGCGCAAGGCCTGGTTCGAGCCGTTCGAGAAGCTGTGCGGCATCAAGGTCGTGGAAGCCATCGGCCCCGATCCGGCCAAGCTGAAGGCCATGGTCGACACCAAGACCGTGGCGTGGGACGTGTGCCAGATCGGCCGCGGCGCCATGATCGAACTGATGAAGCAGGGCGATTATCTTGCGCCCATCGACTACAGCATCGTCGAGGACGGCGTTACCGCCGACTACCGCTCCGAGCATGGGCTGGACATCGTTCCCTACTCGCAGAACATCGCCTATCGCTCCGACGTGTTTCCCGAAGGCCCCACGAACTGGGTGGACTTCTTCGACCAGGAGCGCTTCCCCGGCGGACGCACCATGCCGATCGCGACCAAGGGCAACATTCCCGAACTCGTCGGCGCGCTGCTGGCGGACGGCGTCGATCCCAAGGACGTCTATCCGATCGACATCGACCGCGCGATCAAGAAACTTTACGAGATCAAGCCCGCTGTCGTGAAGTGGTGGGAATCGGGCGCACAGCCCATGCAGATGCTGATCGACAACGAAACGCCCATTGCCACGGCATGGAACGGCCGCGTCAAGGCCGCCAAGGATGAAGGACATCCGCTCGAACTGGTGTGGAATGGCGGCATGGTTCTCAACAATGCCTGGCTGATCCCCAACGGCGCGCCGAACCTGAGCAACGCGCAGAAATTCGTGGCCTTCAGTTCGTCGGCCATCGCGCAGGCGCGTTACTCCACGCTGCTGCCCTACGGCTACACCAATGTCGATTCCGCCAAATATCTGTCGCCGGAGATCCTCAAGCATCTGCCGACCTCGCCGGAGAACTATTCGGTGATGGTGCCTTACCGGCATGAATGGTGGGCAGAGAACCGGCCCGAGGTGATCGAGAAGTTCAACCAGATGATGTTGTCCTGACCCGACAAACAGACACGCCCGGCCTCGACGCCGGGCGTGTCCTGCTTTTCCTTTCTGAGATCAGGAGACGGGTGAACATGCTCGAGCGCACCCCTGTGGATACCGTTGTCGTGAACGGCAGGCTCTATACGATGGTGTCTCCGGGAAAGTCGGTGGAGGCGCTGGCCATCGCCAATGGCAGAATTGTCGCCCGCGGCACCAGCGCCGACATTCTCGCCTTCGCGCCGGACGCACGCGTGGTGGATTGCGAAGGCCGAGCCGGCATCCCGGGCATCATCGACAGCCATTGCCACCCCGACATGCAGGGCGCGCGGCTCGGCCGCTGGCACGATTTTTCCGATGGCGCGATCCAGGACCGTGCGCAATTGCTCGATCTCGTCGCCCGCGCGCTCGACGGCAAGCCCGGCGACCACTGGTTCGTCGGGTATCGCTTCGATGACCGCGATGGCGGCTATCCGCTGATCGAGGAACTGGACAGGGCGGCAGGCGGCAGGCCCGCCTTCATCTACCGGCGCTGCGCGCAGATGGGTTTTGCCAACAGTGCCGCGCTTGCTGCCATCGGCTTTTCCGCTGCGACGCAGGATCCGCCTTTCGGTCGTATCGAGCGCGATGAACGCGGCACGCCGACCGGCCTGCTGCGGGCGCGCGCGGCGCATATGATGATCGAGCACATCCAGGCCGACTATACGGCCGACGACTTCCGGCGCGGACTGGTGCGGGTATTCGATGAGTATCTGTCCTACGGCGTGACCTCGGTCCACAACAGCCTCACCCAGACCCAGGCCATCAAGGCCTATCAGGACATGCGGGACGCCGGCGAGTTGAAAGTGCGCGTCGGTATGCTGGCCACGGGCCGCGACGACGATCTCGTCCGCGCAGTGGTGCGCTCGGGCTTGCGCACCGGCTTCGGCGACGAATGGCTGAAGCTGATCGGCGTGGAATGGGTCGGTGACGGTTCCACGTCCGGGCGCACGGCCGCCTATAACGAACCTTATGTCGGTGAACCGGTGCTGGGCGAGCCGCCGAACAATCGCGGCGCGCTGCTGCTCGACCGCGCCGAACACACGCGCCGCGTCACGCAGGCCCATCTGGCGGGGCTGATGGTTTGCACCGACGCCATGGGTGATCGGGGGATCGAGCATGTGCTGGACATCTATGAGGATGTTCTGGCCGCCCATCCCCGCGCCGACCATCGGCTGCGCATCGAGCATTGCTGCGCCGTTACGCCAGCGATCCTGGAACGGCTGAAGCGCAGCGGCATCGTGTGTTCCTCGGCCGCCGGCTTCGCGTGGGACCTCGGTGACGCCCATATCGACAATCGGGGGGCGGCGGCGATGAAGAACATGTGGCCGCATCGCGCGATGATCGATGCGGGCGTCATGGCGCCCGCCCATTCCGACGCTCCGGTCTGCACCGTCAACCCCTTTGCGGCCATGTCGGCTCTGGTCAACCGCAAGACCCGAAGCGGGCGTTCGCTCGATTCCTCGCAGGCCATCACTGTCTACGAGGCGCTTTGCGCCTACACCCGTCTTGGCGCATGGGCGGGACGGGAGGAGGCGATCAAGGGCGATCTCGGCCTTGGCAAGCTGGCAGACCTTTGCCTGCTCGACCGCGATCCCTTCGAGATTCCGGAAGAAACCCTGGCCGATGTGGTCGTGACGAAAACACTGGTCGGCGGCGACGTCATGTTCGACCGCGCAACGACAAAGGCAGCCTGACATGCAGCACGCGGACACCATACTCACCGGCGGACGGATTTTCCTTGGCCTTGAAGAAGGAGAAGCCGAAGCGCTGGCCATAGCTGGCAGCCGCGTTCTGGCCAGTGGCTCCAACGAGGAAATCCGCACATTGGCGGGGCCATCGACCCGCGTCATCGACCTTGCCGGCCGCGCTGCCACACCGGGGCTGATCGATGCCCATCTGCATCTCCTGACACTTGGCCTTGGCATGGGCGAGATCAACCTTCGGCCGGAGACGGGAACATCCTCGATCGACCACATCCTGTCCGCAGTGCGCGACGCAGCGGCGCGGACACCGCCGGGCGGCTGGATCAAGGGACGAGGCTACGATCACAACGAACTGGCGGAACGCCGCCATCCGACGCTTGCCGAACTCGACAGCGTCGCGCCGGACCATCCGGTCTTTCTGGAACGCACCTGCGGCCATCTGGCCGTAGCCAACAGCGCGGCGATGCGCCTTGCCGCCATCACCGGGGAGACGCCCGACCCGGCGGGTGGTTTCATCGAGCGCCGCGACGGCGAGCTGACCGGCCTGCTGGCCGAGCGCGGCATGCGTTTCGTCGTCGATATCCTGCCCAAGCCCAGCCGCGACGAGATGGTCGCGGCGATCGAACGGGCTGGCCGCTTCATGCTCTCGCAAGGCTTCACCGGCGTGATGGACGCGGCCATCGGCATGAATTTCGGCGAGGCTGAAGTCGACGCCTTCGAAGCCGCGGCAAGGACGGACCGCATGCCGCTCGATGTCTGGGCCTGTCTCTACGGAGATCCCGGTGGCGTGCTCGAATCCGCATGGGAGCGGGGCTTGCGCTTCGGCACCAGCAACGGCCGGCTGCGCTATGGCGCTGCAAAACTGTTCACCGACGGTTCGGCCGGCAGCCTGACGGCGGCAGTGAGCCTGCCCTATCTCGCCGGGGAGCCGGGCAACACCGGCGTCCTGTGCTTCAAGACCGAGGAGTTGCATGGCCATATCCGCCGCTTCCACGAACTTGGCTACCAACTCGCCATCCACGCCATCGGCGATGTCGCCATCGAACAGGTGCTTTCGGGGATCGAGGCCGCCGATTCCGCGGCGCATCCCATCGCCGGGCGCAGGCATCGCATCGAGCATTGCGGCTATCTCGACGCCGGACAGATGGCGCGCATGGCCACCGCCGGAATCTACCCGGCGCCGCAGCCGATATTCATGTACGAATTCGGCGACCTCTACGTCACCAATCTCGGCAGCGAGCGGGCGACCACAGCCTATCCGATGCGCGGCTTCCTGGATGCCGGCCTCATGCCCTCGGCCAGTTCCGACGCGCCGGTCGCCACCACCGATCCGTTCAAGAACCTCTACACGATGGTGACGCGTCGCAGCCGTGGCGGCACGCTGCTCGGCGAAGACCAGCGCCTGTCCCTGCAGGAGGCATTGCACTGCTACACCGCCTGCAGCGCCTTTTCACAGTTCGCCGAGCACGAAGTCGGCAGGCTGGCGCCGGGTATGCGTGCCAATGTGACGATCTTCTCGCACGACATCTTCTCGGTGCCGGCCGAGGTGCTGCGTGACGATGTGCGCTGCGACATGACGCTGCTCGACGGAGACGTCGTCCACGGCGGATGACGGTCTTGTCGTTCGACACCGTTTGAAGCGCATCGGGGTGATCGGTCGTACAGCGTCACGACCGGTCACGATACCTTTCAGAGGGACCTCCTCAGCCACTTCGCCAGCACACCGACGATGCCTTCGCGGAACATCAGCACGGCTATGACGAAGACGACGCCCTGCACCACAGTGACCCACGCGCCGAGGCTGGCCAGGTAATTCTGCATCGTGATGATGATCGCAGCACCGACCATGGGGCCGAATATCGTTCCCATGCCACCGAGCAATGTCATCAGCACCACCTCGCCGGACATACCCCAATAGACATCGGTGAGCGACGCCAGTTGAACCACGATCGCCTTGGTGGCTCCGGCAAGACCGGACAATGTGGCCGACAGCACGAACACCGCCAGCTTGTAGTGGTCGGTGCGGTAGCCGAGCGACACGGCTCTGGCCTCATTGTCGCGGATCGCCTTCAACACCTGCCCGAAAGGGGAGTGGACGATGCGATAGATGAGGAGCATCCCCAGCAGGAAAATAGTCGCCACGACATAGTAGAGCGTCATCGTGTTGGAGAGGTCGAGCACACCGAACATATATCCCCGCGGGACCGCCTGAATGCCATCCTCGCCTCCGGTAAAGGGGGCCTGCAACGCGAAGAAATAGATCATCTGGGCGAAGGCCAGGGTGACCATCGCAAAGTAGATGCCCTGTCGACGGATAGCGAGGGCGCCAAAGACGAGGCCGAGGCCGGCCGCGGTGAGCACGCCTGTAAGAATGGCAAGCTCGGGCGAGAAGCCCCAGACCTTGGCGGCATGCGCGGAGACATAGCTCGCCATGCCGAAATAGGCGGCATGGCCAAACGACAGGAGCCCGCCATACCCCAGCAGGAGGTTGAAGGCGGAGGCAAACAGCGCGAAGCACAGGAGCTTCATCAAAAAGAACGGATAAAGCAGGCCTGGCGCGACCAGAAGAATGGCGGCGAGGCCCAGGAAAATCATCACATGCACGCGCTTGCCGCGGGCGGTTCGCTCGGCAAGGGCGGTGCCGGCGGGAGCCACCGGTTCTGCTTCGGCGCTCATGTCAGACCTCCCTTCCGAACAGCCCGGCCGGCTTCACAAGGAGCACGATCGCCATGATGATGAAAATGACCGTCGCGGCCGCTTCCGGATAGAAGACCTTGGTCAGCCCCTCGACAAGGCCCAGCGCGAAACCGGTAACGATAGCGCCAAGGATGGAGCCCATGCCGCCAATCACGACAACGGCGAAAACGACGATGATGAGGTTCGAGCCCATCATGGGATTGACGGCATAGATCGGCGCGGCCAGCACGCCCGCAAAGCCGGCAAGCGCAACGCCAAATCCGTAAGTGAGCGTGACGAGCAGCGGCACGTTGATGCCGAACGCCTGCACCAGCGTCGGATTTTCCGTTGCCGCGCGCAGATAGGCCCCGAGCCTGGTCTTTTCGATCATGAACCAGGTGGCGAGGCAGACGATGAGCGAAGCCACGACCACCCACCCCCGATAGAGCGGCAGGAACATGAAGCCGAGATTGATGCCGCCGGCCAATTGCGGGGGGATGGCATAGGCAAGGCCCGACACGCCATAGGCATTGCGGAACAAGCCTTCGATGATCAGCGCGAGGCCGAAGGTCAGAAGCAGGCCATAGAGATGGTCGAGCTTGTAGAGCCGCGAAATCATCGTCCGTTCGATGACGATGCCCACAGCCCCCACGATCAGCGGCGCCAGGACAAGTGCGGGCCAGTATCCGATGCCGAGATAGGTGAGCAGCATCCAGCCGACGAACGCACCCATCATGTATTGGGCGCCGTGGGTGAAGTTGATGATGTTGAGAAGCCCGAAGATCACCGCAAGGCCGAGGCTCAGCGTTGCGTAGAAAGCACCATTGATGAAGCCGAGCAGCAACTGACCGTAGAGTGCGGCGGCAGGAATGCCAAAGATTTCAGCCATCGGACCTTGTTCCGTGAGGGTGTTGCCCGGAAGCAGACGCTCCCGGGCAGGTCGTTGCAATGTTATTGGACCAGGCTACAGCCACCATCGGCCAGCGGGCGGAAGGCTTCCGCGGCCGGGATCGTGGCGACTGTCTTGTAGAGGTCCCAATCGCCCGTGGATTCTTCCGGCGTCTTGACCTCGAAAAGGTACATATCGTGGATATGACGGCCGTCAGCACGGATTTCACCCTTGCCGAACAGCGGGTCGTCCGACGGAGTTTCCTTCATCTTGGCCATCACGGTGCCGGCATCCTTGCTCCTGGTCGCTTCGACCGCCTTCAGATAGTGGAGCACGGAGGCGTAGACGCCGGCCTGAACCATCGTCGGCATGGCGCCGCCATGTCTCTCGCCGAAGCGCTTGGAAAACTCCCGCGTGCCGTCGTTCTGGTCCCAGTAAAAGGCTTCCGTCAGGACCAGTCCCTGGGCGGTGCTCAGCCCGAGCGCTTTGACGTCGGTGACGAAGGTCAGCAGGCCGGCGAGCTTCTGGCCACCTTGAACGATGCCGAACTCTGCGGCCTGCTTGATGGCATTCGTGGTGTCGGCGCCGGCATTTGCCAGACCGATGACCTTGGCGCCCGAACTCTGGGCCTGCAGCAGGAAGGACGAGAAGTCCTGGCCGGGGAAGGGATGGCGCACGCTGCCGAGCACCTTGCCGCCGGCCTTCTCGACCACGGCGGAGGTGTCGCGCTCAAGCGCATGGCCGAATGCATAGTCGGCGGTCAGGAAGAACCAGGTGTCGCCACCCGCCTTGACCATGGCGCCGCCGGTGCCGTTCGCCAGCGCCCAGGTGTCGTAGGTCCAGTGGACGGTGTTGGGCGAGCAGGCTTTACCGGTGAGATCAGACGCGCCGGCGCCGGAGTTGATGAAGATCTTGTTCTTTTCCCTGGTGATCTCGCTAACCGCAAGCGCCACCGAAGAGGTCGGCACGTCGAGGATGACATCGACGCCGTCCTGATCATACCACTGACGGGCGATGCTCGAGCCGATGTCCGGCTTGTTCTGGTGATCGGCGGAGATCACTTCGACATTGATGCCCTTGTCCGCCGCCTTGAAATCTTCCACCGCCATCCTGGCGGCGACGACCGAGCCTTCGCCCGAGAGGTCGGCATAGGTGCCGGACCGGTCGTTCAGCACGCCAAGCTTCACATCGATCTTGTCCTGGGCCAGCGCGCTGCCCGCCATCAAAGCCGCCGCGGCTGCGGCCAGGATTAGTTTCGCGACCTTCATTTGTCCTCACTCCCTTGTGTTAAACCCTCAGACGCCAAGATAGCGATGAAGCTTGCCCATGCTGGCTTCCAGCCGGTCGTTGGCAATCTCGTCGACGATGCGCCCCTGCTCGACGATGTAGTGCCGGTCGGCAACGGTCGCGGCGGCATGGAAATTCTGCTCGACCAGAACGATCGTGAAACCCATGGACTTCAGCTTTCGGATCATATGGCCGATCTGCTGGACGATCACCGGTGCAAGCCCCTCGGTCGGCTCGTCAAGCAACAGCAGGCGCGCGCCCGTGCGCAGGATGCGGCCGATCGCCAGCATCTGCTGTTCGCCGCCGGAGAGCTTGGTGCCCTGGCTGTGCAGACGTTCCTTAAGATTGGGGAAAAGCTCGAAGACCTGTTCCAGCGTGAAGCCGCCCGATGCAACGATTGGCGGCAAAAGGAGATTCTCCTTCACATCGAGGCTCGAGAATATCCCCCGCTCCTCCGGGCACCAGGCGATGCCCTTCCTGGCAATATGGCGGGACGCGAGGCCGACCAGTTCGCTGCCCCGGAAACGGATGGAACCGCGACGCTTCTCGATCACGCCCATGATCGACTTCAGCGTTGTCGTCTTGCCCGCACCGTTGCGGCCGAGCAGCGTGACCACTTCGCCCGGATGGACATCAAAGGCCATGCCGTGAAGCACATGGGACTCGCCGTACCATGCCTGGAGGTCGCGCACGGCAAGCAGCGGTTCGGTTGCCGCGGAGGGCGAAGCAGACTGGCTTGCAGCAGTGCTATGCATGGCCGGCACCGATATAGGCGTCGAGGACGCGCGGATCCTTCGAGACGGTTGCGTAGTCACCCTCGGCCAGGACCTTGCCGCGGGCAAGCACCGTGATGAAATCGGACAGGGTCGAGACGACTGACAGATTGTGCTCGACCATCAGCACCGTACGATCTCTCGAGACGCGGCGGATGAGTTGGGTGATGCGGTCCACGTCATCGGCGGCCATGCCCGCCATCGGCTCATCCAGCAGCATCATTTCCGGATCCAGAGCCAGCGTGGTGGCGATTTCGAGCGCGCGTTTGCGGCCGTAGGACAACTCGCCCGCGACCGTGTCCATGAATTCCGAAAGCCCGACAGCTTCCACAAGCTCCCGGGCGCGACCGTTGAGCTCGTCGAGCACACGTTGCGATCTCCAGAAATTGAACGAATCCCGCCTTTGCCGTTGCAGGGCGATGCGGACATTCTCCAGGACGGTCATATGCGGGAAGACGGCAGAAATCTGAAAGGAGCGGATCAGGCCAAGGCGGGCGATGTCGGCCGGCTTGCGGCTCGTGATGTCCTGCCCCTTGTAGACGATCGTCCCGCGCGTCGGGCTCAGGAACTTGGTCAGCAGGTTGAAGCAGGTGGTCTTTCCCGCGCCATTCGGACCAATAAGCGCATGGATGGTGCCGCGACGCACTTTGAGGTCCACGCCGTCGACGGCGACGAAGCCCTTGAACTCCTTCGTCAGACCATTGGCAGACAGGATAATGTCCTCGGCCATCAATCCTCCCGGTATGCTCCCCTGGGTCTGGCGCCCATTTGTACCGACGCTATTTGGCCTTTCTTCCGCTGTCAAACAAATTCAATACCGGGTAAAAAAGTTCACAATGATGAACTATTGCGTTAGTGTTCTAACGGTATGAGCGCTGTTCGTATGGAGGCTCAATGCGCGTCAGGCAGATCGACAACGTCCTCGACTTGTTCGAAATCTATGCGCGGGAGCGATCGCCGCTGACGCTGACGGCATTGTCCGAGGCGCTGGGCATTCCGAAGTCGAGCACCTTCAATGTCATCGAGACGCTCGTGAGCCGCGGCTTCCTGTATGAGACGAAGCCGCGGGGCGGCTATTATCCAACCCAAAGACTGCTCGAACTGGCGCGTTCGATGATGGACGGAGATCCGTTGACGGCACGCATCCATGGCCAATTGGAAGCGCTCGCGGCGGCGACAGGTGAAACAGCGGTTCTGTCTGCCCGCGAACAGGACGACGTCGTCTATGTCGATGTCGTGGAATCCACCGCGCCCATACGCTACTTTGCCAAGATCGGCGAGCGGCGCCCGATCTATACGACGTCGAGCGGCAAGGCCATCCTCACCACCTATGACCCGGCGGAACGAGCGGACATCCTGCAGGCGCTGCGGTATTTGCCCTACCAGAGCGCCACCAAGAAGGATGCGCGGGAACTGGCCGCCGACCTCGAAGTATCGACGATGCGCGGCTGGTGCGAGGATCTGGCGGAATCCACCCCCGACGTGATGGGGCTGGGCGTGCCCGTCGTGACCGGCGGCCGTCGCTTCGGACTGGCGGTAGCCGGTCCGATCTACCGGATGCGAGACAATCGCGAGGCGCTGGTGAGGCATCTTCGCGCGACCGCGTCGCGTATCAGCGACACGGACGTTTGACCCGGATTCCTTTCGGGCATACGCAGTCTGGAACGCTATTTCCGACATGCCCTTTATGAGGCTGCGGCAACCTTTTTCATGTCTCAGGGCGCACCGGGACGTTGTCGATGAGGCGCACCTCGCCAAGCCAGGCTGCCGCGAGAAGCCGTGCGGGCCGATCAGCCCGGTCGAGCGGCGACAGGTCGTCCTCGGCGCGCAAGGTCAGATATTCGACTTCCGCATAGCCCGCAGCCAGTATCGCCGCCTGCGCCGCATCCAGCGTGGCGGCGACGGCAGCACCGGCAGCAAGGCGGGCGGCGGCATCGAACAGAATGTCCGCGAGCCGCGGCGCAACCGCGCGCTGCGCCTGCGACAACCGCACATTGCGCGACGACAGCGCCAGTCCGTCCTGCTCGCGCACGGTCGGGCATCCGACGATCCCGATCGGAATATCGAGGTCACGCGCCATACGGCGCACGACATGAAGCTGCTGGAAATCCTTTTCGCCGAAGAAGGCAAGATCGGCCCCAATCTGGAGGAAGAGCTTGGCGACTACCGTGGCCACACCGTCGAAGTGGCCCGGCCGGAACGCGCCGCACAGCCCCTCGCTCACGCCGCTCACCGAGATGTTGGTGGCAAAACCCTCCGGATAGACCTGATCGGCATCCGGGGCATAGAGCATATGCGCGCCGAGCGGCGCGAGCTTGGCCGCGTCCTCATGCTCCGTACGCGGATAGGCGGCGAGATCGGCCGCGCTGTTGAACTGCTTCGGATTGACGAACAGCGTCACGATCACCCGGTCGGCCTGCACCAGAGCGGCGCGCACCAGGCTAAGATGCCCTTCATGCAGCGCGCCCATGGTGGGCACGACTGCGACCCTCGCGCCTTCGCGGCGCCATTCGGCGACGGTCGCGCGCAGTTCGGCAAGGGTGCGGACAATAGGTATGCTCATTCGCTCTTTTCTCCTGTAACCGCCATTGCGGCATCCGCGAAGACATGCTGCGCGGCGGGAAAACGCCGTTCCCGCACCTCCTGCGCGTAGGCGGCGATCGCGGCATCGGCCGCCTCGCCCAGTTCCCCATAACGCTTCACGAATTTCGGCCGGAAATCGGTGAACATGCCCAGCATGTCGTCGACAACGAGGACCTGGCCGTCGCAGGCGGGAGACGCACCGATGCCGATGGTAGGAATGGCGATCTCCTGCGTGATCCGGCGCGCCAGCGCCTCCGGTACTTTTTCGAGCACCACAGAAAACGCTCCCGCCTGCGCGACAGCAGCGGCATCGGCCAGCACACGCCCACCGGCTTCGCCGCGCCCCTGCACGCCATAGCCGCCGAACGCGTTCACTGCCTGCGGCGTCAGCCCGACATGCGCCATCACCGGAATGCCGCGCCCGGTAAGGAAGCGTATCGTCTGCGCCATCGTCTCGCTGCCTTCGAGCTTGACGGCCGCACAGCCGGTCTCCGCCACCATCCGGGCCGCGTTGCGGAAGGCCTGCTCCGGCCCTTCCTCATAGGAGCCGAACGGCATATCGACCACCATCAGCGCCTGTTCCAGCCCGCGCCGCACCGCTTTGCCATGCAGGATCATCATATCGAGGGAGACGCCGAGCGTGGACGGCAGGCCGTGCAGCACCATGCCGACACTGTCACCGACGAGCGCGATGTCGCAATGCTTGTCGACAAGCCTTGCCATCGGCGTCGTATATGCGGTCAGGCACACCAGCGGCGTGCCGCCCTTGCGGGCCGCAACCTGCGGCGGCGTCATGGCTTTCGTCTGGCCGGTCACACTCATTTCCGATTCCTTCCCTAGCGTTACCCCTCGCCGCGCGTCATGTGGCATATTTTTGTGCAGTTGCGAAGAGCCGGGGTCACGTGACGTGACGTTGACGACGGCATGGGCAAAGTCCACGGTGCCAACCATGCGATTCAGCCGCCGCGACAGACGAGACGGCCCACCACCTGCGGACATATGCAGCACGAGACAACAGAAAACAGGCAAGAGCCCGCCGGCCACAAGCCCCACGACGTGCATGCGGACCTGATCGCCGTCGTCGTGGCTGTGACTGGCCACGAACCGCGTGTGCTGACCATCGGTGAGGACGAGGCCCTGCCCTCGGGTCCGTTCGAGCTTGGCCACCGGTCCCTGCAATCGGGCCTGAGGGCGTGGGTCGAGCGCCGGACCGGCCATCCCCTCGGCTATATCGAGCAGCTCTACACCTTCGCGGATCGCGACCGGATCGGCGACGAGCGCCAGCAGCGCGTGATCTCGATCAGCTATCTGGCGCTCACCCGGCAGGACGAGACCGCGTCGCCGGAACGGCGCCGCTGGCAAAGCTGGTACGACTATTTTCCATGGGAGGATCATCGCGGCAGCGTCCCGCCGATCATTTACAACGTCCTGCGGCCGAGATTGCGCGAATGGGCGCAGGACGCCGGCGACGAGGCAACCCGCCGCGAACGCTGGCAGCGTGCCGCGATCGACTTCGGCTTCGATGACCGGCCGTGGAACGAAGAACTCGTGCTCCAGCGCTACGAACTGCTCTATGAAGCGGGACTGGTGGAAGAAGCGGCGCGCGCCGGCCAGCCCGCTCAACACCTTCTGGTGCCTGGAAAATCCATGGTGCTCGACCACCGCCGCATCCTTGCCACGGGCATTGCCAGGCTGCGTTCCAAGATCAAATACCGGCCGGTCGTCTTCGAACTGATGCCGCCGCTTTTCACGCTTCTCCAGCTCCAGCGCACGGTGGAGGCGCTGGCCGGCAGGCTGGTGCACAAGCAGAATTTCCGCCGCCTCATCGAGCAGCAGGAACTGGTCGAGGAAACCGCCAAAACCACGGCCGACACCGGCGGGCGACCGGCAAAACTGTTCCGTTTCCGTCATGCCGTCCTCGACGAACGGGCGGCGACAGGTACGAAATTACCGCTGACAAGGTCTTGACATCTATTATGCTCAAAGTAAGCATATGCCCTCCTTATACTCATTTCGAGCATAACAGGAGGAGCCAATGTCCATTCTGCAGCCGAGCGCCGCGTCGCTCTACGACCGTGTCCAGCGGGTGATCCCACCCATCGAATGGCCGGCCTTTTCCGACGACATCGACGCCATTCTGGCGCTCAAGCGCGAGCGCAACGCCGTCATCCTGGCGCATAATTACCAGACGCCCGAAATCTTCCATTGCGTTGCCGATATCGTCGGCGACAGCCTGGCGCTCGCCCGCAAGGCAACGGACGTCGATGCCGACATCATCGTGCTCGCCGGCGTGCATTTCATGGCCGAGACGGCCAAGCTGCTCAATCCGGGCAAGACCGTGCTGCTGCCGCATACCGACGCCGGCTGCTCGCTGGCCGATTCGATCACCGCCGAGGACGTACGGCTGATGCGCAAGCGCTATCCGGGCGTACCGGTCGTCACCTATGTCAACACCTCCGCCGCCGTGAAGGCCGAATCCGACATCTGCTGCACCTCCGGGAACGCGCTGGCCGTGGTGGAATCGCTCGGCGTGCCAAGGGTGATCATGTTGCCCGACGAATATCTGGCCAGGAACATCGCGGCGCAAACCAAGGTCGAGATCATTGCCTGGAAGGGGCATTGCGAAGTGCATGAGCGCTTCACGCCCGCCGACATCCGCGAGCTGCGCGAGGCGCATCCCGGCGTCACCGTGCTGGCCCATCCCGAATGCCCGCCCGAAGTGGTGGCCGAGGCGGACTTCGCCGGTTCGACGGCAGCGATGTCGGATTATGTCGGACAGCACAAGCCGGCCCGCGTGGTGCTGATGACCGAATGCTCGATGAGCGACAATGTCGCCATCGACCATCCGGACGTCGAGTTCGTGCGCCCCTGCAATTTGTGCCCGCACATGAAGCGCATCACGCTTTCCAACATCCGCACCGCGCTGGAGGAGAATCGCCACATCGTGACCATAGATCCGCAGGTTGCGGAACGCGCGCGCAACGCCGTGGAGCGGATGATCGCCATATGACCGCCGGCGCGCATGATCTTCGCGGCCGGCCCGTCATCGTCGGTGCGGGCGTCGCAGGATTGCTGACGGCGCTGCTTCTGGCGCCGGAACCGGTCGTGCTGATCTCGCGCGCGCCGCTGGGCGGTGATTCCTCCAGCATGCTGGCACAGGGCGGCATGGCAGCCAGCCTCGGTGGCGACGACAGCCCCGACCTCCATCTTGCCGACACGCTCGCGGCCGGCGACGGGCTTTGCGACGAGGAGGCGGTCAGGCGGGTGGTCGAAGCGGCACCCCGAACGATCGAAAACCTGCAACGCCTCGGCGTCCTTTTCGATTGCGGCCCCGACGGGTCGCTGCGGCTCGGGCTGGAAGCCGCGCATTCGCGCCAGCGGATCGTCCACGCGGCCGGAGACGCCACCGGCCGCGAACTGGTTCGCGCGCTTGCCGCCGCGGTGCGAAGGACCCCGTCCATCACCGTTCTGGAAGGCATGGAAGCCCGGCGTCTGCTCATCGAAGACGGCGCCGTTGCCGGCGTGCTGGTCGTCGCGGACAACAGCGCAGTCGCGCTTTCCACGGCCCGCGTGGTGCTGGCGACAGGCGGCATCGGCGGCCTGTACGGCGACACGACGAACCCGCTCGGTTCCTTCGGGCAGGGACTGGCTCTTGCCGCGCGCGCCGGCGCTGAACTCGCCGATCTCGAATTCGTCCAGTTCCACCCCACCGCGCTCGATAGCCCGCGCCGCCCGATGCCGCTGGTAAGCGAGGCGGTGCGCGGCGAAGGCGCATGGCTGGTCGATGAGCACGGCCGCCGCTTCCTCGCCGACACGCCCGGAGCCGAGCTTGCGCCGCGCGATGTGGTGGCGCGGGCCGTGTGGCAGCAACTCGCCGCCGGGCACCGCGTCTTTCTGGATGCAAGGCAGTGCCTCGGACAGAGATTCACGGACCGCTTTCCGACGATCGCATCGCTCTGCCTCGAAGCGGGCATCGATCCGGCCACCCAGCCGATCCCGGTGCGCCCCGCGGTCCACTATCACATGGGCGGCATTGCCGTGGACGCCGACGGCCGAAGCTCGGTGCCGGGCCTGTGGGCTTGCGGCGAGGTCGCCCGCACCGGACTGCACGGCGCCAACCGGCTCGCCAGCAATTCGCTGACGGAAGGCGCCGTCTGCGCCGAATGGGCGGCCAGAAGCGTTGCCGCCGCCCCTGCCCGTGCAAGCAGCCGCCTGCTCCCGACGGCGCTGCCGCCACGGCCGGACGCGTCCGCCATCCGCCCCATCGTCTCGCGCGCGCTCGGCATCGTGCGCGACGGCGAGACCTTGCGCGAAGCCGCCGCCGCACTGCTGCCTTTTGCCGAGAGCGACAATGCCGCTTCCGATCCGGCGGCCGTTGCACTGATGATGACGCTCGCCGCGTTGCGCCGCGAGGAGAGCCGCGGTGCGCACTGCCGCGCCGATTTCCCGCAACGCGATGCGCAAGCGCGATCCTCGCGCCTGACACTCAACGAAACCTTGGAAACGGCGGCAGGGTTCGCCGACACATCCTCACCGCTTGCCAGGAGAGCCTGACCATGCCCTTGCCATCCCTGCCCACAATCATGTTCGAGCCGCTGGTGCGCGCGACCTTGCTGGAGGATCTCGGCCGGGCCGGCGACCTGACCACCGACGCGATCGTGCCGCAGGAGGCCACCGCGACGCTGACGTTCGCGGTACGCCAGCCGGGCGTAATTGCCGGCATGGGCGTCGCATCCTGCGCCTTCCGGACCATCGATCCGACGGTGGAAATGACAATCGCCCACCCAGACGGCAGCAGCGTTGCGGCGGGAGAGGTGATCGCCACGGTTCACGGCCCTGCCCGCGCCCTGCTCACCGCCGAACGAACGGCGCTCAACTTCCTCTGCCGCATGAGCGGCATCGCCACGGCGACCGCTGCGGTTGTCGAAGCGATACGCGGCAACAAGGCCAGCATCGTGTGCACAAGAAAGACGACGCCCGGCCTGCGCGCCCTGGAAAAATACGCCGTGCGCGCAGGTGGCGGCTCCAACCATCGCTTCGGGCTTGATGACGCCGTGCTGATCAAGGACAATCACATCGCGATTGCCGGCGACATTCGCGCCGCCATCGAGCGGGCGCGTGCCGGCGTTGGCCATCTGGTCAAGATCGAGGTGGAAGTGGACACGCTCGACCAGCTCGAAATCGCGCTTGGCGTGGGCGTGGATGCGGTGCTGCTCGACAATATGTCGCCCGAACAGCTTTCGCGGGCGGTGACGATGGTGGCCGGTCGCGCGATCACCGAAGCGTCCGGCCGCGTGACGCCGCAGACCGCCCCGGCGATTGCCGCAACCGGCGTCGATCTGATCTCGATCGGCTGGCTGACGCACAGCGCGCCGATCCTCGACATCGGTCTCGACTATGGCAGTCTCTAGCGATCTGGTGGCGGAGCCGGCGCTTGTGCGACTTCTGCAATAAACAGAACTTATCTACGCGATCAGTAAATCCAACTTAAGCTGATCAGCGGTTTTTGATACAATACCAACGCGGAGTCGAGGAGGAGAAACCGATAGCGCAGCCGCTTCGCTTCGTGTCGCGATGAGCAGTGGTGCCCTGTTGCCGATGTCCTGGATCATCCGGATAGCTGGCACCGGGGCCGTTTCGTCTCAGGCCAACCCTTCAGGCATGACACCGGGACGCTCCATCTGTCTGGCATTTGGTCATCGCGAGGCCAGCCCAATCAATGCAGCCACGGGGGAGGAGAACAAATGGACACAAAGATCGACGAGAGCGCGGGCAAATGCCCGGTCGCGCATGCACCCGCAGCCAGAACCAATAGGGACTGGTGGCCGAACCAGTTGGACCTCCAGGTTCTCCACCAGCATTCGAACCTGTCCGACCCGATGGGCGAGGCGTTCGACTATGCCAAGGAATTCGACAGTCTTAACCTCGATGCCGTGATCGCGGACCTCAAGGGCCTGATGACGGATTCGCAGGATTGGTGGCCGGCCGATTTCGGTCACTATGGGCCGCTGTTCATCCGCATGGCCTGGCACAGCGCGGGAACCTACCGCGTCGGCGACGGGCGCGGCGGCGCCGGTGCCGGCCAGCAGCGTTTCGCGCCGCTCAACAGCTGGCCGGACAATGTGAACCTCGACAAGGCGCGCCGGCTGCTGTGGCCGATCAAGCAGAAATATGGCCGCAAGATTTCCTGGGCCGACCTGATGATCCTCGCCGGCAACGTCGCGCTCGAATCCATGGGTTTCAGGACCTTCGGTTTCGCCGGCGGGCGCGAGGATGTGTGGGAACCCGAGCAGGACATCTATTGGGGTTCCGAGGGCAAGTGGCTGGCGGATGAGCGCTACAGCGGCGAGCGCGACCTCGAAAACCCTCTGGCCGCCGTGCAGATGGGCCTGATCTACGTGAACCCGGAAGGCCCGAACGGCAATCCCGATCCGCTGGCGGCGGCGCGCGACATCCGCGAGACCTTCGCGCGGATGGCGATGAACGACGAGGAAACCGTCGCGCTCATTGCCGGCGGACACAGTTTCGGCAAGACCCACGGCGCCGGCGATGCGACATTGGTAGGCCCGGAGCCCGAAGCCGCCGACATCGAGCAGCAGGGCCTCGGCTGGAAGAGCAGCTTCGGCACCGGCAGAGGCGGCGACACGATCGGCAGCGGCCTTGAAGTCACCTGGACCACGACACCGACGAAATGGAGCACCAACTTCCTGTGGAACCTGTTCGGCTATGAATGGGAACTGACCAGGAGCCCGGCCGGCGCGCATCAGTGGATACCCAGGCACGGCATGGGCGCAGGCACGGTGCCGGATGCGCATGACCCGTCCAAGCGCCATGCGCCGACCATGCTGACCACCGACCTCGCCCTGCGGTTCGACCCGGAATATGGGAAAATCTCACGGCGCTTTCTCGAAAATCCGGACGAGTTCGCGGACGCCTTCGCACGTGCGTGGTTCAAGCTGACCCACCGCGACATGGGTCCGATTGCACGCTATCTCGGCCCGCTCGTGCCGAAAGAGGAACTGATCTGGCAGGATCCTGTCCCCGTCGTGGACCATGAACTGATCGACGAGGACGACATCGCATCGCTGAAGGCGAAGATCCTCGCCTCCGGCGTCACGGTTTCGCAGCTCGTCTCGACGGCATGGGCGTCGGCCTCGACCTTCCGCGGGTCGGACAAGCGCGGCGGCGCGAACGGCGCGCGCATTCGGCTTGAGCCCCAGAAGGATTGGGACGTCAACCAGCCGGCCGAACTGGCCACGGTGCTGGAAAAGCTCGAAGCGATCCAGCAGGAATTCAATTCCTCGCAATCCGGTAACAAGAAAGTCTCGCTTGCCGACCTGATCGTTCTGGGTGGCAGCGCAGCGGTGGAGAAGGCCGCGAAGGATGCCGGCCATACCGTCAAGGCTCCCTTCATGCCGGGACGTACGGACGCCTCGCAGGCACAGACCGATGTGGACTCCTTCGAGCCGCTCGAACCGACCGCCGACGGTTTCCGCAACTATGGCCGCGGCAATCCACGCCTGTCCGCCGAGGAGCAGCTCGTGGATCGGGCGCAACTGCTGACGCTGACCGCGCCCGAGATGACGGTGCTCGTCGGCGGCCTGCGCGTATTGGGTGCGAATACCGGCGGTTCCACGCACGGCGTTTTCACCGCCCGCCCCGGCGCGCTGACCAACGACTTCTTCGTGAACCTGCTCGACATGGGCACGGAGTGGAAGGCGGTCTCGGATGCCAGGGAGGTGTTCGAGGGACGCGACCGCGCGACGCAGGAGGTGAAGTGGACCGCCACCCGCGTCGACCTGATCTTCGGCTCGCACTCGCAGCTTCGGGCATTGGCCGAAGTCTATGCATGCGCCGATTCAGGCGCGAAATTCGTCAACGACTTCGTGGCGGCCTGGACCAAGGTGATGAACGCCGACCGCTTCGATCTCGCCTGAAAGGTAAAACGCCCGGACGCAGGCTGTGTCCGGGCGTAAATGCTGCGGCGATCCCGGTTGCGCATCGCAACCGCTTTCTATTGCCGGAAAGGCTTTATCCGGCGCGCGCCTGCGTCTCGCGCGCAAGCCCGCCATTCTCGACAATGAAATCGATGACCTCCTGCACGCCCTTGCCCCGATAGAGATCGGTGAAGGCGAAGGGGCGCTTCCCGCGCATGCGCGCCGCATCTTCTTCCATCACGTCGAGATCGACGTGAACATAAGGCGCCAGATCGCTCTTGTTGATGACGAGGAAATCGGAACGCGTGATGCCCGGCCCGCCCTTGCGCGGAATTTCCTCGCCCTGACAGACCGAGATCACATAGATGGTGAGATCGGCGAGGTCGGGCGAGAAGGTGGCCGCGAGGTTGTCGCCCCCGGATTCGATGAAGACGATATCGAGATCGGGGAAGCGCCGGTTCATCTCGGCAATCGCCTGCAGATTGATCGAAGCGTCCTCGCGGATCGCCGTATGCGGGCAACCGCCGGTCTCAACGCCCATGATGCGGTCTTCCGACAAGGCCTGATGCTTCGCCAGGATCAGCGCATCCTCTCGGGTGTAGATGTCGTTGGTGATGACGGCGACCGAATATGTATCGCGCAACGCCGAGCAAAGCTTTTCGGTAAGCGTCGTCTTGCCCGAACCGACCGGGCCGCCGATACCGACGCGCAGGGGTCCATTTTTCTGTGTCATGAGCGGAACAGCCTCGAATGTTGGGTTTCGTGTTTCATGGCCGTGATATCGGCGATGAAAGTCGCGGAACCGAGATCGTCAAGTGTGGATGCCGACGCGCGTGCGGCAGTGGCCGCCAGCACGGGCTCCAGCGCCGCAAGCAGCGCGGTCACGCCATTCTGGCCGGTCAGCGAAAGGCGGATCGCCGCCTGCAGGAGATTAAGGCAGAAGGCCTGAAGGAAAACTTCCAGTGCAGAAGCAAGCGCAATGCCATGTGCGCCGCAGACGGCGCCGACGGCTACGCAGTAGGGACAGAAGGACGGCAGACGGTCGAGCACGTCGGCGGGCCACTGTCCCGCCGCATCGAGGAAGGCCGCGCCTTGCAGCGTGGTTTCCATGTGGCGCTCGGCGCTGCCTGCAAGCGCCTCCGCCAGTTCAGCGACTTCGGCGAGCTCTTCGCCGGCACGCGCGCGCCGCCAGCTCTCGGCAAACAGCACCGCGTCGTTCCAGCCGGAACCGCTGGCGACGAGTTCCGCCAGCCAGTCCCGCAACTCGTCTGCGTTGCCGACCAGCCCGTCATGAGCAGCCCGCTCCAGCCCGTGACTATAGCTGAAGGAGCCCACCGGGAAGACCGGCGACAGCCATGCCGTCAGGCGCAGCAGCGACTTGTTTGCATCAATCGTGGTGATGGTGATGCTCATGACGGGTATGACCATGATGATCGTCATGCGAATGATGATGATCGTGATCATGGTCGTGATTGTGATGACCGCCGGAATAGGCCCCGCGCAGCGGGCTGAAGATCGCCTCCACGTCCTTCACCGTTGCGCCAAGCCCTTCCAGCATCGCCTTGATGACATGATCGCGCAGGATGAAGATGCGATCCGTCTCGATCTGCGCGGCAAGGTGCCGATTGCCGATATGCCAGGCGAGTTCGGCGATGTGCAGGGCGCCGCGGCCCCTGATCTCGTAGAGCTGCTCGCTTGCCGCCCGTATCTCGATCTGGCGACCGTCCTCCAGCACCAGGCGGTCGCCATGTTCCAGCACCACCGGCTCCGGGAAATCGGCAAGCACCTTCTCGCCGCTGGCAAGTGTGATCGCCTTGCGGCGCAAATGTCGCTCATCGCGCTCCAGAACGGAATGACCGGCGGCCGCAACGGCATCGGATGCCTCATGGGCGCGGATGATGGCGGTTATCCGAAACATGATCGTTCCTTCGCTAGTCAAAACAGGAAATAGCGCTGCGCCATGGGAAGGACATCGGACGGCTCGCAGGTAAGCAGCTCGCCGTCGGCCCGCACCTCATAGGTTTCGGGATCGACCTCCATCTTCGGCATGGCGTCGTTGAGTATCATGGAGCGCTTGCCGATGCCGCCGCGCGTGTTGGCGACCGCCACCATCTGCTTGTCCACGCCGATGTTCTCGCGCAAGCCTTCTTCCATCGCCGCCTGCGAAACGAAGGTGATGGAGCTGTTGGTGCGCGCCTTGCCGAAGGAACCGAACATCGGGCGGTAATGCATGGGCTGCGGCGTCGGGATCGAGCCGTTCGTGTCGCCCATCGGCGCGATGGTGATGCAGCCGCCGAGCAGCACCATCTCCGGCTTCATGCCGAAGAAGGCCGGCGTCCACAATACCAGGTCGGCGCGCTTGCCCACTTCCACCGAGCCGATCTCATGCGCCATGCCGTGGGCGATGGCCGGGTTGATCGTGTATTTCGCCACATAGCGACGGGCCCGGTAGTTGTCGTTACCCGGCACATCCTGAGGCAGGCTGCCGCGCTGGCGCTTCATCTTGTCCGCCGTCTGCCAGCAGCGGATCACCATTTCACCGACACGGCCCATGGCCTGGCTGTCAGAGGAGATGATCGAGAACGCGCCCATGTCGTGCAGGATGTCTTCGGCCGCGATGGTTTCCTTGCGGATGCGGCTTTCGGCAAAGGCGATGTCCTCGGGGATCGACGGCGACAGGTGATGGCACACCATCAGCATGTCGAGATGCTCGGCGATGGTGTTGACCGTATACGGCCGCGTCGGGTTGGTCGAGGCAGGCAGAACGTTCGGATACTGGCACACCCGGATGATGTCCGGCGCGTGACCGCCGCCCGCGCCTTCCGTGTGGAAGGAATGGATGGTCCGTCCCTTGAAAGCGGCCAGCGTGTCCTCCACGAAGCCGCCCTCGTTCAGCGTGTCGGAATGGATCGCCACCTGCACGTCGAAATCGTCGGCAACGGTGAGGCAATTGTCGATGGCCGCCGGCGTCGCGCCCCAGTCTTCGTGGATCTTCAGCGCGCAGGCGCCGGCGCGGATCATCTCCTCCAGCGCGCCGGGCAGCGTGGCCGACCCCTTGCCGAACACGCCGATATTGATCGGCAGGCCGTCGAAAGCCTGGATGGTGCGTGCGATGTGCCACGGCCCCGGTGTGCTGGTGGTGGCCAGCGTGCCATGCGCCGGGCCGGTGCCGCCGCCCATCATGCAGGTGACGCCGGAGGCGAGCGCCTCGTCCACCTGCGCCGGCGAGATGAAATGGATATGGGTATCGATGCCGCCGGCAGTCAGGATCTTGCCTTCGCCGGCAATGATTTCGGTGCCCGGCCCGATGATGATGTCGACACCGGGCTGCGTGTCCGGGTTGCCGGCCTTGCCGATTGCGGCGATGCGCCCGTTGTGCAGGCCGACATCGGCCTTGTAGATGCCGGTATGGTCAAGGATGACCACATTGGTGATGACGGTGTCCAGCGCGCCCTGGGCGCGCGAAAGCTGGCTTTGGCCCATACCGTCGCGGATGACCTTGCCGCCCCCGAACTTCACCTCCTCGCCATAGATGGTGAGGTCCTTCTCCACCTCGATGAAAAGATCGGTGTCGGCAAGCCTGACCTTGTCGCCGGTCGTGGGGCCGAACATCTGCGCGTATGTCGCGCGGCTGATCCTGGCTGGCATTAAAACGTCTCCGTCGATGCTTTCCGTGAAAGCTGGATAGTGTGAAACGCGCGGGACCGTTGGTTCCGCTTCGGAGCGACGGATGGAACTGGATGCCGTCGCTCGCTGTCGTCAAAATCGGGACACCGGATCGAAATCGCATTTACGCGTCCCGATCCGGCGGCAGGGCCCTATCCGGGCGTCAAAGCTTGCCCATCACCATCTGGCGAAAGCCGTAAACCTCGCGCTTGCCGAGGATGGGGACGAGCGGCACATCGCGTTCCTGGCCGGGCTCGAAACGAACCGCGGTGCCCGCCGCAATGTCGAGGCGCAAGCCGCGCGTCGCTTCGCGGTCGAACTGCAGCGCCTCGTTCACCTCATAGAAATGATAGTGGCTGCCAACCTGGATCGGCCGGTCGCCGGTATTGGCAACTTTGACCGTGACCACGGGCGCGCCCTGGTTCAGCTCGATTTCGCCTTCGGGCGTAATGATTTCACCGGGAATCATGACCTGGTTCCTTAACCGGCCATCAGCATCAGGCCGCCAAGCGCGGTCGCGCCGCCAGCCACGCGCATGGCGATGCGGCCGGCACTGCCTTGCCACAGGCGTCCGGCACCGAGCCCGAGGCCGATGCCTGCCGCATGCAGCAGCGCGGTCGCCAGCGCGAAGCCCGCGCCGTAGGAGAGGAGGCCTGCGGCGCCGATCTCGCTGCCATGCGCATGGCCGTGGAAGAAGGCGAAGAAGCCGGCTATGGCCGCGCCGACCACGACGGGCACCGGAAGCGCCAGTGCGACGACCAGGCCGAGCACCACCACAGAGGCGAGGATGACCGGCTCGACGAAGGGCACCGGCAGGCCGAAAAGCGCCGTGAGGAAGCCGACGATCATGACGCCGACGAAGGCAGCCGGCACCGCAAACAGCGCGCGGCCGCCAAGCATCGCCGCCCACAGGCCCACCGCCACCATGGCCAGGATATGGTCCGTGCCGGTAAGCGGATGGCTGAAGCCGGCGGCAAACGATCCGTGCTCGGCCGGATTGAGGTGGGCAAATGCGGGACTTGCCATCAGCGTCATGGCCGCTGCCGCAACGATCGTTGTCTTTTTCATTATTCTTTTGACCTTTCTCGTCAGTTGCCATCGCCGCTGCGATATTGATCCGTGCGGCGGAAACCTTGCGATGCGCATGCTTTCTGCTGCCGGCGCATGGAGCGCATCGCTCACCCTGCGCCGCCGGCTTTCGCCGGGATCTTTTAAGCCGGACGCCTCAGCGTATCGGCTCTTGTACCGTAACCAGCTTCGTGCCGTCGGGGAACATTGCTTCGACCTGCACATTCGGGATTATGTCGGCCACGCCGTCCATGACCTGTTCGCGGGTGAGGATATGCGCACCCGCCTCCATCAGGTCGGCGACCGAGCGTCCGTCGCGAGCGCCCTCCACCACGAAATCGGTAATGAGCGCGATGGCCTCGGGATGGTTCAGCTTCACCCCGCGTTCGAGCCGGCGGCGCGCCACCATGGCGGCCATCGCAATCAGCAGTTTGTCTTTTTCCCTTGGTGTCAGATTCATCTTTTCAACCGTTTCAGCATTTTCCGCCGTGCGGCGTTCCTAGATTGACCATACTTTCGGCAAGCCGGCCTGCCCGTTAAGCAGTGCCAGCAAGGGCATCAACCGCTTGCGAAGAGTATAACCATCAGGAGCGTAGAGGCGCGCCGCCAGCTTGGTGCTTTCGCCGACCCGCCACACACTCACTCCTGCCTGTTCATCCAGCGTATCACGCGCGCGCGCCAGTCGTCTCTCCGCATCTGCTGCTATCAACAACACCGTTGCCACAGCCCTCGCCCCGCCCGCGACCGCAGCCTTGCCCAACTGGTCCGCGACCTTCGGGCCAAGCCGAAAATCCTCGGCATGCACCAGCCTGCCACCGACGCGAACGCGCCAGCGATCATGGAAGTGCGCCTCTTCGACGGTTTCGCCCATGGCCTGACGGCCAAAAAGCGTCGCTTCCGAGATCAGCACTTCGGCATCGGCTGCCACATCCACGTCCAGCTTGCGCGAGAGGACGGCGCCGTTGAACAGGATCGTCTCCTGCGGAAGCCAGGCCAGACGCGTGCCTTTCGCTGCCGTCAGCGTGGAAGACACGAGCGATTCGCCACCCGCCGAGCGGTAGATGCGCTCGCAGGCCTGCGTGGTGACAACCGCAGATGCGCCTGTCTCGACACCCACCTCCCAGCGGAGCCGGTCCCCGCCGGTCAGGCCGCCGGATGTATTGATCAGCACGGTCTCGAGCGGATCGCTCATGGTGCGGGGCATACGGATCTTGGCGGCGCCGTCCTGGTAGAGACGCGCGATGCGGGACCGTCCGTCCTTGTGCCTTATCGAAACCGCGCCCAACCCATCGACGCGTTGAGAAGAAAGCTCCCTCAAATCGCTAGTGACCTTGATCATGGCGCTATTTCGCCCGCCTCGGAAAGCGATTCAAGACGCATTCTCGTCAAGATGTGTCGCGTTCAGGCATATTTCCGAATTCTAGCGGGAGGGGGAAGGCCTGACGCATCGGGGCCAGAGCATATAGCGCCGACATGAAATCACTTGGCGTTGCGTATATGCAGAAAATTCAATCAGGTAGATCGTGACGTCGCCGGAAAGCCGCTTCACGCTTTCCGGCATCGTCGTCTGGGCGCGAGCCGGCCGGGTTGACGCGCGGCATGTTTCCCTCACGGCAAGAGCGTCTCAGATGTCGAGTTCGATCTCGCGGCCGGCCGCCTGCAGAAGCCCCCAGACATGGTCGGCGAAGGAACGCCAGACCTCGATGCGGAAGCGATTTTCCGCTTCGCGCAACAAGACGATCTGGGCCTTGTCGAAGATGGTGCGGCAACCGCTGCCGACAGGCATCGCCTCGATGTCGAAGGCAAGCGCAGATTGCAGCGCAAGCACCGCATCCGAGCCCTCGATCTCGATGCCAACCTCGCGATGGCCGATATCGACGAGACTGTGAACAGCAGTCGCATAGAGATCGGCAAAGGCTTGCTCCACCGCCTCCTGCTCGGCCAGCGGCGCGGTGAGATACCATTCGTCCGGACCAAGGCAGATCGCCCGCTTTTCTCCGGAGATGGCGGTTTCGCCGATTTTCGCCGGCAGGTTCAGGCCGAACGCCTTCGACGCTTTTTCAATCTCGGCCGGGTCGATCCGCAGGCTGAAGCGGGCCGTATCGGCCGCCACACGGACGATGAGCGGCATGGCCTTGCGGATGGCGATCTCGCGGCCGACCAGCGGGTGATGTTCGTGCATCATGATCGTATTCCTATGCGCTCAGACGCTTGTTGTCGGGATCGTAGAACACCGTGCCGGTGATGCTGGCGGCCAGCGTGCGCCCCGGCATCGGGATATGTACGGTTTCGCCCTCGCGGGCCCGCCCGCCCTCGACCACGGCAAGCGCGATCGAGCGGCCGAGCGCCGGGCTCCAGTAGGAGGACGTGACGTGGCCCACCATCTTCATCGGCAGCGTCTGGTTGGGATCGAGCACGATCTGCGCACCCTCCTCCAGCACCGTGTCCGGATCGGATGTCAGCAAGCCCACAAGCTGCTTGCGGTCTTCCTTCAGCATGTCCGGCCGGCTCAGCGAGCGCTTGCCGACAAAATCGGGCTTGGCCTTACCGATGGCCCAGCCGAGGGCGGCATCGTCCGGCGTCAGCGTGCCGTCGGTGTCCTGACCGACGATGATGTAGCCCTTCTCCGCGCGCAACACGTGCATGGTTTCGGTGCCGTAGGGCGTGATGCCGAGCTGCTGCCCGGCCCCGTGGAGCTTTTCCCACACCGCGCGGCCATAGCGCGCCGGCACGTTGACCTCATAGCCCCGCTCGCCGGTGAAGCTCATGCGGAACAGCCGCGTCGGCACACCGCAGATGCGCCCTTCGGCCACCGACATATGCGGGAACGCCTCTTCCGAGAGGTCGATGCCCTCGACCAGCGGTTCCAGCAGCTTGCGTGCATTCGGCCCCTGCAGGGCAATCACCGCCCACTGCTCGGTGGTGGAGGTGAGCCGCACCTTAAGGTCCGGCCATTCGGTCTGAAGATAGTCCTCCATCATGGCCAGCACGCGCGCGGCCCCGCCCGTGGTGGTGGTGACATGGAAGCGGTCGGGCGTGAGGCGGCCGATGACGCCGTCGTCTCGGATGAAGCCGTCCTCGCCGAGCAGCACGCCGTAGCGGCAACGGCCCACGCCAAGCTTCAGCCACGGGTTGGTGTACATGCGGTTGAGGAATTCGGCCGCATCCGGCCCGACGATCTCGATCTTGCCCAGCGTCGAGGCGTCGAACATGCCCAGCGTTTCCCGTACCGCCTTGCATTCGCGCGCCACAGCGGCATGCATATCCTCACCGGGCTGCGGGAAATACCAGGCGCGCCGCCACAACGACACAGGCTCGTAAACGGCTCCGTTTTCCTCGGCCCACCCATCGATCGGCGTCTTGCGCGTCACCTCGAACAGCTCGCCGCGATTGTAGCCGGCAAAGGCACCGAAAGTAGTCGGCGTGTAGGGCGGGCGAAAGGTGGTGAGGCCCACCGCCGGCGCCGGGCGCTTCACCGCATCGGAGGCGATGGCGAGACCATTGATGTTGGAGGTCTTGCCCTGATCGGTCGCCATGCCGGTGGTGGTGTAGCGCTTGATGTGCTCGATCGACTTGAAGCCCTCGCGCACGGCGAGCCTGATGTCCTTGGCGGTGACGTCGTTCTGGAAATCGACGAAAGCCTTGGCCCTGGACGCGTTGCGGTCGGTCGGCAATTCACGGTTGCTGACGCCGGTCAGCGGCACTTCGTTCCCGACCTTGTAGATTCCCGCCTTCGCCTTGAAGCCGGCATCCACGGCAGCGCCCACGCCCGCCGCGGCACCTTCCGCAAGGGCCGCCGCAAGACCGAAGCTGCCATTGCCGGCGCCGACGCAGCGGCTCGCCTCGGCGTGATCGCCGGGCAGGAACATCTGGCCGTCCTCGTTCCAGTCGAGCTTGCCCTTGGTGTGCGAGAACAGATGCACGCTCGGCGTCCAGCCGCCGCTCATCAGGAGCGCGTCGCAGGCAATCGTGCGGGCCGGACCGACCACGCCGCCACGGCTGACCGGGTTGACGCGCGCGGAAGCGACCCGCAGTCGGCCGCTGGTGCCGGTGACGGTCCAGCCTGCCAGCACTTCGATGCCGAGAGCCGCAGCGCGCTGCTTCAGATGGCCAGCAACCTCGGGCCGGATATCGACGATGGCAGCGACCTTCACGCCTGCCTCGGCAAGATCGAATGCGGCCAGCCAGGCGCTGTCATGCGACGTCACCACCGCCGGGCGGTTGCCGACCTTGACGCCAAAGCGGTTGAGATAGCTGCGCGCGGCACCGGCCAGCATCACGCCGGGGCGATCGTTGCCATCGAACACCAGTGGCTTTTCGATCGAGCCCTGCGCCAGCACGACCTGTTTTGCCCGCACCTTCCACATGCGCTCGCGCGGCGCGCCTTGCGGCGGGCTGGCCAGATGGTCGGTCAGCCGCTGGCACAGGCCGATGAAATTCTGGTGGTAGTAGCCGATTGCCGTTGTGCGGGTCAGTACGGTGGCGTTTGGCAGCGTTGCGAGCTCGGCCATCGCTGTGTTCAACCACTCCCAGCCGGAAAGGCCGTCGATGCCGGCATCCGTTTCCGACAGCAGCGAACCGCCCGGTTCGGCCTGCTCGTCGCAGAGAATGACCCTGGCGCCGATGCGTCCGGCTTCGAGCGCAGCTGCCAACCCTGCCGGCCCGGCGCCGACGACAAGCACGTCGCAATGGGCGAAACGGCTGGCATAGGTATCTGGATCCGGTTCGGTCGGCGACTTGCCGAGACCGGCGGCACCGCGGATGAAGGGCTCATAGACCTTGTTCCAGAAGGACTTCGGCCACATGAAAGTCTTGTAGTAGAAGCCGGCCGAAAACAGCATGTAGAGCGCGTCGTTGATCGCGCCGATGTCGCGCTTCAGCGACGGCCAGTGGTTCTGGCTGGTGGTGCTCAAGCCGTCGAAGACCTCGAGCACCGTTGCCCGCGTGTTGGGTTCGAAGCGGCCCGGCCCGCGACTGGTGCCGACCAGCGCGTTCGGCTCTTCCGACCCGGCCGACAGAATGCCGCGCGGGCGATGATATTTGAACGAACGGCCAACCAGATGCACGCCATTGGCAAGCAGCGCGGAGGCCAGCGTGTCGCCCTGGTAGCCGTGATAGTTGTCGCCGTTGAAAGCGAAGCGCACCGGCTTGCTGCGGTCGATGCGGCCCTTGCCGGGAATGCGGTAGCTGGTCATGACCGTGCTTCCTTGAGTTCGGTCTCGGTCGGGCGGGGCAGCCCGGCCTTGTAGGTCATCACGAATTTGTCGCTGACGGTGTCGCGCACGGCATTGAAGAACCGGCCGCAGCCATGCTGGTGGCGCCAGCGCTCGAAATGTGTGCCGCGCGGATTGGAGCGGATGAACAGGAAGTCCTTCCACTCCTCGTCCGTCAGCTGCGACGGGTCGGCCGGGCGCGCGATATGCGCTTCGCCGGCATAGGTGAATTCGAGTTCCGGGCGCTCGGCCTCGCAATAGGGGCAGCGGATGAGCAACATCTTTCGGTTTTCCTCAGTGCGCGACGGCGGCGGCCGCCGCCTCGTCGATCAGCCGGCCGGTGGTGAAGCGCTCCAGCGTGAAGGGCGCGTTGATCAGATGCGGCTCGTCGCGGGCGATGGTGTGGGCAAAGACATGGGCCGAACCCGGCGTTGCCTTGAAGCCACCCGTGCCCCAGCCGCAATTGACGTAAAGCCCCGGCACCGGCGTCTTGCCGATGATCGGCGAACGGTCGGGGGTAACGTCAACGATGCCGCCCCATTTGCGCAGCATGCGCATGCGCGTGAAGATCGGGAACACCTCGCAGATCGCCGCCACCGTGTGCTCGATCAGCGGCAGGCCGCCGCGCTGGCTGTAGGAAACATACTGGTCGGTGCCCGAACCGATCACCAGCTCGCCCTTGTCGGACTGCGAGATATAGGCATGTACCGTGTTGGACATGACCACACAGGGAAAAATCGGCTTGACCGGCTCCGACACCAGCGCCTGCAAGGGATAGCTTTCCAACGGCAGGCGCACGCCGGCCGTATCCATCACGACGGATGTATTGCCGGCTGCCGACACCGCAACCTTCTTCGCCTTGATGAAGCCCCTGGCCGTCTCGACACCCATGACCTTGCCCGACGCATCGCGGCGGATCGCCGTCACCGGGCAGTTCTGGATGATATCGACGCCACGCGCCGCAGCGCCGCGCGCATAGCCCCAGGCCACCGCGTCGTGGCGGGCGACGCCGCCGCGCCGCTGCAGGGCCGCACCCATCACGGGATAGCGGGCATTGGCCGCGATGTTGAGCGGCGGGCAATATTCCCTGGCCTGCTCCGGCGTCAGCCACTCATTGTCGATGCCGTTCAGCCGGTTCGAATGGATGTGGCGCTTGAAGCTCTGCACGTCGTGCACATTGTGCGCCAGCATCATCACCCCGCGCTGCGAGAACATGACATTGTAGTTCAGCTCCTGGCTCAGGCCCTCCCACAGTTTCATGGCATGCTCGTAGAGCATGGCGCTTTCGTCATAGAGGTAGTTCGAGCGGATGATGGTGGTGTTGCGGCCGGTGTTGCCGCCGCCGAGCCATCCCTTCTCGATGATGGCGACATTGGTGATGCCGTGCTGGCTCGCGAGATAATAGGCCGCGCCCAGGCCATGCCCGCCTGCGCCGACGATGATGACGTCATACTCGGCCCTGGGCTCGGCATCGGGCCATTGCGGCTGCCAGTTCTTGTTACCGGTCAGGGCGTTGGTGAGCAGCGACGAAAACGAAAAGCGGGCCATAGCACACCCCGGAGTTCAACATGGCCCGAGTATCGAGGACTCTTTCCACGTTGGACAGAATAGTTGCGTCAGCATAATGTTACCCTTGCGACATGGTCGCGGGAGGCTTCATGGAACAGAGCATCAGATCCGGTCAGCAGCCGAGGCGCGGAACGCCTGCGCCGCGCCTGTCGGTAGGCTTTATCCTTGCCCGCCGCTTCACGCTCTGCGCCTTCGCCAATTTCGTGGACGTGCTGAGGTTAGCCGCCGACGAAGGCGACCGCAGCCGGCCCATCCTGTGCGAATGGACGCTGCTGTCGGACACGATGAGCCCCGTGGCCTCGAGCTGTGGCGTTCTGGTGCAACCCAATGAGCGGCTGGGCGATCCGGGGAAGTTCGACTACATCGTCGTGGTCGGCGGCCTGATCGACGAAATCCCCAATCTCAGCCTCGAATATATGCGTTACCTGCAACGGGCCGCAGCGGCGAAAGTGCCGCTGGTGGGCGTCTGCACCGGGGCCTTCATCCTGCACCGCGCCGGGTTGATGGACGGCTATCGCTGCTGCGTGAGCTGGTTCCACCACGCCGATTTTCTGGAGCAGTTCGACGGCCTGAAGCCCGTCTCCGACCAGATATTCATCGTCGACCGCAACCGGCTGACCTGCTCGGGCGGCGCAAGTTCGGCGCATCTGGCCGCCTATCTGGTGGAAAAGCATATCGGTCGCGCACAGGCCCGCAAGAGCCTGCACATCATGATCATCGACGATGCTCTGAGAGCGGAGAAGCCGCAGCCCGGCATCCCGCTCGACCTCAAGACCGACGATGGGCTGGTGAAGAAGGCGCTGCTTCTGATGCAGCAGAATATCGACGCGCCGCTTTCCGCCGCCGAAATCGCGCGGCGGCTGGGCACCAACCGGCGCCAGTTGGAAAGGCGTTTCCAGACCAGCGTCGGCATGGCCCCGACGCTCGCCTACAAGATCATGCGGCTGGAATATGCCGAGTTCCTGCTTCGCCACACCGATCAGTCGGTGACTGAAATCGCCACCTCGACGGGGTTCTGCGATTCATCGCATTTCATCCGGGCTTTCCGCGAGCGCAACGGCACCACGCCCGCTGCGTATCGTACCCGGCTATAAACTTTGCACGGTCGTTGATTGAACTTGCGCGGTTTGGCTGCTAATCCGCGCCGATCGAAGGAACAAAACAGCCTTGTTACGCGTCATATCGCTCTCCACTATTCCACCACGATTTCAGGAAATCGGCCCCACGCTCGACAGCCTTGCAAAACAGGCTGGCGTGGACGAAATCCGCCTCTACATCCCGAGAGCCTACAGGAGGTTCCCCGAATACAGCGGAGAACTTCCGGACGTTCCTGACCGCATCAAGATCATCCGACCGGATGACGATCTCGGACCGGCATCGAAAGTCTTGTTCACCATACAGTCACTTCGCGAAACAGAAGCCCAGATCCTGTTTTGCGACGACGATCGCATCTATCAGGCCGGGTGGGCCGAGCGATTGCTTTCCGAACAATCCGCCAGACCGGAAGACTGCGTCGCCGTAATCGGCAAGGACCTTCCCGCATCTGCCCGCTCCAGGCAGCCGCGCGCGGTGCGGGCAAGGCGCACCGTCAAGTATCGCGCCCACCGAATTTATCATCGGATTACCAAAGGGAACGTCTATCCGCGTCCGGAACCCGTGATTATCGCAAAGCCCGGCTATGTCGATGTTCTGCAAGGCTATGGTGGCGCGGTTGTCCGTCCGCGTTTTTTTGACGATCGGGCGTTCGACATACCGGACGTGCTGTGGACGGTGGATGACTATTGGCTTTCCGGGCTTCTGGCGGCCAGGGGTATCGGCATCTGGCTGCCTGCCGGCTTTGAAAGGCCGGCCGCTACGTCCGCAAATGACCTTGACGCCCTTTTCGATGCAACGATCGATGGTGCCGGCCGCCTGGAAGCCAACCAGCAATGCATCTCATATATGCAACGTCACTTCCACATCTGGTCATAAACGTTCCCTGCCGCTGCAACTCCCCTATTCGCCCGGCAGGATATGTGTGGCATCCGGGCGCCACGACACCCAGACACGTACACCCGGCTCCAGATTGAGCTGCTCGAGTTCCTCGTGGCTCTTCTGCGCCTTGATTTCGACGCGCTCGGCGCCTTCCAGATGGATCACCGCCGTGGCACCGACGAACTCCTCGCCCACGACCGATGCCTGCATGCCGTTATAGCCATCCGCAGGCGGCTCGTTGCTCAGATGGATGCGGTCGTCCGACACCACGAAGGTCGCCTTGTCGCCCTTGACCAGCGGCCGGGCGGCATTGGGCAGCACGATGAATTCGCCCGCCGGCGTGGCGATCTTCACCGACTTGCCGTTCACGTAGGAGACATTGCCGGCGAAGATGTTCGAAGAACCCAGGAATTCGGCTACGAACTTCGTGTGCGGGGCGCGATAGATTTCCTGCGGGTTGCCAATCTGCTCGATGCGGCCGCGACTCATGATGACGACACGGTCGGCCATCGAGAACGCTTCCGACTGGCTGTGCGTGACATAGACGAAGGTGATGCCAAGCTCGCGCTGCAAGTTGGATAGCACCGTCTGCATGCGCACCTTGAGATGCGCGTCGAGCGCGGACAGGGGCTCGTCGAGCAGTAGGATTTCCGGCTCCGTCACCAGCGACCGGGCGAGCGCGACGCGCTGGCGCTGGCCGCCGGACAGATGCGCCACATTGCGATCGGCGAACTCGGTGATCTGCATGCGCTCCAGCCACATATCGACACGCTTGCGGCGCTCCGACCTTCCGATGCCGCGCATGCGCAGGCTGAACTCCACATTCTCGCGAACCGTCAGGAACGGGAACAGCGCCAGGCTTTGCCACACCATCGGCGTGTCGCGCTGCCAGGTCGGCAGGTCGTTGATGCGCTTGCCGGCAAGGCGGATTTCGCCCTCGCTCGGTGCTTCCAACCCGGCCAGCATGCGCAGCGTCGTGGTCTTGCCGCAGCCGCTGGAACCCATGATTGCGAGAAACTCACCCTTGCGGATTTCAAAGTTCATCTTCTCGACGGCGACGAAGCTTCCAAACCTCTTGACGACACCGTCGAAGACGACGAGGGGCTGGTCGGTCATGACTGGGTTACTCCGGCTGGTACTGCCGCGACCTTGGGCGCGGCACTGCGTTTCATGAGCAGTATCTGGGCAAGCACCACCAGCGTCATCGAGATGATGAAGACGAAAGTGCCGATGACGTTGATACGTGGGCTGACCTGACCCTGGAGGAAGCCGAGCACCTTGACCGGCAAGGTCTCGTTGAGCCCCGAGACGAACCAGGCAACCGCGAATTCGTCGAAGGACACCGCCATGGTGATGAACAGCGCGGCAAAGATCGCCGGCTTGCAGAAGGGGATGATGACATGGCGCATCGCCTTCCACTCCGACGCGCCGAGATTCCACGCCGCCGCCTCCAGCGACGGATCCATCTGCGACAGCCTGAGGCGAACGATCGCCATGGCGAAGGGCGCGCACATCACCACATGGGCGATGATGACCGAGTGAATGCCTCCCGACAGGCTGATGTTGGACAGGAACGCCAGCATCGCCAGGCCGAGGATGACCACGGGGATGGTCGGCGGCAGAAGAGCCAGCGCCAGATAAAAGGTCTTGCCGAAGAACTTGTAGCGGAAATCGGTATAGGCCGCGCCGAAACCTATGGCCGTCGCCAGCACAGACACGACGATGCCCACGATCAGCGTGTTGCGCAGCCCTTCCCATACCAGCGGATCGTTGAATACCGCCTCATACCATATCGTGGAGAAGCCCCCGAGCGGAAGCGACGGAAAGCGATCCACATTGAACGAGAAGACAAAGCTGGCGGCGATCGGCGCGAAGATGAAGGCGAAGGCCAGCAGCACGTAAAGCTTCAGCGCCCAGTCGATCAGCCGGTTGCGGTTGAAGTCGTTCATCGTCCGCGCTCCCTGTAGGCGTAGCTCACCGCGGCAAAGGCGACCGCGAGCAGCGTTGCGATCATCGTCAGGGCAATCACCGCCGCCCGCGGCCACTGCTGGCCGGACTTGGTGGTGTCGGTGATCAGGATCGACAGCGTGGGCGGGTCGCCGCCGCCGAGATAAAGCGGGCTCACGAAGTCACCGAATGTCAGGATGAAACAGAACAGCGCCGCGATTACGAGGCCGACCCTGGCCGACGGCACGACGACCTCGAACACCGTGCGCAGCCGGCCACAGCGCAGATTGTGCGCAGCCTCGATCAGCGTCCTGTCGACGAAGATCAGGCTGAAGAGCTGCAACAGGACAACCAGCGGGAAGCTCAGTGTCAGATAGCCGACCATGGTCCCGAAATTGGAGTTGAGCATGCCATATGGCCCCAGCCCGACCTTGGCGAACAAGGCGTTTATGATGCCGTTGTCCGACAGGAATATCTGCCAGGAATAGACGCGCACCAGATAGCTGGTGAAAAACGGGATGACCATCAGGAAGATGGCCCAGCGGCGCGCCGTTTCCGACAGCTTGAAGGAAATGGCATAGGCGCAGGGAAAGGCGAGCGCGCTGGTGATGACGGCGGCGGCGGTCGCCAGCCCGAAGGTACGCAGATAGGCGTCCCAGAAGACCCCGCGGCCGAGCATACGCACCCAGTTGACGGTGTCGAAGTCGGGCTCCATCCGGAAGTTCCTGACCGTCCAGAAGCTCAGCGCGATCAGGAAGAGCAGCGGCGCCAGGAAGAACAGGGCCTGCCAGACCAGCATCGGCAGCGAAAAGGTCAGTCCGTAAAGTGTGATCGATTTCCGCATCGCGTGGGGTCCAGATTGTTGGCACGTCTGCTCGGCCCACACCGTGCAGGAATTGCCGGTTGGGGGCAGACGCGAACGCCCGCGCCCCGATGCTCACAATGCTGAAGCCTTAACGGCCCTGCAAGCTACGAGCCCTTGTATTCGGACCAGAAATCGTTCCAGTCCTCAAGGCTTTGCTGTACCGGTAGCTGGCGGTATTTGATGCGGCCGTCGCGGATCAGATCCATGGCGTTGTGCTCATTGAGCAGCATGCCCTGCCGCTTGGCCTCCTCGGGCGTTTCCTTGGCCAGAAGCTCCCAGCCCTTCTTGTTGGGGATGAGGCAGGGATAGGCCGCCATATTGGCCGACTTCACCTGCCCCTTGGGCGAGGTGATGTACTGGATCCACTTCCTGGCCAGCTCCGCTTTCCTGGTGCCTTTGCCGATGGAGAAGGATTCGGTGAACTGAAGCCCGCCCTCCTCCGGAATGACGCTGCGCACCTTGGCGCCGTTGCGCTCCAGCGTACCGGTGATCCAGTCGCCGATGCCGGCCATGGCCAGCATCTGGCCGTTCTGCAGCGACGAGAAAGTGCCGCCATAGTCGAAGAAGCCACCGATCTGCGGGCGCAGCGACAAGGTCTTTTCCTGCACCGCCTTCCAGGCCGCCTCGTCTATGTCATAGGGCGAGGCATTGCCGTTGAGCAGGCTGATCTGACCCAGATTGGGCAGATGCCAGTCGAAATGCCCGACCTTGCCCTTCAGCTTCTCCGCCCAATAGACATTGTAGGTCGAGGCTTCCTTTTCAGTGATGGCCTCGGTGTTGTAGGCGACGCCGAGAAAGCCGAAACGGGTGAGCACCGAATAGAGCTTGCCATCCTTCCAATGGCCGGGGAACTGCTGGAACTCGGGGAAATAATCGTCGAAATTGTAGTCCTTGGGGTCGAGTTCCTCGATATAGCCCGCAGCGTTGAGCTGCTGCACATATTCGGCATCGGACAGGATGAGGTCGAAGGTGCCGGGAGGGGACTGAGCGATCAGGCCCAGCATATTGTCGCCGCCGGTATAGTATTTCGGCTTGAACTTGACGTTGTTTTCCGCCTCGAATTCGGCAACGACATCAGGCTCGGCATGGCCGTACCAAGCCAGCATGGTAAGCTCTACGGGCTCGGCGAAAGCGAGCCGGCTAAGGTAAGGCATCGCGAGAACGCCGCCCCCCAATACGCTCGCGCCCTTGAGAATTTCGCGCCGGGTGCGCGGCCCCGACAACACGCCCTTGATCGTCATCGCATTCCCCTTTTTTGGTTTTGTTTCCGCAAGGGTATGCAGAGCAAATATATTTGGAAAATTAATTCTGATAATTTCCGCATTTACGCTGCTTATTGCCGATCGAGCTCTCCGGACGCGCGCATGAGGTCGCCGGAAACGCCGGCCTCGTCCAGTCTGGCGATGATGTGGTTGATCAGCCTGATGCCCGCGTCCGACAGGCGCGGATGCTTGTAGAATAGCCCGACACGGATTTCGGCAAGTGCCGGAAAGCCGTCCCGTTCATCCAGTTCGCGCATGCCGGGCAGCATCGTGTAGCGGGTGAGCGCGCTGACGCCGAGACCGTTGAGGACGGCATTTTGCAACCCGCTGATGCCCGGCCCCGTATAGGCCACACGCCAGCGCACGCGGGCTGCGTCAAGCGCCTGGATCATGCGTTCCCTGTAGGCGCAGCCTTCGGGATGGGCGGCAAGGGGAATATTCCCCGCAAGATCGAAGGTCACGCCCTCCGCAGCCGCCCATATCGGCCGCTCGATCCATGTGCGGGAGAGATATTGCGCCCTTTCGCTGTTGACCATGGCGATGGCAAGGTCGAGTTCGTCGGCACGCAGCCGGTCGAGAATCTCGGCGCTCCAGCCGCAATATATCTCCAGCGAGATTTCCGAATGCCGGCGCGTATATTCGGTGATCACACCCTGCAGGAACGCCACCGCATAGTCGTTCGGCAACCCCACCCGCAGCACGCCCGAAATCTTGGCGCGGTTGAAATAGGACGCCGCTTCGTCATTGAGCCGCAATATTTCGCGGGCGTAGCTCAACAGCATCTCGCCCTCGCCGGTCAGCATCAGCGTGCGCCCGACCTGTTTGATGACCGGTGCACCGACCAGGTCCTCCAGCCTGCGTATCTGCAGCGAGATCGCCGGCTGGGTGCGGCCCAGCACATCGCCGGCCTTGGTGTAGGCGCCAAGGTCGATGACCGAAACGAAGGTCCGCAGCAGATCGGTCTGGAAGTTGGTGATGTTGCGCATGGATTTCAAATCCTCATACAAGGATGACGATTATAAATTTCTCATATCTTCGCAATAGCCTCAATTGTTGGCTGCAAGACAAAATGGGAGATGTCCATGCCTGAGCAGTCCGTTTTCGCAGCCGAGCTTTCCTGGGCCGACTATGACGCCAGGGTGCGAGGGGGAGACACGCCGATCCTGCTGCCGATCGGCTCGATGGAACAGCACGGCCACCACATGCCGATGAATGTCGATGTGCTTTTGCCCGTCGAGTTCGCGCGCCGCGTGGCAAGCCGCATCGGCGCGCTGGTCGCCCCGCCCTTCACTTATGGCTACAAGTCGCATCAGAAATCCGGCGGCGGCAATCACTTGCCGGGCACCACCAGCCTCGACGGCGCCACACTGGTTGCGGCGCTACGCGACGTCCTGAAGGAATTCGCCCGCCACGGCGTACGCCGCATCTGCCTGTTCAACGGGCATTTCGAGAATTCCTGGTTCATCATCGAAGGCATCGATCTGGCGCTGCGCGAGCTCAAATGGAGCGGCATCGACGACATGAAGGTCGTCGTGCTTTCCTATTGGGATTTCGTCGACAAGGACACGATCAACCGGCTTTACCCGAAGGGTTTCCCCGGTTGGGAGATCGAACATGGCGGCGTGCTGGAAACTTCCCTGATGCTGGCACTCTACCCCGAACAGGTGCGCCTGGAGCGCGCGATCGACCATGCGCCGGCAAGCTTCCCGCCCTATGACGTCTATCCGCCCAAGCCGGAATGGACGCCCGCCAGCGGCACGCTGTCCTCGCCGAAGGAAGCCTCGGCCGAAAAAGGCGAGATCCTGCTTCAGGTCTGCGCCGATGGCATAGTCAAGGCTCTGGAAACCGAATTTCCGCGTTAGAGTCCGATGACGTTTGCGAAAACCGATTTCCACTTTTCGCTGACGCGGTCCTTCGGACTGGGGTCAAGCACTTAGATTGCAAGACGTTTTCCGTATGAAAAGCCGCGGTGTCCCCGCGGCTTTTGATGTCCAATCAGAAAGATCGCCACGGCATGTCAAGTCCGCGCTTCCGGTCGGCTTTGCGCCCATCAGGCACGGGCGCTCCTGTTGGCTTGGAAACATGCTTGCACATCGCGGCAATGACCTGCGCGGCAAGGCGCGACAAATCTGCCGCGCCCAGGCCCGGTGCCGGGCGACGGTGGACGGACGGCTTGTCCATCCACCGATCCGGCCAGTCGTGAGGAATATGGAAGCCCACGATAAGCCTCCGATCCCGTCAGTTCCTGATGATGTTGTGCTCGGGGCCGAAGGGGAAGCCGGTGATGTTCTCGGCACCGTCCTCCTGCACGATGAGGATGTCGTGCTCGCGATAGCCGCCGGCGCCCGGCGTGCCTTCCGGCAGCATCACCATGGGTTCCATCGACACCACCATGCCGGGTTCCAGCACGGTGTCGATATCCTCGCGCAGCTCCACGCCCGCCTCGCGGCCGTAATAGTGGCACAGCACCCCGAAGGAATGGCCGTAGCCGAACGAACGGTATTTCAGCAGGTCCCATTCGCGATACATCTCGTTGAGCTCAAGCGCGATGTCCTTGCAGCGCGCGCCCGGCTTGATGAGTTCGAGCCCGCGGCGATGGACAGCCACGTTCTTCTCCCAGATGTCGAGGCTGGCGTCATCGACATGATCGCAGAACAGGGTGCGCTCGAGCGCGGTGTAGTAGCCGAAGATCATCGGGAACGTGTTGAGCGAGAGGATGTCACCCGACTGCACGATGCGGTTGGTGACCGGGTTATGCGCGCCATCGGTATTGATGCCGGACTGGAACCAGGTCCAGCTGTCCATCAGTTCCACGAAGGGGAACGACTTGGCGATTTCCCGGATCATGGCGTTGGTGGTGGCAATGGCCACCTCATGCTCCGGCACGCCGGCCTTGACCGCGGCCACGCAGGCCGCGCCGCCGACGTCGCAGACGCGCGCGCCCTCGCGGATCAGCTTGTGTTCCTCGGCCGACTTGATTGTGCGCATCCACATCGAAGGCTGGCCGACATCGACGAACTCGACGCCCGGCAGCGCCTCCTCGAGCTGGCGGCGGAAATCGAGCGTGACATGGTCGAACTCGATGCCGACGCGCTTGGCGCCCGGCGTCAACTGGCGCACGGCGCGGTAGAAATTGTCACGCCGCCAGTCGGTATAGGTGATGTTGTCGCCGAAGCTGCGGCGCCATGGCTGCCCGCCGTCGATGCCGGCCGAAATGGTGGTGGCGTTGTTGTGGTCGATGACCATGCCGTATTTACGGCCGAAATAGCAGTAGAGCCAGCCCGAATAGTAGTTGATGCAGTGGTAGGACGTGAACAGCGCCGCATCGACATCATTCCTGGCCATCCAGCCGCGCACGTCATTTTGCCGGCGCGCCATCTCGGCATCGGAGAAGGGCGAATAGTCCTTCTCGCCGTTATGCCACTTCATAACGTGCAGCATGTCGTCGGTCATGAGATGTGGTACGTCATCGGTCATTACACTGCTCCTCCTGGTAACCGGACCTGATGCAGCGAGACTAAATTCGACAACAGCATTACAAAAATTTATTCAAAAAATGCGCACATAAGGCATCTTTATGCCACCTCCCCGGTGGCGCATTGGCCACCGCAAGGCGTCAAAGCCGGGATGATCGCAAGCCATCCCCTCAAAGCGCATGTGTCTGCTGCCTTGTATATTTCGCGCCATGTTGAGCAGCGATCGACATCATCCATGTGCGCAATTCGGATCCGAACGGCTTTTGCAGCGCCGAACGGTCCCAGGCGAGGAAATAGGGATGCGGCAGCTTCAGCGGCAGGTTGAACGGCACCACCAGCCGGCCGGAGGCTATGTCGTCTCCGGCCATGGAAAGTTGCGCCAACACGAAGCCCCGGCCGTTTACCGCCGCATCGATGGCCGCGCTGGACATCGAGAACGCCACGTCTCCCGCAACCTTGCGATGCCTTTCGCCGATGCTTGCCGCCCATTCCGCCCATGTCGGGGGCGAGCGATGGTCGCGCGCCCATTCGATGGCGAGAAGCGGGCGCTCGAGGATGTCCGCCGGCCTGCGCAGCGGCTGCCGCTCCAGCAGCATCGGTGAGCAGGCCGGCACCACCCAGTCGGTGAACAGTTCCGAAAAATGATCGTAATCGCGGTTCTTGACGCCATAGGAAATGCGGAAGTCGAATGGTTCTTCACCGAACCGCACTTCCTCCTCGGCGCCGATCAGCCGCACCGTGGCGCCGACATGACGTGCCTGCCAGTCAAAGAGCTGCGGCGCCAGCCATTTGCTGGCAAGCGAGGGCAGGCACGAGATGGTAAGGGCGCTTTCGGTGCGCGCCCGCTCGAGCAGCTCCTGCGCCTCGCGGATATGGGAAAAGCCCGTCGATATGGCCGAGTGGTAAAGGCGTCCCCAGGAGGTCATGGTCACGACCCTGCCGCGCCGCTCCAGAAGCTGCACGCCGAGCGTCTCTTCCGCCTTGCGAATCTGCTGGCTGACGGCTCCGGCCGAAACGCCCAGCTCTTCGGCCGCCCCCGTTACGCTTCCGAGCCGGCCAAAAGCCTCGAAGGCCTGAATTGCGCGCAAGGGAGGCGATTTCATCACATGCATCCATCGAAGTGTTTTTTGTTTTAGTTTTTCTAAAATAAAACGCAGATGCAAGTCCTTTTTGCGTCGCGGCGTCCACGCTAGCCTTGGTCAATCAAACGAGGTCTCCGGGGAGGATGCGGCCATGTTTCTCAGGAATTGCTGGTATGTCGCCGCGTGGGATCACGAGGTCGGCAACAACGAGTTGAAGCCGATCAAGATTCTCGGCGAAGAAATCGTTCTCTATCGTAGGACCGATGGCGTGGCAGCCGCGCTGGAAGATGCCTGCCCGCACCGCAAGCTGCCGCTCTCCATGGGGCGTATCAAGGGCGACAATGTCGAATGCGGCTATCACGGCCTGACCTTTGACTGCACCGGCACCTGCACCCGCGTTCCGGGCGCCGAGAAGATTCCCCATGTGGCACAGGTGCGCAGCTATCCGATTGCCGAGCGCTACGGCCTGCTGTGGGTCTGGATGGGCGACCCGGCCCTGGCCGATCCGGCGAAGATTTTCCAGGTCGAGCACTGGGGCGATCCCGACTGGGGCGTCAATCGCGGCGAATCCATGACGCTCGAGTGCAACTATCTCTACATGACCGACAATCTGCTCGACCCCTCGCATGTCGCCTGGGTGCATCAGAGCTCGTTCGGCAATTCGGCCGCCGAGGAAGCGCCGCTCGAAACCACCGTCGGCGAAGACGGCGTGACCGTCTGGCGCTGGATGACCGATGTCGAGCCCGCCCCCTTCTACGCGCCCTATCTGAAATTCCCCGGCAATTGCGACCGCAAGCAGCACTATGAGGTGCGCTATCCGAGCAACGCCATCATCAAGGCGATCTTCGTGCCGGCCAACACCGGCGGGGAAGGCAAGCCCTACCATGAGGATGTCTTCCTCATGGACAGCTACAACTTCATGACCCCCGTCGATGAGAACCACACCAAATATTACTGGTTCCAGATGCGCAATTTCGCGCCCGACGACGAAGAGGTGTCGCGCCAGTTCGCCAAGTCGGTGCGTGGCGCCTTCGATGAGGACCGCGTCGTGCTCAACGCCGTGCACAAGGGCATGGCCAACAAGCGCACGCCCAACCTCGACCTGAAGATCGATGTCGGCCCGCTGCGCTTCCGTCGCAATCTGGCCAAGCTGATAGCGGCCGAAGACCAGCAATTGGCAGCGGCCGAATGAACGCCTTCACCGCCCCCGTCAACGTACGCCGGAGCGGATTTCGCGAACTCAAGGTGGTGGACAAGGTGCGTGAAAGCGCCATCATCACCTCGTTCCATCTGGAGCCGGTGGACCCGGACGGCTGGCGGCCGTTCGAGGCGGGACAGTTTCTGATCTTCCGCATCCCTGCCCCGAGCGGCGGCGATTTCGTGCTGCGCAACTATAGCGTTTCCTGTTCGCCGGAGCGCCATGGTTCCTACCGCATCACCGTCAAGCGCGAGGCGGCACCTGCCGGCGACGTGCCGGACGGCGTCGGTTCCTGCCATCTGCACGACCGGATCGAGGTCGGCGACGTCCTGATCGCCGAGGGGCCGCGCGGCGACTTCGTGCTCGACCGCGAAAGCAGCCGGCCTGTTGTGCTGCTCAGTGGTGGCGTCGGGCTGACCCCGCTGGTCTCGATGCTGCATGCGCTGGCCGGCAGCGAGCGGAAGGTGTTCTTCATCCACGCTTGCGAGAACGGCGACGTGCACGCGCTGCGCGACGAAGTGGAGACGGTAGCGGCATCGCGGCCGGGTGTGAACATACATTTCTGCTATCGCTTCCCGACTGAGGCGGATCACAAGGCCCACCGGCATCACAGCGAGGGCGTGGTCACGCGCGAGGTTCTGCAAAGCCTTCTGCCGCTCGATGATTACGACTTCTATCTCTGCGGCCCGTCGCCCTTCATGCAGGCGGTCCATGGGCTGCTGCGCGGGCTCGGCGTTCCGCGCCAGCGCATCGCCTATGAGTTCTTCGGACCGGCAACGTTGCTCGAACAGCCCGCCGCGCCTGCGCCAACGCCGGTGCGGACAGAGATTCCGGCTGGAGCGGAGACGGTCGAATTCCGGAAGTCCGGCCGCACGGCCATATGGGACAGCGCGGCGGAATCGCTCCTTGCCTTTACAGAGGATCAGGGACTCTCGCCGGAATTCAGTTGCCGGGCCGGTATTTGCGGCACCTGCAAATCGCGTCTGATTTCCGGAGAAGTCGAATATTTCGAAGAGCCGCTCGACGAACTCGCGCCCGGCGAAGTGCTGCTGTGCTGCTCGAAGCCGAAAGGGTCCATCGCCTTGGATTTATGACGGGCGCGGCGCCCGAATACCAATACGCACTCCAGGTAAGCCCCAGAGAACGGAAGCAACGGCGTGGACCACACAATCGACGACATCCCGGCAGACGCACTGGCCTTCAATCCGCATGTCGCGGCGCTGCCGCCCTATAATGCCGGCATGAACATCGCGGTCGCGCGCTCCATCTCGGGCCGCGCCGACATTGCGCGTCTTGCCAGCAACGAAAACCCCGACGGCTGTTCGCCGGCGGTTCTGGCCGCCCTCTCCTCGCCCGCGCTGGAGCCCTGGCGCTATGCCGACCCAGCCTGCACCGCGCTGCGTGCCGCCCTTGGCCGCAAGCTGGACGTGGCGCCCGATACGATCGTAGTCGGCAACGGCTCGGAGGAGATGATCGCTGCCGTTTCGCGCGCCATGCTGGTGCCCGGCAGCCGGGTGGCGACGGTTGTGCCGAGCTTCGGACTGCATGAGATCGAACCGCTCGCGCAAGGGGCCGAGGTCGTCAAGGTGCCGATGACGGCCGATCTTGCCTTCGATCTTGACGCGCTTGAGCGGTCGATAGCCGCCGGCCCGCGCATCGTCTTCCTGTCCTCGCCGTGGAACCCCGTCGGCCCGGCCCTCGACCGGTCGTCGCTGGAACGGCTGATCGCGGCGGTCAGGCCGGGCACGCTGTTCGTGCTCGATGAAGCCTATTTCGAATTCGCCGACGCCACTTGTCCCGACGGGCTGAAGATACTGCGCGAAAGCGGTGTTGCTTTCGTCGTGCTGCGCACCTTTTCCAAGGCCTATGGCCTCGCCGGGCTGCGGGTCGGCTATGCAGTCTGTTGCAATGCCGAACTGGCGCGGGTGATCACCGCCGCCAAGACCCCGTTCAACGTCAACGCGGCCGCGCAAGCCGCTGCAATCGCCGCATTGGGCGACGAGGCTTGGATGCTGGCTTCGGTCGAGCGCCTGCGCGGCGAACGCCAGCGTGTTGCAATAACGCTGCAAGGACTTGGCTTCACGGTCGCGCCTTCGCAGACCAATTTCCTGTTCTTCGATTGCGGCGGTGACAGCGCAAGCCTCGCAGCCGTGCTGCTCCGGCAAGGCATCATCGTCAAGGCATGGCGTGAGAAGGGCTACGAGCGCTATCTGCGCGTCACCATCGGCACCGCCGCGGAAAATGATCACTTCATGAGTGCGTTGGGACAGGTCACGCGCCGATGAATCATATACAGCCTCCCGCTTCACAAACCGACAACAACAACCAGAACGGAGCTGAAGCCCATGCGTGATGTGTCCGCGCCGCGCCCCTATTCCGTAGGCTTCGCCGAGCTGCGGCAACGATTCCGCAAGGCTGCCGAGCGCGCAGGCGCGGAGCTGACGGAATATGTGCACCCGCTGCACGGTCCGGGCGGTGAAGCCCTAGCCACAGACGTGGCCCTGATCGGCCGCCGCAACGCGTCCAAGCTGATGGTGCTGATCTCCGGCACCCATGGGGTCGAGGGCCAGTTCGGCTCGGCATGCCAGACGCAATGGCTGGAGGAGAACGCGCCATGGCGGTTGCCGGAAGATACGGCCATCCTTGCCATCCATCTCATCAATCCCTGGGGCACGGCATGGTCGCGGCGGGTCAACGAAGACAATGTCGACCTTAACCGCAATTTCGTCGACTGGCAGGCCGGCGCCCCGAAAAACGACAGATATGCGGACCTTCACGGAGCGCTCGTCTGGCGTGAATGGGAAGGCTCCGGGCGCGCAAATGCCGACGAAGCGCTGGCGGCGGCCACAGCCAAACTGGGCGGCCATGCAGGGCTGGCGCCCATCGTCGAGGCCGGCCAGTACGACTTCCCCGACGGGCTGTTTTTCGGGGGCACAGGCCCGACATGGTCAAACCGTACGCTGCATGACATCCTTTCAAGCTTCGCAGGCGCGGCCCGCGAAGCCATCGTGTTCGACCTCCATACCGGAGCCGGCCCCTACGGCTACCCTGCCCTTCTCTCGGTCGCCGAGAACGAGCATGACGGTCTTGCCTGGGGCAAGGCGGTGTTCGGTCCGGCTCTGTCGGTAGTGCTGACCGGCAAGGAGGCCACCACCGACACCGGCATCGCCGCCACTGCGACGGGTTATGTCTCGGCCGCAGTCCGCAAGGCCATGCCTGATGCCCGCGTCCTCCCGCTCGTCATCGAGTGCGGCACGCTCGATGGTCCTGTGGTCATGGACGCGGTGCAGGCCGACAACTGGCTGCATCTCTACGGCAAGGTCGATTCACCGCTCGGTCAACGCATCAAGGCAACATTGCGCGCTGCTTTCATTCCCGAAGATCCCGATTGGCAGTGGAACTGCCTGGCCACCAGCCTGCGCTATTTCGATCGCGCCTTTGCCGATCTCAAGGCGGTGGACGCTGGCGGGTGCAACGATGCATCCCGTGCGCCCGCGATGGCCACGACCATTGTTCAGCCGCATCCTGCGGCAAGTGCGGCGCGCGCAACGCCGGCGATCGAAGTCGTCAACCTGCACAAGAGCTTTGGCCAGCTCGAGGTGCTGAGCGGCGTGGGCCTGTCGGCAAGCGCCGGCGAGGTGGTTTCCATGATCGGCTCGTCCGGGTCGGGGAAAAGCACCTTCCTGCGTTGCATCAACCTTCTCGAACAGCCCAATGACGGCCGCATCATCGTCGATGGCGAAGAAATCCGGATGAAGAAAGCGTCCGACGGCAAAGCCCAGCCGGCCGACATGCGCCAGGTCGAGCGTATCCGCGCCCGCGTCGGCATGGTGTTCCAGAGCTTCAATTTGTGGCCGCATCTCACGGTGCTCGAAAACATCATCGAAGCGCCGGTGCATGTACTGAAGGAGCGTCGCGCCGACGCGGTCGAGCGCGCCCACGAACTGCTCAGGAAAGTGGGGCTTTCCGACAAGCACGCCCATTATCCGGGCCAGTTGTCGGGCGGCCAGCAGCAGCGCGCGGCGATCGCGCGCACGCTCGCCATGCAGCCCAAGGTCATCCTGCTCGACGAACCGACATCGGCGCTCGACCCTGAACTGGTCGGCGAGGTGCTGCGCGTCATCCGGCAGCTTGCCGAGGAGGGCAACACGATGATCCTCGTGACGCACGAAATGCAGTTCGCGCGCGAGGTGTCGCACAAGATCCTCTTTCTCCATCGCGGCAAGGTGGAGGAAGAGGGCGCGCCGGCGGAACTTTTCGCCAACCCGCGTTCGGAACGTCTGCGCCAGTTCCTGGCGCGCACGCTCTGACCGGGCGCGCTTCAAGGAGCAACCGGGCGCCGAGCCCGATGCAAATCAACAAACGTCAACAATGGGGAACTGAAAACATGAAATTGAAAGTTCTTTCGCTGCTCGCTTTCCTCGCTGCCGGGGTGAGCAGCTCGTTCGCCGCCGGCGAACTCTCGATCGGCACCGAAGGCGCCTATCCGCCCTGGAGCATGGCCGACGCCGCCGGCAACGTCACCGGCTTCGACGCCGATGTCGGCGCGGCCCTTTGCGCCAAGCTGGACAGGAAGTGCCGCTTCGTCGTGCAGGCTTTCGACGGCCTGATCCCGGCGCTGAAGGCCAAGCGCTTCGACGTCATCATCTCCGGAATGTCGATCACCGAGGAGCGCAAGAAGGAAATCAACTTCAGCATCGGCTATGCCGAGCTTGCCAATATGTTCGTGGCGCCGAAGGGGTCCGACCTCGCCGGCATCAAGGACATCGACACGCTGCTCAAGTCGCTCGACGGCAAGAAGGTCGGCGTGCAGGCAGGCACCACCCATGCGCATTTCCTCGAAAAGCGCGTGCCCGGCGCCGACCTCAAGACCTATGACACGCTCGACCAGATGCAGATCGACCTGGCTACCGGCCGCATCGATACGGCATTTGCGGACCTGTCGGCACTGCAGGACTTCCTTGCCAAGCCGGATGGCCAGAACTTCCAGCTCGTGGACGTGAAGATCCAGAGCACCTACGACTCGTCGCTCGGCGAAGGCATCGGCGTCGGCATCGCGCAGGACAACACCGCGCTCAAGGCCGAAATCGACAAGGCGCTGTGCGAACTCGTTGCCGACGGCTCGATCGGCAAGGCCAGCGAGAAGTGGTTCAAGACGGACATCTCCCTGCCCTGCAAGTGATGCCGAAATGGCTGCCCGCCTTGCATGCACGCGGGCAGCCGACTCACGCCTGAAGGCAGCGCAACACCGCCTCAGGACACAACCACCACAAACCAGCGTGGGCGTAGCCGATGGAATTCGGTCTTTTGCAGGTATGGGAAGGCGGCTGGGTCAGCGCCATCATGCGCGGAGCGGCGATCACCATTGCCGTGGCGATAGCCGCGATGATCGGCGGCTTCGTCGTCGGGATAATCTGCGGTCTGATCAAATGGGGCCGCATTCGCCCGCTGACCTATATCGTGGACGGCTATACGGCGGTCATTCGCGGCGTGCCCGAACTGCTGATCATCTATCTTCTGTTTTTCAGCTCGGTCGAATTCGTGACCAGGGTGGCGACCGCCTTCGGCTATGCCGGACTCGCCGACAGCGGCTATGCGTTCGTCATCGCGGTGATCGCCATAGGGGCGATCTCGGGCGCCTATTCCACCGAGGTCGTGCGCGGCGCCCTGGCGGCCATCCCCCAGGGTCACATCGAGGCTGCCCGCGCATTGGGGCTTCCGGGTCCGCGCATCTTTCGCCGCATCATAGCGCCGCAGATGCTGCGCATCGCCATTCCCGGCATGAACAATGTCTGGCAGGTCACCATCAAGGACACCGCGCTCGTGTCGGTGGTGGGGCTGCAGGAACTGATGCGCACGGCCTTCATCGGCGCCAACACCACCCGTCACCCCTTCATCTTCTATCTCATCGCGGCAGTGGTCTATCTCGCGATCACGCTGGTCAGCCAGACCGGCATCGATCAGGCCGAACGCCTGCTCAGGCTCCGCTCAAGGAAGTAATCCGATGGATCTCGACCTCATCCGGCAAGCGGTTCCGGTCCTGTTGAAGGGACTGAACGTCACCGCCATGCTCACCTTCCTCTCGGTGGCGATCGGCTTCAATCTCGGCCTGGGCCTGGCCATCATGCGGATATCGTCGAACCGATTCCTATCCGGCTTCGCCAAGGGATACAGCACCGTGTTCCGCGGCACGCCGCTGCTGGTGCAGATTTTCCTGTTCTACTACGGCCTCGGCCAGCTTCCCCTGGTCAAGGACAACGCCGCGCTGTGGTGGGTGGTCAGCGATGGCGCCCGTTGCGCGGTGCTGGCGCTGGCGTTGAACACCGCCGCCTACACGTCCGAGATCCTGCGCGGCGGGCTGATGTCGGTGCCGGCGGGTCTCATCGAGGCCGCCCAGGCCTGCGGCATGTCGCGGGTTCTGCGCTTCCGCCGCATCGAGTTCCCGCTCGCGATCCGGCAGGCCCTGCCCGCCTATGGCAACGAACTGGTGCTGACCGTGAAAGGCACCAGCCTGGCGTCCACCATCACCGTGCTGGAAGTCACCGGCTACGCCAAGCGGCTGATGAGCCAGACCTATGCCGTGTTCGAGATATTCGCCATTGCCGGCGCGCTCTATCTGGTGACCAATCTGATCCTGATCACCCTCGTGCGCGCGCTGGAACGCCGCCTCATGCGCCATCAGCAGCGTTAAGGCGGTCGGCATCACAGACGATCAGATCGCCAGATATTCGTTGCGCAACTCCTCGCTTTCGAGAAGCTCCTTCGCCGACCCGGCAAAGACGAGCTCCCCGGTGTCGAGGATGACGGCGCGGTCGGCAAGGCGAAGCGCCGCAACCGCGTTCTGCTCCACGATGATGGTGGTGATGCCGCGCTCCTTGATACCGTAGACGATGCGCTCGATCTCCTTGACGATGACCGGCGCCAGCCCTTCATAGGGCTCGTCGAGCAACAGGAGCTTCACCTCCCGCGCCAGTGCCCGCGCCACGGCCAGCATCTGCTGCTCGCCGCCGGACATGGTCACCGCCTCCTGCTTGCGCCGCTCGGCAAGGCGCGGGAAATGCTCGTAGAGTTCTTCCACCGACATGCCGTGCCCCGGCGCCACCTGCGCCAGGATGAGGTTTTCCTCCACCGTCATGCCGGGAATAATGCGCCGGTCTTCCGGCACCATCTGGATACCGGCGCGCGAGGCCTGCCAGGATTTCATGGTGTGGAGCGGCTTGCCCTCCAGCCAGATTTCGCCCGAGCGCAGCTCCGGATCGTCCATGCGGGCAATGGTGCGCAAGGTGGAGGTCTTGCCGGCCCCGTTGCGGCCGAGCAACGCCAGGATTTCGCCCTTGCGCACGTCAAGCGTGACGCCCTGCACGATGTAGCTCTCGCCATAATAGGCGTGAGCGTCGCGCACGGCGAAGAAGGCTTTGGAGGGATCGGCCTCGGTGGCGGCCGAGATCGCTTCGCGTTTCATCATCATCACGCTCATTCCACGCCTCCGCCCAGATAGGCTTCCTGCACACGCGGGTCTTCCTTGATCTCCTGCGGCAGCCCCGATGCAATGATGCGCCCCTGCGCCAACACCGAAATGCGGTCGGCCAGCGAGAAGACGACATGCATGTCGTGCTCGATGATCACCTTGGTCATGCCACTGGACTTGATCTTGCGCAGAAGCTCGATGGTGGTGTTGGTGTCATGCCGGCTCATGCCGGCGGTCGGCTCGTCGAGCAGCAACAGGCGCGGCCGCTGGATGAGGCACATGGCCAGTTCCAGCCGCCGCTTGTCGCCGCGCGACAGCGAACCCGCATGATGCTCGCGACGGCCATGCAGGCCGATGTCGTCGAGAATGGCTTCGGCCTCCTCGCGGATCTCGTGCTCGGAACCGACGCTGCGCAGCATGTTGACACGGAAAGCGCCGTCGCGCCGTGCAAAGGCGGGCGCCATGACGTTGTGCAGCACCGGCAGGTCCGGAAATATCTCCGGCGTCTGGAACACCCGCGAAATGCCGAGCTGGTTGATCTCGTAAGGCGCCTTGCCGGTCAGCACGGTGCCATCGAAGATGACGGCTCCGCTCGACGGCGGGATGCGCCCGATGATCACGTTGAGCAAGGTCGACTTTCCGGCGCCGTTGGGGCCGATGATGGCGTGCGTCTTGCCTTCCTCGACCTGCAGGTCAATGTCGGAGAGCGCACGCAGACCGCCGAAGTTCTTGTGAACGTCGGCCGCGTGGAGGATGATATTGGGTGGTGTTATGCTCATGGCGTCCGCCTCCTACTCCGCCGGTTGCGTGGAGGAGACGCGCTCAGGCGCCTCCTTTCGGCGTCTGAGGCGCGCCATGAAACGATGGAAGCCTTCAACCAGGCCGCCAGGCAGGAATACCACGATCAGCACGAACATCAGGCCCAGCGTGAGCTGCCAGCCCTCGCCGACGAATTTCGACAGCACCGTCACCACGAAGCCCTGCACGCCGTCCGGCAGGAAGGAGAAGGCGTTGTTGAGCATATTGGTGTTGATGGCGGAGAAGATATTCTCGAAATATTTGATCAGCCAGGCGCCGATGACAGGCCCGAACAGGGTGCCGACGCCGCCCAATATGGTCATCAGCACGACATTGCCCGATTCGGTCCATTTCATGCGCTCCGCGCCCGCGAGCGGATCGGTGATCGACAAGAGCGCACCCGCCAGGCCGGCGAACATGCCGGAAATGACGAAGGCCGCCAGCGTGTAGGGCCGGGTGTTGAAGCCGGTATAGTTCATGCGCGTCTGGTTGGACTTGATGCCGCGCAACGCCATGCCAAACGGAGACGCGAATATTTTCTGCGACAGGTAGAAGGCCAGGATCAGGATCACCGCGCACAGATAAAAGCCGGTATAACCGCTGACCGAATTGCCGATCAGCGTCGGTTGCGGCAGCCCGGCGACATCGGCTTGCGCGCCGAAGATGGCATCCAGATAACGCGGATCGTTACGCGCCAGCAGCAGGCCGGTCTCGCCATTGGTGATCGGTGTCAGCACTGAATAGGCGAGACTGTAGCTCATCTGCGCGAAAGCCAGCGTCAGGATCGAAAAGTAGATGCCTGTGCGGCGCAGGCTGAAATAGCCGATGACGAGGGCGAACACGCCGCTGACGATGACCGCAAAAACCATGGCCGGCAAGACATCCATGCTCAGCAACTTGAAAGCCCATACCGTCGTGTAGGAGCCGACGCCGAGAAACGCGGCGTGGCCGAAGGACAGGTAGCCGGTGAGGCCGAACAGGATGTTGAAACCGATGGCGAAGATCGCATAGATCGCGAATTTCTGCATGAGGCCGGGATAAGAGGCGCCCAGTGGCGCCAGCCAGATCGGCATCGTCAGCACCACGACGGAAAAAACCGCGAGTGCGACGAGGTCCTTGCGAGAAAGCGAGAACATGGCGGATCAGCTCTCCATGATTCCGCGCCGTCCCATCAGGCCGCGCGGACGCACGAGCAGGATGATGACTGCGACAAGGTAAATGATGACCTGGTCGATGCCGGGAATGAGGGACTTCACCTCCGTCATCGACGCGAAGGACTGCAGGATGCCGAGCAGGAAGCCGGCCGCCACTGCCCCCGACAGCGAACCCATGCCGCCGACCACGACGACCACGAAGCTCAGCACCAGGAAGTCCATGCCCAGGTGATAGTTGGGCGCAAGAAGCGGCGTGTACATGACGCCGGCCACGCCCGCAACCACCGCCGCCAGCCCGAAGACGACGGTGAAGCGCCGGTCGATGTCGATGCCCATCAGCCCGACTGTTTCGCGATCCGCCATGCCGGCGCGAACGACCATGCCGAAGGTGGTGAACTGCAGGAAGGCAAAAACACCGCCGATGACGAGACCGGAGAACAGCAGATAGATCAGCCGCCACCACGGATAGGTGAGAACATGCGGGGCCATGCCGAACCAGACGCCAATATCGGCCGCGCCGCGCAGATCGGTCGGGATCGGCTGCGGAATGGGGTTGGCGCCGAAGAAGCTCTTGACGATCTCCTGAAGAACGATAGCCAGCCCGAAGGTGACGAGAATCTGCTCTGCGTGGCTGCGCTTGTAGAAATGCTTGATGATACCGCGCTCCATGGCAATGCCGATGAGAAGCATCACGGGAACCGCAAGCAGGATCGAGATCGGTACCGAATAATCGACCAGGATCGCGCCGAAATCGCCGAACCAGTTCTGCACCAGCGGGGTGCGGATTTCCACCGGCGCGCCCCAGGGAGACAGCTTTTCGGGGTCGACGGTCACCGTTTCGAGGGTGATCAGATAGCGGAAGGTGACGGCACAGAAGCAGCCGAGCATGAACAGCGCACCATGGGCGAAATTCACGACGCCGAGCGTGCCGAAAACCAGCGTAAGGCCAAGAGCGATCAGCGCATATGCGCCGCCCTTGTCCAGCCCGTTGAGCAACTGGGCCAGGAACACATTCATCTAAATAACCCTTCGATGCGAGACGGTGCGCATTGCGGATTTCTGGGGCAGGCGGCGACGGACCTGCGCCCCGCCTGTTCAGGACAGGCGGGGCAAGGCCGGGTCATCGTCAGCACTCGTTGGGTTCGTACGGGCCCAATTCTCCGCCGAAGATCGAGGCATCATAGGTGACGTCCTCGCGCGTCGTCTTGCCGATCACGTTGAGCACGTCGAAGCGGCTGCTCGGGTTCTCGTTGCCGCGCACGACCAGAACTTCCTTGAAGCACTGATGGTCGCTGTCGCGATAGACGGTCGGGCCGTTGCCCATGCCGTCGAACTCGAAGCCTTCGAGCGCCTTGATGACCTCCGGCGGATAGAAGGTTCCTGCGCGCTCGACCGCGTCGGCATAGAGGATCGCCTGCACGTAGCCGGTGTGGGCCGACTGCGAAGGTGGCGCACCATAGGCTTCGCCATAGGCTTTGGTGAAGGCCTTGGTGCCCTCGTCATCCAGCGACCACTGCCAGTTGGAGGTGCCGATGATACCCTTCACGGCCTCGCCCGCGCCAACCGCCATCAGTTCGGAGAACATCGGCACGACGATCTCGAAGTTCTTGCCGTTTGCCTGCCGGTCGCGCAGGCCGAACTGTACCGCCTGCGGCAGCGAGTTGACCATATCGTGGCCGTAATGGTTGAGGATGAGCACGTCGGCGCCCGAGTTCAGCACCGGCGTCAGATATTGCGAATAGTCGCCAAGGCCGAGCGGCGTGCGCACCGTGGCGACCGTCTCCCAGCCGAGCGCCTCGGTGGCGTTCTTGATCGACTCTTCCTGCGTCCAGCCCCAGGTATAGTCGGCGGTCAGATGGTAGGCGCGGCGGTCGGTGCCATATTCCTTGGCAAGGAAGGGCGCGATGGCGACGCCGGATTGATAGGCGTTGAAGAAATGCCGGAAGCCGTAGCGGCGCTTGTCCTTGCCAGTCGTGTCGTTGGAGTGCGTCAGGCCGGACATGTAGATCACGCCCATTTCCTGGCACAGGCTCTGCTGCGCGATCGCCTCGCCGGAAGTGACCGAGCCGGTGACCATGATGGCCTTGTCGCGCTCGATCATGCGGCGGGCGCCATCGCGCGCGGCGTCAGTGTTGGTCTGGGTGTCGCCGGTCACATATTCGACCTTGCGGCCCAGCACGCCATTGCCCTTCAGGGCAATCGGCTTGAGCGTGTTGAGCATGCCGCCATCGCCCTCGCCGTTGATATGCTTGACGGCCAGTTCGTAGGCCTTGAGCTGCTCCAGCCCCTCCTCCGCATAGGAACCGGTCTGCGGCACGTTGAAGCCGAACACGATCTTGCCGTTGGTCGGGTCGTTGCAGAAATTCTGGGCCCACGCGCCCTTGGTGAAAATGTGCGGCGCGCCGAGCGCAACGATACCGGCGCCCGCGCCCTTCAACAGGGTGCGCCTGTTGGTACGGAAAGTAGCCATTTTATCTCCTCCACGCGGCCGACGCTTTCGGTTCCGCGGGAAGAGTCTGGCACAAAATGTCATAACCTCAATAAGTATTTGACATTAAAAGTGTTTTTTGTCAAAAATCGAAAATTCGTAAATTCATTGGTGTAAAGAATTTACAATGGCACAGGTCAGAACGCCGATTGGCGCCCGTATCCGGCGCAAACGGATCGCCGCAGGACTGTCGCAGGTCATGCTGGCGCGCGCGCTCGGAATCTCGGCCAGCTACCTGAACCTGATCGAGAACAACAAGCGCGCCATCGGCGGCAAGCTCCTGCTGCGTATCGGCGAGCGCCTCGGCATCGATCTCGAGCATCTGTCCGGCGAGAGCGAAGCGCGCACCATCGCCGCCATCGGCGAACTGATGGCCGAACCGGTAATGGCCGGGATCGACATCGAGCCCGACGCGATCCGCGATCTCGTCGCCCGCTTTCCCGAGGCAGGAGCCGCCCTCGGCCGCCTTCACCGCGCCTATGCCGACGCGACCATGGAGATCGAGGTGTTTCGGCACCGGCTGAAATCGGACCCGCTGCTGTCGCAACTCCTGCATGAAATTCTCAACCGCATAGCAGGCATCAAGTCCGGCGCCGAGATTCTGGCCGAAATTCCCGACCTTACGGACACGGAACGCTCCCGCTTCATCGCCACCATCAATTCGGAGGCCCGGGAACTGGTGCCTACGACCCGGAATCTGGTCGCCTATTTCGATCAGACCGCCGCGCGGCAAAGACCTATCTCGCCCATCAGGGAGGTCGATGAAGCGATCTTCGCCAACAGAAACCATTTTCCGAAACTCGAAACCGTTGCCGATGAGCTGCACCGGGAACTGGCCGCCGAGGGGAAGCTCCAGGAAGCCACAATCGCCGAGGCGCTGGAAAAGCGTTTCGGCATTGCCTGCCGCACACAGCAGGCCGCCGCCCTTGCGCCGGAAACCATCGGCACCGCGGCACTCCCGTTTCCGGAATCCATGACCCGCCCCGCCCGGACTTTCCGCATGCTGCGGGCCTATGCCGCTCAGGCGGCCTCCGCGAGCCTCGACGACGCGACGGGGCGGCTCGATCTTTCCTCGGATGAAGCCAGAAGGCTGGCCCGGCGCGCGCTTTCTTCCTACGTCGCCGGCGCGATGATGATGCCCTATGACGATTTTCTCTCCATGGCCGAGGAGAGACGCTACGATGTCGAACTGCTGAGCAGCCTTCTGGGCGTCAGCTTCGAGCAGGCCGCCCATCGCCTCGTCACGCTGCGCCGCAAGGGGCGCGAGGGCGTGCCCTTCGGCTTCCTGCGCGCCGACCGTTCCGGACGCCTTACCAAGCGCTTCCCCCTTCCCGGCCTGACCATACCGGGCTTCGGCCATGGCTGCCTGCTCTGGCCCATTTACGATGCCTTTTCGACCAATGGTGTGGCACGGCAGGTTTCGACATTCCCCAGCGGCGGCCGCTTTCTGCTGTTTGCCAAAGCGGTCTCCAAGCAAGCTGCAAGCTTTCGGGAAAAGCCGCTGGTGTTCTCCGTCATGCTCGCCTGCGACATCGTGCATGCCGACAGGACGGTCTATGGCGACGGCCTCGATCTCGGTGGTCAGTCGGTGGAAGTCGGGCCGTCCTGCGTTCCATGTCCACGGCTGAACTGTGCTCACAGACAGGAAATTCCGGTTTAGGCCTTCTCCGCAATTGCGGTCGGCCCCGCCTCCTGGCAGACGGGAAGAACAATGCGGAAGCAGGCGCCGGGCAGTGCGCCGCGCGTCAATTCGAGCCGCCCGTTCAGCTTGTCGATGATCTTGTGGCTGATGTTGAGGCCGAGGCCCAGCCCTTGGGAATCCGACATCGTGTCGGGCTCGGCGCGGACAAATTTCTCGAAGATCTTGTTGTGATATTGCGGCGGAATACCGGGACCGTTGTCGGAAATCTCTACCACATAACTGTCCGCCATAAATCGCGAGACGACATGGACCACGGGTTTTTCGGAATCGTTGTGCGAGATGGCGTTGGCGATGATGTTGATGAACACCTGGCTCAGCCTGCCCGTATCGGCCAGCACGAAGCAGCTTCCTGCGCGCGTCCCGCTCTCGATCAGGACGAAGCGCTTCTTGGCCAGCGCCTCGCACACGGCAATGGCCTGATCCAGAACTTCCTCGGCATCGACCGGAACGTTTTCCCAACCCCGTTCGCCATGTTCCAGGGCGCTCAGGTCCAGAATTTCGTCCAGCAGCCGCGTCAGCCGCACGCTCTCATTGTGTATGGTGCCAATGAAGCGCACCCGCTGCTCCAGGGTCAGATCTTCCGGAACCATGAGAATCTCGGCGAAAGACCGGATCGACGTCATGGGCGTGCGCAGTTCGTGGCTGACCTGCGACAGGAAGTCGTCCTTCTGGCGATGAAGATCCTGCAGAAGCGCATTCGCCTCCTTCAATTGCTGGGCGGTCGAGTGCAACTCCTGCGACTTCAGCTCCAGCGCATGCGAATATTCGATGGCCTGCTGGGTCTCGTCGGCGATCTGCATCATTTCTTCCAGCGAGATCGTGTCACCGGCCACAGCCTTGGTGAGCAGGATATGCGCCGAAGCCGAGCCGATCGAGCCGGCCAGTTCCCGTTCCAGCCGGGCGATGAAGTCCGCCGACACGCCATGTTGCGGAGCGGCCTGCCTGTGCGGAACGCCGGCGGAATCGAACAGCGCCCGCGCCCGGCCCCAACCCAGCACCCGCTCGGCCACGAAGAACAGTTCGCTGGTGGATGCCGAGCCGCGGATGATGCGGGGCTGGAACGATGGCGAACGGCGGAAGACATCGACGAACAGCGAAGCCTGGATGCGCTCGAGCGCATTCTGGCTGGTCGCCACCGAAACACATAACAGGGTTGAGACATTGGCAAGCACGCTCCAGAACACCGAATGGACGAGCGGATCCATGTCTGCCATGCCGAACAGCGCCTCGGGGCGCAGCACGCCGACACCCCAGGGCCCATCGGCGACAAGTTCGGCCATCGTCGGGCTGAAGGAGGCGAAAGATGGCAGGAACAGCGTCCACGCCCAGACGATGAAACCGGCCGAGATGCCGGCGAGCGCGCCCTTCATCGTCGCCCGACGCCAGTACAGGGCCGCCAGCATGGCGGGCAGTATCTGGGCGACGCCGGCGAAGGAAATCAGGCCGATGGGCGCCAGCGCGTCGGAATCCTGTGTCAGCCAGAAATAGAGGAAGCCGAGCAACAGCATGCCCGCTATCGAGATGCGGCGGCTGCGCAGCAGCAGCCGGGCGATGTTACGCTCGCCGCTCTCCTCACCCAGCGGAACGGCGCGCAGGGCGAGCGGCACCACGATATGATTCGACACCATGATCGACAGGGCAATCGAGGCCACGATGATCATGGACGTGGCGCTGGAGAAACCGCCGATGAAGACGAACAACGCAAGCGCATCGTGGCCGGTCACCATCGGCAAGGTGAGCACGAACATGTCCGGGTTCGATCCCGCCGGCATGGTCGAGAGGCCATAAAGCGCGATCGGCATGGTGAACACGCTCATGACGAGCATGTAGGAAGGAAACGCCCACGCGGCGGTGCGCAGGTGGTCCTCGTTGGAATTCTCCACCACCGTGATCTGGAACTGGCGCGGCAGGCAGATGACCGCGCAGGCGGACAGGAACATCACGGCCACCCAGCGGCTGCCGAAAGGCTCGTTCTCATGGATGCGCACACCTGCTTCCACCGCACGCGCATAGATGTCGGAGATGCCGCCACTGACACCAAAGACCACGAACACGCCGACCGCAACCAGCGCCAGGAGCTTCACCACCGCCTCGAAGGCAATGGCCGCCACGACACCCGGATGCTGTTCGCGCGCATCGACATTGCGCGTCCCGAACAGGATGGTGAACACCGCCATGCCGATCGCGACGCCCAGCGCCAGCGTCACCTCGTCCAGCGTGGCCAGATGGTCCGTCCCGTCGCCCTTGGCGACCGAAACGGTCTGGATCGAGGTGGTGATCGCCTTGAGCTGCAGCGCAATATAGGGGGTGATGCTGACCACGGCGATCAAGGTGACCAGCACCGCAAGCCGGCTCGACTTGCCGAAGCGCGAGGACAGGAAGTCGGCGATCGAAGTGATGTGCTGGCTGTGAGCGATGCGGATCAGCTTGCGCAGCAGGAACCACCAGCCGACGAAGACCAGTGTCGGCCCCATATAGATCGCCGCGAATTCAAGTCCGTTGCGAGCCGCGGTTCCGACGGCACCGTAGAAGGTCCAACTCGTGCAATAGACCGAGATCGACAGCGTATAGACCACCGGAGAGCTGAGAAAACCGGCATTGCCGCTCTTGGCGCGGGCATCCGACAGGTAGGCGAGCAGGAAAAGGAGCCCCACATAGCCGACCGCGGTCAGGATAACGAAATCGGGCGACAGCATTCAGGTCGACTCTGGCGGCTCCGCCACGGACGGGGCGGCGTTTTCTGCATCCGTCCTGGGCGTGCCTTCACGGAACTGGCGCGCGCGCGACAGCAGGATCGCGCCGGCAATGACCAGTATCCAGACGCCGAACAGGTAGGCCGTTTCGAAAGGCACCCCGAACGGCAATCTCAGATCGGCGAACAGGTTGAGAAGCGGCGGCGAAAGTAGAACGACGCCGAAGAAAGGCACCAGAAACGCGATGTCCTCCCTGTCCGTGCGCTCCTCGCGCGAAGATGCGGGCGGCCTAGGCATGGGCGGCAGGGCTCGGCTGGCTTTCGAGAATGCGACGCACCGCATTTACGACGTCGCCATTGGCATATGGCTTGGTAATGAAGCCGTCCGCCTTGAGGTCCATCGCCGCCTGGCGGTCATATTGCTGACCACGCGCGGTGAGGATCACCACCAGGGTGGAAGCCGTCGCCTCGTTTGAGCGCAGCGTCTTGAGTACATCGAGGCCGCCGCGTTTCGGCAGCATGATGTCGAGCAGCAGCATGCGGGGACGGATTCTAAGCGCCGCCTCCAGCGCGGCTTCGCCGTCGCGCGCCACATCGACCGACCACCCGCACCGGGTGAGGATGAATTCAAGCGATTCCAGTATCGCCTGCTCATCTTCCACAATAAGAATGTCCGTCATCACAGCAGCCCCTCCCAAGGCTGTGAACGGTTTTGCCGCACTACAAACGCGATGCGGCAACTGCCGGAATTTGCGAATTCCGGTCTTGTTCTTGCAAGTTTCTATCCCAGTCCAAACCGCCAGCTAAATCAAGCAGCGAATAGTCGTAGACCAGCTTCTGATAGCGCCGCTACGGTTGCCAGCGGCCGGGAGGCATGCGCCGAGCTGCATGGCGGGACCAGGCCAACCGGCGACCATCCCTTGCTGCATTGCACAAGACGCAATGCTGCCATGCGAAATAAAGGCTGGAGCGGCACCCCGAACCGTGTAGAGTGTGCTTACTGAATTTCGTCGGTTTCTACCTCCTCCCGGAAACTGACGAATATGGTCGACTTTCACCTCCTCCCGATTGTCGACCACCTATATGACGCCCGCCGCTCCTCCTCCCGCGGCGGGCGTTATCCTTTTTCCCCTCACCTGACCAGCTCCAGACCGGCTTTCTCTCCGAGACAGACCACCTGATCCGGGGAACCATCCGTTCACGCAGGCATTTCGCCCCTGAACCGGTCGAGCCGCGAACAGGCGCAACCATGCTCCGACATGAGGACCAGGCGAGAATTGCAGCATGAGAATCGCACATGTTGCCCCCCTCCATGAATCCGTGCCGCCACGGCTTTATGGCGGAACCGAGCGCATAATCTCCTACCTGACCGAAGCGCTGGTGGTGCTGGGCCATGACGTGACGCTCTTCGCCAGCGGCGACGCCGTCACATCGGCCCGCCTGGTTCCCTGTCGCGAACGGGCCCTGCGCCTCGATCCGAACCCGCTGAAGTCGGAGATCGCCGCGCATCTGGCCATGCTGGATGAGGTACGCCGCCGCGCCGACGACTTCGACGTCATCCATTTCCACCTCAGCCATTTCCTGCATTTCCCGTTTTTTGAGCATATGGCGCAGCGAACCGTGACGACGCCGCACGGACGCCTCGATTATGCCGACCTCGCGCCCGCCTACAGGCGCTTCCCGCACTTTCCGATGATCTCCATCTCGCGCAGCCAGCGTGCCCGGTTGCCGCAGGCCAACTGGATCGCGACCATCCAGCACGGTCTGCCGCTCCATCTCTATGAGCCCGACTACGAGGCGCCACGCGAAGGCGTCTATCTTGCGTTTCTCGGCCGGCTGTCGCGCGACAAGCGGCCCGACCGCGCAATCGAGATCGCGCGGCGTGCGGGTCTGAAGCTGAAGCTTGCCGCCAAGATCGGCGACGACGACCGGGCCTATTTCCACGAATGCGTGGAACCGCTGATCGACGGCGAGCGGGTCGAATATATTGGCGAAATCGAAGAGGCGCGCAAAGCCGGGTTTCTCGGCAATGCGGCCGCTCTGGTCTTTCCCATCGACTGGCCTGAGCCCTTCGGCCTTGCCGTCATCGAGGCGATGGCCTGCGGCACGCCGGTGATCGCCTGGAACTGCGGCGCCATGCCCGAGATCATCGACGATGGCGTTACCGGCTTTCTTGTGGAATCGATCGAGGATGCGGTAGCCTCGGTGCCGGAACTGTTGCAACTCGACCGCCGCCAGGTACGCAAGACCTTCGAGACGCGCTTTTCGGCCACGCGCATGGCGCATGAATATGTGGCGGCCTATGCAAGCCTGCCGGGCAACCGCGTCGCCAGTCCGGCAGCAAACCAGACCGTGGGATGAGGCCATGAGTGTCACGCCTCTCGACGAACGCAAGCTCGATCCGGCCGTCGCACTGGCGGCTCTCGACGAAACGGCCCCACGGGAACCGCACCGGCTGTTCGCGCTCAAACATGGCGACTGCTTCGCCGTGGCGGATGCCTATGGCGACATACGCGGCATCGGCGACGGCTTTTTCCGCGACGACACGCGTGTGCTTTCCGAATTCCGCCTGACGCTCGGCGGCCGCTCCACCTCGCTGCTCGGCGCTTCGCTGAGCCAGGACAATGTGCTGTTCACCACCAACCTCACCAACCTGCCGATCGAGAGCGCTGGCGGTCGCGACATACCGCAGGGCGGCATCCACATCGAGCGTGTGCGGCTGATCTGGCAGGACCGGCTGTTCGAGCGCATCACGCTCTCCAATTACAGTCAGGAGCACTCAACCGTATTGCTGTCGTTACAGTTCGCCGCCGATTTCCGCGACATGTTCGAGGTGCGCGGGTCGGCGCGAACGAAACGCGGCGTCACGCATGCGGCCGAGACCGGCGACAATTCGGTCCTGCTGCGCTACGAGGGGCTAGACAAGCTTGTGCGCAGTTCGGTGCTGGCCTTTTCGGAAACGCCGGACCAGCTTCTGGAAAACCGCGCCGATTTCTACATCGCCATCACCAAGCGCAGTCGCCGCACCCTCTATGTCGAGGTCGGCGCGCAAGCGGAGGCCCCGCCCGGACGCGAACGCTTTCGCGCGGCAGCCGCCCGCGCACGCTTCTCCATGCGGGCCAAGCGGCGTCATGGCGCCACCGTCCACAGTTCCGGCCGGGTGTTCAATGACTGGATCCAGCGGGCGCGCGCCGACGTAGCCCTGCTGACTACCGAGCTTTCCACCGGCCCTTACCCCTATGCCGGCATACCCTGGTTCTCCACCGCCTTCGGCCGTGACGGCGTGATTTCGGCGCTTCAGATGTTGTGGCTCAATCCGGGGTTGGCGCGCGGCGTTCTCGCCTTCCTGGCACAGCATCAGGCGACCGAAAGCTCGCCGTTCAGCGACGCCCAGCCGGGCAAGATCCTGCACGAAACACGCAAGGGCGAGATGGCGGCACTCTCGGAACTTCCCTTTGGCCGCTACTATGGCGGCGTCGACACCACGCCGCTCTACATCCATCTGGCCGCCGCCTACGCCGAGCGCACCGGCGACATGGATTTCATCGACCGGTTGTGGGGCTCGCTGACCGCAGCCGCCGGCTGGATGGAGGAGGCCAGCCGCGCCACCGGATTCGTCACCTACCAGCGCGCGGCGGTTTCGGGCCTGGCCAATCAGGGCTGGAAGGACAGTTACGATTCCATCTTCCATGCCGATGGGCGGATCGCCAGGGGGCCAATCGCGCTGGTCGAGGTTCAGGGCTATGTGTTCGCCGCCTATTGCGGTCTTGCCACGCTGGCGAAACGCCGTGGCGACGATGAAGCGGCAAGTCGTTGGGAGCGCAAGGCCGGGAAGATGTGCGCGCGCGTGGAAGCGCAATTCTGGCAAAGCGATCTCGGCACCTACGCGCTCGCCATTGACGGCGAGGGCCAGCCCTGCAAGGTGCGCACCTCCAATGCCGGGCACCTGCTTTATGTCGGCCTGCCCACGCCGGAACGGGCGCGGATGGTTGCGGACCAGCTTCTTTCGGCGTCGTTCCACTCGGGTTGGGGCATCCGCACGCTGGCCGACGACGCGATCTTCTTCAATCCTATGTCCTACCATAACGGCTCGATCTGGCCGCACGACACCGCCATCTGCACCGCCGGGCTCGCCCGTTACGGAATACGCGACAGCGTGGTGCGGCTGATGAGCGGCACCTTCGAGGCTGCCGTGCATTTCAACATGCGGCTTCCCGAACTGTTCTGCGGTTTTACGCGGGCGCCGGGCGAAGCGCCGATTGCCTACCCGGTCGCCTGCCTGCCGCAAGCGTGGTCGGCGGGATCGACCTTCATGTTCATGCAGGCGTGCCTCGGCGTCGAGATCGACGGAGGCCGGGGCCTGATCAAGGTGACGCGGCCCCGGTTGCCCATCGGCATCGACAATCTCGTCATCCGCCACCTGGACGTAGGCAATGTCCCTGTCGACCTGAGCTTCCAGCGCGTGGGAGATCGCGTCGTGGCCTACCTGGACGACCAGCATGAGGGACAGGTGCCGCTCGTCGTGCGTACATGAGCGATTGCTGGAACAGAATGCCGTGCGACGCGTTGGCTGCATTGTGACCGGACACGAAGAAAGCCGGATGAATCCCCTATCGCGTTCGTGAAAGCCTCCTGGCTGCGGGCCTGAGGTGTTTCAAGTATCATGACAAACAGCAGCTCGGACCTGTTCCTTTCCCTCTCGGCGATCTGGATTCTCGTCTGCGCCAGCCTTGCGCTGTCGATTATGGCGGTGGTGATGGTGCTGCGTTCGCGCCGCGGCCGTCGCAGAAGCTTTGCGACGGAACGTCCCGCCGCCCATTCCGGCGCGGAAGCCGCCCATACATTGCTGCGGGAAACCGAAAAGAACGGCCAGTCGGCCGACGCGGCGCTGGTGAACTGGACACCGGACACGTTGCGCAGGATTCTTGCAGACGAACTGCCCGATGCGCAGGTCATCGTGGTTTCCAACCGCGAACCCTACATCCACAACCTCAAGGACGGCGAGATCGAACTGATCGTGCCGGCCAGCGGCCTGGTTTCGGCGCTGGAACCCATCACGCGGGCGTGCGGCGGCACGTGGATCGCCTATGGCGGCGGCTCTGCCGACCGCCTCACCGTCGACGCCAACGATCGCGTACAGGTACCCCCTGACAACCCCTCCTATGTGCTGCGACGCGTCTGGCTGAACCAGAAGGAGCATGACGGCTACTATCTCGGTTTCGCCAATGAAGGCCTATGGCCACTGTGCCACATCGTCTTCACACGCCCTGTTTTCCGTGCTTCCGACTGGGAGACATACGAGGCCGTCAACCGCAAGTTCGCCGACATCGTGGTAAGGGAGGCGCGCAACCAGCGCCCCATCGTGCTGGTGCAGGACTACCACTTCGCGCTGCTGCCGCGCATGATCCGCGCGCGACTGCCCGAAGCGATCATCATCACCTTCTGGCACATTCCGTGGCCGAATTCGGAAGTGTTCAGCATCTGTCCGTGGCGCGAGAAGATCCTCGACGGGCTGCTCGGCAGTTCCATCATCGGCTTCCACACGCAGTTCCATTGCAACAATTTCACCCAGAGCGTCGACCGCTTCCTGGAAAGCCGCATCGAGCGCGAGGACGCGGCCATCTCCTATGGCGGACAGGCAAGCCTCGTGCACGCCTATCCGATCTCCATCGAGTGGCCGCCTGCATTGCTCGAAAGCCTGCCACCGGTCGCCGACTGCCGCCGCGCCGTCCGCCGGAAATACGGGCTGGCCGACGATGTGAGGCTTTGCGTTGGCGTCGAGCGGCTCGATTACACCAAGGGCATACTCGACCGTTTCCACGCGCTGGAAGACCTGTTCGAACGCCACCCCGAATGGATCGGCAAGCTCACCTTTCTGCAGATCGCCGCTCCCAGCCGTGGCACGCTGCCAGCCTATCGCCGGCTTCATGAGGAGTGCGTGCGCTGCGTGGAAGACCTCAACCGGCGCTTCGGCCATGACGGCTACAAGCCGGTGCTGATGGTGGCGGAACACCATTCCCAGCGCCGGGTCTACGAAATCTACCGTGCGGCGGACCTGTGCATGGTCACCAGCCTGCATGACGGCATGAACCTCGTCGCCAAGGAATTCGTCGCGGCGCGCGATGACGAGCAGGGCGTACTGCTTCTCTCGACATTCGCGGGCGCATCGAAGGAGCTTCTGGAGGCACTGATCGTCAACCCATACGATGCCGCCATGATGGCGGATGCGCTCCAGCAGGCGCTGACCATGCCGGCGGACGAGCAGCAAAGCCGGATGCGACGCATGCGCGAGATCGTGCGCGACAACAATGTCTATCGCTGGGCCGGCAGCATGTTGCTGGACGCCGCCCGCTTGCGCAAGCGCAGCGACACGGAACGCGTGACGACCGACAACGGCCTGCCAGGCGGCGGCAATGTGGTCGCCATGTTCCGACACAACAGGGTTGCCGCGCGGTGAAGGGTTTTGACATGCCGCCGCCACCGCCCGATCTCAACCCCGGCGACTGCGCGCTTTTCCTCGACATCGACGGCACCCTGCTGGAACATGCCGCACACCCCGACGCGGTGGTCGTCAGTGCGAACGTTCGCGACCTGCTGGCCACGCTGCAACATGATCTGGACGGGGCTCTGGCGTTCGTCACGGGCCGTTCCATTGCCACGGTGGATCGCCTGTTCGCGCCCCTGAAGCTGAGGACTGCCGGACTCTACGGGCTGGAGCATCGGCTGGAACCGGATGGTATGGTCGAGCTCGCCGACGAACCGCCGGATATCACCGCGCTGGCCGAGGAAATCGAAGCCGAATTTGCGCAGCAGGACGTTCATATCGAGCGCAAGGGACCTATCCTGGCCATCCATACGCGTGCCGCGCCGCATCTGCTTGCCCGCTCGATAGCGCTCGTCGAGGAGGCACTGGCACGCCTGCCATCCGGCTATCGCGTGCTTGCCGGCAATGCCGGGGTCGAATTGATGCCGCTGGAAGCCGCCAAGGGCGCCGCGATCCGGCGCTTCATGGCCATGGCCCCCTTTCGCGGACGACACCCGGTTTTTCTCGGAGACGATACATCCGACGAGAACGGTTTCGAGGCCGTCAACCAGGGCGGAGGATTCTCGATCCGTGTAAAACCCGATGGCGTGACACTTGCTCGCTACGCCGTGACAGATGTCGAAGGCGCGCTGGATTGGCTGGGGCGTCAGGTCGAGGCGAGGCGCAAGGCCTGATCCCGTGCGACCGAGTTCGATACGCGGCCGCGCCTGTCTCTCCCAGCCTGCCTGCTTACTCTGTTTCCTGCGTATGCGCCTCGAGGAACCAGAGCGACTTGTCGAGCGACTGGGAATAGGCGGTGAAGATATCGGCCGTGCCCATATCGCCAGCCTCTTCCGCCTCGGCAATGGCCTCGCGCGCGTTCTTTGCCGCGAGCGCATAGCAATCGATGAGCGCCGCGAGATGATCCTTCGTCTTGTAGATGTCCGTCGGATACGGCTTCAGCGGCGTCTTTTCGACAACCACCTGGCTGGTGCCGAGAGCCGTGCCGCCGAGCTGGACCGCGCGTTCGGCAATGGTGTCGACATGCGTGTCGAGATCGGCGCGGAAACCATCGAGCATTTCGTGAATGGCGATGAACTGCGGCCCCTTCACGTTCCAATGAGCCTGCTTGGCAATCAGCGACAGGTCAATCGCATCGGCCAGCCGCGCATTGAGAAGCTCGATCGATACCTTCTTTGCGTTGGAATTCAGATCGTTGCGCGTGACAAAAGACGTCATATGCACCTCCATGCGTTATAAACTTCGTCAACAATAATTAAGTGACCCTCACAATACACACGTAGGAATTCATTATTGTATTTCAATATGTTCATACGAAGTAGGAGGAATACCATCGCGATGGCTCCCGCCTTGCCGACAATCACTTCCGGGATCGGCCATCCGGATGCGGCAGGTGTATGAAACCACCGGCCATTCAGCCGCATCCGCCAGCGTGTGCTATCGGCAGTCAAAGAGGCTCAGGGAACCCTGTCGCTTGCAACGAGACCGCCTTCGCCTTCCAGGCGTGCGATGCGCCTGGCTTCGGATTCGGTGAATTTCAGCCGGACGCCGATGCCACCGCCGTTTTCCTCGATGAACACGGCGCCAAGGTCCTCGAGGGCAGCTTTGAGCGCTGAGATCGTCTCCGGCGCAGGCTCCTCAAGCTTGCGCTCGAATTGCTCGATGACGGCTTCATCGACAGCAGAGCGGCTGGCCAGCTTGGCACGGGTTATTTCGACAAGTGCGCGTCCCGCGCGGCATTGTGAACCGGTGATCACGGCGTCTCCTTTCTTCCAACAGGAATAAGATGGTCAGAAACCTGTTGGAAATCAAATAGGTACCGCCGGAAATCTGGAGGAGTTCGCGAAACGTCGCCAGCGCGCGCGTTCGATCGGGTGGCGCGCCGAAGCGCGCCACCTGGAACATCAAACCACCTTGAAGGCCAGTTCGTCGACGCCGTCGACATGGGCCAGCATCTCGTCGCCCCTCACGATGGCGCCGACGCCGGCGGGCGTACCCGCAAAGACCAGATCGCCTGCCTTCAGCGTGAAAAGGCGCGAGAGGTAGGAGATCATTTCCGGCACCTTCCAGATCATCTGGTTGAGATCGCCGCTCTGGCGGATTTCGCCATTGACCTTGAGCCAGACCGCGCCCGAGGTCGGGTGGCCGACCTCGGCGACCGGATGGACCGGGCCGCACGGCGCGGAATTCTCGAAAGCCTTGCCGGTTTCCCATGGACGGCCCAGCTTCTTGGCTTCGCCTTGCAGGTCACGGCGCGTCATGTCGAGGCCCACGGCATAGCCGTAGACGCAGTCCAGCGCCTTATCGAGCGGAATGTTGTCGCCACCGCTCTTCAGGGCCACGACAAGCTCGACCTCGTGATGCACGTCCCTGGTTTCGGGCGGATAGGGAAAATCGTGCCCCTGCAGCACAAGCGTATCCGGGTTCTTCTGGAAGAAGAACGGCGGCTCCTTGTTGGGGTCGTGACCCATCTCGATTGCATGGTCGGCAAAGTTGCGGCCGACGCAGTAGATGCGATGCACCGGGAAGAGCGCCTGGCTGCCGGCCACCGGCAAGGCGGGAATGGGTGCCGGCTCGAAGACATATGCGGCGTTGATGGAAGTCATGTCGTTCATTATCGCGCTCCTGCGTAATATTCGATGCGTTTTTCGAAGTGTTCCACGACCGCGGACAGCAGCATGGCTGCCGCGAAGAGAATCATTGTCAGAGCCCAGAACCGCTCCATGTCGAAGCTGCGGGAATAAAGCTCGAAGAGTTCGCCATATCCGATGATGGACACGAGGATCTGGCCGATCACCACGCCCTTCACCCCACGGATGAGACCGATGCGAATGCCCGCAAGTATCTCCGGAAGGGCCGAAAGAAGAATGATCTTGGTGAAGATGGTGAAACGCGACGCGCCATAGCTGCGCCCCATTTCGATGAGCGACGGCGGCACTTGCATGACGCCTGCCCGCGCGTCGAGCACGATGATCCAGACAGCGAACAGAAAGACCGTTACCACGACCGTCGTCTCACCCAGACCGAAGAGGATCATCAGGATCGGAACGAGGGCGGAGAGCGGCGCGCTCACGAACATGTTCACCCAAAGGCCGAAGATGTTGTCGACGATCCTGAAGCGGCCCATGGCAATGCCGAGCGGCACGCCGACAGCGATCGCGAGCGCCATGCCAAGCACGAAGGACCGGACCGTCACCAGCGAGGCACTTTGCCAGGAACCGGTCGCAACCAGCCCGAAACCGGCCGATATGATCGAACTCATGGGCGGGATGAGGAAGATCACATCCATCCTGCCGACGATTTCCCAGACCAGCGCCCACAAGACGAGAGACGCCATCATCGGTATCCTGAAGCCGAAGAGTTTCATGACGCCTCACTCCGCATATTGCCTGAGGCCTTGCCAGATTTCCTCCACGACATCGAGATAACTCTTGTCGCGCCGGATCACGTCCGGGGCTGCCGAGCGGTCGATGGCCGGCTCGATGATCTGCGATACCCGGCCGGGACGTGGCGACAAAAGCACGATCCGGTCGGAGACGTAGACGGCCTCCTCGATCGAATGCGTCACGAACAGGAAGGTCTTGCGCTCCTTTTCGACAAGCTGGAGCAGGTCTTCCTGGAATTTGCGCCGGTTCTGCTCATCGACCGCGGAAAAGGGCTCGTCCAGCAACAGGACGTCCGCATTCACCGAAAAGGCCCGGGCGATGCCGACGCGCTGGCGCATGCCGCCCGAAAGCTCATGCGGGTATTTCTCCTCGAAACCGGAAAGGCCGACCTCCCTGATGTAGTGCCTTGCCGTGCGGTTGCGCTCGGCTTGCGGTACGCCTTTGAGTTCCAGGCCGAAGGCGACATTGCGCAACACGGTGGCCCAGGGCATGAGGGCGAAATCCTGGAAGACGAAGGCCCGTTCCGGGCCGGGTCCGGTCACCGTCTTGCCGTTTATGCGGATCTGGCCGGATGTCGCGGGCACCAGGCCGGCGATTATCTTGAGCAGGGTCGTTTTTCCGCAGCCCGAAGGTCCGAGCAGCGTCGTCAGCTTGCCGCGCTCGAAATCGAGGTTGATATCGCGCAGCGCCTCGACATCGTTATAGTGCTTGCAGATATCGCGCACTTCCACGATGACGTCCGGGCTCGCGGCTCCTGAGGGATGGGCGGTCGGGGCCAGCCTGGGATTGGCCATGTCATTTCCTCCTCTTTTCAGGACGCAGGAAGCGCAGTTCGACATATTGGAGGGCGGTCAGCGTCAGCGTCGAAACGGCGATGATTGAGGCGACCGCCGCATACATGTGGGCGTAATTGGCGATGGAACGATGATAGGTGATCAGGTCGCCGATGCCGGTCGGCGTGATCAGCAGCTCGGCCAGTATGACACCGATGAAACCCGCCGCGATGCCAAGCCGCAGACCGGCAAAGAGCACGGGGGCCGCATCCGGAATGATGATCTTGCAGATCTGTTGCACGCGCGTTCCCTGGAAGGACCGGCACATATCGACCAGCGAAGGATTGACGTGCCGGATGGCCTTGTACGAATTGAGAACGATCACCGGCAGGGCGAGCATGATGACGGCAAGCGTCTTGGCAACGAGACCGATGCCGTAGACGAATGTGACCAGCGGCACCAGGGCCGCCATCGGCGCCGCCTGGAACACGATGAAGACAGGCGCGAGCAACCATTCGGCCTTGTCCGAAAGACCCATGACGATGCCGAGCCCGACGCCGAGAACGGCCGAGGCGGTGATGCCGAGAAGCAGCGGCTGGAAGGTGATGGCATAGGCGCGGACGAGTGTGCCGTCCGATACCATCTCGGCAAAGGCCGTCACCGTTTCGAAAAAGGTGGGAAAGGCAAAACTGATCGGAATGCGACCTGCGATCTCCCAGACGGCAAACAGGATTGCAAGCGAAGCCATGATCCAGAACGATTTCCGGCGGCGGGCGAATTCGGCAAGCGTTTCGGCGATGGAGGAGCTGTTCCCGGCTCCTCCCGTCGCGCCCACCTTGTCGGGTGAAGCGGCCATGTGCATCTATTTCTTCCCGATTTTCTCAAGCACATGGTTCAGCGGGACGAGGTCCCAGAAATCCTCCACTTTCAGATCCGCGGCCTTGCCCTCGAGGGCGCCGGAGATCGTGTAGAAGTCGAAGTCGTCGCGGGCCGCGTCCTCACCACCGCCATTCACCGGCAGCGTCGGCGCGGCTTCGGCGAAGTAGGGATCGATGTCTTCCACCATTTCCGGCGTGGCATCGGGCAGCAGCTTGTATTTTTCGCGCATCGCCATCGCCGCCTTCGGATCGGCCGCCACCTCGCGCCATGTCGTCAGGATACTTTCGATCAGTATCTCGACGTCCTTCTGGTTCTTCGTGAGATAGTCGGTATTGGCGAACAGGGCTTCGTCGGTGGCGCTCACCTCGCCAAGCGGCAGGAAGATGAACTTGCCCGGCGCTTCCTTTTCCAGGATGCGCTTGCCGGAAGAATCCACGATCGTTGCCTTGACGTTGCCCTGCAGGAGTGCGCCCGTGCGCACTTCGGCGCCCGGAACATAGGAAATGCTGGAATAGGCAATGCCGTTCTTGTCGGCCATCAGGCGCATGATGGCTTCCGTGCCGGAGCCGCGCGAGTGGACGGCGACTTCCTGGCCGTCGAGGTCTTTCCAGTCCTTGTAGAACTCGGAATTGACGACGGGAAAGAACTGCAGTTTCGAAAGCTGCAGGAAGATGCGGATCGGCGCCTTCACCTTCTGAAGAAGGGCGTAGGGACCGCCTATGCCGATATCGGCCTGGCCGCTGACGACTGCCTGTGCGGCAATGTCCTCGCTCTTGAGAAAGGTGACCTGCACGTCCACGCCCTGTTCCTTCGCGCGCTCGATCGCGGCAAGCAGATGCAAGGATTCGACGGTTGCAATGTCCCCGAAGGCAATGCGCATCTGATCGGCGAATGCCGACCCAGGCAGCGCAGCGGAAAAACAGAGGGCGGCAGCAACGGCCGACGCCCTGATACGTCTGGCAAACATGTTCATTTTGGTCCTCCCAACAATCGGGCTCCTCAACCCAATCGAAAACCAATTCTTCATTAAACCAATAAAGTGTCAACTGGAGAAACGCATGACGCCACACAACTTCGATACCGATGGAGAATGGAATTAAAATCAATTGATTGAAATCAAACACTAAAATAGCACACGCCTATCCGCATCCTTAATGCGTTGACAGGTGCGATTTCGACCAATATAACCAAAACCAATCTTGAATTGGTTTAGAAATCCATGAGCGAAGACACCGAAGCCGTCGTTCTTTCCAGATTGCGCGACTTCCTGGCGACAACGAGCCTACCCGATGGCGGACGTCTGCCTCCTGAGCGGGAACTGGCGGACACGCTGGATATTGGACGCGCCGCCCTGCGCAAGGCGCTGGCGACGCTGCAGGCGGAAGGCATGGTCTGGCGCCATGTAGGCAAAGGCACTTTTACGGGTGAGCGGCCGATTGATACGGTCGCTGACATCAAGGCCATGGTACAGCGAACCAACCCGCTTGAGGTCATGGGTGCACGCATCGCCTTCGAACCCGAGGTGGCGCGCTGCGCGGCGTTCAATGCCACGCCGAGCCAGATCGCAGAGCTCAAAAACTGCATGCTGAAGGCGCAGCAAGCTCCGACATGGCGGCTCTACGAACAGTGGGACAACCGTCTGCATCGCCAGATTGGCGAAGCCTCGCAGAATTCGCTGCTGCTCGGCCTTCTCGACACGCTGACGGCGGTGCGCCGCGCGGTCAACTGGGGGCGACTGCGCGATACGCCGGTTCGCCCGCCAGCAGATCACCACTCCTTCGAAGAGCACGCAAGGATCGTGGAGGCGATAGCCGATCGCGACGGTGCAGGCGCCGCTGACGCGATGCGGCGGCACCTGCGAAGCGTCGAAAGCCACATGCGCGACCGGCATTAAAAGAAACCCTGGCCGGGCACGATGACGGCTCAGCTCTCCGCGCCGCTAAGGATATTGATCGCCACAAAGAGCTGCCTAGCCTACCTCCAAGCCACGACCTAACGGAAACCGCCAGCCAGCCGCTCGAACTTCCGAGCCTCGGAAAACCGAGACTACAGAAGGAAGCGGCGGTTACCCAGCGAGACTGTCGCGCCAATTTCTGGCGGGGCGGCTTCTGGCGCACCCGCACGCCTTTCGGCCTTCTTGCGTTGCGCGGCCCACCACGGTCGAGACGCGAGCGCGCATCCAGATACCTGAGATCGTGTCGAGCGCAAGGCAATCCGTTGCCGCTATGGGAAGCTGTGCGGACGCCACACATCTTTTGTGCTTCAGCTCGTCTTTACTCCGATTGACTCCGCCTCTTTGCACCTTTATCAAAGTTGTACACCTAACCCTACAACTATCGGGGATGTTGTCGATGGCGTTTGAAGCGGCTTCAAGTCCGCAGCGGGTCGAAGTGGAGGCTCTCCAACAGCGCAGCTACAGGATCGTGCGGCTGGCGCATCCAGGCCGCTGGCTTGCCGGCGCGGTTGTTCTGGGCCTGCTCGCACTTCTGGTGCGCGCCTTCGCCCACGGGCAGATCCAGTGGGAAATCGTCGGTGAATTCCTGACGGCGGATGTCATCATCCGCGGCTTCGGCATCACCTTGCTCATCTCCGCGCTCGCCATGCTGCTGGGCATCAGCCTTGGCACGATCTTCGCGATCATGCGGCTGTCGGCCAATCCGGTCACCCGTTTCGTCGCCTGGCTTTACGTCTGGGTCTTCCGCGGCACGCCGGTGCTGCTCCAGCTTCTTATCTGGTTCAACATCGCGCTGGTCTTTCCGCGCATCATCATTCCCGGCGTGTTCGAGGGCCGCACGGTCGACATCGTCACGCCCTTCGTCGCCGCGCTTCTGGGCCTGGGCATCAATGAAGGCGCTTATATGACCGAGGTCGTGCGCGGCGGCATCAACTCCGTCGATCACGGCCAGACAGAAGCCGCCAACACGCTCGGCATGTCGCGCCTGCAGACCCTGCGCCGCATCATCCTGCCGCAGGCGATGCGCCTCATCGTGCCCGTCCTGGGCAATTCGGCCATCGGCATGCTGAAATTCTCGTCGCTCGCCGCCGCCATCTCCTGCACGGAGATGCTGAACGCCGCGCAGCAGGTCTATTTCGTCAACGGCGCGGTCATCGAGCTGCTGTTCGTCTGCGCCATCTGGTATCTGGCGGCCACCACGGTCCTCAGCATCGTCCAGTACTTCATCGAAAAGCGTTACGGCAAAAGCGCGTCCCAGGCCGGCAGCAAGTTGCCTTTCAAGCTGCCCTTCGGTCTCGGCTCGGCCGGCACCCCGGCACTGGAGAAGGCGCAATGAGCGGAACAATCGTCAAGGCGATCAACATCCACAAGAAGTTCGCCGGCCGCGAGGTTCTGCGTGGCGTGGACCTGGAAGTCCGCAATGGCGAGGTTCTGTGCATCCTCGGCCCCTCCGGCAGCGGCAAGAGCACCCTGCTGCGCTGCCTCAACCACCTCGAAGCGCTCGATGACGGCGTGGTGTGGATCGACGGCCAGATCATTGGCTACGAACTGCGCGACGGCACCCTGAAGGAGCTTCCGGCCCGCAAGGTGCGCCGCCAGCAGCGCGAGATCGGGATGGTGTTTCAGCACTTCAACCTGTTCCCGCACATGACGGCGCTGGAGAACATCATCGAAGGGCCGGTCACCGTGCGCAGGGAGCCGCGCGCTTCGGCCATCGCCCGCGCAGAAAAGCTGCTGGCTTCCGTGGGGCTTGCGGAGCGGCGTGACGCTTACCCTGCCCAGCTTTCCGGCGGCCAGAAGCAGCGTGTGGCTATTGCCCGCGCGCTCGCCATGAGCCCTAAGGTGATGCTGTTCGACGAGCCGACATCCGCGCTCGACCCCGAACTGGTGGGCGAGGTGCTGGACGTGATGCGCGCGCTGGCAGCCTCCGGCACCACCATGATCGTCGTCACCCACGAAATCGGATTTGCCCGTGAGGTCGCCGATCGCGTCGCGATCATGGTCGATGGGGAAATCCGCGAAATGGGGCCGCCGGCCGATGTGCTGGCGAACCCGACCGATGCCCGCGTGCGCAGTTTCCTGGCACGCGTACTGGCCTAGGAAAAATGAACAACGCTCAATGAACATGAAAGAGGAGCATGTCATGAAATCCAGCAATACGTCCCGCCGCGCGGGCTTGTCGTTTGCCCGCCTGGCGGTGGCAACCGCGCTTGCCTTCGGCGTCCCCGGCAGCCTCGCCGCCGCCTCGGCGGCCGAAGCCGGCAAGTCCAACGAGCAACTGCGCGAAATGCTGCCCGCCAATGTGCGCGATGCCGGCACGATGAAAGTCGTCATCAGCCTTGCCTATCCGCCGATGGAATATTCGGACGCCGGCTCCACCGATCTCAAGGGCGCCGATATCGACCTTGCCAAGGAAGTGGCGGACCGCCTCGGCCTCAAGATCGATTTCCAGAACGTCGAGTTCTCGCAGCTCATCACCTCGGTGACCACCGGCCGCGCCGATATGATCTGGACCGCCTTCTCCGACATCGCCAAGCGTCAGGGACAGCTCGATTTCATCGACTACTTCAGGACCGGCAACCAGATCTTCGTGCCCGTGGCGTATCAGGACAGCATCAAGACCGTCCAGGACCTGTGCGGCAAGACCGTCTCGGTCGCCACCGGCACGAGCTGGGTCGGCTTCATGGAAGGCCTGAGCAAGGAGACCTGCGACGCCTCCTCCCCGATGAACCTCCTGCAGATCGGCACGCTGGGCGAGCAGCTCATGCAGCTCAAGCAGGATCGCGCCCAGGCAGTGATGATGGGCTTCGAAGGCGTGCTCGACCTGCAAAAGCAGCAGCCCGACAAGTTCTACACCATCGGCGAGCTGTACGATCCGGGCAATTACGGCATTGCATTTGCCAAGGAATCGACTCAGCTGCGCGATGCCGTCAAGGCGACGCTGGAAGCCATGAAGGCCGACGGCACATATGAGGAAATCCTCGACCGCTATGGCCTCAAGCAGGCGGCCATGGAGGACTTCACCATCAACGCCGGGAAGTGATCCCGAAGGGGAACTTCGACAGATGACCGCCGAATTCGCTCTCAACCCACACGAGCCCACGCCACTCTACGCGCAGCTCTACAGGATGCTGCGGCTGCGTATCCTCGACGGCGAATATGCCGAGGGTGAAGCGATTCCGTCGGAAACCGTGCTACGGGACGTGCACGGCATAACCCGCAGCACAGTGCGCAATGCCGTGGCGCTGCTGGTCAAGGAAGGCCTTGTCCAGCAGATTCGCGGCAAGGGCACGATCGTTACCTATACCCCCATCAATCACAGCATCTGGAACTTCGGTGGCTTCACCGATTTTTCCCGCGCACGTGGCCAGCGGCCGGTCACTTCGCTCCTGTCGCGAACCATCGAAGACGGCCCGGAGGGAAAGGTGTTGAAGCTGGTGCGCGCGCGTGGCGTGGCCATCGAGGAGACCCGGACTTTCCTCAATCTCGACACGTCCTGGATTGATCTCAGGCGGTTTCCCGATCTGGAGAAATTCGACTTCGAGCAATTGTCGCTCTACCAGGTCATGCGCGAGCATTATGGCGTGGTGCCGACGCGCTCGGAACTCACGCTCTCCATCGTTCCGCATTCGGACCTCACCCGACAGGCGTTCGGCCCCACTCCCGAGGTGCCCGGCTTCATCTGCGCCAGCGGCGATGTCTATGACAGCACCGGCCGTCTCGTGGAGCGGACTTCGGTGATCTATTCGCCCACCCTCGAAATGAAGGTCGGCATGTCGTGGAATGGCGCGCAACCGCGTCCGACGCACGCTCCGGTCTCGGCCTAGCGCTTCCTGCGGCGGGCCGGACATCAGAAATTCACAAGATAGGACAGTCACTTGAGCAAGCGTTTCAGCGAGATCTTCGTCACTCCCAAGCCGATTCTGGGCATGCTGCACCTGACGGGTTCATCCGCCGAAGAACGGTTGGAAATCGCTCGCAAGGAGACCGAAACGCTGATCGCCAACGGCGTCGACGGCGTCATCGTGGAAAACTATTTCGGCGACAAGGACGACGTCCGCAGCGTGCTCGAATGGCTTGAGACGCTCAATCCCGACGTGCTGGTCGGCCTGAACGTGCTGCGCGATCATCATCTGGCCTTTGAATTGGCGAAACAGTTCAGGGTCGATTTCATCCAGATGGATTCGGTTGCCGGCCACCTGCCGCCCGATGAAGACATGGACTTTGCCGCCGAGCTTGCCGAATTGCGCGGCAGCGTGTCGTCGGTGCTGTTCGGCGGCGTGCGTTTCAAATACCAGCCGGTGAAGTCCGGCCGCTCGGAACCGGAAGACCTGACTATCGGCAAGGAGCGCTGCGACGCCATCGTGGTAACCAGCGACGCCACTGGCCAGGTGACCGACCTCGACAAGGTGCGCCGTTTCCGCGCCACGACCGGCAGCAACTTTCCGTTGCTCATCGGCGCGGGCTTGACGGCCGCCAATGCCCGCGAGCAGCTTCTGGAAGCGGATGGCGCGATCGTCGGCAGCTACTTCAAGGACACTTACGCCGACACCGGCATCGTTGACGGCGCGCATGTTGCAGAACTCATGAGCGTGGTCGAGGGGCTGCGCGGCGAAAGCGCGGCAGCCGCGATGCGCGTGGAGGCCTGAGCCATGCAGATCGAAGCCATCAATGTGCTCGAAGGCGATTTCTCGCCCTACGGTCGCGTCTACGACATGAAGTCGTCGGACCCCTCGGGCGATCCGGCCACCCGCACCATCCATTCGCAAGGTCCCGGCTGGGAGGACACCTACACCGCCAACCCGCTCATCAGCTCGAACGGCAGCCTCGGCTATACGCTGGGCAGCGCCTGCCCTTTTCATTCCGCCAAGATGGAGCGGCACCTGCTCACTGAAGAGGCGCTGTTCTGCGCGGCCGACCCGATCGTTCTGGCGGTAGCCGCACCCACCGAGGAAGATTGTCCGAGCGCGGAAAACATCCGCGCCTTCGTTATCGAGCCGGGCACCATCGTCGTGCTCAACAAAGGTACCTGGCACGACGCCTGCCACGGGGTGGAACGCGAGGTCCGCTACTATTGGATGGCGACCTGTGGCCTCGGCGCCTCGCCCTGGGTCGACATCAAGGGCGGCCCCGTGCTGGTGACTGCGCCGGAGCATGCGAATGGCTGACGCCACCGCCTTCTTCATCGGCGACGTTGCGCTCGACGACTATTACACGGCCGAGCGCTGGCCCGGCCTCGCCGACAAGGCTTATTTCCGCGAGAACAAGAGCTATGTCGGTGGCATGATCGCCAATGCCGCGAGCGCGCATGCGGGGCTGGGCGGGAGCACCGAGTTCATTTCGCTGCTCAACCACAGCGATCTGTCGCGGCGGCTGTGCGACGAGCTCAACCGACTCGGCGTCGCCACCACGCACATGCTGCACGATGCCGGAACAGCCAATTCGCACAACATGATCTTTCTCGTCGGGGACGAGCATGTGGTGCTGATCGGCGAAACCGGCAATGCGCTCATGCATCTCCCCGCCCCCACATTGGAAGCGCTACGCAAGCCCGGCTATCTCTACACCACCATTTCCCGCTCCAAGCGCCTGCGCGGCGACGGCCTTGCCGGCGCGGAACTGCTGGCGGATCTGCGCGCACATGGTCGCAAACTGGTGTTCGACCTTGATGTCGACGGTTTCGTGCCGGACGATGTCGAATATCTGCGTGGCGCCGACATCGTCATCATGAACGAGATCGGTTTCGGCCTCGCCTTCGGCACGACCGAACTGGACGCGATCAACGACTGGATGCGCAGGCACGAGGTTCGCATCGTCATCCGCACCCTCGCCGCCGCCGGTGCCGAGGCCTACGACGGCAGCGGTATCGTTCGCGTGGCCGGCTACGACGTGCCTGTGGTGGACGTGACCGGCGCGGGCGACACATTCGGCGGCGCGCTCGTCCACGCCGTTGACCGCCACCCCGACCTTGCCTCGGCCCTGGAGTTCGCCGTCGCAGCGGCGTCGCGAGCGGTCACGATCGAAGGCCCGCAAGGCGGCGTCGCCACCGTCGAGATGATCGAGCGCTTCCGCGCGGATCGCGCCGCGTCCCGGCGCAGCTAAATTCTGGCAACCCTTTGAACATGGAGGCTTTTCCAATTGGAGAAGCCCTCATGCCTTTGCCAATTTGCAGCAAGGGTGGCGACGACCCTGAAGTCGCAGTTCCCACCTGGAATAATTTTGCAGGAAACCGGACGGGTCCAGAGCGAGGCGGAGGGACGGTTTTCCACAGCCGCCACGCGATGGCCATCCTGACGAATGACATGTTCGGCCCTATCCCGCTGTTTTCACCGCATTTGTGCGACACTGGGCGTTTCCGTCTGGCGGCAGATTTTTCCCCGGCATTGCACAATTAGTCTTGTTTCTGCGCCCTTGCCCGGATTTGGCGCCTTGCCAAACCGTCACCTGCCGGACATAGGCTATCGCGCTCAGATCTGGTCAGGAAAGAACCCTTGACCAGACATTGAATTTTACGGGATGGCGTATTGGAGGCGCTGCAACGGCGCATCCATCACTCAGGGGAGGACATCAATGTATCGCAAATACCTGCTTGCGGTGACAACCGCAGTTCTGACTGCGACGGGAGCCGCGCAGGCGCAGGAAACCATGAAGCTTGGCATGGTCGCCGAGCTTTCCGGTCCGGGCGCTCCGGCTGGCACCAACTGGCGTGACGGCATCAAGATCGCCGTGGAAGAAATCAACGCCGATGGCGGCATCCTCCAGAACAAGGTCGAGCTTATCGAATACGATACGCAGACCGACCCGCAGGTGTCGCGCGCGCTGGTGCAGAAGGCCATCGACGAAGGCGCCTTTGCGATCCTCGGCACGATCTATTCTGGCTCGACCATGGTCAACATGCTGGTTGCCCAGCAGAACAGCACGCCACAATTCGTCGGTTCGGAAGCGCCGAGCATCGTCGAGAAGGGCAATCCCTTCGTTTACCGCACCTCGTCCGGCGCGCAGAAGGGCGTTCCCGCGCTGACGGCCTATTTCACCGATACGCTGAAGGCAAAGAAGGTCGGCGTTGCCTGGGTCAACAACGAGTTCGGCAAGGGCGGCCGCGACGTCTTCGTCGAGGAAATGAAGAAGGCTGGCATCGAGGTCATCGCCGACGTCGCTTCCGAGCAGGCGCAGACGGACTATGCCGCGGACGTTTCCAAGCTGAAGGAAGCCAACCCCGAAGCCGTGTTCGTCTACATGAACCAGGAGGAATCCGCGCGCTTCCTGATCGAGGCGAAAAAGCAGGCGCTGCCGATGCCGCTGATCGGTGAAGTGACACTGACCGAAGCCAAGGTCATCGAACTTGCCGGCGCAGCCGCCGAAGGCGCGATCGCCCATGTCGGCGTTACCGCGACCGCGACCGATGTGCCGGGCATCGGCGATTTTGCCAAAAAGTTCGAGGAAACCTTCAAGCGCAAGCCTACCCATGACGCGATCAAGGGCTATGTCGGCGCCTGGACCACGAAATATGTGACCGAACTGGTGGGCAAGGCCGATGGCGAAGCATTCGCCGAGAAGATGCACGGGCTTTGCCTGAAGGCTGCCGACTATCCGAAGATCCTGCTCGATACCTGCTGGGACGAGAACGGAGAAATGTCGCGCCCGAGCTTCATGGTGCAGGTCAAGGACGGCGCGCCTGTCGTGATCGGCACGGTTCCGGCCAACTGATGATTTTGATCGTCGCGGCGGGTGGAGCAGTTCAGAAACATATGAACCGCTCCACCCGCCGCGACATTTTTTGAAAAGATTTGCGATGTCCCAGCTTTTGCAAGTCCTGCTGTCCGGTCTTGCGACCGGTTCCATCTATGCGCTGGTCGCCATCGGCTTCACGCTGGTGTGGCAGGCCGCCCAGACGGTGAATTTCGCGCAAGGCGAATTCGTCATGCTGCCCGCCTTCTTCGTGCTGGTCGCCATGGGCTATTTCGGCCTGCCTTTCCTGCCCGCCTTGCTTGTCGGTCTTGTCCTGTCCGTGCTGGTGCTGGGCGTGCTGTTCAAGAAGCTGATCGCCGAACCGATCCTGCCGCATGGCGGCATCACGCTGATCATCGCAACCATGGCGCTGGGCATTTTCCTGAAGGAGAGCGTCAAGGAATTCTACTCCGCCGAGGCGCAGCCCTTCCCCTCCATGTTCCCCAATGACCCGATCGATATTTTCGGCGCGGTCGTTTCGCTTCAGGACCTGTTCAATCTCGCCATATCGCTGGGCGTGGTGGTGCTTCTGACACTGTTCCTGAACCGCACGCGTACGGGACGCTGCATGCAGGCGACGGCGCAGAACCCGGCCGTGGCCGAAATTCTCGGCGTCGATGTGAAGCGGATGATCCTTTACACCTTCCTGATCAATGCCGCGTTGGCGGCACTTGCCTCCTTCCTCATAACGCCGGTCTATCTGGCAAAGTTTTCCAATGGTGAGACGCTGGGTCTGATCGCCTTCATCGCGGCCATTGTCGGCGGCTTCAACCAGATACGCGGCGCGCTGGTCGGCGGCCTGCTCATCGGCGTTCTGGACAATCTGACCGCCACCTATGTGACCGCGCAATACAGGGCGGCTCTGCCGCTGGTGCTGCTCATCGTCATTATCATGCTGCGTCCACAGGGCCTCATGGGCACTTCCGAAGGAAGGTCGGTGTGATGAAACGCTGGCTGCGCCCTCTTCTTCTCGTCCTGCTGCTGGCTCTGGCAATCATCGCGCCGCTGGGTCAGGGCAACTACATCGTCTACACGCTGACGTCGTGGCTGATCTTTTCCATCGCCGCCATGGGACTCAACCTCACGCTCGGCTATGCCGGCCAGATTTCGCTGGCGCAGGCCTCGTTCATGGCCATCGGAGCCTACACCACCGCACTGCTGACGCTTGCCGGGTGGCACTGGGTGCTCGCCATGCCGCTCGGGCTGATTCTCTGCTTTGCGGTCGGGCTGCTGCTTGGCTATCCGGCCTTGCGGGTGAAGGGCCATTTCCTGGCTTTCGTGACGCTCGCCTTCAACACTCTGGTCTTTCTCATCCTGCGCAACGAGGAGTGGCTGACCGGCGGCTCCTACGGCCTGGTCGGTATGCCGCGCCCGGATTTCGGCCTGTTCTCCACCATGAAGCAATTGCCGTTCTACTATTTCACGCTCGGCATCACGGTCATCGCCTCGCTGGTCATGTGGGGCATCGTGCGCTCGCCCTGGGGCCGCGCCTTCAAAGCGCTGCGCGAAAACCCCGTCCGTGCCGAAAGCCTCGGCGTCGATACCCGCCGCATCACGCTTCTGGCCTTCGCCATCGGCTCTGTCTATGGCGGTCTGGCCGGCGCGCTGATCACGCCGCTCGTCCAGTTCATCGAGCCCGGCTCCTTCGGCGTCGGCCATTCGCTGCGCATCCTGCTAATGGTGGTGGTCGGCGGTGCGGGCTATTTCTTCGGCCCGTTCCTCGGCGCAGGCGTGGTCATCATGCTGCCCGAGATGCTGCGCTTCACGGCAGGCTACTACCTCATCATCTATTCGGCGCTGGTCATCGTCATGCTGGTCTTCGTCCCGTCCGGCCTGATCGGCATTGGCGGACGCCTGCGTGAGAAATTCCGGCCGCGACGCGAGGTGCGCGCCGACATGCGTGAAGGAGCACGCCTGCAATGAGCGCGCCCGTTCTTTCTGTCCGCAATATCGAAAAGAGCTTTGGTGGCATCCAGGCCGTGCGCGGCGTCTCCTTCGATGTGCACAAGGGAGAAATCCTCGGTCTGATCGGACCGAATGGCTCCGGCAAATCGACGCTGTTCAACTGCATTCTCGGCCAACTCGCGCCCGATGCGGGCGAAGTGCATGTGACCGGCAGGAACGTCTCGAAGATGCGCGCCTCCGATCTCAACAAGCTTGGCGTGGGCCGCACCTTCCAACAATTGTCGGTCTTCCCCAAGATGACCGTACTCGACAACATCATCCTCGCAGGACAGGAACATCACGGCACCATGCTGTCGCGGCTGTTCGGCCCTTCCGATGCGGGACTGACGCAACAGGCCGAGCAACTGATCTCCTTCTTCCGCCTGACGCATTTGCGCGACACGCTGGCCGGATCGCTGTCCTACGGGCAACAGAAGCTGGTCGATGCGGCGATGGCGCTGATGGCGGGCCCCAGCCTTGTGCTGCTCGATGAGCCTGCCGGCGGCGTCAACCTCACCATGCTTGCCAATCTGAAGGAGCGGCTTGTCACCTACAATGCCGAGCACGGTACGACTTTCGTGGTGATCGAGCACAATATGGAATTCGTCATGAGCCTGTGCACACGCATCATCGTGCTCGCGGAAGGACACATCATCGCCGAGGGCAAGCCGGAGGAAATCCGCGCGAACCAGACCGTCATCGATGCGTATCTGGGAGGCTGAGCGTGCTTGAACTGAAAGATGTGCACGGCGGCTACGGCAAGATCACGATCCTCAACGGCGTGTCGTTTTCGGTCCCGAAGGCCTCGATCACCACGGTGATCGGGCCGAACGGCGCGGGCAAGTCCACCGTCTTCAAGGCGATATTCGGTCTGCTGAACATCCAGTCCGGGCAGATCCTGCTCGACGGCAAGGATGTGACGCGGCAAAAACCCCGGCAGATGATCGCCCATGGCGTGACCTATGTGCCGCAAGGGCGCAACGTGGTGCCGCAGCTTTCCGTCTATCACAACCTGGAACTCGGCGGCATCACCTCGCCCGATCAGGCCAGGGTGCGCGAGCGCATCGAGAAGGTGATGGACCAGTTCCCCATGTTGCGCGAGTTTCGCAACCGCAAGGCCATAGAACTCTCCGGCGGGCAGCAGAAGCAACTCGAAGTCGCCCGCGCCTTGCTTCTCGACCCAAAGCTGATCCTGATCGATGAGCCGTCGATCGGCCTGTCGCCCAATCTGGTGCAGGAAGTGTTTCAGACGCTGATGCGCCTGCGCGACAACGGCGTGACCATCCTGATGGTGGAACAGAACGCCAAGGCGGCGCTTGCCATGTCCGATTACGGGCTGGTGCTGGAACTTGGCCAGACGCGGATGCACGACAGAGCCGAAACCCTGCTGGGCGATCCGCGCGTCGGCCAGCTTTTCCTGGGCGGTCACGTCGAAGGGATCGCCTAGCGCAAGGCGCTGTCGGCTCCATTATATCCAAGCGGATATAATGGAGCAGCTTGATACCGATCTATTGCAAGCCGTACATCTTTTCCCGGTCGAGCTTGTAGGACCAGGGCAGGCCGGCATTCTTCCATCCGTTCACACTGCGGGTTCCCGCTTTCGGGCCTTCTTTGGCCATGTCGCCCTCGAAACCTTCGACAACGGTATAGACATGGGTGAACCCGGCTTCAGCCAGCAGGTTTGCCGATGCGGCACTGCGGTCGCCCGACCGGCACATGACAATCACCCTGGCGTCCGGACCAAGGCCTTTTTTCTCAGCCAAGCTGCGCACGTCCGACACAAAATCCGGGTTGGCTTCCAGCTTGAAGGTCGACTTCGCCTCATCCCAGACAGGAAAATCCGGCAGGACCATGTAGGGAATATTCGCGTCGGCGGCAGACGGCATGCCGACGAAAGCCACCTCCGCCGGCGCGCGCACGTCGATGAACAGAACCTGTTGCGGGTTCGGCTCAATCATTTCGTAGGCTTCCGCGGGCGTCAGGTAGAGACCGAGCTTCGTCTGCTTCGCTTTGGGCAGGCTCGCTTCGTCCACGGCAAAGGCGTGCGACGAAAAGAGGGTGAGAAGCGCAACAAGGATGGCCTGAAACCGCACGGTAGTCTCCATATCTAATTATCTATATCCATGCATATATAACATTTCTTGCCAAGCCACATTCGCAGATCGTTTTGCAGCAGCCGCAGGATGACGATAATGGATCGGTCGGGCACGGTTTATACCGTCGATGCAAACCGGGTTCGAGCGCCATTCCCAACGGAATGGTGCGTGTCGGCGCAAGGGACAACCGGTTTTTGGAAAGTCGTGCACTGACAGGCGCGCGACGCTCCCGCAGGACTGCGGCGCGCTTCAGGTCATTTACCCGTGATCGGGCATCGCCGAGGCGAGATGGCCACCAGCAGCGGACTCCTAGCCGGTTATTCCGCTGGCGTCGAGAACGGCTCAGGCCCGCGCGGCCCATCGGCCTTGCCTTCACGCAGCTCCTTCTCGAGCCACAGGCTGTGATGCTCCCTTGCCCAGTTCTCGTCGACCGTGCCGCTGCCCATCGCCTCGAAAGCGCCTTCCATGCCGATCGTGCCGATATAGATATGCGCGAGCATCACTGCGAAGAACAGCACGGCGATCACCGAATGGACGATGTGGGCCGTATGCATGTCGCCGATGCCGGTGCCGTAGAAGGGAAAGATCAGCACATAGCCGCTGATCGCCACCGCCGCTCCGCCCAGCACGACGATCCAGTAGACGGCTTTCTGGCCGGCATTGAACCGGTCCGCAGGCGGATGATCATGCCCGACGATGCCACCGCCACGTTTCAGCCACTCGACGTCCCTGCGATTGGGAATGTTTCCCCCCAGCCACATCAGGAAAATCAGCACCACGCCGATCGTGAACGGGAAACTGAGATAATTGTGCGCGTGCTTGGCCCAGTCCGAGAACGTCGCGAAGGCGTCCGGACTCATCAACGGCATCAGCAGTTTCTTGCCGAAAGTGATGTTAAGGCCCGACAGGCCAAGGATGATGAAACAGGTCGCGGTCATCCAGTGAACGAAACGCTCGAACGCATTGAAGCGCACGATGGTTCGCCCGGAGCGGCCGCTCTCCAGTCGTACCATGCCGCGCGTCAGGTAGAAGGCGACCAGGATGACCAGCATGCCGAGTATGGCAATCGCCGCGATCCAGCGCAGCGCGACTTCGTGAAAGGCGCGCCATTCCCTGCCGGCGGGCTGGATCAGAACGGCGGCTCGGCTGTCCGGTATGGTGATGCGGCCGGTGATCCGCGGCTCCTGCTGCAGAAGCTGCTGCTGGGTTACGCCTTGCGCGGTCGGATTGATGATTGTCGTCTCGGCCGGCTGCTGCGTCTGCTCCTGCGCGCTGCCGGGAGTGGAAAGCGCCGTCAGCCCCGCGAGAACGCAAGCGCCCGCGACATTGCGAATTCCGGCGGCAAGACTGCTCATGTCTCATCCTCCCTTGTTCATGGTTGCTCGCCGCAACCCCCTTGGCAACGACCGGGCATCACGACGTGACATCCTCGCCATATGCTGTCTGCCATCCCCAGGCGCCCGAGCTGTAGCCGCGCTGCTCCACCCGATCGCGGAATATCTGCTCGATGACCTCGCCATCGCCAGCCAGCAGCGACTTGGTCGCGCACATCTCGGCGCAAAGCGGCAGCTTGCCCTCGGCGAGACGATTGGCACCGTATTTCTCATACTCCTCCTTGCTGCCGTCCGGCTCCGGCCCGCCGGCGCAGAAGGTGCATTTGTCCATCTTGCCGCGCGAGCCGAAATTGCCGAGACGCGGATATTGCGGTGCACCGAACGGACAGGCGTAGAAGCAGTAGCCGCAGCCGATGCATTGATCCTTGGAATGCAGCACCACGCCATCGTCGGTGGTGTAGATGCATTCGACCGGGCAGACCGCCATGCAGGGCGCGTCGGTGCAGTGCATACAGGCCATGGTGACCGAGCGTTCGCCCGGCAACCCGTCATTGATGGTCACCACGCGGCGCCGGTTGATGCCCCACGGCACCTCGTGCTCGTTCTTGCAGGCGGTGACGCAGGCATTGCATTCGATGCAGCGTTCGGCATCGCAGAGAAATTTCATCCGTGCCATTGTTGCCTCCTTACGCCGCCGCGATCTGGCAGAGCGTGACCTTGGGTTCCTGCATACCGGTGGCAGGGTCGTAGCCATAGGTGGTTATGGTGTTGGCGCTTTCGCCAAGCACGATCGGGTCGGCGCCCTCGGGGTAGTTGGCGCGCAAATCCTCGCCGCCGAACCAGCCGCCGAAATGGAAGGGCATCCAGGCCAGGCCCTTGCCGACGCGCTCCGTCACCAGAGCCCGCATCCTGGCCTTCGAGCCATTCTCCGCGCCCGTAACCCAGACCCAGCCGCCATCGACGATGCCCCGCTCGCTCGCATCGCCCGGATTGATCTCGATGAACATATCCTGCTGCAATTCGGCCAGCCATGGATTGGAGCGCGTTTCCTCGCCACCACCCTCGAACTCGACCAGCCGGCCGGTAGAGAGGATGAGCGGGAACTGTTTGGCCACCTGCCGGTCTACCGCCGACTTCTGCACCGAGAAGCCGATATTGGGCAGGCGGAACTGCACCTCGTCTTCGCGGGTGGGATATTTGGCCACCAGATCGACGCGCGGCGTGTAGATCGGCTCGCGATGGACCGGTATCGGATCCGGCACGCCAAAGGCGTTCATGCGCGCCCGCGCATTGCCGTAGGGCACGCAGCCATGCTTCATCGCCACGCGCTGGATGCCGCCGGAAAGGTCCGTGGACCATGAAACCGCATCGGCCTTGTCACCGCCAATCTTCTCGATGGTGGCAAGCTCGTCGGGCGTCAGGTCCTGATCCCAGCCGAGCTTCTTCAGGACACCATAAGTGAATTCGGGATAGCCGTCCTGGATTTCGGAGCCGAGCGAATAGGAGCCGCTGGCAAGCAGGTTGACGCCATCGCGCTCCACCCCGAAGCGCGCGCGGAACGTACCGCCGCCATCCATGACGTGCAAATTGGTGTTGTAGAGCAGCGGGCTGCCGGGATGCTTGACTTCCGGCGCGCCCCAGCATGGCCACGGCAAACCATAATAGTCGCCCCTGGCGGGACCGTCCTTGGCGCGCAGGTCCACCAGATCGAAATCCTTCTGGTTGGCCATGTGCAGCTTCAGGCGCTCGGGCGACTGCCCGCAATAGCCGGTGCTCCAGCTACCGCGATTCATCTCGCGCAATATGTCTTCGGCTTCGGGAAGGTTGTTCTCGACCTTGATATTCTTGAACATCTTGTCGGCAAAGCCGAGCTTCTGGGCGATGAGATACATAATCTCCAGATCGTCCTTGGCCTCGAAGCTCGGCTTCACGATCTGCTCGCCCCATTGCAGCGAACGGTTGGAGGCGACGCGCGAGCCCTTGGCCTCGAACTGCGTACAGGCCGGCAGCAGCCAGGTGTCACCCTTGCGCCCCGCCTTGAGCGCAAGCGATGCCCAGGTCGTGGGATGCGGATCGACCACCACCAGGAGATCGAGCTTGGCCAGCGCCTTGATCGACTCTGGAATGCGGGTGATGCTGTTGGAGGCGTGCCCCTGCACGAACATCGCCCGCACATTGTCCTTCTGATGCACCTGATCCTTGGGCAGGAGCACTGCATCGAACCAGCGCGTCAGCGGAATGCCCGGCGCTTCCATGATCTCCTTGTTGTCGAAGCGTGACACGAACCACTCGTAATCGACCTCCCACACGCGCGACCAATGCTTCCAGGCGGTGTCCTTGAGGCCGTAATAGAAAGGCAGCGTCACGATATCGAGGCCGACATCCGTGGCCCCTTGCACATTGTCATGCCCGCGCAGGATGTTGGCGCCGGTGCCCGGCTTGCCGACATTGCCGGTGAGCAGCAGCAGGATGCAGCTCGCCCGCACATTGGCCGTGCCGACAGTGTGCTGGGTCTGGCCCATGCACCAGATCAGGGTCGCGGGCTTCTCCGTCGCAAACAGCCTAGCGATGCGCTCGACCTGTCCGCCCGGCACGCCGGTGACGCGCTCCACCTCGTCGGGTGGCCATTTCTCGATTTCCTTGAGGACATCGTCATAGCCGTAGACACGGCTCTGGATGAATTCCCTGTCCTCCCAGCCGTTCTTCACGATGTGCCACATGAGCCCATAGAGGAAGGGAATGTCGGTCCCCGGCCGCAGCCGCACATAATCGGTGGCATGGGCGGCAGTGCGCGTCATGCGCGGGTCGACCACGATCATGTTGGCGTTGTTGAGTTCCTTGCCCTCCAGCATGTGCTGCATGGCCACCGGATGCGCTTCGGCCGCATTGCTGCCGAGATAGAGCAGCGTCTTGGCGTTGCGCATGTCGTTGATGCTGTTGGTCATGGCGCCGTAGCCCCATGTATTGGCAACGCCGGTGACGGTGGTGGAGTGGCAGATGCGGGCCTGATGGTCGGTGTTGTTGGTGCCCCAGAAGGCGCCGAGCTTGCGGAACAGATAGGCGCCTTCATTGGTGAATTTGGCCGAACCCAGCCAATAGACCGCATCCGCTCCCGACGCGCCGCGGATTTGCGTGATCCTGTCGCAGATGTCGGTGATGGCCTCGTCCCAGCTCGCCCGTTTCCATGCGCCATCGACCAGCTTCAGCGGATATTTGAGACGCCGCTCGCTGTGCACCAGTTCGCGAACGGACGCGCCCTTGGCGCAATGCGAGCCGCGATTGATGGGACTGTCGAAGCTCGGCTCCTGACCGATCCAGACACCGTTGGAAACTTCCGCCGTGACCGTACAGCCGACCGCGCAGTGCGTGCAGATGCTCTTGCGGATTTCCACCGTAGCGCCCGGTTCCGGCGGCGGGCCTGCCTCGGCCTTGCGCATATTGGCGAGCGGCAAGGCGCCGATGGCGGCAAGTCCGCCGGCGGCGAGCCCGGAGCGGCGCAGGAAGCTGCGTCGGTCGAGCCGGGCCAGCCCCTGCCCTTCAGCGAATCCCGCCAGACGGGTTTGGCGGGCGGGACGGTCCGAACGCTTGATCAGCATGTCACTCTCCCCTGCCCGGATAGCGGTTGACACGATAATAGGTCTTCACGTGCTCGGTTTCCCGGTAGCGGGCTTTCAGCCGCTCGTCCCGGCTTTCGCTATCAGCGCGTGCCTCGGCGCCAAGCGTGGGAACCGCGGCCAGAGGAGAAAGGCCGAGCGCGCGCAGGAAGTCTCGTCGCTTCACACCATGCTCGTTTCCGGATGCCATATCTCTTCCTCCCACTCCTGTTGACGCGTCACGCCGGCAAGGCAAAGGCCTCCGTCTCAATCTCGATGAACAGCCGGCCAAGCGCGCCGAATTGCCGATAGAACTCACAGTCGGCCGCGCGCTCCACATCCGCGAAGAAGCGGCCGCACCACGGTTTCAGATGGGTGTCGAAAAACACCGCCTGCACAGCCGGATCCATTGCGCCGTAGACCTTTGCGGCAAAGCCGGCCATGACTTCGCACAGCATCCCGGCGTGATCCTCCGGCTCGGTATGTCCCGAAACCGGCTCGATGCCCAGTCGGCGCAGGTCGCCGCGCAACAGCGCCAGCGGCCGCTCGTTGAGGAAGCCGGTGAGATAGTAGGAGGCGTAAGGCAGAAGCTCGCTGCGGCCGACGCCGACGAAAAGCCGGAAATGCTCCCGTTCCAGCGTTTCGGGATCCGTCTCGCCTGCGGCCGCCGCCAGCGCCGCATGCGCTCGGCCGAGTTGAGTGCCATCGCCTTCTATTGCCGAAAGGCGTGACAGGAACTCGTGATCAGGAGGAACGAGAAGCAAGGTGGCCAGCAGCGCATATTCGAGCGCCCGCGCGCAATCCACCTCGTCAGGTCCGGGGAACGAGGCACAGACGATGTCGCCATCCTCGCCTTCGGCCGTAAATGTCCTTGATACAGTCTTCGCGGATTGCGCGGCGGCCGGCGTCATAGCGCCACCTCCGGCAACGCCATCACATCGCGCGGCGCATCACGCCCGGCGACAGTTTCGACAAAGTGGATTTTGTGCATGCGCATCCCTCCACCATGTGCGGTGGCGGGAGCGCCGTTCGGTAACATGCGGCCCACCCGCACCTGCCTACAAACGGGAGGGTCTACTGAAAAGGTTGAAACGTCAACCGTCTGGAATAAGACTTTCGGTCGGGTGTCATGGCCCCGAAATCCCGCTATCTTTCGTGGCGATGTCACCAGGTGGCTTGCAAGGAGCGGCAGGTTGAGCAATCCGGCATCGCATTTCAGCATTCCGGCAGGGATCGTGGTGGAACGGCGCAGCGCGGCTTCGCCCTGGGTCGACTTTACCTGGCGGCCGGTTGCGCTGCTGGCAGGCGCCCCGGCGGCCACGCCCTGGATCTGCCTCGACGACGACGGAACGACCGCGACTTTCTATGCCGGCGCGGTATCCCTCGACCTCTACAAGACCGAAGCCGCTCACTACCGCGACAATCTCACCTCGCCGCAACCCTGCGCCTGGGTGGCTATCTCCGAAACCGGCGGAACGCCGCCCTGCGTCATAGCCGGCGCGACAATAGACCCCGCCGAGGGAGAAGCGCTGGCCGAAGCAGGCACGGTGGTGGTGGAGGCCGTTCCGCTGCCGCCGGCGATTGTCCGGCAAGTCGCCGAATTCGTCGCACGCCATCCCATCCAGGACAATTTCGTCAAACGCGAACGCGATCGCGCCGACCCGGAAGCACTGGCGCGGCGGCTCCCTGCCGATGGAACGAACAATGGCCGAAGATGAAGGCATCCTTGCGCGCTGGTCACGCCTGAAGGCGCAGGCCAAGGACGAGACACAAGAAGCGTCTACGCCCGAAAGCACCAACGATGCGGAAGCTACGCACGGCGCAGCCGCCACCGAGCCCACGCCGGATGCGGAAGACGCCCCCGACCTCTCGCATCTGCCTGCTCTCGACTCCATCGATGCCACCACCGACCTGCGCGGTTTTCTGGCGGCAGGGGTGCCGACCTCGCTGCGCAACGCCGCGCTGCGTCGCGCCTGGTCGGCCGACCTCGCGATCCGCGATTTCATCGGACCAAACGAGAATTTCTGGGATCATACGGCAGGCAGCGTTCCGGGTTTTCGGCCGCTCGCCGTGGATGCAGCCAAGCGCCTGCTTGGTCAACTGGTGGATGAGGAGCCGCATGGCGACACCGTCGAGGCTCCTCCGGCAGCGCTCGCGCAAGTGTCGATCGCGGCGCCGCCCGTCGGGGCGCAGACCCCGCTCCAAACAAGCGCCGGGACAGAACCGGAACAGGCAGGCGTTCCATCCGATGAAGCTCCGGAATCCAGCGAGCCCGACGCCCGCCCGCGCCATCACGGCAGCGCCACTCCGCGCTTCGACTGAAACTGCGATTTCACGGCCGTCCTGAAGAGCGGCAAATAGCGTCAACCAGCAGAGCCGCTGTCCTTGCCGGCATCACGCGCGCGCAGGAAATCGTCTGTCGTCAACACCGGGCGTCGCTGTGGCGCGCTCGGATCGAAGCCTTCATGCACCATGGCCGTCGCACGGCAATTCTCGCACATGCGCACCAGATCGAGATGGTTTGCATTGGCACCGCGATACATCCAGTGTTTTTGCTCCAGCTTGGCAACGATACGCTCAATGGTGCTTTTGGTGCCGAAGGGCGTGCCACAGGAAATGCACAGGAACGGCTCTTCCTCCTTCAAGGTGCGCCGGGGCGCCTCCCACGCTGCGAAATCCAGGCGCGGATCGAGCGTGATGGCGTCTTCCGGGCAGGTCGCCTCGCACAATCCGCATTGCACGCAGGCGATTTCGGCAAAGCGCAGCATGGGCCGATCAGGCTCCGCCGAAAGCGCTCCGGTCGGGCAAGCCGTGACACACGCATGGCAGAGCGTGCAGCGCCCCACATCGAGGTCGACACTGCCGAACGGCGCGCCCTGCGACAAGGCAATGCGTTCGACCGGTGACGGCGCAGCATGGTGGAGTTCGCGAAATGCTGTCTCCATGAGGCTGCGTCTGCCACCCAACGGCATGAATGAGGAGGGTTCAGCGATCTCCCCACCCAGGGGAATATCGTCGAGATCGGCGCGCAGGCGATCCGGATCATCGGCCTGGATAATGCGCACGGCATCGCTGCCGAACCCCAGCGCGGTGGCTGTCGTGTTGCTCCAGTCCACCACTTGCCTGAGGCCCGCTATGTCGTGGCGCGGCCGTTCACGCGTCAGGAAGACGACGCCGGAGCCGCCATAGGCGAGGGTCGCCGCAATGCTTTCCGGCCCGACCTGCGTGACCTCGTTGACCCGGAACGGAATGACATTGGCCGGCAGACCATCGCCATAGCGGGCGAGCGCATCGACCAGCGGTTCGCCATGGTCTGCGTCATGGAACAGCACCGTCGCCTGCCTGCCACCGGCGGCGTGGTAAGCCGAAAGCATTGTGCGCAGCCGGCCGATCTGTCCTTCCGGCCCCGGCACGGCATAGGTAGCCGCCCCGGTGGGACAGGCTGCGGCACAGAATCCGCAACCGCCGCATATGGCCGGGTCGATGGCAACGGCATCGCCATTGGGGGTGATCGCACCCGCCGGGCATAGATCGAGGCAACGGCGGCACCCGGTTATGCCCGAGCGCGAATGCGCGCACAGCGATGCATCGAAGCGAATGAAGACCGGCTTGTCGAAGGTTCCGACGAGATCGCCGGCCTGAAAGATCGCCCTTTCCACGGCAAGTGGATCGCGCGGATCGGCACGCAGATAGCCGGCACGCAGATCGGGTGCAGGAAAGAGCGGAGGATTTCCCGTCAGGTCGAGAATGATGTCGCAATTGGAAACAGCGCCGTCACGCGACGCCCCGAACCGCAGCACTTCGCGCGAGGATGGCGACGGAAGCGCAAAGCCGTCGATCGTCAGCTCGAAGGCTCCGAGGTGCCCATGTGCCGTGCGGATGTCGCCTTTCAGAACCGGAAAATCATCGACCGGTCGTGGCGCAACGTTCTCAGGATGTGAGAGAAGCACGGTGATGTCGAGCCGGCCGGCCAGCCGGCGGCCCGCTTCGATAGCGGCCTCGTCACGACCATAGATGAGAATGATGCCGTCGCTCTCGAAGCTGATCGGGGCGACCGCCTGTTCCGGTTCTGCCGCGGCAAGCAAGGCGGCAGCCTTTGGGCCGGCCGAGCCGGCATCCTTCGACCAGCCGCCATTTTCGCGGATATTGGCGAAGATGAGATCGACGAAGGAGGTTTCGGCCGCCACTTCGCGAAACAATGGGGCCTCCTGCGTGCAGGCGACAGTTACCGGTTCGCCGCGTGCGATCGCTTCGCGAAACAGCGGCAGGTCCGCTCCGCACAGATGGTTCGCTTGAGTGATGCCGCAGCCTCCGCACCCGCGTGCGATGGCTTCCCGGTCGAGCGGCATCGACCTTTCGCATGTGCAGATCATCAGATGCCGCTTTGCATCAGCCATTCTGCTCCTCCCCGCGTCAGCATTGCGCCTCAGAGGCGACAGCCGCCCGTAGCTTCAGCTTACATGCAATTCAGATGTAAGCCAGACCGGAAAAACGTCGAAGAAGGCCCCGCAAAGGGCCAGAGTGCCTCGCACTTCGGTGCCGACCGCCGCTTCGGCTTCACCAGTTACCGACGAGATTGTGTCCAGGGTCGCCAACGCGGGCGCCGGAAGTTGCGAATGCCTTGTAGGCCGGCTCCTGAACCGCAGCGAGCGCAAAGGAACCTGCAATTGCAAGAATGATGGCGGCGATAACGGCTGAAATAAAGGCTTTCATGATGCTTTCCCTCATGCGTGCCTGATGTCCAACTATGGCCCATGCCGCAGGCAAATCAAGGGAGCGCGCGGAAATACCGTTCGCGGTTCCTGTTCAGATACAAGCCTCAGATCGAGATTGCACCGATGCTGCCGGATGACCAGCCGGCTCACGGAACCGGTCACGCTCAAAACCGTCAGCTCAATATGTCAGCCAATCTGCCGGGCTTTTTGTCTTCGCGTCCCAGATCCAGTCCTGCCAGAAGATCGGCCAGATGGCTCCTCATCAGCCGTGCCGCCTCGGCGGGACGATGCGCCTCGATCGCATCGACAAGGCCATGATGCGCGTGGGTGTGGCAGGTGGTTTCCCGGCGCGTCCAGTAGAGCGTGATGATCAGCGAGGAATGGGAAACCAGGTCGCGCACGATCTCGGTCAATGCCGACTGGTCAGCGATCTCGGCCACGCCGACATGGAAACGGGCCGACAGGAGGATGGCCTCGCTGTCGCGGCCGGCCTGGAGCGCCTCGTGTTCGCTTTCGAGATGACGCCGCAGCAGGGCAATATCTTCCGGCGTCGCGCGCTGGGCAGCCAGCGCCGCGACTTCCGACTCAATCAGGGCGCGCGCCTCGAACACGTCGAGCGCCTCCTTTTTGGTGGGCTGGGCAACGAAGGCGCCACGGTTGGGCTCCAGCCGCACAAGCCTGTCATGCGCAAGGGCCTGCAATGCGGCGCGCACGACGGTGCGGCTCACCTCGAATATGGCGGCGAGTTCATCCTCGGGCAGCTTGGTTCCCGGCATCAGGCGACGGCCGATGATGGCATCGTTGATGCTCCGGTAGACACCCGCCCAGCGGGAGGCCGGCTTCCCGCTCTTTTTCTCCGGCTGAAGTACGGTCAACATATCGTTCTTTTCCGGCGTATCTTCAGAACGCGCAGGCGTTGCAGGATCGACGCCCGTAGCGCTCAGATGAAACGTTCCTGAATCTCACGCGGCCGGCCCGCCGGTCAATGCCGGGAGCCGTGGCGAGGCTTTGAAACGCTTTCAAGAAATCCACCTACGATGCCGCCACTATCCCCTCTCCCGCCTCGACGGAAGGCGACAGTGGCGCGTAGAAGCCGGCGAAGCGTTTGGCCCGCGGGGCGGCATAGCTGCCGACTTTCGAAGTATGGAGACCCAGCGCGTGCAGGGACTCGGCCAGCTTGACGGCGCAGGCCACACCATCCAGCACCGGCACGCCATGTGCCTGCGTCAACTGGTTGGCAAGGTCAGCCATGCCCGCGCAGCCGAGCACGATCGCCTCGGCGCCGTCCTCGGCCACCGCCCGCGCGATCTCGTCGGAAATCCTGGAGCGTGCATCCGAGCCCGGCTTCTCAAGGTCGAGCACGGGCACATCGGAGGCCCTGACCCTGGCGCAGCGCGAGGCGAGCCCGTATTTCACCAGATTGTGCTCTATCGCCGGCACCGAGCGGGCAAGCGTGGTGACCACGCTGAACTTGCCGGCGATCAGGCTTGCCATGTGGAAAGCCGCCTCGCCAATGCCGATCACCGGTGCGGTCGTGGCACAGCGGGCGGCATCGAGGCCCGTATCGTCGAAGCAGCCGATGACATAGGCATCCATGTCGCGGTTGCGCGCCATCTCGGTGATGATGCCCGGCACGGCGAACACCTCATCGAAATAGCCTTCGATGCTGGGCGGACCGTCCTGCGGGTTGACGGCAAGGATATCCGTGCCCGAAGCCGCAGCCAGGGATGCGGCCTTGCCGATCTTGGCGGTCATGGATGCGGTCGTGTTCGGGTTGATGACAAGTATGCGCATGCGACTTCCTAAACTTCTCCACCCAGATAGAGGCGCTTGACCCGCTCGTCGGTGAGCAGTTCAGCGGATTGCCCGCTGAGCGCGATCGAGCCCGTGGTCAATGCATAGGCGCGCTGGGAGATACGCAGCGCCATGCGGGAATTCTGCTCCACCAGAAGCACACTGACCTTCTCGTCGCGATTGATGGCGACGATGGAGCGGGCGATGTCCTGCACCAGCTTTGGCGCAATGCCAAGCGAGGGCTCGTCGAGCAGAAGCAGCTTCGGCCGGGCCATCAGCGCTCGGCCGATCACCAGCATCTGCTGCTCGCCGCCGCTCATCGTTCCGGCCTGCTGCGCGTAGCGCTCCTTCAGCCGCGGAAAGCGGGTCAGCACGCGCTCCAGCGAGTCTGCGATCTCCGCCTTGTCGGCACGCGTGAAGGCACCCATCAGGAGGTTGTCCCTGACCGTCATGTAGGGAAACACCCTGCGGCCTTCGGGCACCATGGATATGCCCATGCGTACGATCTCATCGGGGCCGACCCCGTCGATGCGCCGGCCGCGGAAGCGGATCTCGCCCGTGCGCGGCTTCTTCAGGCCGGTAATGGCGCGCAGAATGGAGGATTTTCCCGCCCCGTTGGCGCCAATCAGCGCCACCGTCTCGCCCTCCCGGACCTCGAGCGAAACGCCCTTCAGCGCGTAGACATGGTCGTAATAGAGTTCGACATCGTCGAATGTGAGCAGTTTTTCCATGGCCTACAACCCGATCGATTCGTCTTCGGCACCCAGATAGGCTTCGATGACCCTGGCATCCTGCTGGATTTCGGCCGGCGTACCTTCGGCGATCTTCTGACCGAAATTGAGCACGACGATGCGATCGGAAATGTTCATCACGGCGGGCATGTCGTGCTCCACCAGAAGCACGGTGATGCCACGCTCGCGCACCTTGCGCACCATCTCCACCGCGCGCCGCGTCTCGTCGTGGTTCATGCCGGCGAAGGGTTCGTCCAGCAAAAGCACCGCCGGATCGGTGGCAAGGCCGATGGCGATGCCGAGCGCCCTGAGATGCCCATGGGGCAGGTTGGAGGCGATCTCGTTCCTCATTTCGGAAAGGCCGAGGAAGTCGATGATTTCGTCGGCCGAGCGACCGAATTCCTCCTGGTCGAGCCGCGCCATCGGCGTGCTGAAATAAAAGCCGGCGAGGCTCGCGCGGGAGCGCAGGTGATGCGCGGTGATGACATTGTCGCGCACCGTCATGTTCTTGAAAATGGTGGTTTCCTGGAAGGTGCGCACCACGCCCTTGCGGGCTGCGATATGGGCAGCCAGTCCGGAAATGCGCTCTCCCTTGAAACGCACCTCACCCTCGGTCGGCCGCAGGAAGGAAGCGATCAGCTTGAACAGGGTGGATTTGCCTGCCCCGTTCGGCCCGATGACGGAAACGATTTCGCGCTCGCCCACGGTGAACGACACGGCGTTGACCGCAACCAGACCGCCGAAGCGCTTGGTAAGCCCCGAGATTTCGAGAATGGCGCTCATGACGATGCCCTCCCGGCGGCAGTGCTGCGGGCTTGCGCCTCCTCCTGCCGATGCGCCGGCGGGGCAGCGGCGGTCGCCTTGGGCCGGCCCGACAGCCTGAGGCTGAGCAGTCCGTTGGGCAGAAGCAGCATCAGCGCGATCAGGATCGTGGAGAAGATGAGAAGCTGGAACTCACCTGTCTGGAACAGCAGGTCCCAGCCGAAATAGAGCACGAAGGTGCCGAGCATCGGCCCGAACACGTAGCCCAGCCCGCCAAGGAAGCAGTTGAGCATGAAATTGATGGAGTCGGCCACGGTGAAGCTCGACGGATAGATGGACTGTGAGATGGCCGCGAACATCGCCCCGCCGACGCCGCCGAGGAAGGAGGAAATGGCGTAAGCCAGCACGCGCAGATAGGTGATGTTGACGCCGATGGACGAGGCCAGTTCCTCATTCTGCTGAAGCGACTGGCACAATTGCCCGATGCGCGAATTCTTCAGCCGGTAGAGCGCGGCGAAGCACAGTGCCATCAACAGCACCGACACGACGTAGAAGGCAAAGCGCGGATTTGCGAGCGTCGCGAAATCCGGAACGATGGTGAGCCCGAACAGGCCAATACGGCCCGGCTGCGGGATGCTGACGATGCCTTTGGCGCCATTGGTGATGGGAAGCGCCAACGCCAGCAACCGCGCCACCTCGGTCAGAACCAGCGTGACCATGGCGAAATAGACGCCGCGCAGGCGCAGGATCGGCAGGCCGATCAGCACGCTGGCGGCCATGCAGAACAGGCCCGCCAGCGGCAGCGTGACCCAGAAGGAAACGCCATATTCCATGACCAGTATGGCCGACACATAGCCGCCCATCAGCGCATAGGCGCCCTGCCCGATATTGATGCGGCCGATATAGAAGGTGATCCACACGCCGGCGCTGATGATGGACAGCAACGCCACCGAGGTGAGCGTGTAATAGAGATCCGACCGCCCGGTGGCGTTGATGAAAAGCGGCACGCCCACAAGGAGGAGCAGCAGCAATGCCGCCGAAGCGAAGAGCTTGGCTGTCGCGGTCATGGCTCAACCCCAAGGCTTGCCCATCAGCCCGTTCGGGCGGATGCTGAGGAAGACCATGAGAAGCGCGAAGATGACGAGATAGGTGATGTCGCCATATTCGCGCAGCACCGTCAGCCCCACCGATTCCATCATGCCGAGGATGAAGCCGCCGGCAATCGCGCCGCCGACGACACCGGCACCGCCAATCATCACCATGAGGAAGGCCTTGATGGAAATCGGGCCACCGATGCCGGAGTTGACGCCGGTAATCGTCACCAGCAGGCTGCCGACCGCACCCGCCAGCAACGCGCCGAGCGCGAAGCCGATCATCGAATAACGATCGACATTGACGCCCATCAGCTGCGCGGCGGTGCGGTCCTGGGCGAGCGCGCGCATGGCGCGGCCGGGCCGGCTGTACTGCATGTAGAGCACGAAGGCGGCGATCATGGCGATGGCGACCACGCCCACCACGATGCGGTCATAGGGCATGATGAGTTGATCGGAAACGAAGACGCCATTGACGATCTTGGGCACGCCGCGCTGCTTCTCGCCGAACAAAAGCAGGATGACTGCGTCCAGGAAAAAGGCGACTGCGGCGGCAAGCAGCATGGTGCTCTCCTCGCGCTCGCTACGCCGCACCACCGGGCGGAACAGGAACTTTTCAATCAGCGCGCCGACCACCCCCAGCGTCACGCAGGAAGCGGCAAGCGCCACCGGGAACGGCAGACCAAGCCGGCCGTAGATCGTATAGGTCACGAAACCGCCCAGCACATACATTTGCCCGTGGGCGAAGTTGAGCACATTCATCAGCGCGAAGATCAGCGTCAGGCCGAGCGCGATGAGCGCATATTGGGCGCCGAGATAAAGCCCGTTGGCAATCACCTGTTCCATGATGTCAAATCCGGTTGGCGAAAGGGTCCGGCGCATCGCCGGAAGCTGGCGCGATCACACCGCGGCATGCCGCATGTCAGGTCGGTCCGGGGCGCCTGTGCAAAAGCCGCAAGCACCCCGGAAACGATCCGGCCGGGTCGGCGTCAGTCCACCTCGCCGACAAACAGCGTGTCGAACTTGCCGTCCTTGAACTCGGTCACCACCATCGGCACCGAAATCTGGCGCTTCTGGCCGAAAGACGTCATGCCGACATATTTCAACGTCCCCTCCTTCACGAAGGGATTGGGCGCCGAGAAGGTCTCCATGGTCTTCTTGTATTCCTCGACATTGTCGATCGCCGCCGGGTTCGCCTTCAGCGTTTCGACGATGTACTCCAGCGCATAGACCTTGGTGTTGGATTCGTCATTGTACTCGCCATACTTCTTCGTATAGCGGTCGATGAATTCCTCCATCTCGGGCGAACGTATTTCCGGCGTAGAAGCTCCACCCACGGAAATGAAGCCGTTGGCAAGCTCGCCAGCACCTTCCTGCAGCACGGTGGCATCCTGCGCCGTCTCGGCCGAGATCAGCCCCTCATAGCCCAGTTCGCGCGCGGCGCGTATCAGCAGTGGTGCATTGGCGGGCGCTACGCCCGACAGCACCAGAAGGTCCGGTTTCAACTGCACGATCGGCGTCAGCACGGGGGTAAAGTCACGCGTGTCGTTGGGATAGGTGTCGTTCTGGGCAACGACCTCCAGCCCCAGCGCCTTGGCCGCCTCGACACCGCCGTCACGCTGACTGAGCGGATCGGACTCGTTGGCCGCGACGAAGGCGACCTTGGTGACACCCTTGTTCTCCTTCAGATATTTGTAGATGGCCGGCGCCGACTGGTAGTTGGCGACCATGCCCAGCACCGCGTTGGAGGCGGGCGGCGTGTAGAGCGCCTTGGGGAAGGAATAGGGGAAGTAGATGATCCCCTTGGATTCCGCCACAGGACGTACCGCGGCAGCGCCGTCATCGACATTGGGGCCGACGACGTAGTGGATGCCCTGCTCGGCCATCTTCTCCATGCCGGCAATGGCCCGCTTGGGATCCTTCTGGTCATCGAAGGTGACGATTTCGATGTCGTAGGTGTCGTCGCCGATCTTGACCCCGCCCTTCTCGTTGAGCCAGTCGGCGCGCACCTGCATGGAGCGCACATTGGAGGTGCCCCAGGCGGCGGCGGGACCGCTGGTGACGCCTACGAAGCCGATCTTCAGCTTCTTGTTCTCGGCCTGCGCGGAAGCGAGCATGCCGGCGATGGCCAGCGCGGAAGCCGCGCCGAGCGCCATGGATTTCAAGGCGATGCGTCTGCTGATCATCTTCATTCCCCTTGTTCTTCGCGCTTGTTTCAAATGCTCTGCGGCTGCGTGAAGTAACGTAAGCAAACAGCAAGAATACAGGATTGTCAACATGATTTGAAATTATTGTATACAATATTGGACGCGCAGGAACACGCCGAGCAAGCGCATATTTCGTCGCAAAATCAATTTGATAGAGCGCATCTCACCCCGGAGGAGCGTCGTCGGGTCCGTGATCACAGCATGCGGCAACGCCAGCACACTTTGCGATGCTGGCGTTCGAAAGACTTGCCGATCTGCCAGCACAACAGGAGGCGCTGGCAAATGCCGGCAACGACATTTCAGAAAGATTGGAGCCCGGTGGCACGACATGGAATTGTCGCATGCCATGCCACCGGGAACGCCGGGCTTGGGAACACGCAAGGCGCGCCGATAAGGCTGAAGGCCTGCGATAGCCGGGCGTATCTGCTTGATGGAGCGCTTCCGCCCGGATCACGGGGCAGAAGCCGGAGTATTATCGTCTTTCGAAGCCAGCCTCGTTCAGGCCGAGCGGCCGATCGGTTCTCAGCCAGTGGTCGACGCGGGCATCGATAGGTCCAAGACTGCAGGTGATCTCGAATGAATCGACCAGCGCTTCGGGGCCTTCGACAAGAACCAATACCGAAGAGCCAGCTTCCTCTATCCAGCCCTTCAGGCCGAGACGTTTCGCCCGAGCGGTGACGAAGGTGACGAACGGCAGGCCAAGCTCGCCTTCGAAACAGATCTCGGCCGCGCGTTCATTGGCGCCACCCAATCCCAGCCTGCCGCTGAAATATTCCATCCCCGTCACTGAACCCCGTTCGAGCCAATCCAATGAATACACGTCATTTCGGCAACGATCCGTCGAGGCCCTCGACCAGCCAGTTCATCGCGAAGATATCCGGATCCGGCAGATTGGCGCCTTCGGCAACGCGCTCCGTGCCGGACTGATCGCGCAGCGGCCCGGCGAAGACATGCATCTTGCCGCTCGTCAAATCCGCTTCGGCTTGCTTGATCTGGGCCATCTGGTCTGCGGAGATCGCCTTGTTCCAGGCCACCACCTTCACCGTGCCGTCGGCGATGCCGCCCCGGAAATCGGTTCCGTTGAAGTTATCGGCCAGCTTGTCGCCTACTTCCTTCACGAAGTACTTCGCCCAATCCGTGGTGACGGAGGCCAGAACGGCATCGGGGCCATGCGATGTCATGTCGGAGTTGGTGTTGACGACGAAGACCTTCTGCGCCTGGCCGACATTGACGACCGACGGGGTGTCCTGATGCAGCGAGAACAAGACGTCCGCGCCCTGCGAGATCAGCGCGCGCGCGGCATCCTGTTCCTTGGCCGGATCGAACCAGGTGTTCACCCAGACGATCTTGATCTTCGCATCCGGATTGACCTTCTTCACCGCCAGCGCGATAGCATTCACCTCGGCCACCACCTCCGGCACGGCGAATGCCGCGACGATGCCCAGCGTGTTCGACTTGGTGACCATGCCGCCGGCCATTCCGGCGAGGTAGAAGCCCTCATAGTTGCGCGCCGTGAACGTGCCGAAATTCTTGCTTTGCTTGAAACCGCTGGCGTGCAGGAAGGCGACATCGGGGAACTGACGGGCCAACCGCAGACCATCGTTGAAATAACCGAAGGAACCGAGCACCACAAACTTTGCGCCGTCACTGATCATCTGGTTGATGACACGGCCCGCATCCGGACCTTCGGCGACATTCTCGACCACGCGCGTGCTTACCTTGTCGCCGAACTCCTTGACCACCGCCTCGCGCGCAAGGTCCAGTTGCTTGGCCCAGCCGACATCGCCGGTCGGCGAGGGATAGATGAAACCGAGCTTGGTCGGCTCCGCCTGCGCGGTCGCGGCGACCAGAGACACGCAGGCCGCCATCGCCAGTTTCTTCAGTATATTCAGCATCAAGTTCCTCCCTGGATCTCGTTGTTATTTTGCTTCCCGTTTGATCAGTGCGTTCCCAGATAGACCCTCCCGAGCGAAACGGGCGCGTTCAGCCGAACACGCTTGCCGTCCATCGACAGTATGGAGACGGCGACAATCGTGACGATGTAGGGAATGCTGGTCATGAGTTGCGAAGGCACGGAAATGCCCGCGCTCTGGACGAGCAACTCGGCGATCGAGGCCGCGCCGAACAGATAAGCGCCGATGACGACGCGCTCGACCCGCCACATGGCGAAGACAACCAGTGCGATGACGATCCAGCCACGCCCGGCGACCATACCGTCCGCCCACAGGGTCGAACTGGCAACGCACAGGAAGGCGCCGGAAACGCCGGCAAGGAAGCCGCCGAACATGATGGCCAGGAAACGGATGCCGACGACATTGTAGCCAACGGCGTTGGCCGATTCCGGCGATTCCCCGACCGCACGCACCACCAGCCCGACCTTGGAATATTTGAGCGCCCACCACAGGACCACGGCCAGCAGCGGCGCCAGATAGACGGGCAACGGATGGTTGAACAGGCCGGGGCCGATCACCGGCAGTTCGGACAGGAACGGGATTTGCAAGCGCGCCATCGGCGCTACCGTCATGTTCTCGTAGGAGCCTCCTGCCAGCCCGGCAATGCCTATGCCCAGAAGGCCGACGGCCAGACCCGACACCACCTGATTGCCGAGTGCGAACAGGACGACACAGGCAAAGACGACCGACAGAACAATGGCGGCCACACCGCCCGCCGCCAGCGCCAGCCAATGATTGCCCGTTTCGAACACCACGATGAAGGCGGTGACGGCGCCAACCGACATCATGCCTTCGATGCTGAGATTGAGCACGCCCGACTTTTCGACGACCACTTCGCCGAGCGCTGCAATCAGCAGCGGCGTTGCGGCCAGAAGCGTTCCCGAAATCAGGAATGTGAGCCAAGTCATCTCAGTTAGCCTTTGCCAGCGACCAGGGGAAAATCACGCGGTAGTCGACGAACATCCGCGCCGCGATGTAGCTGACCAGCATGATGCCCTGCAGAATGGAGATGACCGCGTAAGGAACGCCGGCGGAGGCCTGGGCAATATCGCCGCCGACATAAATCACGGCCATGAAGAAGGCGGCGAACAGGATGCCGATGGCATTCAGCCCGCCAAGAAACGCCACGATGATGGCGGCGAAGCCGTAGCCGGGAGAAACCACTCGCTGGAGCTGGCCGAGCGGACCCGCCACCTCGAAGACGCCGGCAAGACCAGCCGCTGCACCGCCGACCAGCAGGCTGATCCAGATCGCGCGACTTTCCTTGAAGCCGGCATAGCGGGCCGCATCCGGTGCCGCACCGCCAACCTGCAGTTTGTAGCCGATCAGACTGCGCTCCACGAACAGCCAGGCCACCACCGACAGGGCAACCGCTGCGAGCAAACCGACATTCACCCGCCCGGCACTGCTCAGCACCGGGAGCATGGCCACATCCGGAAACATGGCCGACTGGGGGAAGTTGAAGCCGAACGGATCGCGCAGCGGCCCGCCGACGAGATAATAAAGCAGTTGCAGCGCCAGGCTGTTCAGCATCAGGGTGACGAGGATTTCATTGGCGTTGAAGCGCGTGCGCAATGCCGCCGCGATGCCTGCCCAGGCCATGCCGCAGAGAACCCCGATAAGCGCCATTCCGGCCAGCATGAACGGGTTCTGGCTGTCATTGTAGAAGATCGGCAGCAGGCTTCCACCGATGGCGCCGACAATGAGCTGGCCTTCGGCGCCGATGTTCCAGACTTTTGCCCGAAAGCCGATGGCGAGCCCCTGCGCGATCAGCAACAGCGGGGTCGCTTTCAACAGCACCTCGCTCAGATTGAAGAGCGAGCTGAACGGCGCCAGAAAAAGCTGGAAAAGCGCGGTGCCGGGCGAAATGCCCAGGAACGTCAGCAGGGCAATGCCGCCGATCACTGTGGCCACCACCGCCGCAAGCGGCGGCACGAGGCTCATGAAAGGTGGCAGGCTGGTTCGCGGCTCGATCATCCAGGGTGCGCGCATCAGGCTGCCTCCACCTGCTGTGCACCGCGCGGCTGCTGGAGAAAGCCGCCGGTCATGTAGTTTCCGATCATCGCCGTATTGGCCTCGGCGCGCGACAGCGACGGCGACAGGCGGCCGCGGAAGATCACCTGCATGCGGTCCGCAACTTCCATCAGTTCCTCCAGTTCGTCGCTGATGACGAGCAGCGCCACGCCGCTGTCACGCAACCGGATGAGTTCCTGCCGAATGGCCGCCGCCGCCCCCACATCGACACCCCAGGTGGGCTGTGCGGCAATCAGGATCTTCGGCTTGAGCTTGATCTCGCGCCCGACGATGAATTTCTGCAGATTGCCGCCGGAAAGGCTTCTGGCTTCGGCATGTGCGCCATGGCAGCGCACATTCATCTCGGCAATGCATTGTTCGGCAAGGGTCTGGGCCTCCCGGCGGCTGATCAAACCGCGCCGCACGAGCCCCTTCGGGTGAGCCGTAAGCAGCGTGTTCTGGACAAGGCTCATTTCCGGCACCGCGCCGCGCCCGTTCCGCTCCTCGGGCACGAAAGCCAGCCCGATGGCGCGCCGTTGCCCCGCATTCATGTGACCGCAGGCAGCGCCATCGATCAGGACACGGTCCCGCCCCGCCCCGCTGAGCGGCGTCTCCCCCGACAGGATCGACGCCAGTTCCTTCTGCCCGTTGCCGGAAACGCCGGCGATGCCGAGGATTTCACCAGGCCGCAGGGACAGGTCGATTTCATGCAACACGACCCCGAACGGATCGGATGGAATGCTGCTGAGACCACGCAGCTCCATCGCCGGGTTCTCGCCCGGCCTTGCCGGCGATCTGGTCGGCTGCGGCAGTTCGCGGCCGATCATCAAACGCGCAAGGGTTTCGTTGGTCTCGCGGGTCGGGTCCACTGCCCCCACCACCTTGCCGGCCCGCATGATCGTGGCGTGGTGGCAGAGCGAGCGTATCTCGTCGAGCTTGTGGCTGATGAACAGGATGGCGCAACCTTCCGCGGCAAGCTTGCGCAGCGTGTCGAACAGCGGCGGAATACCGCTTGGCGGCAGCACCGAGGTCGGCTCGTCCATGATGATCAGGCTGGGTTTCTGCAGGAGGCAGCGGATCAGTTCGACACGCTGCCGCTGACCGACAGACAGGGAATGAACCAGCGCAGACGGGTCCACCGGCAGGCCGAAACGCTCTCCGAATTCCGCGATGCGCGGTGCCAGCGCCGCCGCGCTTTCTGGCACCGAAAGGGAAATGTTCTCGGCCACGGTCAGGGTTTCGAACAGCGAAAAGTGCTGGAACACCATGCCAATGCCAAGGGCGCGGGCGACTGCGGGCGACTGGATCGCAACTTCCTGCCCCCGCCACATTATACGACCGGAACTGGGTGTGAGCACACCGTAGATCATCTTCATCAGCGTGCTTTTGCCGGCACCGTTCTCACCCAGTATCGCGTGAATCTCGCCGGGATGGATGCTGAGTGAAACGTCTTCGTTGGCGCGCGTCGCCCCGAACGATTTCGACAGTCGATCCAACTGCAGAAGGGGCTTTCCCTGATCGGTGCCTGCCCAGGCTTGTCCTGTGACGCTTGCCATTGGGTACCTAGCTTGTGACGGCCATCAGCGATGGCTAATCCTCAGTGACATGATCACCCCTTTCCAACGCCGGGCGATGAAGGGATGTCGGCTTCAAAATGCTACCTCCATTCCGAATTCCAGACCGCTTCTAGATATCCAGTATGAGAAGCTTGGACTTGCAGCGCGAAACACACGGGGTCATCAACCGGCCCTCTTCATGCTCGTCGTCCGAGAGATAGAGATCGTTGTGGAGCAGGTCTCCCTCCAGCACCGGCGTGACGCAGGTTCCGCAAACGCCCTGCTCGCAACTGGTCTGGATTTCGACCCCCGCCTCGCGCAGCACTTCGATGATCGTCTTTTCCGACGGCACGACCAGTTCGATCCCGCGCCGCGCCAGACGCACCACGAATTCGTCCGCACCGGCTTCCAGCTTGGGCGGCTCGGCCGAAAAATGCTCCAGCACGACCTGATCCGCCGTCCAGCCCGCATTGGTGGCGACGCTGCGCACCGCATCCATGAACGGGCCGGGGCCGCACAGATAGACGAGATCATCGGCAACCGGGCCCCGCAGAATTTCCTCCAGCACGTCGTTGAGCACCGGCGGCACCAAGCCGAAATGGTAGTTCACGCAGCTCGACCAGGCACTGCCGATGATCAGGTCGCGGAAAGCCATTTCGCTGTTGGAGCGCACGAAATAATGTAGCTGGAAATCGACGCCCCGCGCGCAAAGCGCCTGCGCCATGGACAGCAGCGGCGTCACGCCGATGCCGCCCGCCAGAAGAATGCTCCTGCCCCTGTTGCTGCGCAGGGCGAAATTGTTCTTCGGCCGGCTGATGCGCAGCCGCGATCCCTCCTGCAGATTGCCATGCATGGCGCTCGAGCCGCCCCGGCTGTTGGGCTCGCGCTTGACCCCCAGTACATAGCGTGAGCAATCAGCCGGATCGTTGACCAGAGAATATTGGCGGCTGATGCCGGGGATCGGGAACACGTCGATATGCGCCCCGGCCTGGAATGGAGGAAGCGATCCGGACGCAGGCTCCAGCACGAAGCTGCGGATTTCGGAGGTTTCCGACTGGATCTGGCGGACGATGACTTCGAGCTCTCCGTCCATCACACGAACTCGGCAACGCCAGGCATGGCATGGAAACCGTCGAGACGCCGGAAATCCCGCATCCAGTTGCGCAATGCCGGATAATCCTCATGACCGATCCCGCCATCACCCGACAGGGCGATATAGGGGAAGCAAGCGATATCGGCGATTGTCGGGGCGCCGCCGACAATCCACTTGCGCCCCGCAATCTCGCGCCCGGTCATGTGATCTTCGAGCACGCGCAAGGCGGCATGCGCGTTCGCCCGTGCGGCCTCGATGTCGAGCTTGTAGCCGAGTGCATCGTGCAGCCGCGCCGCCGACGAATTCATGAGTTCGCCGCCGGCGAACATCACCCACATCATCACTTCGCCGAAGCGCTCGTCACGTGGCAACCACTGGCCGCTGGTGTCGTATGTGTTGGCAAGGTGGCACAGGATCGCCTGCGCATCGCGCAGCATGAGAGTGCCGTCACGGAGCGCCGGGAGCTGTCCAAGCGGATTGATTTCGAGAAATTCCAGCGACTTGTGCTGGCGGCCGGGAAAGAAATCGATCTGCTGACGTTCATAGGCCAGCCCAAGGAAACGCAGCAGTAGCCGAACCTTGTAGCAGCTTCCCGACAGCGTGTAGTCATAGAGGGTGATCGTCATCAGGCTGCCTGCTTCTCGAGAATTCCGAACTGGATGTTCATTGCCTTCAGCCAGCGGCGATAGGCAATCGAACTGGCGTCGGCACGCGTCGGCAACTCATATGTCGGGTCGAGCGGCAGAAGCGCAGGCCGCTGGTTTTCCAGGATCACACGATCCTGCAGAAAGATGGACTGCTGGAATTCGATGATGTCGCCATCGGTGCTGACATCGTCCACCAGAGCCATCGGCATATAAGCCAGGCATTGCGTTTCACCGATTGGCTGGATGAACACGCAAATGGCGTCGTTGCGGCTCGGGTCGCTGTTCACCGTTTTGTAAAGCATGACGCTGAACGGCGACATGACACGGTAGATGTATTTGGTCATCTGTCCCGAAGTCGATGCCTTCGAAGCCGCCGGCTGGTAGAACGAGCAATCCACCGCCCATATCTCGTCGGCGTCCTTGCGGTGCTCGGTCTTGTAGGCGAGCACCTCGGACTTTTCCGGATCGCCGAGAATGTCCTTGTGGATGAAGCATAGATGCGCAAGGTCGAGGAAGTTCTCGATCAGGCGGTAGGGGCAGGTGCTGACGCCGACGCTGCCGCATCCCACGATGCGACGATCCGGCTCATCGAACTCACTAATCTCGGGCAAGGCGCGGGTCGGCTCGCCGAGGGTCGTGAAGATGCAATTGTAGCGGGTCTGCACCGGCAGGGACCTGCCCTCGGTGCCGGCATCCGACAATTCCACCACACGATAGTCATCCTGCGCGATACGCGCGACACGGATCGGCTGGCCGAAAATCATGGTATCGAGGTTGGTTCCGATAGCAATCTGGCCGAGCCAGCCGCACGGCACCCACTCATTCCTGGCAACGGTGTCGGTCGTCGCAACCATCACTTCTTCTCCTGTGCCATCTCGATTTCGGTGCGCAGCCGCTGCAGACGCCTGGCCAGGCTTGCCCTGGTCTCAGGCGTGCTGGCGCCACGCGCCACCACATGAAGGCCGATGCGATTGTCGGCGACCGGCTGCAGCGCGATCAGCAGTTCCAATTCGACTCCAATACCGAGCGCGATGGCGTTCGCATGCTTCAGTCTGACCATTGACGGCGCCCCGAAATCGAAGGCTTCGATTGCCGCCTCGACCTGAGCGGCGGAACCGTTGACATAGAGGCTGCGCACGGGCTCCCAACCATCCTCCGGTCCGAGATCGGGAAGCGGCGAAGGTGCGGCACGCTCCAGATTCGTCCACACGATGCCGTAGCGGGTCTCGGCGGGGTAGGATGCGGCACAAATCGTCTTGGGAGGCGTCAGGTCGGGATGTGCGGGAATCTCCACGCACTGCCCGTCCGTGCGATAGGCCCAGCCGTGATAGATACAGCGCAGGGAATCGCCGCGCACGAAACCGAAGCTCAGGCGCATGCCGCGATGCGGACAGCGATCCTCCCAGACCCGGACGGGGCCGTTTTCGCCGCGCCACATGGCCAGCATTTCGCCGTTCACGATGACCGGATTGCTCGATGCGGGCTGAACCTGCCGGTCGAGACCAATGCCTCGCCATTGATTGTGCTCGATGCCCATGGGCTCCTCCCCTGGTTATCTGGCTTATTTTCCCCGGACCATATTCTTGATCGCACGGGCACTATAGACCATTATTTTGAAACGACCTTGCGAGATTCTCGTACATGCAATTCGATGACGTCCTCGTTTTCCTGCAAATCGCGTCCAGCGGATCGCTTTCCGCGGCCGCAAGGGCTTCCGCAAAGCCCAAGACAACCATCAGCCATCAACTGAAGCGTCTCGAAAGCGAGATCGGCGTCCCGCTGTTCGTCCGGTCAAGCAACCGCCTGATTCTCAACGAGGCGGGCCGCGATTTTCTCGAACATGCGAAGAATATAAGGCGGGCCTGCGAACGCGGTCTCGATACGGCGCGCCGGCAACGCGAGCTTGCCTTCGGAACCCTGCGGATCGGATCGGGCGGGGAGTTTTCCTCCAACCTGATGGCGCCGCTGATATTGCATTTTGCGCGCCATCACCCGGATCTGCGGCTGGAAGTCATGGTCTTCCACGGTGACGCCCTGCTGGCGGCGCGCGACAGCCTGGATATCATCCTTTATCTTGGCGAGCCGCCGGTTCCGCAGGTCGGCGAACTGACCGCCCGCATCGTGGGCCGGTTCTCCTTCGGGCTCTATGCCGGCGAAGGCTATCTGGCGCGGCGCGGAAGCCCCGATTCGCCGGCCGAATTGAGGAAGCACGATCTCATCGGCGTGCACAGCGGCGAAGGCCTTACACTTTGGAACCTGAAGAACGGCCCCAGGGAGTTCAGCGTACAGCCCCACACCAGTTTTCTCACGAACGACTACTGGGTGGCCAAGCTGGCCGCTGTCCACGACCATGGCATCTGCTTCATGCCCGTCTTCTTTGCAAATGCCGAAGTGGAGGCAGGCCTGCTGAAGCCCGTTCTGCCTGAATGGCGTTCGAAGGATGTCGCGATGTACGCCCTGTTCGCCAGCCACCGGCTCCAGAACCCCAGCCTGCGCCTGCTCATCAGCTCGCTGACCGAGAACTTCAACGAAGTCTTCTCTTATCCCTACCAGGCAACCAGAAAGAGCACCTTCGGGCGCAACTGAAACGCCGCTGCAAAAAGACCGGCGGCAAAGTCTGCCGCCGGTCCATGCCTGCTGCCGAGAGACGGTTCGGTTATTCGCCGAGCCACTCCTTCACCCGGTCGGGATGGTCGGCGATGTATTTGTCCACCGCCTTGTCATAGGAAGTCTCCTGCGCATCGAACATGGCCGCCTCCAGTTCGGGGATAGGCAGGTTCATGCGCGACAGGAGTTCGGCAACCTTGGGGTTGTCTTCCTTGAACCCCTTGCGGGCGAGGATATCGATATGTTCGGCCTTGCCGAGCGAGCCCTTGGGGTCGTCGATATAGCGCAGCTTGTACTTGCCGAACATCCAGTGCGGGCTCCAGGCCGTGGCAACGAACCATTTTTCGGAGCGCATGCTGCGATCAACGGTGGTCAGCATGCCAGCCTCGCTGGAGATCTGCAGCTTGTAGTCCAGGCCATAGTCCTTGATCGCCTGCTCGGAAAGCCGCGTGAGGCCGGCACCCGGATCAATGCCCTGGATGGTGCCGCCGAGTTTCTGCTTCACCTCGTCCTTTTTCAGGTCCTCGATGGAGCCGATCTCGCTTTCGGGAATATACTGCGGCACGACCCAGCCCAGCTTCGCACCATCATAGATGGTGCCGAGGGTGTCCACCTTGGATTCCACGCGCTTGAAATAGTCGGCGTGGGTTTCCGGCAGCCAGGCCATCATCATGGCGTCTATATCGCCGCGGCTGACGCCCTGATAGAGCGGCGCCACATCGGTCTGCACCAGTTCGACCTTCTGGCCGAGCTTGTCCTGGATGAGCTTCGCGGCGAGCTTGGTGACGAATTCGGCGTCGGACCACGCAGCCCAGCCCAGCTTCACAGGCTTGTTGTCCTGCGCAAAGGCCGAGGTAGCCATGCCACCCGCTACGAGCGCGGCCAGGCCAATGCGTGTCAATGCTTTAAACATATTTTCTCCTTCTGGTTTTCGGGAGGTCAAGCGGCGGCCGAGCGCCGCTCGTTGTCAGCCGGAACGCCGGCGGCTTGCGAAGCCGCCTGAATGCGCCCGCTGGCTTTCCGGAAGGCAAGGAAGCTCAGAAGGCCCGAACTGCCCTTGCCGAAGCTCTGGGTGATGCGGTCGAGGACCACGGCCAGGATGACGACGGCCAGACCGCCCTCGAAGCCTGCGCCCACATCGAGGCGCTGAATGCCGGTCAGCACGGAATTGCCGAGGCCGCCCGCGCCGATCATGGAGGCGATCACGACCATCGACAGCGAAAGCATGATGGTCTGGTTCACACCGGCCATGATGGAGGGCATGGCATTCGGCAGCTGCACCTTGAACAGGAGCTGCGAGGGCGTGCAGCCGAAGGCCAAACCCGCCTCGATGAACTCGGAATGAACCTGACGGATACCGAGATTGGTCAGGCGCACCACGGGCGGCATGGCGAAGATGACCGTGGCGATCGTGCCCGGCACCGCGCCCAGGCCGAAGAACATCGCGGCCGGGATAAGATAGACGAAGGCAGGCATCGTCTGCATCAGGTCGAGCACGGGCCGCAGCAGGCCCGCCACCCTGTCGGAACGCGCCATGGCAATACCTGCAGGAATGCCGATAACGACCGCGATGACGGTGGCCGACAGCACCAGGGACAATGTTTCCATGGTGCCTTCCCACAGGCCCATATGATTGACCAGCGCAAGCGACACAAGCGCAAAGATAGCGAACTTCCAGCCCACCCGCCACAGCGACAGGATCGTCAGAATGGCGATGCCGGCAAGTGGCGGTATGCCGACCAGCACACCCTGAATGCCGCCGGTGACAAAACCGATCGCCGTGGCGATCGCATCCAGCGCGGGTGTGAAGTTGTCGAGAATGTAATTGACTGTGACGTCGGCGCCGTGGCCGACACTAAAATCCAGATCCATGATTTTTCCCTTCGGTTCGGCTCAACCGGCGCGGTCGAGCGTTTCCAGAAGTGACGACTTGCTGATGGAGCCGACATAGCGGCCCAACTCGTCGACAACGGGGACCGGCCAGCGGCTCTCGGCAACCCGGCCCAGCACGTTCGACACGGATTCAGCCGACGCTATCGGCTGTACGTCCTGCAGGAAGGCGTTGCGGTAAGGCTCCGCGACCTTGGCCTTGACCTTCTCGATCAGCGCATCCTGGCTGACCATGCCGTGATATCTGCGGTCGCGGCCGATCACGATGGCCACGTCGCGGCCCGATTGCTCCATCTGTTCCAGCGCGGCCGCCACGGAGACGCCCTGCCGGTCGATGATGGTGAGTTGTGTCCTGCGCGCGATGTCGCCGGCCTTGAACACCTGCGAGACATCGACATTGCGGAAGAAGGAACGCACATAGTCGTTGGCGGGTTTCGAGACGATTTCGTCCGGCGTGCCGACCTGCACGACCCTGCCATGCTGCATGATGCAGATGCGGTCGCCGATGCGCATCGCCTCGTCGAGGTCGTGGCTGACGAAAATGACAGTGCGGGTATTTTCGCTCTGCAAGCGCATCAACTCGTCCTGCATCTCGGTGCGGATGAGCGGATCGAGGGCGGAAAAAGCCTCGTCCATGAGCAGGATGGTCGGCTCGCTGGCCAACGCCCGCGCCAGACCGACACGCTGCTTCATGCCGCCCGAAAGCTCGTCGGGCATGCTGTAGGCATAATCCTTGAGGCCAACCGCGTCGAGGGCGGCGAGTGCCTTTTCGGTGCGCTCGGCCTCGCTTATGCCCGAAACCTCCAGCCCAAAGGCGGCATTGTTCAAAACATTGCGGTTGGGCAGCAACGCGAACGACTGGAACACCATGCTCATGTCGCGCCGCCGCAACTGGATAAGCTCGCGCTTCGACATTTTCGTGATGTCGCGGCCATCAATCTCGATGGCGCCTGTGGTCGGTTCGATCAGGCGATTGAGAAGGCGCAGCAGAGTCGACTTGCCGGAACCGGACAGGCCCATGATGACGAAAGTCTCGCCGGCCATGATGTCGAAACTCGCATCGTCCACCCCTATCGTACAACCGGTGGACGCGTGGATTTCGGATTTGCTCTTGCCCGCATGCGCCATTTCCAGCGCTCGCCCGGAGTCGTCTCCAAAAACCTTATAAACGTTCTTCAGACTTACCTTGATGACGTTCGAGGCATCTGATTTTGTGTTTTCATTACTTAATGCCATACTAAAAGATTAAAATCTGCCTGCATCAGCAGATTATCTCTCCTTTGCTATGAAATGGACAACGAATATCCCATACTGAATTCGGGACTTGGTGCCGATAACGTCCATAAAACGGAAGCGATATTCGGCAGCCAGAGCCTTTATATAAGCGGCGCGGGGGAAACTGTCTACCAAAAAGCCACCCGCATGACAATCTTGGGTTGCAATCAAGTGTACAGAAACTCCCATTCGGCCGACGAAATAAACCCTCGAATGATGCAGGAACGCAGTTTTCACGGGCATTTCGAGGGAACTTTTCGCTGGGCCCAGCGTCGAAAGGAAGAGTTGCAACGCGTCGATATTTTTCACAGGGATAGGATGTCATGGGTGCGCAATCGGAGAGGAACGAAGGACCGGATCTCACGCAGGGCGTAGCTGCGGAAGCGATCAGGGAAGGGCAGATTCTCGAAGGACAGGTGGACGGCGAAACGGTTATCCTTGCACGCAAGGGTGAGGAGATTTTCGCGGTAAGCGGCACCTGCACGCACTATAGCGGCCCACTGGCGAAGGGTCTGGTGGTCGGCGAAACGGTACGCTGCCCCTGGCACCATGCCTGCTTCAGCCTGCGCACCGGCGAGGCGCTGGGCGCGCCCGCCTTCGACCCCATCCAGTGCTGGAACATCGAGCAGCGAGACGGCAAGGTCTTCATCACCGGCAAGGCCGGGAAAGTGCCGGCGCCTGTAACGACCGCGGAGGCCGCCGCCCATCCGGAAAGCATCGTGATCATAGGTGGGGGTGCGGCCGGCTTCGCGGCGACCGAGATGCTGCGACGGCACAACTATGCCGGAAAGCTGACAGTTCTGAGCAGCGACGACGACGCGCCTTATGACCGACCGAACCTGTCGAAGGATTTTCTGGCAGGAGAAGCGCCTGCCGAATGGATACCGTTGCGTTCCAAACGGTTCTACGAGAAGAGGGACATAGATTTGCGGCTTGGCGCGACGGTCGAGCGCATCGATCCCTCCGCGCGCACCGTGACCCTGGCAGACGGCACGTCCCTCCCCTTCGAGCGACTGCTGATCGCGACGGGCGCCGAACCGGTGCGCCTGCCCATACCGGGCGCGGATGGGGACAATGTCTTCACACTGCGCTCCTGGGCTGACAGCCGCGCCATCATTGAGCGCGCGCAGGCCTCGAAGGTTGCCGTGGTGATCGGCGCAAGCTTCATCGGCCTGGAGACCGCGGCGGCCTTGCGCACCAGAGGGCTGGAGGTGCATGTCGTAGCACCGGAAGCGCTGCCGCTGGAAAAAGTGCTTGGCCCCGAGCTGGGAAAGTTCATCCGCGCGCTGCATGAAGACAAGGGCGTCACGTTCCATCTCGAAAACACGGTCGAAAGCATCGGCAAGGACGCGGTCAGGCTCAAGGACGGGGCCGAACTCAAGGCCGACCTCATCGTGACCGGCGTCGGCGTGAAGCCACGCATATCGCTTGCCAGGGATGCAGGGCTGGAGACCGGCTCGGGCATCAAGGTCGATGCCTTCCTCGAAAGCAGCGTTCAGGGAATATTCGCCGCCGGCGATGTGGCCGAATGGCAAAGCAGCTCGAGTGCGGAGCCGCGCCGGGTGGAGCACTGGGTGGTGGCCGAGCGGCAGGGGCAAGTGGCGGCGCTCAATATGCTGGGCGCAAGGCAACCCTTCACCGACACGCCCTTCTTCTGGAGCGCGCATTACGACACCTCGATCCGCTATGTCGGCTATGCCGGGGGCTGGGACAGCGTTGAGGTGGACGGCGACATCAAGGCCGGCGACGCCGCCCTGCGCTACAAGGTGAAGGGCCGCACCGTGGCGGTTGCTACGCTGGGACGCGATCAGGAAGCGCTTCGCGCAGGCGAAGAACTCAGGAACGCCTGAACCGGGCGCGCATATTTCGGACCTTTCTTCACGCCGGATTTTTCCACCGCGCGCTTGCGCAGCACATGCGCCCAGGTAATCTGCAAGGAATCAAGCAGCCGGATACAAGTCGGGTCGGTTGCTCCGTCGCCGGCGGTCGGTTTCCGGCCGGCGCGACGGAAATGCTGGCCCGCGCATAAATCAAAAGTGGATTTTCATGACCAAGCTGGATTTCGACGCGCTGGAAAAAGCCATCCGTTCGCTTCCCCTTCGCTTCAAGGGGCCGGGCGGCGTGGCCGGCGTGATGAAGGACGGCGAAGTGCTGTTCAGGCAGGCCTGGGGCTATGCCGATCTCGACCGGCATGTGCCGATGACCGTGGATACGCTGATGCCTATCTGCTCGATCAGCAAGCAATTCACCTGCGCGCTGCTGCTCGACCTTGCAGGCGATCCCTCGATCCTCGACGACAGATTTGCGCCACTGCTGCCCAACCTGCAGGGGGCACGCCCAACGGTCGCGCAACTATGCCACAACCAGTCCGGCCTGCGCGACTACTGGGCGCTGACTGTCCTGCACGGTGCGCTGGCCGATGGCATATTCGCCAGGGAGGACACCCGGCGGCTTTTCGCGCGCATGCGCGACACACATTTCGCGGCGGGCCACCACTATTCCTACTCCAACGGTAATTTCCGGCTGCTTTCCGATCTCATCGAGGAGCATGCCGGCAGACCTCTCGGCGCACTTCTTGAAGAACGCATTTTCGGCCCCGCCGGCATGGAAACCGCGCTATTGGCGACCGACACCAGCGCACCGCTCAACGGCGTGATCGGTTATGAAGGCAACGCCGATGTCGGCTTCTTTCCCGCCGCCAACCGCATCTATTGGAGCGGCGACGCCGGCATTGCCGCCAGCCTCAACGACATGCTCGCCTGGGAACGCTTCATCGACGCCACGCGCGACGATGAAAGCGGGCTCTACAACCGCATTTCCGCACCGCAGGCTTTTGCCGACGGAAGCGTCGCTCGCTACGGCTACGGCATTCAGCGCGAGACGATCGGCAACACCGCGGTCACCGGGCATGGCGGCGCGCTGCGCGGCTTTCGCTGCCGTCGCCTGCATGCCGCCTTCGAGCGGCTCTCGGTGGTGGTGATGTTCAACCATGACGCCGACGCCCATGCCGCCGCGCAGATGCTGATGAAAGCCGCACTGGGCGTTCCGGAGGAAAAGCCGGCCGGCGCAAGGCCCGGCAGCGGCTGGGAAGGCCGCTATATCGAACCCTCCACCGGGCTGGTGCTCACGGTAACGGCGCAGGAGGATCACCTGACGGCAAGCTTTGCCGGCTCACCCGAAAGGCTGGCGCTCGGCCAGGATGGTATTGCCATATCCGCTGCGACCATCCTCGAACGCGACGGCGATGCGATGCGCATCGAGCGACCGGGCGAAAACCTGAAATCCGTCGCGATCCGCATCTCCGGTGCGCCGCGCGGCGACATTGCCGGCCGCTTCGTTTCGTCCGAACTCGACGCGTCGCTGGAAATCACCGAGGTCGGCGGTGCTTTCTACGGGGCCTTCGAGGGATTTCTCGGTAGGGGCGCGATGCATCCGATCTATCCGACCGGCGAGGACGTGTGGCTGCTTTCCTGCCGCCGTTCCATGGATGCGCCCGCACCCGGCGACTGGACCATCCAGATCAGGCGCGACGCGGACGACCGGGTCTGCGGCCTCGTCATCGGCTGCTGGCTCGCGCGCAAGGTGGAGTACGATCTTGTCCGCGCTTCCTGCCCCGATGAACGCGCCGCGCGGGAGCCGGCCTGACACGAAAAATTAAGCCCCCGATGCTATCCCCGCCTCATCTTGAACAAGAAGGGGACGAGCGGGCTCATAAGGCGTCGTCGCGAGAAGGATGGGGGAAATCAGGGCTCTGAGACAATCGGATGTGGCCACGGTCGCCGCACTGTTTCAGCGTATCCTGCGCAAGACCTCGGCGCCCGCCACACCGGCTCTGGAGGCCTATCTCACACGCCTCTTCCTTGAAGGGCCGGAGCAGGATTCCGAAATCCATTCCCACGTCCATATTCGCGACGACGGCAGCGTTTCAGGCTTCCTGGGCGTGCTGCCACTGCCCTTGATGATGGGCGAAAGACCGGTGCGCGGTGCACTCTGCGGCACTTTCATGGTCGACAACCACGCCGACGACCCCTTTGCCGGTGCGCGGCTGATGCGGGCCTTCCTGTCAGGCCCGCAGGACATTTCTCTGACCGAGACCGCCAACGACATTTCCACCACCATGTGGCGCAGGTTACGCGCCACAGTGCTGCCCGAGCACAGCCTGGAATGGCTGCGCGTCATTCGGCCGGCGGGTTTCATCACCGAAATGGCCGCCAATGTCGTGGGCGCGGCGCGGCTGCTGGCGCCTCTGGCCAGGCCGGCCGATGCCTTGATCCGGCGCGGCGCGCCCGAACCGAGATGGTCCAGTCTGGCCGCTGCTATCGCCGAAGGAACGCTCGCCAGCCACGACCTCGACGACGAAAGCGCCGCGCATCTCTTCACCCGTTTCGTCTCGCACTTTGCCGTGCGGCCATCATGGCGCGAGGAAAACCTGCGTCGCATGGTCGAGGAATCCCGCCACAAGGCGACGTTCGGCGCTATGGTGCGGCGCATGGTGACCACGCGCGACGGCAAACCGGTTGGCATGTTTCTCTATTACGGCGACCCCGGCCGCATCGGCCGCGTCCTGCAAATCCTCGCAGCGCCCGGCCGCGCGGGCGAGGTCATCGACGCCATGCTCGCTCATGCCAACGAGCGCGGCATGGTGGCCTTGCGTGGCCGCGCCCAGCCCGCGCTGCTGGAAGCGATGCTCGGCCGACGCTTCGCCTTCGTCCATGCCTCATCGTCGATCGTGCATGCACGCGACCCCGCACTGATCGAACCGTTTCTGGCCGGCAAGGCCTTCTTCAACGGCTTTGCCGGGGAATCCTGGTCGCGTTTGATCGGGGACCGGTTTTGAGGGGATGGCGTGATCGATGTGCGGCATAGCCGGCTATAGCGGCGCCCTGCCGCCGGAGGAGGCCGCGCCGCTGCTGAGACGCATGTGCGGGGCGATTGCCCATCGCGGCCCCGATGGCCAAGGCATCCATGTGGGTTCCGGCGCGGGGCTCGCTCATCGCCGCCTGTCCATCATCGATCTGTCGCCCGATGCCGCCCAGCCCATGGCCAATGCGGACGGCACGATCCGCATCGCCTACAATGGCGAGGTCTTCAATTACATCGAACTGCGGCGAATGCTCGAGCCGCGCGGACACCGTTTCCGCACCGTCAGCGACACGGAGGTGCTGCTGCACCTCTATGAAGAATTTGGCCCTGACTTCGTCTGCCACCTCAACGGCGACTTCGCCCTTGTCATACTGGACGAGCGCAACCGCCGCATGGTGCTGGCGCGCGACCGCATGGGGGTGCGGCCGCTGTTCCATACCCACCACCGCGGCACGCTTTATTTTGCCTCGGAAGTGAAGGCCCTGCTTCAGGTGCCCGGTGTCGAAGGCGGCATCGATCCCATCGCGCTCGACCAGATATTCACGCTGTGGGCACCGATTGCGCCGCGCACCGCCTTCAAGGGCATTTTGGAGCTGCCGCCCGCGCATATGATGATCATCGAAAACGGGCAGGCGCGCGTGCGGCCATACTGGTCGCTGACCTTCCCCGACGAACGCGATGCGGCAATCCATCCCAGCGAAGACGACATGGCGGCGCAACTGCGCGATCTGCTGGAAGATGCCACCCGCATCCGCCTGCGCGCCGATGTCGAAGTAGGCTCCTTCCTTTCCGGCGGGCTCGATTCCTCGATCGTTTCGGCACTTGCCGCGCGCATGGCTCCGGCGGGCCTGCGCAGCTTTGCCGTCACCTTCGACGATGCTGAATTCGACGAAAGCGCCTATCAGCAGATCATGGCGCGCGCGCTTGGCACCCGGCATCACACCATAGACTGCGGGCCGGACGACATAGCCAGCATCTTCCCCGCCGTGGTCTGGCATATGGAACAGCCGGTCCTGCGCACCGCACCGGCACCGCTTTTCCAGCTTTCGGGCCTTGTGCGCGAACAGGAACTGAAGGTCGTGCTTTCGGGCGAAGGTGCCGATGAAATCTTCGCCGGTTACGATCTCTTCAAGGAAGCGCGCATCCGGCGCTTTTGCGGGCGGCAGCCGCAATCGAGGATCCGGCCGCATCTTTTCCGCAAGATATACCCCTACCTGCCCTCCCTGCAGCAGCAGACCCCGGAATATCTCGCGGCATTCTTCGGCACGGAAACGGATGCTCCGGACGATCCGCTGTTTTCCCACCGGCCGCGCTTTCGCGCTACCGCCGGCGCCAAGATGTTCTTTTCGGGCGACCTGCGCGCGGAACTCGCCGGCTATGACGCGGCCGAGGAACTGGCCAGTTCACTGCCGGACGATTTCGCCCGCTGGCATCCGCTACATCAGGCGCAATTCATCGAAACCCGCTTCCTGCTTCCCGGCTACATCCTGTCGAGCCAGGGCGACCGCATGGCGATGGCGCACAGCGTGGAAACGCGCTTCCCCTTCCTCGATCACCGGCTGGTCGAATTCGCGGCAACCATCCCGCCCGGCATGAAGCTGCGGGGCCTGCGCGAGAAGCACATATTGCGCAAGGCCACCGCCGACCTTCTCCCGCCGATTATTTCGGAGCGGCCCAAGCAGCCTTATCGCGCGCCCGACAGCGCCTCCTTCAAAAGCGCGGCCGGTACCTATGTCGAGGAGATACTGTCGCCGGAAGCGGTTTCGGCGACTGGTCTTTTCAATCCGTTGGCGACCGCAAAGCTGCTCGAAAAAAGCCGCCGCGAACCTCTCGGCGGCTTTCGCGACAATGCCGCTTTCGTCGGCATATTGTCCACACAACTCTGGTCGCGCGAATTTGCGAGCCCGCACGCGCATCGCACGTGCGAGCCCACTGTCTGACCTGTCCGAGAAAGGCATTTTCCATGTCCGATGCAATCAAGAACGAGATCCGCGCCTTCATCGTGGAAAATTTCCTGTTCGGCGACGACACCGCCCCGCTCGCCGATGACCAGTCGCTGATCGCCAGCGACCTCGTCGATTCCACCGGCATTTTGGAGATGGTGACCTTCCTTGAGGAGCGTTTCGGCATTGTCATGGCCGATGCCGAGATCGTGCCGGCCAATCTCGATTCGATCGCGCGTATCGACGCCTTCGTCATCCGCAAGCGCGAAACCGCCGAGACGACGGCCGGCTGACGATCATGCGTGTCGAAACCTTCCTTGAGCGAACAGCGGCGGCCGCGCCAGGCCGCATCGCCATCGTCGCCGCGGAAGAGCGCCTCGCCTATGCCGATCTCGACGCCCGCTCCAGTCGCCTCGCATCGTCGCTGATCGCGCATGGCGTGAAGCACGGGGACCGCGTGGTCGTGTTCATGGACAATATTCCCGAAACGGCGATTGCGATCTTTGCCATACTGAAGGCCGGGGCGATCTTCTGCCCGGTCAATCCACAGCTCAAGGCTGGCGGCCTTGCCTTCGTCATCGGGGATTGCCGCCCCAGCGCGGTATTGACGCAAGCGAAGTTTCTGGCCCTGTGCGCGCAAGCCTGCGCCGAAATGCCCTCTCCGCCGCTGATCGTCGCGGCACAGGCGGCCGGACCACTGCCGGCACAGGTGCTGTCCTTCGAGGAATGCATCGCCGGTGATGTCGCGCCCCCGCCCGAGACAGGCGGTGATGGCGACCTTGCCATGATCATCTACACCTCCGGCTCGACCGGCCGCCCCAAGGGCGTGATGATGACCCATGCCAGCATGGACGCCGCTTCGGGCGCCATCGCGACCTATCTGGAGAACGATGCGGGCGATGTCGTGCTCTGCGCGCTGCCGCTCTCCTTCACCTACGGGCTCTACCAGCTTCTGGTCGCGGTGAGGGTCGGCGCGACGCTGGTGCTGGAGAAGAATTTCGCCTTCCCCCATGCCGTATTGGAAAAGGCGCGGGCCGAGGGCGTGACCGGCCTGCCGCTGGTGCCCACGATCGCGGCGATGCTTCTGTCCATGCGCGACATCGAGCCTCTGCCCCGGCTGCGTTACATCACCAACGCCGCCGCTCCGCTACCGCCCGTGCATGTCGAAGCCTTGCGGCAGCGGTTTGCGGGCACGAAAGTCTACCCGATGTATGGCTTGAGCGAATGCGCGCGCGCCACCTTCCTGCCGCCGGAGGAGCTCGACCGCCGGCCGGGCTCGGTGGGCAAGGCCATTCCCGGCACCGAAGCCGTGGTGATCGACGAGCACGGCCACCCCGTCCCTCCCGAAACCGTTGGCGAACTGGTCGTGCGCGGGCCGCACCTGATGCGCGGCTATTGGGAAAACCCGCAGGCCACCGCGGAAGCGCTATGCCCCGACCCGGCATCCGGGCAACCGCAACTCCACACCGGCGATCTCTTCCGCGCCGATGCCGATGGCTTCCTCTATTTCGTCGGCCGCAAGGACGACATGCTGAAGATACGTGGCGAGAAGGTCGCGCCGCGACAGGTCGAGGCAGCGATCGTTTCCTGTCCCGGCGTGGTTGAAGCCGTTGTCATCGGCCAACCCGACGCCATCCTCGGGCTTTCGCTGCATACGGCGGTGGTCGCTTCAGATCCCGCGCTTACCGCTCGCGAGATCATCCGCCACTGTGCGGGGCTGTTGCCCGATTTCATGGTGCCCAAATCCGTTGAGTTCAGGAGCGAACTCCCCAAGACGGCAAGCGGCAAAATTATCCGGCGGCTCGCCGCCGAAGCTGGAGAATGAACGCCATGCACGGAAGCACCCTTCCCTTTTGCGCGCGCACGCTGGAGATCGACGCCGAGGCCGAGACCGTGCGCATCGTCGCAGCCCTGCGCGCGCAGCTTCGCGGCCCCTTGCGCAAACGCGGGCTGGTGCTCGGCCTTTCGGGCGGTATAGATTCCAGCGTGTGTGCGGCGCTGGCGGCGAAAGCGGTCGGGGCGGCCAATGTGTTTTGCCTCTATATGCCGGAAAACGATTCCGACCCCGAAAGCCTGAGGCTTGGCCAACTGGTTGCGCGCACTTTCGGGCTGGAAGGCGTGGTGGAAGACATCGGGCCGGCACTGGAGGCCATGGGATGCTATGAACGTCGCGACGGCTTCATCCGCGAGGTGGTGCCGGACTATGGGCCGGGCTGGAGTTCAAAGATCGTGATCGCCAGCCCACTCACCACCTCAGGCTACAACATCTCGTCGCTGGTGGTGCAAAGCCCGGACGGCAAGGTGCAAAAGCATCGCCTGCCCGCGCCGGTCTATCTTGGCATCGTCGCCGCGACCAACATGAAGCAGCGGACGCGCAAGCAGTTCGAGTACTACCATGCCGACCGGCTCAACCATGCCGTTGTTGGCACCCCCAACCGGCTGGAATACGATCAGGGTTTCTTCGTAAAGAACGGCGACGGTGCGGCCGATGTGAAGCCCATTGCGCATCTCTACAAATCGCAGGTCTACCAGCTTGCCGAACATCTCGGCGTGCCGGAAGAAGTGCGCCGCCGCCCCCCTACCACCGATACCTATTCGCTGGCGCAGACGCAGGAGGAATTCTACTTCGCCCTGCCCTACGACAAGATGGATTTGTGCCTCTACGGCCTGGACAACGGCATCCCTGCCGCCGAAGTCGCGCGCGCCGTATCTCTCAGCGAAGAGCAGGTCGGGTTCGTCTGGACCGACATCGCTTCAAAACGCAAGGTGGCGCGCTACCTGCACCTGCCGCCGCAACTCGTCGAGCCCGCGCAACACCCATCCTGAGCCATGCGCAAACCGGTGGCGAAATCCACATTGCTCGCGACCTCGGATAGCCCTATGCAGATTGCCCCTGCCTCCCATTCACATGCACACCATGACGCTTGACCAGAAATTCCCCTGCATCGATGACATGGCCAGCGCCGCCGCACGGCGCATCCCGCATTTCGCGTGGGAATATCTGCGCGGCGGCATCGGGCGGGAGGTCGGCCTGCAACGCAACCGTCAGGCGCTTGATCGGGTGCTGCTCGAGCCCTGCTATCTTACGAAAGAGCCGGCCAACCGGCCCGAACTCGGCACGACCCTCCTCGGCCAACACTTCGACATGCCTTTCGGCGTATCGCCCGTTGGCCTGTCCGGCTTGATGTGGCCCGGCGCGGTGGAAATTCTGGCACGCGCGGCTGTCGCCGCCAATGCGCCGATGGTGCTGTCGCATTTCGCCACCACCCATATGAGCGATTTCCGCACGATTGCGGGCCGCAACGGCTGGTTCCAGCTCTATTCCTTCAGCAAGCCGGACGCGTTGAAAGCCGTGATCGAGGATGTCGCGGCGACGGGATTCGAGACGCTTGTGGTGACGATCGATATTCCCACCGCGACCCGCCGCGACCGCGAATTGCGCGTGGGGCTTTCGGTGCCGCCGAAAATCAACCTGAACACGCTCTGGCAGGTCGCCACCCATCCACGCTGGGCGCTCGCCACCGCAATGACCGGCATTCCCAGATTCCGCAACCTCAAGCCCTACGCGCCCAATGGCCTCTCCATGGCGAAGGAAGCGGAATATCTGACCGAGCTGGTCGAAGGTCACGTGACGACGGAAGTTCTTTCGCGCATCCGCGCCCAATGGACCGGCAAATTGGTGGTGAAAGGCGTCATGACCGCCGAGGATGCCCGCATCGCCCTCGACTGCGGGGCGGACGGCATCTGGGTTTCCAACCATGGCGGGCGCCAGCTGGATGCAGCCTGGTCCACGGTGGAGGTACTGCCAGCCATCCGGGCAGCACTCGGGCCGGACGTGCCGATCATGATCGACAGCGGTCCGCGCACGGGGCTGGACATTGCGCGGATGCTGGCCTCGGGCGCCGACTTCGTATTCCTCGGACGAGCCTTCATCTTTGCCGTGGCGGCAATAGGCGCGCGCGGCGGTGATCACGCCTTTGCGCTGCTGCGCGAGGAACTGCGCTGCACTCTGGCCCAGCTCGGCTGCCGGTCGGTGCGTGACCTGCCGGACTTTCTGACCAAAACGCCGGTTCCGGGTGAGGCCGCCCGATGCGGCCTTACGCCCTGACCAGTAATCCGGCCCTCGCCATCACGCGGCAGGCGCGCCGCAATGGGCATCGACGACGCGCTGGACCATCGGCGCATAATGCGCAAAGCCCGGCGTGCGCATGCCGGCGATCTTTCCGGCATCATCGAGATAGCGAACCTTCACGATCTCCTTGACGTTGGGATGCCGCTCGAACTCCTCCACCTCGGCCGGGTTCATCGGACCGCCCTGCAGCTTCAGCGAGTGGATCGAGGCGGCCGACAATTCCGAAAGATATCTGGGATCGGTGGCGCAGATATAGCGCTTGGCAGCCACATGCAGGCGCACGCAATCCACGACCAGGCCGGGGAAGAACCGTTCCAGAACCTTTGCCCCGGCTTCCTCGTGATGCTTGTCCTTCGTGTCCTCCATCGAGAAGGTGCCGAACTCGCTGGTAAAATGCCCGATATCATGAAGCAACGCGGCCACGACAATGATTTCTGCCTCGCCCTGCTGCTCTGCCAGACAGGCGCCCTGCAGCATATGCTCGGCCATCGTCACCGGCTCACCGAGATATTCCTCGCCGCCACGCCGCTCGAAAATATCACCAATGAAGGCAACGATATTTTCACTGGTCAGATTTTCATAGTCGGGTTTCATTCCGCCGCCTCCCGCGGCTGCATTTCAATGGCCGCCAGCGTGGACAGAAGGCCGTCCTTGTCCGCATAGCACCCCTGAAGCCAGCGCGAACCCGCACCGGAATAGCCCTTGCGTGCGTGCAGCACGCGCGTGTTGTCGACGATGAAGCTCTCACCCGGAGCAAGCTTGAACGTCACCTCCATGGCCGTATCGTCGATGATTTCGCCCAGCCGCCGATAGGCAGCATAGTAATCGGCCATATCCTCATAGGGAACGTCTGTGATCGCGGCAGCCGAACGGTTGTTGAAACGCACGCCGATCAGTTCGCCATCAGGGGCCAGTTCGATCATCGGGCGACGCGAGCGCAGCCGCACGCCCGCACTGCCGGCATATTCGAAGCGCGCGCAATGGCGGGTCAGCAGGTCGAAGCCGCGCGGGTTTTCCTCCCGCAGCCTTTCAGCGGCGCGGAAGCCGTCCACCACCATGTTTTCGCCGCCCTCGGCTGAATTCTCAAGGCAGTAGAGAATCTGCAACGTGGGAACCGGATCACGGTAGGGATTGTCGGTATGCGCCTGGAGACCCAGCCCGGTATAGGCCAGATTGGTGGGGTTCACCTCTGTGCGCACCTCGAAATATTTGCCGTAGTTGGTTTCCCGGACATAGCCGAAAAGGTCCGCCACCTTCAGCAGCGAGGCGCTTTCGGTGGGGCCGCCCACCAGCTTGCCGAAACCGTAGCGGCGCACGCCATGAAGCCACCTGGCCAGTTCGTCCCGGCTTTGCTGCACGGCCTTGAAGTCGGCCAGCGGAATCCTGTCGCCAAGGCTGGCGTCCCAGGTTTCGATCTCGGGCGCCGTCCAGCCGGGGGCATGCGCGTGGTCCCGGTCATAGCCATTTTCGGCAAGCCACCGCGCATCGTAGGAAATCGTCCGGCCCTCGGGCTGGAACGTCACCTGCAGCCGGCCGCCCTCGACGCTCACAGCCGAAACATGCGTCTGCGGGGCGATGTCGCCCAGCGTGATCAGCCTTTGCCCGTTACCCGGCGCACGGGTGGTTTCGTCCCAGGCATTGTCGCGCAGCCAGATGGCGTGAAAACGCTGCTGCTCGCCGCCGGCAAATGTGAGGGCAACGGCCTTGCCCCCGTCGAGGATTGTCGCTTGGTCCAGCATTTCTCGCTCCAGATCCGATTGTCTGCTCGACACCTCACACGGCCCAAGCCATAACGACAAGCAACGAATATCGATAGTGAGACGGCGATTTACTTATGACTGATCAGGAACCTGTTCTGCCGCCGCTGGAATGGATCAGGGTGTTCGAGGCCGCGGCGCGGCTGGGAAATTTCACCGCCGCCGCCAGGGAACTCGGATTGACGCAAGCCGCCGTCAGCCAGCGCATCCGCAATCTGGAATTACGGCTCGGTACGCGCCTGTTCGACCGACAGGCACGAGGGGTCAGCCTGTCCACGCAGGGCGAGGCCTGGCTGCCGCATGTGCAGGCCGCACTTGCCCAGCTTGCGCACAGCACCGCCAACCTGTTCGAGGCACCTCGGCGCAAGCTCGCAATCGCGGCATCCTCTTCGGTGATAGAATTGTGGGTGGTGCCACGCCTTGCCGAAGTCGCCCGGCGCCTGCCCCACCTCCAGCTTTCCTTCGAGACGATACAGAGGTTGCCCGACTATTCCCGCACGGAAGCCGATTTCGAGATACGCTTCGGTGAAGGAAGCTGGGCCGAACGCAATGGGCAGCGGTTGTTTGCCGAAGAACTGGCGCCGGTGGCAAGCCCGGCGCTGTCGACCTCAAATGCCGACGATTGGCAGTCGCTGCCGCGCATTGCCGTCTCGGGGCCGCGGATCGGCTGGCGCGACTGGGCGATCGCCATGGAAACGCCACCGCCTCCGGTGCCGATCCTGCGCTTCGACACATTCGTGCAGGCTTTGCGGGCGGCGGAAAGCGGCGCTGGCGTGCTCCTGGGGTCGCTCCCGCTCTGCCGGCCTGCTCTGGAAGAGGGCCGGATCGTGCGCCTGACCGAAAAGCCGCTGCGCATGGAGGCCGGCTACTGGATCACATGGCCCCGAAACCGACCCGCTTTTGCCGAGCATCGCACGCTGATCGAGTGCCTCACCGAGGCACCGTGACAGGTGCCTTTTGCAAGTGTTACGCTTCGACCGGATAGCCCGCCATGTCGAGCGCCTGCGCGACCTTGCCCGAATCGGCGGAGGTTTCGATCGAGACCGTTTGCGTCGCGAGGTCGATATCGATGCGCGCATCGGCATCGACGTCCTGCACGGCCTTGGTGACGACACCCGCGCAATGTCCGCAGGTCATGTCGGGAAGTTTCAGTTTCAGCATTTCATGTCCTCGATCGGTATGGCGGCAACCGCGCCGCCCACGCAATGTGGTGCTTCCAGCCACTGGAAGGTCAAGCGTTCCCTTCAGGATTTTCGGCGACAAGAAAAAATGAAAAGCCCCGTTGACCTTCCAGTTGCTGGAAGCCCTATTTTGTGTCCAGTCGTTCAAATCAGGGGCATATTGCTATGGACGTTTCTGATCACACCGTTTCAGCCCGACACAGTTTCCCAGTTGAAGGGATGACCTGCGCCTCCTGCGTGCGCCGCGTCGAGAAAGCTATCGCCAAGGTTCCCGGGGTGAACTCGGCGACGGTAAACCTTGCCACGGAAAGCGCCGACGTGGCTTTAGACGAAAACGTGGATCCTGACGCCATCGTCGCCGCGATCCGTGACGCTGGCTATGACGTACCGCTTGCGACGATGCAGGTCGAGATCGACGGCATGACCTGCGCCTCCTGCGTACGCCGGGTGGAGCGTGCCATTTCGGCCGTTCCAGGCGTGCTCAAGGCATCGGTCAATCTCGCCACCGAGAGCGCCGCTGTCGAAACCCTTGGCACGACATCGCGCGCGGCAATCGACGCCGCCATCCGCAAGGCTGGCTATGAGCCGCGTCCCACCCGGCAAAAGGCCGCCGACACCGGCGCTGACAGCCGTGAGGAAGCCCGCAACCGCGAGTTGGTCCGGCTGAAGCGCGACCTCGGCATCGCCGCGGCATTGACCCTGCCGATCTTCGTGCTGGAGATGGGCTCTCATATCTTCCCGGCGCTGCACCACTGGTTGCTGATGAATATCGGCCGCCAGCCGCTCTACATTTTCTTCTTCGTACTGGCGACGATCGTGCAGTTCGGACCCGGCCTGCGCTTCTACAGGAGCGGCGTGCCGGCACTGCTGCGTTTCGCCCCCGAAATGAATTCGCTCGTGGTTCTGGGCTCTACCGCCGCCTGGGCCTATTCGGTGATTGCCACCTTCGCGCCCGACCTGCTGCCGGCCGGCACGGCGAATGTCTATTTCGAGGCCTCCGCAGTGATCATCACGCTGATCCTGCTCGGTCGCCTGCTTGAAGCCAGGGCCAAGGGCCGCACCAGCGAGGCGATCAAGCGGCTGATGGGCCTCCAGGCGAAATCCGCCCGCGTGGAGCGCGGCGGGGCTTTCGTGGACATCCCGCTTGATGAAGTCGTTACCGGCGATGTCGTGCAGGTGCGCCCCGGCGACAAGGTTCCGGTGGACGGGATTGTGCTTTCGGGATCATCCTTTGTCGACGAATCCATGATTTCCGGCGAACCGGTTCCCGTCAGCAAGGGCGAAGGCGCTGAAGTCATCGGCGGCACGATCAACAAGACCGGTAGCTTCACCTATCGCGCCACCAAGGTGGGCGCCGACACGCTGCTTGCCCAGATCATCCGCATGGTGGAAACCGCCCAAGGGTCCAAGCTGCCGATCCAGGCACTGGTGGACGAGATTACGGCCTGGTTCGTGCCCGCCGTCATGGCCGCCGCAGCGCTGACCTTCCTCATCTGGCTGGTCGTCGGCCCCGAACCTGCTCTCACCTTCGCGCTCGTCAACGCAGTGGCCGTGCTCATCATCGCCTGCCCATGCGCCATGGGACTGGCGACGCCGACCTCGATCATGGTCGGCACCGGCCGCGCGGCCGAGCTTGGCGTGCTGTTCCGCAATGGCGAGGCGCTGCAATCGCTGCGGTCCACGGAGGTCGTCGCATTCGACAAGACCGGTACGCTGACCGCCGGTAAGCCGGCGCTGACCGACCTCGAAGTCGCCGAAGGCTTCGATCGCGACGACGTGCTTGCACTGGTCGCCGCGGTGGAAGGGCAATCGGAGCATCCGGTGGCCGCTGCCATCGTTGCGGCGGCGCAAGAGGATGGGCTCGCCATCGGCAGCGCGAACGGCTTCGAGGCCGTTCCGGGCTTTGGCGTCAGCGCCACGGTCGGGAAGCATCGCGTCGCTGTCGGTGCCGACCGCTATATGGAAAAGCTCGGCATCAGCGTGCAGCACTTCTCCGAAACGAGCCAGCGCCTTGGCCGCAAAGCGCGGACGCCGCTTTATGCGGCCATCGACGGCAAGCTCGCCGCGATCATCGCCGTGGCCGATCCGATCAAGCCGACCACGTTGCAGGCCATCCGTGCGCTGCACGATATGGGCCTCAAGGTGGCCATGATCACCGGCGACAACCGCCGCACGGCGGAAGCGATCGCCGCCCAACTCGGCATTGACGAAGTGGTTGCGGAAGTCCTGCCTGACGGCAAGATCGAGGCAGTCAAGCGCCTGCGCGCCGGGGGCCGCACCGTGACCTTCGTGGGCGACGGCATCAACGATGCGCCGGCACTGGCCGAGGCGGACATAGGCGTGGCCGTCGGCACCGGAACGGACATCGCGATAGAAAGCGCCGACGTGGTGCTGATGTCGGGCGACCTCCTGGGCGTGACCAATGCGATCGCCCTGTCTCGGGCAACCATCACCAATATCCGGCAAAACTTGTTCTGGGCCTTTGCCTACAATGCGAGCCTGATCCCAGTTGCCGCAGGCGTGCTCTATCCGATCAGCGGCACGCTGCTTTCGCCGATGCTGGCGGCCGGCGCCATGGCGCTGTCGAGCGTCTTCGTGCTGGGCAACGCCCTGCGGCTGAAACGCTTCCGCGCGCCAGCGCACGCGACGGCGTAATGAGACAATTGCCGCCCGGTTATTGCGAAAAATGGCCGGGCGGCAAAATCGCCACACCCTTTGGACAGGCCATAAAAGGGAACTGTTAACCACTCGCTTCCTATTGCTGGGGACGTCCCACCGCCCGAGTCTGAGAGTGTAGGTTCCCATGAATTTTCCTCGAGCCAATTTTTCGTCCTTCGCTCCCCATGGGGAAGAGGCGGATCATTTCGAAGAGGTACGCCCTTCGGTCAGCGAGTCGTTGCAGCAGGCAATGGTTTCCAACGGCAATTCCGGTGTCCAGCCCAGCGCTGCAGCGCAGGCAGCCGGGGCTGAGGGCTATTTCACGCACTCTACTTTGCAGAATCATTTTTTCCTGGCGCCCAATGTCCGCTTCACCCGCACGCCCGAGCGCGACCTCATGAAGCGACGCACGCCTGAGGATGCCAACGGCCAAAGCGAAACCGCTGCCGGCCCGGACGCACGCGCAATGGCGACCACCGGTGCAGCTTCGGCTGGGCGGTTCGGCACGCCCGCAACGGCTTCGTCCCAACCGGTTCCGGCGCCTGTCCGGCCAGCGATTGCTGCAGGCGTCCAGACTTATCGCACCGAACGGACGAGCCCCGCGCGGCCGACGCATACCGCTACGCATCCGTCGCTGAGCCGCGTAGTCGAGACCGCGCAGGTTCTGCCTTCGGTGGCCCAGCCGGCGGCGAGCCCGGCAGCAGCAACCACGCCTCCTGCGTCGGTGCAGCCCGTCATACGGCCGACGCCAGCCGCCCGGATCGATTCCCGCTGGTCCTATCTGTCCGATCATGCCTTCTTCGAACTGGGCGCACCGGATACCACCCCCAGCCTGCCGCCCGCGCGACCGTTTTCGTCCACGCGAATTTCCCCTGTAGTGGCTCCAGCTCCCCTGTCGCCTGCAACCTTCGCGGCACGGAGACCCGAGGCGCGCCGGGCGTCGACAAGCGAAATCACGGCGCTCTACCGCATCATCGAATGCCACGCGAACCAGCCGGCTGTTCCCGACACTCCGGAAATGGTGCCCGTGGCGGTTGAAGAACCTCTCGTGGCCGAGCCCGCGAAGCTCGCGGAAGCTCCGGTGGAAAGCACGCCGCAAGAGGTCGAAGCCGCGCCACTGGTGGCCGCCAATGACGCAGCGCCTGCGGCCAGAAGCGTTGAGATCACGATGCCCGCGCCGCGCGCGCCGTCGCTACCCATGTCGGGCAAGGTCGTGCGCGTCGCCTCCGGTGACACGTACGAATTTCCCTCCGAAGAGCTTCTGCAGGAGCCACCGGCGGGTCAGGGCTTCTACATGTCGCAGGAGCGGCTGGAGCAGAACGCCGACCTTCTGGAAAGCGTGCTGGAGGATTTCGGCGTCAAGGGCGAGATCATTCATGTGCGCCCCGGCCCGGTCGTCACGCTTTATGAATTCGAGCCGGCGCCGGGCGTGAAATCTTCGCGCGTCATCGGCCTTGCCGACGACATCGCGCGCTCCATGTCGGCTATCTCGGCGCGCGTGGCTGTCGTTCCCGGCCGCAACGTCATAGGCATCGAACTGCCCAACGAAACGCGCGAGACCGTCTATTTCCGCGAACTGATCGAATCCGACGGCTTCCGCAACAGCAATGCCAAGCTGGCGCTGGGGCTGGGCAAGACCATCGGCGGCGAGCCTGTCATCGCCGAGCTTGCCAAGATGCCGCATCTGCTGGTGGCCGGCACCACCGGCTCGGGTAAATCGGTCGCCATCAACACCATGATCCTGTCGCTGCTTTACCGGCTGAAGCCGGAGGAATGCCGGCTCATCATGGTCGATCCCAAGATGCTCGAACTTTCCGTCTATGACGGCATCCCGCACCTGCTGACCCCTGTGGTCACGGACCCCAAGAAGGCCGTGACGGCGCTGAAATGGGCCGTGCGCGAGATGGAGGATCGCTATCGCAAGATGGCGCGGCTCGGCGTGCGCAACATCGACGGCTACAACCAGCGCGCAGCCGCGGCCCGCGACAAGGGCGAAACGGTGATCATGCAGGTGCAGGCCGGCTTCGAGAAGGGCACTGGCGAGCCACTGTTCGAGGAGCAGGAAATCGATCTGGCACCGATGCCTTACATCGTCGTCATCGTCGACGAGATGGCCGACCTGATGATGGTCGCCGGCAAGGAGATCGAAGGCGCGATCCAGCGTCTGGCGCAGATGGCGCGCGCCGCCGGGATCCATCTGATCATGGCCACCCAGCGTCCGTCCGTGGACGTCATCACCGGCACGATCAAGGCGAATTTCCCGACGCGCATCTCCTTCCAGGTGACCTCGAAAATCGACAGCCGCACCATTCTGGGCGAGCAAGGCGCCGAGCAACTGCTCGGACAGGGCGACATGCTGCACATGGCCGGCGGCGGGCGCATCGCGCGCGTCCACGGTCCTTTCGTGTCCGACGAGGAAGTCGAGCAGGTCGTTGCGCATCTCAAGACGCAGGGACGGCCCGAATATCTCGAAACGGTTACCGCCGACGAGGAAGAAGAGGCGGACGAGGCCGATCAGGGTCCGGTCTTCGACAAGGGATCGGTCGCGGCCGAGGACGGCGATACTCTCTATGAGGAAGCCGTGAAGGTTGTGGTGCGCGACAAGAAGTGCTCGACCTCCTACATCCAGCGCCGCCTTGGCATCGGTTACAATCGCGCCGCTTCGCTCGTGGAGCGCATGGAGAAGGAAGGACTGGTGGGGGCGCCCAACCATGTCGGCAAGCGCGAAATCATCATGGGCCGACGCGATCACGCCGGCACCCCCGGCCAGGACGACTGATCGAAAGGATGGTGTGAGGCTCCGGCCAAGCGCCATCCGTTCAGCCGGCAAAGCCGCGTCTTGCCCAACCGCTGGACGCGGTGCTGCGAAAAATCTAACATTTCCATGCGGAAGCTGTCACCATCCGCGCTATCTATGGCGGCTGGACAGCTCACAACCCGTACGCGCATCGACAGGCGAATTGTCGCCGAAGGGGGCCGCATGAACGAGACGTCGCAGAACCATCACGTAGTGGTCGTGGGGGCGGGCTTCGGCGGGCTGGAAACGATCCGCAATCTGAAAGGCGCCGGCACGCGCATCACCGTTATCGACCGGCGCAATCACCACCTGTTCCAGCCGCTGCTCTATCAGGTGGCGACCGCCTCGCTGGCGACCTCGGAAATCGCATGGCCGATCCGCCATCTGTTCGCCAACCGGCCCGAAGTCACGACGCTGCTCGGCGAGGTGGTCCATGTCGATCCCTCCCGGCGGGTATTGCGCCTCGAAAACGGCAGCGAGATCGCCTACGACACGCTGGTGCTTGCCACGGGCGCGCGCCACGCCTATTTCGGTCATGACGAATGGGAAGACGCCGCGCCCGGCCTGAAATCGCTCGAAGACGCCACCAGACTGCGCCGGCGCATCCTTATGGCCTTTGAGCGCGCCGAGCGCGAGACCGACCCGCAACGCCGGCAGGCGCTGCTCACCTTCGTCATCGTCGGCGGCGGCCCGACCGGAGTGGAAATGGCCGGCACGATTGCCGAACTCGCCCATGTGACGCTGAAGCGCGACTATCGCAACATCGATCCCACCAAGGCGCGCATCCTGCTGATCGAGGCGGGGCCGCGCCTGCTTCCCGCTTTCCCTGAAGACCTTTCGGCCTACGCCGAGAAGGCGTTGCGCTCGCTCGGTGTCGAGGTCGTGCTCGGCGAGGCGGTGAGCGCCTGCGATGCCGATGGCGTCATCTATGGTGGCAAGCGGCTGGCGGCTGCCACGCTGGTCTGGGCGGCCGGCGTCGCGGCCTCGCGCGCCGCCGAATGGCTCGACGCACCGGCAGACAGGGCCGGCCGCATCCTGGTTGAGCAGGACCTGACCGTGCCGGGGCATCCCGAAATCTTCGCCATCGGCGACACCGCCTTTGTCAAGGCGCCGGATGGAAGCCTCGTGCCCGGCATAGCACCCGCCGCCAAGCAACAGGGTCGTCATATCGCCGGGACGATCAAGGCCCGGCTGGCCGGCAAGCCGGAGGCCCGTCCGTTCCGCTACAAGCACGCCGGCAATCTCGCCACCATCGGCAAGAAGCTTGCGGTGATCGATTTCGGCTGGCTGAAGCTGCGTGGCGCACTCGCCTGGTGGATTTGGGGCATTGCCCACATCTTCTTCCTGATCGGCGTGCGCAACCGGCTGTCAGTCGCCCTGAGCTGGTTGTGGATCCACACCACCGGGCAGCGCAGCGCGCTCCTGATCACGCAGGGCCGTTCCCATCAGGAAAGCAGGGCCGAGCGTGCAACGCGCACGGATGAGCGGATGTGACCGGCGAGCACTGCCAGGCTTCACGGCGCAAACACCTGAAATTGCCTGGCGAACCCGCATATCGCACGTTATGGTTTTTACTATTGCAACCGCAATGATGCTGCCGGATATGCTTGCATGAAGCTGTCAGCCGATATCGAACTGCGGGTCCTTCAGCGCGAGGCGTTCAGCTATTTCCTGCATGAGGCCAGCCCGCGCAATGGGTTGATCATCGACAAGACCGAGAACGGCTGCCCTTCCAGTATCGCGGCCACCGGGCTGGCACTGGCGTCTTATCCGATCGGGGTGGAACGCGGTCTGATGACACGCGAAGCGGCGGCGGAGCGCACGCTGAAAACGCTGCGCTTCTTCTGGGAAAGCCCACAAGGTCCGGAGCCCGACGCCACGGGCTATCGCGGCTTTTTCTATCATTTCCTCGACATGGAGACCGGGCGCCGCGCCTGGAATTGCGAGCTTTCCACCATCGACAGCGCCTTCCTGCTGGCTGGCGGGCTGACCGCAGCGATGTATTTCGACCGCGACACCGCCGACGAAAAGCAAATCCGCACACTGGCCGATGCACTCTACCGCCGTGCCGACTGGCAATGGGCCCTGAACGGCGGCGCTACCGTGACCCATGGCTGGCGACCGGAAACCGGATTCATCGCGTATCGCTGGGAAGGCTATGACGAGGCGCTGCTGCTTTATTTCCTGGGACTGGGTTCGCCAACCTTCCCCCTGCCCGAAGAAAGCTACACAGCCTGGGCCTCGACCTATGAATGGAAGCACTTCTATGGCTTCGACTATCTCTATTCGGGGCCGCTGTTCACCCATCAGCTTTCGCATATCTGGGTCGATTTTCGTGGAATCCAGGACGCGCCGATGCGCGAAAAAGAGCTCGACTACTTCGAAAACAGTCGCCGCGCCACCATCATCCAGCAGCGCTACGCCATCGACAATCCACTTGGCTTTGCCCATTACGGCGAACATTGCTGGGGCATCACCGCGACCGACGGTCCGGGACCGGCGACGCTGAAAGTAAACGGCATCACCCGCCAGTTCTACGACTATGTAGGACGCGGCGTGCCTTTCGGCCCCGACGACGGCACCATAGCGCCCTGGGCGGTGGTCGCCTCCCTTCCCTTCGCGCCGAAAATCGTGCTGCCGGCCATCGACCATTTCATCCATGACCTGAAGCTGAAGCGCAAGAACCCGTACGGCTTCAAGGCGACCTTCAACCCGACCTACCCTTACAAGGCGGGCCATCCCTATGGCTGGGTCTCGCCATGGCACTACGGCCTGAACCAGGGGCCGATCGTGCTGATGATCGAGAACTACCTGACCGGCAAGCCGTGGGACTGGATGCGGCGCTGCTCCTATCTGATGACCGGGCTGCGGCGTGCCGGCTTCACCGGCGGATGGCTTTCGGAAGCGCCAGCCGCGACCTGAAGCGCTTTACCGGGCACGCGGCTCAGCTTGCCCAACTGCGCTCCAGCACGTCGATCCAGTTCTCATGGCCGATCTTGCGCAGGGCGGCATCGTCATAGCCTGCCTTGCGAAGGGCTTCGACCAGGATCTGCAGGTCGCCGGCGTGACGCATCGCTGCGGGTATGGTCGTGCCGTCGAAATCGGAACCCAGCGCCACATGCTCAATGCCGATGCGCTCGGCGATGTAATCGACATGCCGCACCAGACCTTCCACGGCGGTGTCCGGATTCTTCTGTCCGTCCTCGCGGAAGAAGGAGACGCCGAAATTCAGGCCGACCAGCCCGCCCGTATCCCTGATGGCGTCCAGCTGCTTGTCGGTGAGATTGCGGCTGTGCGGACACAACGCATGGGCATTGGAATGCGACGCGACCAGCGGCGCGTCGGAAATGGCGGCGATGTCCCAGAAGCCCTGCTCGTTCATATGCGACAGGTCGATCATGATCTTCAACTCGTTGCAGGCGTGGATCAGCGCCTTGCCACTGTCGGTTAGGCCAGCGCCGATATCGGGCGAACTGGGGAAACGGAACGGTACGCCGTAGGCAAAGATGTTGGGACGGCTCCAGACCGGGCCCAACGTGCGCAAACCCGCCTGATGCAGCACATAAAGCTCATCGAGATCGGGCCCAACCGCTTCCGCACCCTCGATGTGCAACACCGAGGCAAAGGCGCCTGCAGCCATTGCGGCGCGGATATCGCCGGCCGTACGGCAGATGCGCAGGGCGCCTCCCGACTTGCGCTCGATGCGCGCCAGAAGCGATGCCATAGCCAGCGTTGTGTTCAGTGCGTCCGTATGGCTCGGCGTCGGGTAGTCGCCATTCGCGTCCAGCTCATGTGACGGCGACGGCACGTAGATGGCGCAAAGCCCGCCTGCCAGCCCGCCCTTGCGCGCGCGCGGCAGGTCGATGTGCCCGGCCTTCTCGCCCTCGATAAAACGCTTTTCCGGGTCCGGCTGAGAGGACATATGCAGACGCAGCAGAACGTCGTTGTGGCCATCAAAGACGGGAATGATCGAATCTGTCGTCATCGACTGGAAAACCTTTTGCACATGATGGGAAGGCGGACGCCTGAGTCCGCGTGCGGGCCATTTAAGTGGACCTGCGATTGGGAAATAGCAAATGCGATTTCGGTGATTTTTCATTCCGAATGCGCATCGGATGGCCTGCAACAGCCATCACGCAGCGGAAGAAATGCAAAAACTGCATAACCCGCGGCAAATTCTGCATTGGCTCGACAATCACCGATCGTGATAAGCCCCCGCCTGAAAATGGCCGCATTCAACCCTAGGCAAAACGGCCTTGCACCCTTTTGGGGCCTCTCTTTTTTCGCCAGCAAGTCGGGAAGGTACAGCGAAATGATTTCGAGACGTGGTTTTTTGGTCGGAAGCGCAGCGGTGCCGTTCCTGTCCTATGCCAGCATCATCCCCACCCTCGCGGCCGGCCGCCAGGACATCCTTGTCGTCGCCCAGCAGCTCGACAACATGACCAGCCTCGATCCGCATGAGAGCTTCGAGGCCGTCGGCAGCGAAGTTTGCTCCAACATGTACCAACGCCTCGTGCACCCGGCCTTCGACGATCCGGAGAAGATCGAGGGCGGCGTCGCCAACTCCTGGGAGGCCGATGCCGAGGGCAAGGTCTTCACCTTCAAGATCAACCCGGAAGCCAAGTTCGCCAGCGGCTCGCCCGTGACGGCCGAGGACGCCGCCTTCTCGCTCCAGCGCGCGATCAAGATGGACAAAGGCGCGGCCTTCATCATCAACCAGTTCGGCTTCACGCCTGACAATGTCGAGAAGTCGATCGTCGCCGTCGATGACAGCACGCTGACGCTGACCGTCGAGACACCGACCTCGCTCTCCTTCCTGCTCTACTGCCTGTCGTCCAGTGTCGGCAGCATCGTGGAAAAGAAGGTGGTGCTGGAAAACGCCTCGGGCGATGACCTCGGCAATGGCTGGCTACAGAAGAACAGCGCCGGCTCGGGCGAGTGGGTACTGATGTCCTGGAAGCCGAGCGAGAGCATCATGCTTTCGGTCAACCCACACGGCGCCTACAAGGGCAATGTCAAGCGCATCATCCTGCGCCACGTGATCGATCCGTCCTCACAGCTTCTGATGCTGCAGAAGGGTGACGTCGACATCGCCCGCAACCTCACCACCGAACAGCTTCGCGTGCTGCAGGGCGACGAGAACTACAATGTGATCCGCAAAGGCGTGGCCGGCCTCGTCCTGATGTCGCTCAACCAGAAGAACGAAAACCTCGCCAAGCCGCAGGTCTGGGAGGCCATCAAGTGGGCCGTGGACTACAAGGGCATTCAGGAAAACATCGTTCCGCTTACCCATGAAATCCACCAGACCATCGTGCCGGACGGTTTCGCCGGCGCCGTCAACGACACGCCGTTCCAGAAGGACGTCGAGAAGGCCAAGGCACTGATGGCCGAGGCCGGTCTTGCCGACGGTTTCGACATCGTCATGGACCACTATTCGGCGCAGCCCTACCCCGACATCGCACAGGCCATCCAGGCCAATCTGGGCGAGATCGGCATCCGCGTGCAGCTTCAGGCGGCCGAGAACCGGCAGGTGCTGACCAAGATGCGCGCCCGCGAGCACCAGATCGCCCTATCGGCCTGGGGTTCGGACTATTTCGACCCGAATACCAATGTCGATGTCTTCTGCAACAACCCGGACAACTCCGACAACGCCAAGAACAAGCCGTTTGCCTGGCGCTCGTCCTACCAGAACGAGGAGTTCATGAAGAAGGCGGTGGCTGCGCGTGACGAGCGCGATCCGGCAACGCGCATCAAGCTCTATCAGGAGCTGCAACGCGAGTTCATGCACAACAGCCCCTTCACCATCATGCTGCAGAAGACCGAGATCGCGGCCTGCCGCAAGGACGTGACGGGCATGCATCTGGGCACGCTGTCGGATTCCCACTCCTACGCAAGGATAGCCAAGGCTTGAGCAAGGGGCTGAAACACCTGACGGGCATACTGGGCAGCGTCTTCCTGACGCTGCTCGGGCTCGCGCTCGTCACCTTCATGATCGGCCGGGTGATGCCGGTCGATCCGGTGATCGCAGCGGTGGGCGACAACGCCCCCGAAGCGGTCATCGAGCGCGTACGCACCGAAATGGGGCTGGACCAGCCGCTGGTCTACCAGTTCATGCACTATCTTTCGCAGATCGTACACGGCGATTTCGGCAAGTCGATCCTGACCCGCAACCCGGTCACCGAGGACATTGCGCGCTACTTCCCCGCAACCCTCGAACTCGCCACCGCCGCGCTGCTGATTGCGGCCGTCATCGGCATTCCGCTGGGCGTATGGGCAGCGGTGCGCCAGGGCAGGCTGACCGACCAAATCATCCGCGTCGTCTGCCTTGCCGGTCATTCCGTGCCGGTCTTCGTGCTCGCGCTGCTGTCGCTGCTGATCTTCTACGCCGCTCTCGGCATCGCGCCGGGACCGGGCCGGCAGGACATCATCTTCGAGGGCATGGTGCCGCATGTCACTGGCCTGCTGACGGTCGATTCCATCATCGCAGGCGACTGGGACGCCTTCTGGGACGCGCTGGCGCATATGGTGCAGCCGGTGGTGATCCTGGCCTATTTCTCCATGGCCTACATCACCCGCATGACGCGCGCCTTTATGCTCGATGCGCTGAAAGGCGAGTTCGTCATCACCGCCCGCGCCAAGGGCCTGTCGGCCGCCGCCGTTATCTGGAAGCACGCCTTCCCGACCGTGGCGGTGCAACTCGTCACCGTTCTGGCGCTCACCTATGCCGGCCTGCTCGAAGGCGCCGTCGTCACGGAAACCGTGTTCGCCTGGCCGGGGCTTGGCCAGTATCTGACCGTCTCGCTGATGAATGCGGACATGAACCCGGTGGTCGGCGCAACGCTGCTGATCGGCGTCATCTATGTCGGCCTCAATCTGCTTGCCGACATCCTCTACAAAGTTCTGGATCCTCGCGTTCGATGATACCCGCTTCCTTTCACAACTGGGCGCTGGAAGAGACCCCGGCGTCCCGGTCGCAGGCGGCCTGGGGCCGTCGCTACCGCATCTGGCTCAACCTGAAGTCCAACCCGCTGGCGATGATCGGCCTCGCCATCATCGTCGCCTTCGTCGTCCTGTCGCTGCTGGCGCCGCTGCTGGCTCCATATGATCCCGGCTATCAGGAACTCGCCAACCGCCTTGCGCGACCCACTGCCGAACACTGGTTCGGCACGGACGAGCTTGGCCGCGATATCTTCTCGCGCATCCTCTATGGCGGGCGCGTCACGCTCGGCATGGTGATCGCCGTGGTCGTCCTCGTCGCACCGATCGGGCTCGCCGTCGGCTGCGTGGCCGGCTATTTCGGCGGCATCGTCGACAGCGCGCTGATGCGCGTGACCGACGTGTTCCTCGCCTTCCCGCGCCTCATCCTGGCGCTCGCCTTCGTCGCCGCGCTGAAGCCCGGCGTGGAAAGCGCGGTGCTTGCCATCGCGCTCACCGCATGGCCGCCCTATGCGCGCCTTGCCCGCGCCGAGACGATGACCATCCGCCGCAGCGATTTCATCGCCGCCAGCCGCCTCACCGGTGCCTCGCCCTGGCGCATCATCGCCCGCCATATCGCGCCGCTGTGCGTGCCGAGCCTGATCGTGCGCATCACGCTCGACATGAGCTCCATCATCATCACAGCCGCCAGCCTCGGCTTCCTCGGCATGGGCGCGCAGCCGCCCTCGCCCGAATGGGGCGCCATGATCGCCACCGCGAAGCGCTTCATCTTCGAGCAGTGGTGGGTCGCCACCATTCCCGGCATCGCGATCTTCCTCGTCTCGCTCGCCTTCAATTTCCTCGGCGACGGCCTGCGCGACGTGCTCGATCCGAAGCAGAACTAGGAGAAGGCGATGCTGGTCGATATCAAGAACCTCCGTATTGCCTTCGAGACGCGCACCAGCCGGTTCGAGGCGGTGCGCGGCATTTCCCTGCAACTCAGCAAGGAAAAGCTCGGCATCGTAGGCGAGAGCGGATCGGGCAAGTCGCTGACTGCGCGCGCGCTGATGAAGCTCCTGCCCTCCAACGCGAAGATCACCGCTGACACGCTGAGCTTTGACGGCATCGACGTGCTGAAGGCGGGTGAGCGCGACATGCGCCAGATTCGCGGCAAGCGCGCCGGCTTCATCCTGCAGGATCCGAAATATTCCCTGAACCCCGTCAAGACCATCGGCAGCCAGATTGCCGAAGCATGGCGCACCCACAAGCGCGGCAGTCGCAAGGAGGCCGCTGAAGCGGCCATCGACCTGCTCGACCAGGTGATGATCCGCGATCCGCGCGCGGTGGCGAAATCCTATCCGCACGAAGTGTCGGGCGGCATGGGCCAGCGCATCATGATCGCCATGATGCTTGCCCCCGACCCGGAACTGCTGATCGCCGACGAGCCGACCAGCGCGCTCGACGCCACCGTGCAGGCCGAAATTCTGCGGCTCATCGAGGATCTCGTCTCGCGCCGCGGCATGGGACTGATCCTCATCAGCCACGACCTGCCGCTGGTCTCGCATTTCTGCGACCGCGTGATGGTGATGTATTCCGGCCGGGTGATGGAAGAGCTCAAGGCATCCGAGCTGATGCATGCACAGCATGCCTATACGCGCGGGCTGCTCGACTGCATCCCCTCGCTCACGCATCCGAGAGATCGGCTGCCGGTTCTCAATCGCGATGCAGGATGGCTGAACCCATGATCGAGGTAGACAAGCTGCGCATCAGCTTTGGCGACCGCGAAGTCGTCAAGGGCGTTTCCTTCAGCGTGCCCAAGGGCGGCAGTTTCGGCATCGTCGGCGAAAGCGGCTCGGGCAAATCCACCATCCTGCGCGCCATGGCCGGGTTGAACAACGACTGGACGGGTCGGATCGGCTTCGGCGGGCAAGACGTGCCGCGCAAGCTGCCAGCGTCGTTCTTCCGGCAGGTGCAGATGGTGTTCCAGGACCCGTTCGGTTCGCTGCATCCGCGCCAGACCATCGACCGCATCCTGAGCGAGCTGCTGCTGGTGCATGGCATCGGCGACATAGAGGAACGCATCGAACAGGCGCTGGCCGATGTCGCGCTGCCAAAGGCAGTGCGCTTCCGCTTTCCGCACCAGCTTTCCGGCGGCCAGCGCCAGCGCGTGGCGATCGCCCGCGCGCTGATCGCGGAGCCGCAGGTGCTGTTGCTGGACGAACCCACCAGCGCACTGGACGTTTCGGTGCAGGCCGAAATCCTCAACCTGCTGGCCGATCTGCGCGCCGCCAAGAACCTGACCTATGTGCTGGTGAGCCACAATCTCGCAGTGATCGCGCATCTGTGCCCGGAAGTGGGCGTGATGCTGGGCGGCGAGATGGTGGAGCAGCTTACCGCCGACGACCTGCGTGCCGGCCGCACGAAGCACCCGCACACCTCGGAGCTTCGCGCACTCAGCGTCAACCTCGAAGACCCGGTCTGATCGGAGAATATCATGTCGCTTGAAGCCGGCTGGCAGGCCGCGTCGTCCCTCGCCCGCGATTTCGCAGATCAATGGCCCGGCGATGAGCCGGGCGGCGCGATCATCGGTTTCGACGCGAGCGGCGTGCGCTTCGCCCATGCCGGCGGCGTGGAAAGCCTGTCCACGCTCGCGCCCTTCACCGCCGACAGCGTGGTGCGCTACGCCTCCGTCACCAAGCACGCCTTTGCGGCCATGGTGCTGCATCATGGCAATGTCATCGGCCTCGACGATCGGCTGGGCGTCCATCTGCCTGAATTGCGCAAGCCGCTCGCCGACGTCACCGTCGGGCGCGCGCTGGACATGAGCGGCGGCCTGCCCGACACGCGCGAATGCCTGACCCTGCTCGGCCTCTCCGTCTACACCGAGACCGAAGCCCGGCAGCTGCTGGAATTCCTGGCGACATTGACGCGGCTGAATTTCGATGCCGGCACCGAGGTATCCTATTCCAACACCGGCTATCGGCTGGTGGAGGCAGCACTTGAGCGCAAGGGCTTTGCCTTCGACGACTTCATCCAGCGCGAGATCGCCGGCCCGCTCGGCATCTTCCTGAAGGCGCCGGACGTCTGGAACGACCCTGTCGCGGGCCTCGTGCCTGGCTATTGGAAAGCACCGGAAAAATGGCAGCTCAGCGCCGCCGGCCTGCATATCTCCGCCTCCGGCAGCCTTGCCGGCAGCGGCCGGGCGCTGGCCCGCTGGACGCAAGCGCTGGTGAGCGGCGAAGGCAAGTTCGCCGGCCTCCTGCAAAAACTTTCGGCCGCACGCCCGCTGGCGGACGGACGGGCGAGCGGCTATGGGCTCGGCCTGCGCTGGTCTTCGCTCGGCGCGCGCAAGTTCGTCGGCCATGGCGGCTCGCATCCCGGTTACAAAAGCTATTTCCTGCTCGACCCTGTCGAGAAGACCGGCTTCGTCGTCGTCTCCAACCGTGAAGACACAAACGGCTACAAGATCGCGCTCGGCGCCATGGCCGCGCTGACCGGCGAGCAACTCCCGCGCACCGATTGCACCATTCCTGACGGGCTCTACGTGGCTGACGCGGGCGCGCTGTGGCTGGAAATGCACAACGGCATCGCCAATTGCCTCGACGCCGAGGACACGCTCTACGACGACGGCGACGGCTGGTTCTCCTCGCGCTCGGCCTCCTCGCCCATGCGGCTGCGCTGGACCGGCGAGGCGCTGGAAGGCGAGATCGGCCATGCCGCGCGCCGCCTCCTACCCGTGACGCCGCAACCTGCCGGCGCCGAACTCGACGGAAGCTGGCAAACGCCACTCTATGGCGCGCATCTCGAAATCCGCGGCGGCAGCGCCATCATGGGCATCGGCCCGACGCGCCGGGCAATGCCGCTGCACGACATCGGCGGCGGCCGCTACCTGTTCACCCTGCATGACGGCCCGTGGATCAAGCGCGTCTGCCTCAATCGGCTGGGTGACGACAGACTGGAACTCGTGCTGAGCCGCAGCCGGATGATGGAATATGTCCGCAAGGGCTAACGCAGGACTTAGTTGTTGATCCGGAAAAGGTGCAGACTTTTCTGGATCACCTTCAGGCGCGCACGCCCAGGCAGCGCGTGGAGCGACCCAATGCTTTTTCAATGGAGTGGGCCGCCTCCAGCACATGAACCGAGAACTCTTTGAGCTGCTTTCTCTTGATGCGCGTGTCCGGTCCCGACATTCCGATGGCGCCGACGAGTTCGCCCGTGGGACCCAGAATAGCGGACGCTACTGCCGCGATGCCCTCGCGCCATTCTCCATGAAGCACCATGGCGTAGCCATTGGCGCGCGCCGCTGCCACATCCGCCTGCAGTTCTTCGAGGGAAGCGCGCGACGTAGCCGTGTAGTCCTGGAAGTGGGGAACAAAGCTTTCGAGATAACTGTCAGGCTTGTGGGCGAGCATGGCTTTGCCCGTCGCAACCGACCAGGCCGGAGCCCGTTGGCCAACTCGTGTGTGAGCGCGGATATGATGCTCGCTTTCGATCTTGTCGAGATAAAGCACGTCGGTTCCGTCGAGGACGGAAAGGTGGACCGTTTCGCCGGTCGCTGCCGCGAGCTTTTCCATGGCAGGCCGTGCAAGCGAAACCAGATCCATGCGGCGGATGACATGACTGCCCAGCTCCCATAGCCGGGTCGTCAATTCGTAGGTGCTGTGCGGCGGAACCTGGCGCACATAGCCCTGGTGCTGCAACGTCGTCAGCAATCGGTGGACGTTGCTTTTGGTAAAACCGAGTTCGCCAGCGAGATCCGTCACGCCACGCGGGTTTTCACTCACCGCAAGCGCCTCGATAAGCCGCAACCCCTTGATGAAAGCCTTGTCCATAAACTGGTTCTTATCGCAATTTCGAATGTCGTTCCACTGAGCGAAACGTAATGGGGCCGCGCTGGTGTACCAGCGCGGCCGTTTTTCAAATCGTTATTTGGCGAGAAGCGCGTTCAACTTCTCCTGGCCATATTCCTCGTTGGTCGAGCGTCCGTCCGGAGAGGCCGCACCCCAGTAATCCGGGCTCCATTCAATGGCCTTGGCGATATTGTCAGGATTGTTCGCCCAAAGGCGGCTGATGTCCTTGTCCGCTGCCTCGTAGACCAGCGGCGATGGCAGTGCGACCGGATAAGCCTGCGTGAGTTGGGCTGCACGCTGGGCATCGAGCCGCCAGGCCAAGAGCTTCAGCGCATTTTCGTAATGCGGAGCGCCCTTCGGGATCGAGAAAAAGTCGTAATAGACGAAGCCTTCGTTCCAGGTCATGTCGACGGGCGCGCCTTCGACCACGACGAGATTGTTGATGCGTCCGGCATAAGCCATACACATATCCGCCTCGCCGTCGAGGAGAAGCTGTGGCGCCTGCGCGGCGGTGGTCCACCATTTGGAGACATGCGGCTTGATCTCCTCGACCTTCTTGAGCGCGCGTTCCATGTCGATGGGATAAAGGTCTTCCTTCTTGACGCCATCGGCCATCAGCGCGGCTTCGAAGACGAAACGCGGCCAGGCGGGAAGGCAGCGGGTTCCAGGGAACTTCTCGACATTCCAGAAATCCGCCCAGCTCTGCGGAACCTCGCCCGAATATTTCTCCGTGTTGTATGCCAGCGCAACGCCAATGACCTGGAGCGCGACACCATTGGGCCGCTTGAGGTTATCCGGCATGGTTGCCAGGGTCTTCTGGGCGCTTTCGGAAAGCTTGCTGTAATCGATCTTGTCGAGGCAGCAATCCCCCAGCAGCTTCGTCTCCTGATCGAAGATGAAGGTTAGGTCCCATTCGGTTTTTCCGGCATCGACCTGCGCCTTGATACGCGGTCCGCTGCGAGCCTCCTGAACGGTAATGACCTTGATTCCCGTCTCCTTCTCGAACGGATCGTACATGATCTCACGCAGAGCTTCGCCATAGGCGCCGCCTGGATCCTGCATGATCACTTCATTGCTCTGGGCTACGGCAACATGCGCAGCGGCGAAATAAACCGCAGCCGCAGCAACGCCTCCTGCCAGTCTTTCCAGAAATTTCCTTCGCATTTTGAATTTCCTCCACAAAAATCAGGTATTACACAGCGGGTTTGGTCCGGCCAGCCAATACGGGCCGGGCAAGGGCGATGCCACCGACGACAAGCAGCACCTCGAGGGTGGAAACCACCGCCAGTACCGGGTTGAGCTGGTAGTTGACATCAGCCCATAGCCGGAGCGGCAGCGTCCTGAGTTGCGCGCTCGACAGGAACAGCGACAGCACCAGTTCATCGAATGAATGCAGGAAGGCAAAGAACGCGGCCGCGGCCATGCCCGGAGCCACGGCCGGAAGCGTTACCGTGCGGAAGACGGTGAGCGGAGACGCGCCATGCACTGCCGCGGCCTGTTCGAGGCGGCGATCCACCCCTTGCAGGCTTGCCGCCATGATGACCACCACGATCGGCAAGCCACCGATTGCATGCGCCGCAGCAAGCCCGCTGATCGTTCCGGCGAGATCGGTACGCAGGAAAAGACTGTACAGCGACAGGCCCAGCACGACAGGGGGAACGATGACCGGGCTGACAAGGAGCAGCATGATCGCAGCCTTGCCCCTGATCGAACTGCGCACGATACCGAGGGCTGCCAGGCCACCGAGCGTCACCGCGATGACAGCCGACAACAAGGCGATGGTGAATGAGTTGGTGAAAGCGGTCATCCATTCACTGTCCGAGAAGAATTTCTCGTACCAGCGCAGGGAAAAGCCGGGCGGGGGGAAGGTCAGGAAGCTGGCCTTGCTGAAGGACAGGATCATGACCACCACGATCGGTGCCATCAGCGCCAGGAGAACGAACCCGCCCAGGACGCGCACGGTCCAGGTACCGGTGCCGAGCGGCATGCGGCTGAGCAGCCTGAGCAACGGCCAACCGACCGAGTCGGCAAGCTTTGCGGAAAGCGTGCCGCCTCGCCGACTGCTCCTGGGAGACGAAGCGTGAGAACTCGCCTCAACAAGCTTGCCACCACCCCAGATGAATTCAAAGCCGAGGAAACGACCCGCAATCGCCACGACGATCAGAGTGATGACCAGAAGCACGACGGCAAGCGCCTGCAAAAAGCCTTCGCTGGTCGCGAAATCGGCCTGCTGGGTAATGTGCATGGCAAACATCTGGTCGCCGGGTCCGCCCAGCAAGGTCGGCGTGATGAAGAAGCCGAGCGCGGTGACAAACACCAGCAGGAAACCTGCCCCCATGCCCGGCATTGTGAGCGGCAGGAGCACGCGCCAGAACACTGCCAGCGGCCCCGCTCCACTTGCCTGCCCCGCCCTGACGAAGCTTGGATCCTGACGGGCGATGCTGGAATAGATGCTGAGTACCATCAGCGGCAACAGTACAGCCGTCATGCCAAGCAGGACCGCACTCCGGTTGAACAGGAGTTGCGCGGGCTGATCGAAAATGCCGAGCGCGACCGCGAGCTTGTTGATCGGGCCGTTACGCCCCAGAAGCACCATCCAGGAGTAGGTGCGGATCAGTATGGCGATGAAATAGGGGAGGATCACGGCCGTCGCGACGACAATCTGTCGCCAGCCGCTGGATTTGTGGATGAGAAGCGCCGTGGGATAGCCGAAGAAGAGGCAAAGCAGCGCCACCATGAAGGAAATCTCCATGGTTCGCACGAGCGAATTCCAATAGAGCGGAACTGCAAAGACGCGCTCGAAATGGACGCTCCAGCTCGGTCCGCTCAGGCTGATGCGGACCAGGTCGATAACCGGCAACAGATAGATGAAGGCAAGAAAGGCAGCCGCAGGCAGAAGCAGCCATGCCGGATCCTTGAGCCGTTCCGGCAGTGTGAACGACCGGCGGTCCGCACCTCCCAACGGGATATTCGTGACGCTCATGGCAGCACCCAGCAGTCTTCCGCCCGCCAGGTGGCATAAAGCCGGTCGCCGGGTGAAGGCAGCGGGCGCTCCGCGCTGTCCGTGCAGCGGACCAGAAGCCGCTCGCCCTGATCGGTATCGGCTTCGATACGCAGGATTTCGCCCAGGAAGATCGCCGAGCGAACCGTAACGGGCAGCGCGTTCGGCGTGACCGCCGTGCTGATGGCGATGCGCTCGGGACGAACGAGGACCGTCGCACGCCCTACTTCGACAGGGCTCCGCGTCTCGGCATCGAAAACATAGCCAGCCTGGTTCCTCAACGTCATCGTCGTGCCGCGCTTCTGTAAGATTTCGACGTCGATGAGGTTGGATTCTCCAACGAAGGCCGCGACGAAACGCGTGGACGGGTGGCGGTAAATTTCAACGGGTGCAGCCACCTGAACGATCTTGCCCGCGTCCAGGACCGCGATCCGGTCGCTCATGGTGAGCGCTTCACCCTGGTCGTGCGTGACGAAAAGGATGGTGCTGCCCAGCGTCTGATGCAAATCGCGTATCTCGATCTGGATCTGCTCGCGCAGGCGGCGGTCGAGAGCGCTCAACGGCTCGTCCATCAATACCACCTTCGGCCGGCGAACGATGGCTCGCGCAATGGCGACACGCTGCTGTTGTCCACCGCTCATCTGCGAAGGCAGCTTCCGGGCGTGCTCGGACAAACGCATGATTTCCAGCGTTTCGGCCACGCGCCGCTCTGTCGTTTCACGATCGACACCCGCCATGCGCAGCGGGAAGGCGACGTTCTGGGTGACCGTCATGTTGGGAAACAGCGCGTAGCTCTGAAACACCATGCCAAAGCCGCGACGATGCGGCGCCACATTGTGGATCGGCCTGCCGTCGACGAGAATTTCTCCACCGTTGGGTTTCTGGAATCCGGCAACGAGATTGAGCAAGGTCGTCTTGCCGCTGCCGCTCGGCCCCAGCAAGGTGATGAATTCACCGGGATTGATGTCGAGACTGATATCGTCGGCCGCGCGATAGCCGCCATAGGCCTTGACGACATTGCGTATCGCGATGCTGCTGCCAATGCCGGGCGCGGCAGCCGACGCCACCCCCACTTTCGCTTCGTCAGCAGTGCCTTCGCACCGTGCCGAACGCATCGCCAGAATATCAGCCATTCTTCCTCCCAAATCGTTCTACCATATAGAACGCTATTCCGTATTTATCTTCATGGGCGACATGCCGCTTGTCAAGAAGTTCATAGTGACAAAGATATTTATACGCAATATCAACGCCTTGATAGGAAATCGGCTTTCCAGGCGCAGCCGCACACCTCCTGGAAGATTGACACAAAGCGAGAATGAAGGGTATTCTGTTTCTTAGAATTATGTTCTATAATTTGGAACAATTAAGGAAGCCTCTTCTTTTCTGAATGGGGCCGGCTTCCTCGGGAGGTGGATTTCATGGAGGATTTGCAATCCCTGGCGCGGCTTGTGGAATCGGGCATGCGACTGGCGTTGCCAGTCGATTATGCCGGCGTCTCCATGGCCATGGTTCACCCGCTGATCGAGCGGGGCATCTCGGACCTTGATGTCGTATGCGTGCCAACGGGGGGCTTGCAGGTAGACATGCTCGTCGGCGCGGGCGTTGTGCGCTCGGTGGAGACGAGCGCCATCTCGCTCGGTGAGGCTGGCGGCGCTCCCTGCTTCAATCGCGCCGTCAAGGAAGGCTCGATCGTCGTGCGCGACGCGACATGCCCGGCTATTCATACGGGCCTGCTGGCGGCGCAAAAGGGCGTACCTTTCATGCCCATGCGCGGACTGATCGGCAGCGACGTGTTGAGATACCGCCAGGACTGGAAGACCGTCGACAATCCATTTGCGGAAGCGTCCGATCCGATCGTTCTCATCCCGGCAATCAGGCCGGACGTTGCGATCTTCCACGTCCCGATGGCCGATCGGCACGGAAATGTCTGGATCGGCCGCCGGCGCGAACTTGCCGCCATGGCATATGCCTCTGCCGTGACCCTGGTGACGGCAGAGCGCATCGTAGACAAGAATCTTCTTTCCGACGAAGTAACCGCAACGGGCACCCTGCCCTCTCTCTACGTGACGGCGGTGGCGCAGGTCACACGCGGCGCATGGCCATACGGATTGTGGGGAGAATATTCCGCCGACACGCAGGAACTCATGCGCTATGCGCGGGAAGCTCGCACCGCACAGGGATTTTCCGCCTACATGGCCGGTTTCGGGGAGGCCGCATGATGTCCATGATCCAGCCGCCCCTGCCGCGGGAAATTCTGATCTGCACAATCGCGCGCCTGCTGGATGGCGTTCGCCATGTGGCTGTGGGCGCATCCTCGCCGATCCCGGCGGCTGGCGCCATGCTTCTGCGCGCGCTGAAGGAGCGGGCAGGTGCGGCACCAGTGAAAATCTCCATACTCGGTTCGGTCGAGCACAACTTTTTCACCAACGGCTCGACCGAGCTTTTCGATTGCGCAGGTCAAGGCCGCATAGACGCTTTCTTCCTGGGCGGCGGCCAGATCGACGGGCAAGGCAACATCAACCTCGTGGGCGTCGGTGACTATCCGCGTTCCAGCGTCCGTTGGCCTGGCTCGTTCGGCTCCGCCTATCTCTACTTCGTGGTGCCACGTGTGATCCTTTTCCGAGAAGAACACACACCGCGCGTCTTCGTCGAGAAGGTCGACTTCATCAGCGCGCCCGGCACCAGTGACGAAGGCGTCTACAGGACTGGCGGTCCGTACGCCCTCGTCACCGGCAAAGGCCTGTTCCGTTTTGATCGGCAGAAGGGCCGCTTTCGTCTCGACAGCATCCATCCCGGGCACAGTTTCGACGAAATCGCCGAAGCGACCGGCTTCACCTTCGAGCACGATGCGGAACCGGGCGTCACGCCGTCGCCCGATGTGGACGAACTCGACCTGTTGCGTGGCCGCGTGCTCGATGAGCTCGCGGAGACCTATCCGGAATTTGCGGCGCAGATGCGCCAGAGCCTCACCGAGATCGCCTAGGAATTTCTGATATGGAACAAAACGATATGACGACGCGGGGCTCTCTCGCCGATATCCGGGTGATCGATGCCAGCCGCGTGCTCGGCGGTCCCTATGCCGGTCAGGTGCTGGCCGACCACGGCGCCGATGTCATCAAGATCGAACCGCCCGCGGGAGACGAAACTCGTGGCTGGGGGCCGCCCTTTCTCGACGGAACGGCGAGCTACTTCCTCGGCCTCAACCGCAACAAGCGCGGCATGGCACTCGACATGTCCCAGCCAGCGGGGCAGGAATTGCTGCTGCGCCTGCTCGCAAATGCCGATGTGTTCATCGAAAACTTCAAGACCGGCACGCTGGAGCGGTGGGGCCTGACGCGGGACGAGCTGGAGCGTCGTTTTCCCCGTCTCATCCATTGTCGCATCTCCGGTTTCGGCAGCGATGGCCCAATGGGCGGATTGCCGGGTTACGATGCCGCCATTCAGGCTTCCTGCGGCATCATGAGCGTCAATGGGGAACTGGGCGGCGATCCGCTGCGCGTAGGGCTACCGGTAGTTGACATGGTGACAGGCCTGAACGCGGCGATCGGCATTCTGATGGCGCTCAACGAGAGGGCGTCGAGCGGCAAAGGGCAATTCATCGAAACCGCCCTCTACGACTGCGGCGTTTCCCTGCTTCATCCGCACCTGCCGAACTACTACCTCTCGGGCAAAGTCGCGAAGCCATCGGGCAACGCCCACCCCAATATCTGTCCCTACGATACGTTTGCGACAAAGACGGACCCGATCTTCCTTGCTGTGGGCAACAACCGTCAGTTCGAAATACTTTGCCGCATGGTCGGCCGGCCGGAACTGCCTCGCAATCCGCTTTTTGCCGACAATGCCGAACGCAGCATCAATCGCGACGCCCTCAAGGTCGAACTGGAACAGGCGCTTGCCAATCACGAGTGCGAAACGCTCGCCGATGGGCTGATCAAGGCGGGCGTCCCTTGCGGGGCGGTGCGCACGATCGATCAGGTTATCGCGGATGAACATACGCATCACCGCGAGATGATCGTTGAGATCGATAACTATCGCGGCACCGGAAGCCCCATCAAGCTGTCGCGCACACCGGCGAGTTATACGCGCAAACCGCCGCAATTTGCTGAACACACACGGGAAATTCTGGAAGAGATTGCGGCGGAGCCCGAAGCCTATGGCGCGGTTCTGCCGGGACTGGAAGAACCCGCCCTGAAAACACGCCGGGCGTGACCATCGCCAGGGAGGACATTATGGACGACGCGAGCACGACCACGACGCTGACGGTTGGCATCATCGGCGACGGCTTCATGCAGCCCGACTTCTTCGAGCGGGCGGTTTCAAAACGTCTTGCCGGACAATCGGTTTCCTATCGCCACATGACACTGGACTGGCCACTCAAGGTGCAGTCCACCAAGCATGATCCTGAACTTCCGATCGCCGAATTCGTCGGCAGGCCGGAGGACTATTTCGACTTCATTTCCGATCTTGATGTCCTCATTACCCATCTCGCGCCGCTCACATCGAAAAGCTTCGACCATGCGCCGAAGCTGAAGATCGTAGCGGTGTCGCGTGGCGGGCCGGTGAACATAGAGATGCCGGCTGCGCGGGCGCGCGGCATCACCGTGATCAACACGCCCGGCCGTAATGCCTCGGCCGTTGCGGAATTCACCGTCGCGTCCCTGCTGGCGGAGACGCGCAATCTTATCCGTGGGCATCTTTCGGTTGCGAGCGGCGAGTTTCGCCGCGAATTTTATCACTTCGATCACACCGGGCCCGAACTGGGTGAGTTGACTGTCGGCATCGTCGGCTACGGCGACATCGGTACACGCGTGGCGCGGCTGCTCCAGCCGTTCGGCTGCAAGATCCTCGTGGCGGACCCGTTCAAGGAACTGGCGGACGAGGATCGCGCGGCGGGAATCGAAAAAGTTGCATTCGATGATCTGCTTGCCCATTCGGATGTGGTGACGCTGCACCCGCGCGTTACGCCGCAGACGAAGGGCATGATCGGCCGGGCCCAGATCGAGGCGATGAAGCCGGGGGCCTATATCGTAAACACCACGCGCGGGCAGGTGCTCGACTACGCAGCGCTCTATGACGCGCTGGTTTCCGGCCACATAAGGGGCGCCGCACTCGATACGTTCGATCCCGAGCCTCCGCCGGCGGACTGGCCGTTGCTCAAACTGGCGAACGTGACCCTCTCGCCGCATATTGCGGGCGCTTCGCGCTATTCCATCATCAAGGCAGCCGACATGATCGCCGAAGATATCGGGCGAATCCTGGAAGGCCGTGCTCCCCTCTATCCCACAAAGTGAGCCAACATCATGAATGATGAAGAACTTGTGCTGCGCACCGAACTGGTCGAAGCCTGCCGCAGCATGAACAGGCTGGGCATCAACAAGGGAACGGCGGGTAATATAAGTGTCCGTTACGGCGACGGCTTTCTGATTTCCCCCACCGGCATACCCTATGACAAGCTGACACCCGAGCATGTCGTTGCCATGCGCTGGGATGCAACTTTCGACGGGGATGTGCTACCGTCGAGCGAGTGGCGCTTCCACCGGGATATTCTGAAGGCCCGCCCCGATCTCAACGCGGTGGTTCACACGCATTCCACCTTTGCCACCACGGTCGCGATCCTCGGCAAGGAAATTCCTGCCATCCACTACGCAATCGCCTCGGCCGGCGGCCCGACGATCCGCTGCGCGCCCTATGCCGTCTTCGGATCGCAGGAGCTTGCCGATAATGTGGTCACCGCGTTGGAAGGCCGGCGTGCCTGCCTCATGGCCCATCACGGGGTGATCGCGGCGCATGTTTCCATCCCCCGCGCGCTGGCGCTGGCCGTCACCGTCGAAGAACTGGCGCATCAATATATGCTGTGCCTGCCGCTTGGCGAGCCGCCGGTCCTTTCGGATGCCGAAATGGCGGAGGTGCTGGAAAAGTTCAAAACCTACGGGCAGCAAAGCCCCAAGACGATATCCGGCTTGCACAAGGCATCGTGACATAGCGTCCATGTCCGATCTGATTTTCTGTCTCGATTCCGGCACGACTACGGTCAAGGCTGCGGCCTTCGACCTGGAGGGCCGCTTTCTGGCCGTTGCCCAGCGCCCGAACAGCGCGTTGCGGCGGTCGGGAAGTTTTGTCGAGCAGGACATGGACGCCAGCAGGGATGATGCCGCCCGGGTCCTGGCCGAATGCGCGGCGAAGGTTGAAGGAAAACCTGCCGGCCTGATCGTCACAGCACAGGGAGATGGGACCTGGCCGCTCGATGCAGACAGGCGGCCAGCCGGACTTGCCATCACCTGGCTTGACGGCCGCGCGCGGGACTTGGTCGCAGCACATACGCGGCGCGGAACCTTCAAGCCCATAGAAGATGTCACCTTCTCTCGCCCTACTGCGGCAAGCCAATCGATGCAGCTTCTGTGGCTGGCCCGGAACGAGCCGGAAAGGTTTGAACGGATACGCTTTGCGCTGAGGCTGAAGGAATGGCTCTTCTTCTGCTTCACCGGCGAACTCAAGGCAGAGCCGAGCGCCCTGCTGCCGACATGGGGAGATTGGCGCAGCCATTCGCCGTCTCCCGTCGTGGAAAGCACGCTGGGCCTTTCCAGGGGTATTGCTCTGCTGCCCGAAATGCTTCCCATAGGCTCCACCCGATCCGGTCTTTCGACGGAAGCGGCAAAGGCAACGGGCTTGCCAGCCGGCCTGCCGGTTTTGCTCGGTCCCGGTGACGTGCAATCCACCTTGATCGGCCTTGGTCTTGGCCTCGTGCCAGGCATCGAGCGTTGCTCTATCTTCGGCACCAGCGCCATTCACGGACGTCATATGGCCGACCCCGGGCAAATGCTTGAGCGTCCAGCGGGCGCAATGGTCCAGCCTTTCGCACTCGGCGACGGATATGTCAGCTTCCACCCCAGCTTCAACGGGGCATCGCTATTCGAGCATCTGCGTCATCTCACCGGACGCACCTCGCAGTCAAACGGCGTTTCTCCCGCTTATTCGGGTCTTGTCTTGCAGCCTTTCCTCGAACCGAGCGGTGAGCGCGCACCCTACACCACACCGCATGCGCGTGGTGCCCTTTTCGGGTTGACCGCGGCGACCACACCGGCCGAAATCGATTGGGCCGGTCGCGAAGCACTGGCTTTCGTGGCGCGCCGCAGTCATGAAATGATGCAGGGTGGGCATGCATCCATTGCCCTTGGAGGCGGGCTGGCAGCCGATCGCGCCTTCGCCCAGTTCCTTGCCACGGCCACCCGCAGCCCGGTGTTGCGCGCAACCGACGGTCAGGCGGGGCTCAAGGGAGCCGGGGCGATTGCGGCTTTCCACCTTTTCGGCCTGTCGCGCGAAGCTTTGGCAAACACCTGGGTGGGGGCCTACGACGAACGGATCGACCCGGAAGCGGGACCGGTTGCAGACTACGCCGAGCGGAAATATGCCTTGTTTGTCCACCTCATCGATGCGGTTCTTCCGCACTGGGAGGCATTGGCGGAGATCGAGGCGACAAAGACTGAGATTGGACTGACATGAACGGTGCCGACCTGCTTTGCGAAACCCTCCTCGCAAATGACATTGACGTATGCTTCGCCAACCCTGGCACATCGGAGATGCATTTCGTTGCCGCCCTCGACCGCCAGCCCGGGATGCGTTGCATTCTCGGTCTTTTCGAAGGTGTGGTGACAGGTGCGGCAGACGGCTATGCCCGCATGGCGGACAAGCCGGCTGCTACCCTGCTGCATCTGGGACCGGGGCTCGCGAACGGACTTGCCAACCTGCACAATGCCAAGCGTGCCCGCACGCCGGTCATCAATGTGGTGGGCGAACATGCGACCCATCACCTTCCCTATGACGCGCCACTGACCTCCGACATCGAGTCGCTCGCGCGACCGATGTCACACTGGATCGGCCGCGCCGCTGCGTCGGATGAAATCGGCCAGATCACTGAGGCAGCCATCAGAGAAGCGCGCGCGCCGCAGGGCAGGATCTCGACCCTGATCCTTCCAGCCGATGTCGCGTGGAGCGAGACCACTGCAAAAACGCCCCGCAAGGCAGCGCTGTCTGCAGCCTCCGCTCCGGACATGAAACGCATCGAAGCGGCCGCCAATGCCCTGCGCAACGGGCAAAACACGACCATATTGGTGACCGGCCTCGCATTGCGCCAGACGCAGCTTGAAAAGCTTGGCCGCATCGCCCGCAAGACAGGCGCCAGGCTCATGGCGCAACAATCGAACGGTCGCTTGCAACGGGGCGCCGGCCGCGTTCCGATCGACCGCGTACCTTATGTGATCGACAAGGCAGTGGCATGCTTTGCCGAAACCGCGCAGGTGGTGCTGATTGGCGCCAAGGCACCGGTGGGCTTCTTCGCCTATCCCGGCAAACCCAGCAGCATGCTGCCCGACGCGTGCAAGGTGATCGACATGATCGCCGAAGATGACGATCTGCCCCTCGCCGTCGACATGCTGGCGGATGTCCTCGGCGTCGATAACGGCATGCCGATCGAGATCGCAAGCCGTCATCGGCCCGATCTAGCGGCAGGAAAGCTCACGCCAGAGGCCATCGCCATTGCGCTTGCCCACTACATGCCCGCTAATGCAATCGTCTGCGACGAGTCGGTCAGTTCCGGACGCGACTTTTTCCACAAAACGCACGGCGCCGAGCCCCATGACTTTCTGCAGCTGACCGGCGGCGCCATCGGCATCGGCCTCCCAATGGCCACCGGTGCCGCCATCGCCTGCCCCGATCGCAAGGTGATCTCCCTCCAGGCAGACGGCAGCGGCATGTATACTGTGCAAAGCCTATGGACCCAGGCGCGCGAGCGGACCAACACGCTGACCATCGTGTTTGCCAATCGTCGCTATGCCATCCTGCATGGCGAATTGAAGAATGTCGGTGCCGGAGTGCCGGGAGCCAATGCACGCCAGATGCTCGATCTCGACAATCCGGCGCTTGATTGGGTTGGCATGGCCAACGCCATGGGTGTTGAGGCCGCGCGGGCAGAGACCGCAGAACGTTTCGCAGACATACTGAGCTCGGCATGCGGCCGCAACGGGCCGTTTCTTATCGAAGCCATAATCTGACGAGGTTGGGAAAGCTCGGATGGGCAATATCAGGCGCGTACCGCACTGCAGTCACTGGGGCGCTTACACACTCCTCGTCGAGAACGGCGAGATTGTCGGTGTCGAGCCTTTTGAGCACGACCCCAATCCGTCACCGATTATCCATTCGGTCCGGGAGTGGTCGAACCCCAGCCGCCGCGTTCTGCGCCCGATGGTTCGGGCCGGCTGGCTGGAAAATCGCGACGGCGGCAGCGGGCATCTGCGTGGCAAGGACAAGTTCATACCCGTAAGCTGGGAGACGGCGACGGAGTTGGTGGCGGGGGAGATTGACCGCGTTCGCCAAAACTACGGCAATGCCTCAATCTTCGCCGGCTCCTATGGCTGGACGAGTTGCGGCCGACTGCATCACGCATCGTCGCTTCTCAAGCGCACGCTTAACCTTGTTGGCGGCTTTACCGGCCATGTCGACACTTACAGCATAGCTGCCGGTCCGGTTATCCTGCGACATACCCTGGGCAGCGACGAAGCTTGCAGCGGTCAGGCCAACACGCTCGACTCGATCGCCGAGAATACCGAGACGCTGGTGGTTTTTGGCGCGCTTTCTCCACGCACTGCGCAAAGCGAGGCCGGCGGCATCGGCTCGCATACTCTGGAAAAACATCTGGAACGCATCGCTGAACGGGGCATCAGGGTGCTGCTCGTCTCGCCACTGCGCGATGATCTCCCCGAATGGATGAATGCCGAGTGGTGGCCCATCCGTCCCAACACCGACACCGCATTGATGCTGGGTCTTGCCGGAGAGCTCGTGAAGGCGGGCCGTCACGACCGCGATTTCCTTGCACGCTGTTGCAGCGGATCGGATCGTTTCATCGCCTATCTGGATGGTTCCGCCGACGGCATTCGCAAGGATGCGCAATGGGCGGCGGAGATCACGGGGCTCGATGCCGAACATATCAGGGCACTTGCTCCCGCGCTCGTCGATACGCGCAGCATGCTGACGGTAAGTTGGAGCCTTCAGCGCGCGCATCATGGCGAACAGCCCTTCTGGGCGGCACTGGGGCTCGCGGCGGTCGCAGGCCAGATCGGACTTCCAGGCGGGGGCGTGGGCTTTGGCTATGGTTCGCTAGGCGGTGTAGGGGCTCCCTTCGGCCTCGGCAAATCACCGGCGATATCGCAAGGGCTTAAGTCGCTTGACAGCTTCATCCCTGTCGCGCGCGTCACCGATATGCTGCTCAATCCCGGCGACACTTTCACCTATCAGGGACAAACCCGCGCATATCCTGATATCAGGCTGGTCTATTGGGCAGGAGGCAATCCCTACCATCATCATCAGGACATCAACCGGCTCGCCGAAGCATGGACCCGGCCGGAAACCATCATCGTCCAGGACCCGATGTGGACGCCGACCGCCCAGCGCGCCGACATCGTGCTGCCCGCCTCGACATCCATCGAGCGCAATGACCTCGCTGGCAACAAGCGCTCGGACTACATCCTGGCCATGCACAAGGCGATAGAGCCTCTCGGCGAGGCACGATCGGACTTTGAAATCTTCAACGGTATCGCCAGGCACCTCGGGATCGGCGACGCTTTCAACGAAGGCCGTGACGAAATGGCATGGATCCGCTATCTCTACGAGGCGACCCGCAGGGATGCCGGCGAACGGTTCGGCTTTGAAATGCCGGAATTCGACGCCTTCTGGCAGCAGGGTCATGCCAGGGTTCCGGTCCGCGAAAACCACACTTTTCTTGCCGGGTTCCGGCAAGATCCCCAAGCACATCCGCTCAACACCGAAAGCGGCCTCATCGTCCTGGGCAGCGACACGCTCGCGCAATTGCAGTACGCGGATTGCCCCGAGCATCCGGCCTGGCTCGAGCCGGCGGAATGGCTGGGCAAGGCAGCGGATGGCAACGAATTTCATCTTGTCTCCCATCAGCCATCCGGCCGTTTGCACAGCCAATTGGAAGCAGGGCCATCCAGTCGTGCGAACAAGCGCAATGGTCGTGAACAGGTGCGCATCAATCCTGTCGATGCAGCCAGACTTGGCATCGCGGACGGTGCCACGGTGCGCCTTTGGAATGCCCGCGGTGCTTGTCTTGCCGCAGCAAGTGTAGATGACGCCGTGCGCCAGGGCGTTGCCATCCTGCCGACAGGCGCCTGGTTCACGCCCACCGGAAACAGCGGCCTGGAGATTGCCGGAAACCCCAACGTGCTGACGCTTGACGTTCCGACCTCGCAATTCGGCCAGGGATGCTCGGCGCATACATGCCTGGTGCGCATCGAGCCATATGAAGGCTTGGCGCCACACGCAATCGACCACTATCAACGAACCATCGCCGCACTCGCGGATGCATGATCCAGATACCCGGAGGAACAATATGACCACTCATCCCATCAGCCGCTTTCCTGTGCCGCGCATCGAGGACCTGCCCAAGGACATCGCCGAGCGCATTCTGGCCGTGCAGGAAAAATCGGGCTTCATACCCAACGTCTTCCTCGTTCTGGCGCATCGTCCGGACGAGTTCCGTGCCTTCTTCGCCTACCACGACGCGCTGATGGACAAGCCGGGCAATCTGACCAAGGCCGAGCGCGAAATGATCGTGGTGGCTACGAGCAATGCCAACCAGTGCCAGTACTGCGTGGTGGCGCATGGCGCGATCCTGCGCATCCGCGCCAAGGACCCTCTGATTGCCGATCAGGTCGCCATCAACTACCGCAAGGCCGATATCACGCCGCGCCAGAAAGCGATGCTGGATTTTGCCATGAAGGTGTCCGCACGGGCCTACGAAGTGGACGACGAGGACATGGACATGCTGAAAGGCCACGGCTTTTCGGAAGACGACATCTGGGACATCTCCGCGATCGCGGCCTTCTTCGGCATGTCGAACCGCCTCGCCAATGTCACCTCCATGCGCCCGAATGACGAGTTCTACACGCTCGGGCGCTGAGGGTATTTGAGGACACTGCCGTCACGCTTTTCTGTGCCGGAAGATTTCAGGGCACGCGCCTGCAGCCAAGGTTGCCGGTGCGTGCATATACGGTTGGAACAAGCACGATTCAGCCGCACGCTCGTGCGCCGTAACAGTCGCGCAGCGGTCTCCGGAACGTGACTTCTGTTTACTGGCATAACCTCCGGTGCAGGCGCAGGATTCCGCAAACGGAGGTTACGGCCATGCGTACCTTGATTGTAGCGGCATCACTAGGCTTGCTGACCCTCATATCCGGATGCACCACCGATACAGGCGGCTTCTACGGCATGATGGCACCGGGAAATTATGACTATGGCCCGTCCGTCGGCGGCGGCGACCACGACAGGTTCCGCCAGCACTTCGGCTTCGCCCATACCGGCCATGTTGGCCACGGGCACGAACACGGCGGTCATGGCGGTCACGGCAAATTCTAGAACTATGCGACGCCGGGCACCCACCGTCGCAATCTTCAGTGCAGCACCAGCAGATCGCCCGAGGAGAAGCTGATCTCGGTCTTTTCGCCGATGACCGGCGGCGGGCTCGCTGGATTGTTGAACGTGTCGAGCGACACGGCGCTCTTGCCGACCCCAACCTTCACGCGAATGACGGAGCCGAGGAAGCTGACATCGGCGATTTCGCCGACAAGGCTGCTGTCGCGCCCCTCCTGCCTGCCCAGCACGATCGCCTCCGGCCGCAGCGCCAGCGACAGGGCATCGCCCGCCCTGGTGCCATTGAGCGCGCCGTTCCTGAGCGTGATCTCGCGCCCATCGACATGAACGACGGCCCTGGCCGGGTCTTTCACGGTGCCGTCGAGCACGTTGAGCGTGCCGACGAAATTGGCCACGAACCTGGTCGCCGGGCGGTTGTAGATATCAAACGGCGTGCCAACCTGCTCGGCGCGGCCGTCATACATCACCACAATGCGGTCCGACATGGACAGCGCCTCTTCCTGATCATGCGTGACGAAAATGGTGGTGATGTCGAGTTTCTTCTGGATGAGCCGGATTTCCTCACGCAGCGACACGCGCACCTTGGCGTCGAGCGCCGACAGCGGCTCGTCGAGCAAAAGCAGTTTCGGCCGCGGTGCCAGCGCGCGCGCAAGCGCCACGCGTTGCTGCTGGCCGCCGGAGAGCTGGTAGGGATAGCGTCCCTCGAAGCCTTCCAGCTTGATGATGGCGAGCATCTCGCGCACGCGCTCATCGCTTTCTGCCCTGGAAACGCCCGCGACCTTGAGGCCGAAGGCGATGTTCTGCGCCACCGTCAGGTTCGGGAACAGCGCATAGGCCTGAAACACCATGCCGATATTGCGCTGGTTGGGCTTCAGGTTGGTGACGTCCCTGCCGCCGATCATGATGCTGCCGGCCGAGGGTTCCTCGAAGCCGGCGACCATGCGCAGCATCGTCGTCTTGCCGCAACCCGAGGGGCCGAGGAAGGAGACGAACTCGCCGCGCGCCACATCGAGTATGAAATCCTTGACCACGGTGGTGGCACCGAACGCCTTGCGGACACCCTGGATACTGAGAAAGGTTTCGGACATCGGGTTCTTCCGGTTCAGTTCGTGTTGTTGGCCGATTTCGGCGCGAAGCGCGATAGCACCTGGATCACCGACATGCAGCCCCAGGTGATCGCGAAAGCGATGACCGCCAGCGCCGCCGGCTCATAGGCGCGGTTGGCGCCGATGTTCTGCAGATACGGCCCGAAGGCCGGGCGGTTGAGCAGGCTCGCCATGGTGAATTCGCCGATGACGATGGCGAAGGTGAGGAAAGCGCCCGACAGCACGGCAATCAGCACATTGGGAAGGATGATGCGGGCAATGATGGTCGTCCAGCCCGCGCCATGGATTTGCGCGGCCTCCGTCAGCGTGCGCACGTCGATGGTGCGCAGCCCCGTATCGACGGCGCGGTACATATAAGGCAGCGCCAGCGTGGCATAGCCGATCATCAGAAGCGCGTCCGCCCCGCGATTGGTCGCCAGGAACGGCAGCGGCGACGACGAGCCGTACATGCGGATATAGCCGAAGACGATGACGATCGCCGGGATGATGAGCGGCAGCAGCGTGATGAACTCCACCACCGGCCGGATGCGTGGCATGCGCAGGCGTATCCAGTAGGCTGTCGGCACCACCAGCAGCACGCCGATGAGGATGGTGAAGACGGCGACCACGGTCGAATAAAGAAACGTCTGCTGAAAGCGCGGATCGGCCAGCACCACGCGATAGGCGTCGAGCGAATACTCACCCCGGCGCATGCGCAGTGAGAACTCGACCGTCGCAATCAGCGGAATGAAGAAATATGCGGCACCGAGCGCGAAAGTGACCCAGGACCAGATGCGGCTGCGCTTCATCTCAGCCACCTCTCGCTACGGATGCGGAACCAGATGTAGAAGATGTTGGCGAGCCCCGTGACAACGATCATGCCGAAGGCGAGCGCATAGCCCAGATGCGGGTCCTGCAGCACGTCGCCGCGAATCTGCGCATAGAGCAGGATCGGCACGATGTTGAGCGACGAGCCGGTCAACGCATAGGCCGTGGCGATGGCGCCGAAGGAATTGGCGAACAGCAGAATGACAGTGCCCAGGAAGCTCGGCCACAGCACCGGGATGGCCACCCAGCGCCAATACTGGAACTGCGTGGCGCCGAGCGTGGCGGCCGCTTCGCCCCACTCCTTCTTCAAGCCGTCGATGGCCGGCGTGATGATGACCACCATCAGCGGGATCTGGAAAAACAGATAGGTCAGCGTCAGGCCCCAGAAGGACAGGATGTTGAAGCCGAGCGCATAGATGTTCACGCCGAACCAGTCACGCAGGAAGATGGTGACGAGACCGAGCCGGCCGAGCGTGGCGAGGAACGCGAAGGCCAGCGGCACGCCGGCGAAATTGGAAGCCACGCCCGAGAACGTCATCGTCGTGGAGCGGACCCAGCGCGGCAGGCCGCCGCGCACCACGGCAATCGCTATGGCCAGGCCGGCCAGCGCGCCGATGAGCGCCGAAGCCAGGCTGATGCGGATGGAAATCCAGTAAGCCGCAATAATCGACGGTTGGAACAACCCGATAATATTGTCGAAAGTGAACTCGCCCTGCGCGTTCTGGAACGCCCCGACGACCAGATAGAAGGCCGGCAGGATCAGGAACATCAGCGCGAAGATGAAGAAGGGCGCGACGCCCAGCCATTGCAACGGCAACCGCATCCTCGCCGTCCTTGCCGGCGGTAGCGATTGCCGGGCCACGGCGGGATCGGAGACGGTGACGTCAGTCATAAAGAAGGAATTCCGAATGGTTGGCCAGGCGGCTCCAAGGCCGCCCGGCCGTCTCATAGCTTACTGAACATTGGCGCCGACGACACTGTCCCACTGCTTGGTGATGACGTCCTTCGAAGCGGACTGCTCTTCGAGGGTCGGGAACACCGCCTTCTCATAGGCCGCCGCCGGCGGCAGCTTGTCCAGCATTTCCTGCGGAATCTTGCCCTGCCTGGCAAGGTCGTTGAAGCGCACCGGGTGGCAATAGCCCTTCAGCCAGGCGAGCTGGCCTTCGTCGGAGTAGAGATATTCCATCCACAGCTTGGCGGCATTCGGATGCGGCGCATAGGCACTGATGGCCTGCACGTAGACACCGGCGACGACACCCGACTTCGGCACGACAACGTCGACCGGCGGGTTGCCGTTCAGCGTGTCGCGGCCAGAAAGCGCATTGTAATCCCACCAGATCAGGATCGGCGTCTGACCCTGCGCCAGCGTCGCCGTCTTGCCGATGACCGGAACGAAGTTGCCCTTGGCGTTCAGTTCCCTGAAGAAATCGAGGCCGGCCTTGGCCGCGGCTTCGCCGCCCTCGGCGCCATTGGCGAGACCCGCGGCATAGACGCTCATGATCGCCTGCGCGGAAGCGCGCGGATCGCCGGCCAGCGACACGGCGTTCTTATATTCGTCCTTCAGCAGGTCAGCCCAGTCTTCCGGCGGATTCGGCACCAGGTCCTTGTTCACCTGGAAAGCCAGAACGCCGTAATAATCGCCATACCAGTAGCCTTCGGCATCCTTGGCATTGTCGGGAATAGAATCCCAGGTGGAGACCTTGTAAGGTTGAATCAGGCCTTCGGCCTTCATCTGCGGGCCATAGGACAGGCCAACATCGACCACGTCGGGCGCCTGCGGGCCCTTGTTGTCCTTGTTGGCCTTGATCGCCTCGACCTCGTCGCTCGAACCGGCGTCAGGGTTGAGTTCGTTGATGGTGATCTCGGGATATTTCGCCTTGAAGCCGGCGATCACGTCGCCATAGCCGCACCAGTCATGCGGCAGCGCGATGGTCGTCAGTTGCCCTTCGGCCTTGGCGGCCGCGACCAGTTCATCCATCGACTGCGCCGAGCCGATGGCCGTCGTGGTCAGCAGCGCCGCGGCCGTGAGGGACAGGATTTTCCCCGCGAACTTGAACATTTCTCTCTCCGTTGAACTGGCGCCTTCCCGGCGCCTGCGATGCGGTTACCGATACTCAGTGACAGTCATGTGAAAAGAGGCGCCTCCCGACCCCGTCCCGCAATCCAAAACTTAACTACTTTTCCGGCAATCTGGCAATCTCCAACATTCGTTTTCCCGCGAGATATTTCGGTTTGGCGACATAACCTTTCGTTTCTGTTTCTCAAGCCGCTTTAAAACGCGCTCACAGCGCACCCTCGATGGCGTTGTCGAGCAGCATCAGCGCGCTCTTCCTGGTGAGCTTGACCGGATTGCCGCCGGCGGTCGGGTCGACCACCGCCATGTCGGCGATCAGAGTCTTGCGCTTCTTGTCCATGTCTAGCCCCTTGATCAGACCCGGCAGAGTGTGGGGTACCTTGAGTTCCTTGCGCAGCTTCAGCACCGCCCTGGAGAAGCCGTCAAAGCCGCCCTTCATGCCGAGGTAGCCGGTGAGCCGCGCGATGCGGTCCTCAATGGCGTCACGGTTGAAGGCCAGCACATAAGGCATGAAGACGGCATTGGTCATGCCGTGATGCGTGTCGTAGAGCGCGCCGATCGGGTGCGACAGCGAATGGATGGCGCCCAGCCCCTTCTGGAAGGCGGTGGCGCCCATGGCGGCCGCACTCATCATGTTGGCGCGCGCGGTAAGGTCCTTACCGTTGGCATAAGCCTTGGGCAGGTTTTCGAACACGAGCCGGATACCTTCAACCGCAATGCCATCGGCCATCGGGTGGTAGCCGGGTGCGCAATAGGCTTCCAGGCAATGGGCCAGCGCATCCATACCGGTGCCGGCGGTGATGAAAGGCGGCATGCCGGTGGTCAGCTCGGGGTCGGCGATGACGATGGCCGGAAGGATCTTCGGATGGAAAATAACCTTCTTGGTATGCGTCTCCTCATTGGTCAGCACACCCGCACGGCCGACTTCCGACCCGGTGCCTGCAGTGGTTGGCACGGCGATGATCGGTGCGATCTTGTCGCCGTCGGCACGCGTCCACCAGTCGCCGATGTCCTCGAAATCCCAGATCGGGCGCGTCTGGGCGGCCTGGAAAGCGATCAGCTTGCCGAGATCGAGCGCTGAACCGCCACCGAAAGCGACGACGCCGTCATGCTTGCCCTTCCTGAAAGCGGCGATGCCGGCGGTGAGGTTGGACTCGACCGGGTTCGGCTTCACATCGGAGAAGACACCGTAGGGGACCTTGGCATCTTCGAGAATCTTCAGCGTCCTGGCCACGACCGGCAGCCTGGCGAGGCCCGGATCGGTAACGAACAGCGGCTTCCTGATGCCGGTAGCCCCCAGCGCATCCGGCAGTTCCTTGATGCGGCCAGCGCCGAAACGCACGGTGGTGGGGAAATTCCATTTGGAAACGAGTTTGGTCATTTTTGCTTTCCGAAAATTGAAGCACCCCTACTCCGTTCCCGCTTCGCCAGTGTTTCCTCCCCCCTTCGATCGGGAGAGAGGTGTCGAGCGCAGCGAGACGGAGTGGGAGGTCGAAGACATGATTTGTGCCGCGAATTAAATCGCTTCCCTCAAGTGATAAGACTTCGGCCGCGTCAGGTTCTCGTAGCCGATGGCCGAAAGGGCTGCGCCTTTGCCCGTGTCCTTCACGCCGGTCCACACCAGCGCGGGATCGAGATAGTCGCAGCGGTTCATGAACACCGTGCCGGTTTCGACCCGGTCGCCGAGTGCGGCCGCGTGCTCGACATCGCCGGTCCAGATCGAAGCGGTGAGGCCGTAGGGGCTATCGTTCATCAGCGCGACGGCATCCTCGTCGCCACGAACCTTCATGATACCCACGATCGGCCCAAAGCTTTCCTCGCGCATGACGCTCATCTGGTGGTCGACATTGGTCAGCACCTCGGGCGCCAGATAGGGTGAGCCGGCGGTGTCGCCTTCCACCTTCATACCGATGTGCGCGGCCGCGCCCTTGCGCATGGCCTCGGCCTTCTGCTCGCGGATGAAATCGGCAAAGCGCGCCTGCGCCATCGGCCCCATGGTGGTCGCCTGGTCAAGCGGATTGCCGACGACATAGTTCTTCGTCTCGGCAATAAAGCCCTCGACGAAATCGTCATAGACCTTCTCATGCACATAGATGCGCTCGATGCCGCAGCAGCATTGGCCCGAATTGTAGAAGGCGCCATCAACGAGATTGGCAATGGCGTGATCGAGCCTGGCGTCGGGCAGCACATAGGCCGGGTCCTTGCCGCCAAGCTCGAGCCCCATGGTCATGAAGGTTCCAGCCCCGGCCTTTTCGATTGCCTTGCCTCCGGCAACCGAGCCCGTGAAGTTGACATGATCGATCTTGCCCGAGCCGAGCAGCTTTTCGGTCTGCGCATGGTTGAGCACAATGTTCTGGAACAGCCCCTTGGGCAGGCCTACCCTGTCAAAAGCCTGCTGGAAGCGCTCGCCCACCAGCAGCGTCTGCGCCGCATGCTTGAGGATGACGGCAGAGCCAGCCATCAGCGCCGGCACGATGGTGTTGACGGCGGTGAGGTAGGGATAGTTCCACGGCGCGACCACCATGACCACACCGAGTGGCTCACGCTTCACATAGCGACGGAAACCATCCTTGGGATTGGAGGCAATCACCGGCTTGAGCGCCTGCTCCGCGATTTCGACCATGTAGTTGGTGCGTTCCCTGACACCGCCGAACTCGCCGCCATAGCGGACCGGCCGACCCATCTGCCAGGCGATTTCCGGCACGATCACGTCCGTCATCGCCACCAGCGCCTCAAGGAAGGCGAGCATGAATTTTCCGCGCTCGGCAACGGTGGTCTGCGTCCAGTCGGCCTGCGCGGCGCGGGCCCGCTCGACGGCAGCATTGATGGCCTGATCGCTGGCAACGGGCCGCTCGGCATAGATCGAACCGTCGATGGGGGATTTGAGCTTGACCGTCTCGGTCATGGTTTCAGTCCTTCTTCATGCGGAATGCGAAAATCGGAATGGATTTCAACACGGCCTCAATATCGCTCGAAGCCCCGGTGCAGTTCCCAGTCGGTGATGCGGCGGTCGTATTCCAGTTGCTCCCATCGCGCGGTGTGCAAATAGTGGTCGATAACATCCTCGCCGAAGGCCTCGCGCAGCATGGTCGATTTCTCCAGCGTTTCGATGGCGCCGCGCAATGTCTTGGGAATTTCCGGCAGTTCCGCCGCCTGATAGGCGTCGCCGACGAAGGGTTTTTGCAGCTCCAGCCTCTCGTCGATTCCGGCAAGACCGGCCGCGATCAGCGCGGCAAAGGCCAGGTAGGGGTTGAGGTCGGCGCCACCGATGCGGCACTCCATGCGCACGCCTTTGGTGCCCATGCCGCAGAGCCGGAACCCTGCCGTGCGGTTGTCCTCGCTCCACATGATCTTGGTCGGCGCGAACGTGCCTGCCTGAAAGCGCTTGTAGGAGTTGACATAGGGCGCCAGGAACCATGTGAATTCCTTGGCATATTTGAGCTGGCCCGCCGCCCATTGGTGGCCGAGCCGGGTCATGCCGTACTCGCCATCCTTGTCGAAGAACAGAGGCGTCCCGCCATCCGCGCTCCACAACGAATTGTGGACATGGCTGGAATTTCCGGCGAGCCCATAATTGTACTTGGCCATGAAACTCACCGCGCAGCCCATGCAGTCGGCGATCTCCTTGGCGCCGTTCTTCAGGACGACATGGCGGTCGGCCATTTCAAGCGCTTCGGCATAGCGGACGTTGATTTCCTCCTGCCCCGGCCCCCACTCGCCCTTGGAGTTCTCGATCGGGATACCCGCCGCCTCCATATCGTTGCGCAGCTTGCGCATATAGGGCTCTTCCTTGGTGGTAATGCCGATCAGGTAGTCACCGATATAAGGCGAAGCCGTGCTGAGGCCCTGCCAGTGCTTGGCGCGTGCGCTGTCATAGGTTTCGCTGAACAGGTAGAATTCCAGTTCGGAAGCGAAATATGCGAGGTAGCCACGCTCCTGCAGCCGCTTCACCTGTCGCCGCAGGATAGCACGCGGCGAATGCGGCAGATCGGCGTGGTCGTGATGGTCGAGCACATCGCACAAAACCAGCGCTGTCTTCTCCAGCCACGGCACATGGCGCAGCGTGGCAAGGTCCGGCTTCATGACGAAGTCGCCATAGCCCTTCGACCAGCTTGCTGCCTTGTAGCCGGGCACCGGCTCCATATCGATGTCGTCGGCCAGCAGGTAGTTGCAGCCATGCGTCTCGTCATGCGCGGATTCGACGAAATACCTGGCCAGGAAACGCTTGCCGATGAGACGGCCCTGCATGTCGACGGCACAGGCGAGAACCGTGTCGATCTCGTCGCCCGCAACCGCCTTCTTCAACTGCTCGAATGAAAGATTTCCGGCCATTCTCTTCTCCGCCGCAAGCGCGGCCGCACACATGTTTCGACGATTCATGTTTCAATGGATGAACCCGGCCGCCTGATGCGGCCGGGTCGATGGCTTCGTCAGTCCGGCACCGTTCAGCCGTAGCGATAGGGCGCGCCGGCCATGCGCATCGTTTCCTGATACTTCTTGAGGATCTCGACCACCTTGGCGTTGCGCGGGCTCTTGGCCGCAACCTCGTCCCAGAAGGTCTGCGCCATGTCTTCGACTTCCTTCCACTCGTTTTCCGGAATGGTCGTCAGTTCCAGTTTGCCGCCGGTGGTGCGGTAGTGCGCCTCGCCCCACCAGTACCAATGCTGGCGATAGTAATGCGAGCTGTCCATCGCCAGATGGAACAGCGCCTTGAGATGTTCAGGAACCTCGTTCCATTTATCGGTATTGGCGAAGAACGATCCCGACCAGGCGCCCGAGATGTTGTTGGTGAGGTAGTATTTGGTCACGTTGGCCCAGCCCACCGTGTAGGTCTCGGTCGCGCCGCACCAGGCGATGCCGTCGAGTTCGCCTGTCTGCAGCGCCACCTCGATATCCTCCCACGGCAGCGTGACAGGCACGACGCCGAGGCGCTGGATGAACTGGCCGCCGGTGGGGAAGGTGAAGACGCGCAGCCCCTTCAGGTCCGCCACCGAGCGGATCGGCTTGGTGGTGGCGAAGTTGCAGGGATCCCAGGCGCCGGCCGAAAGCCAGGTCACGCCGGGAACTTCGCCATAGGCTTCCTCCCAGATTTCCTTCAGCCCGTACCAATTCCACAGCACAGGCACGTCGAGACTGTAGCGCGAGGCAAACGGGAAATATGCTCCGAACACGGCCACATCGACTGGCGAGGCCATGGAATCGTCATCGCTTTGCGCGGCATCGAGCGTGCCAGCCTGCACTGCGCGAAACAGCTCGCCCTGCGGCACGAGCTGGTCGGACGTGTACATCTCGATCACCATCTCGCCATTGGCGGCCTTGTTGAAGGCATCGATGGCCGGCTTGCACACATGCTCTGCCAGCGCGGGGCCGGCATAGGTCTGCAGCCGCCATTTGATCGGCGCCTGCGCCTTGACGTAGGGTGCGGCGAGCGTGGTCGCACCTACGGCACCGGCACCTGTCAGGATCGATTTACGCAGGAAATCACGCTTGCTGATGGTTTTGTCAGACATTTCATTCCTCCCGTTAACGAAACAGTCAATTCCCATCCGCGCGGTGGCTTGAAGCTCCTTGCGTTCCCCCGCGCTTTTCTTCCGGCAGTCTCAATGAATATTTCCCGGCTACACCTCACCGTTTGCCCATGTAGACGTCGGGCAGCCACATCGCGATGTCCGGAAAGATCATGATGATGATCATGGTCAGAACCATCATGAAGAAGAACGGAACGATCGAGCGGTAGATATCGACGATGGTGATTTCCGGCGGCGCCATGGCGCGCATCAGGAACAGATTGTAACCGAAGGGCGGGACGATGTAGGCGATCTGGCAAGTGATCGTGTAGAGAATTCCGAACCAGATCAGATCGAAGCCAAGCGTCTTGACCAACGGGATGTAGAGCGGCGCAACGATGACGAGCATGGCGGTGTCATCCAGGAACATCCCCAGGATGATGAAGGAAAGCAGCATCATCGCCAAAACGCCCCACGGGCTGAGATCAAATGTGTGGAGAAGCAGGTTCTCAATCGCCTTGATCGCGCCCAGCCCGTCATAGACCGCGCTGAAGCAGAGTGCGCCGAGGATGATCCACAGGAACATGGCCGAGACGGCGAGCGTGTTGCGCGTCGTTTCCTCGATCACGCCACGATTGAGCCTGCCAGTGAACCACGCCGCCAGCAGCGCCAGCAGCGCACCCACCATCGAGGTTTCCACCAGGCTGGTGGTGCCGGACAGAAAAAGGCCCATGATCGCGGCGAACAGGCCGAAGGGCAGCAGCCCGGCGCGCAGCAGCACCAGCTTTTCGCGCGTCGTGATCTCTTCGCGTTCCGCGGCGGGCAAGGCCGGGCCCATTTCCGGCTGGAAGCGGCAGCGCAGATAGATATAGAGCGTGAAGATGATCGCCATCAGGATGAAGGGGCCGATACCGGCCAGCCACAATTGCAGCACCGGCTGGCGCGCGATCATGGCATAAAGGATCAGCACCACGCTGGGTGGCCCCATTATGCCGAGCGACGATCCGCCTTGGATGACGCCAGTGATCATCACCTTATCATAACCGCGCCGCAGCAGTTCCGGCAGCGCCACCGTGGCGCCGATGGCCATGCCCGCCACCGACAGGCCGTTGACCATCGAGATGATGATCATGAGGCCCATGGTGCCGAGCGCAAGACCGCCGCGCACCGACCCGAACCAGACATGGAACATGCGGTAGAGATTGTTCGCGATACCGGATTCCGACAGCATGTAGCCCATGAAGACGAAGAACGGCACGGTGATCAGCGGATACCAGTTGAGCACCTGGAAGGCCGCGTTGAAGGGCATCTCGGCCGCGCCGTTGCCCCACAGCCACAGCGCCGCGGCCGCGCCGACCGCACCGATCACGCCGAATACCCACTGACCGGTGGCCATCAGGATCAGCATCGACGCAAACATGAAGATGGTGATGAATTCCGAGCTCATGCCAGCGACTTCCCACGTGCTTCGGCCACGTTCCGGAAGAAGGTGGCGATGGTTTGCAGCAGCATCAGGAAGATGCCGAATGTCATGATGGCCTTGATCGGCCAGAGCAGCGGGGCCCAGGCGGTGTAGTTCTTCTGGCTGTAGGTGATTGAGTATTCCGTCGAGGAAACGCCGGCCCGGAACAGGACCACGAGATAGAAGATCACGACCAGAACGGTAAAGGAATCCGTGATGGCACGGCGGCGCGGCGACATCATGCTGTAGAAAAGATCCATGCGCACATGCGCGCCGAGCTGCATGGAATAGGCGCCGCCCAGCAGATAATAGGCCGACAGCATGAACTGCGACATCTCCATGATCCAGTTGATCGGATAGCCGAAGATCACGCGCATCACAGTCGAATAGAGCAGGATCGCGCCCATCGGGAAAATCAGATACATGGCGAAGCGTCCGACCCAGCGACTCACCGCTTCGACATAGCGGACATACAGGCTGACCGCCGCGCCCAGCCGGCTCCTTTGCACGGCCTCTCTTTCCGTCGCTGCGCTCATCGTGCCTGCCTCGTGGTTGTGGCGGGAAGGGCGTCCGGTGACAGCTTCACGCCGGCAAGGATCATCGACAACAGCTCTGCCCATTTGTGCTGGGAAGCTTCATCGGCGATTTCGTCGTTCCGGATTTCAATCATGGCGCAGGCCAGCCCGCGCGCGCGGCCATGCCGCTCCAGCGTGTAATAGACCCGGTCCGCCGGCGAATAGGGTTGATTGACCCCGACCTCCAGCCCGACGACACCGCCCAGCGCCGAGATTATCGGCGCGGCCAGCCGCGCGTCCTCGTCATGGATGACACCGATGTGCCAGGGCCGCTCGATGCTTCTGTAGACGCGCGTGAAGGAATGGACCGAAACCAGCCGCGTCTCGCGCCCCTCCGCCAGCCTTTGCGCCACAACCTCGTCGATTGCTCCGTGGAACGGCTGCCACGAAAGCGCGATGCGTTCCTGCCGCGCGGCTTCCGACAGACCGGCGTTTCCGGGCACCGCCGTCGTCTCGCTGACGGGTGAGATCAGATCGGGCGCGTCGAGCGGACGGTTGCAGTCGATGATCAGCCGCGAAATGCAGGATTCCACCAGCGTTGCATCGAGCGCCTGAGCCATCAACCGCGCCACCGGCAGCGCGCCTGGATCCCAAGCGATGTGGCGTGTCAGTTCCGCTTGCGCGAGGCCGAGCGTGCCGAACTGGCCGGGTATGAAATTCGACGCATGATCGCAGACCAGCACATAAGGGCTGGAACCAGCCCGCCTGCTGATGCGAACGGGTGCGGGTGCCTCCTGCACTGCGGGTTGAGCAGTTCCCATTGCTCGAATTCCCCTCGCGAACGCCGTACCGTATGTTACGAATTTTATTTCTTTGCGTCCTTGTGGATGATTTCATACACATTCGGAAACTTTGTCAAATGTGTTTGTGCGCGGGCACGGCCGAAAGGTGGGAGGCATCATGGCATCGAGCATCGCAGAGCTGATCGCGGAACGGATCGACGCCATGCCGGCAGGCGAGCGCCGTGCCGCGCAGACGCTCGTCGCCAATTATCCGCTGATCGGCCTGAAGACAGTCGCGGACTTCTCGCAGCAGGCCGGTGTCAGCTCGCCGACCATATTGCGCTTCGTGGCGCGCCTCGGATTCGGCAACTATCCGGAGTTTCAGGCTGCCCTTCAGGAGGAACTGGCCGCGCAATTGCAATCGCCGCTTACCCGGACCGTTGCCGAGCCCTCCCCCGACCGGGGCAAGACCTCTCCGGTGCTGGAAGCGACACTGGAAAACATCCATGCCACCTTCCGCCATGTGTCGGAAAAGCAGATGGCCGACATCGTTGCGCGGCTCGCCGCCCCCCGCGCCAAGATTTTCCTGATCGGCGGGCGTTTCACCGATCCAATCGCCCAGTATATGGGCGCTCACCTCACCATCGTGCGCCCCAATGTCTTCCACCTCACCGGACAGGAAAGCACCTGGCGCGACCGGCTGATCGATATGGGCAAGCGCGACGTGCTTCTGATCTTCGACATACGCCGCTATCAGGACAGCCTCATCCGCCTTGCCGAAAAGGCCCATGCGCGTGGCGTGGAAATCGTGCTCTTCACCGATCAATGGCTGTCGCCAATCGCGCGTTTTGCCCGTCATGTGATCGCCGGGCGCACGGCTGTCCCCTCTTCCTGGGACTCCTCGGCCGCCCTTTTCGTCGTCGCCGAAACGCTGATTGGCGAGTTGACACGTGCACTGGAAGCCGAAAGTGCGCGACGCATCCATGAGATGGAGGAACTGCGGTAGCAGCGTCCACCCTCGGCCGCGCCTCACCAAAACCATTCCTTTTCAAATCGTTAACAGACGCGGCCGGCGATAATTACAGATATTTAAGGTGCGAAACGGTCAGCGAATCGTCATAAAGCAAGCTTACTGACTTTCGGGTGTCTTGCGCTTAGAATGGAGCTTGGGCTTTTACGTCGCGTCAAAGCCGGGCAGACGCGTAAGACAACCCTGTGTGAATGACCCGGAGTGCCGATGGCTGCCTGGAAACAAATCATTGTTGCCCTTGTCGTGCTCGCCGTCGCGGCGGCCGCCTGGGTGCGCTTCTTTCCCGGAGCGCCGGAGGTACTGGCACGCTGGGGCATAGAGACGGAGTGGGCCAACGCCGCGGTTCCGGCCAGGCAGGAGAACCGCACGGCAGCGCGCGCCGGATTGCAGACCGCCGTGGTGACCGCCATCGTCAATCCCGCCACGATCAATGACAGGCTGCAGGCTATCGGCACCGGCCGCGCCAATGCCACAGTGGCCGTCACGCCTTATGATTCCGGCCGCATGACCGAAGTGCTGGTGACTTCCGGCATGCTGGTGAAGGCCGGTACCGTCATTGCGCGCCTGGATTCGGAGGCCGAGCAGATCGCGCTCGAGCGCGCAAAAATTGCGGTAACCGACGCGCAGGCCAAGTACGAACGGACCCAGTCGCTGAGCAAGTCCAATGCCGCCAGCGCCGTGCAGCTTGCCGACGCCGACGTTGCACTACGCAACGCGAAACTCGCCGAGCGCGACGCCGAAGTGAAGCTTGAGCGCCGTTCCATCATCGCGCCGATCACCGGTGTCATCGGCATCCTGCCCATCGAGGCGGGCAATTACGTAACTTCGCAGACCACGATCGCCACCATCGACGACCGCTCCTCCATCGTCATCGATTTCTGGGTGCCGGAGCGTTTCGCCAGTGCCATCAAGATTGGCGCACCGCTGACCGCCTCGCTGGTGGCACAACCTGGCCAATCCTTCCGCGGCGACGTCAGCGCCATGGACAACCGCCTCGACGAGAAGAGCCGCACGCTACGCGTGCAGGCCCGCATCGACAATGTCGACGACAAGCTGCGCGCCGGCATGTCGTTCCAGGTCGTCATGACGTTCCCCGGCGACACCTATCCTTCCGTCAATCCGCTTGCGGTCCAATGGGGTACGGACGGCGCCTTCGTGTGGGCCATTCGTGACGGCAAGGCGCATCGCATGCCCGTCACCATCGTTCAGCGCAATTCGGAAATGGTGCTTGTGGACGGCGATATCGCCCCCGGCGAACAGGTCGTCACCGAAGGCATCCATGTGGTGCGCGAAGGGGCCGATGTTCTGGTCGCCAGTGCGCGCGACGCGACCCCTGCCGTACCCGCGTCCACCGCCGGCAGCGGTTCCTGAGCGGAGCGCCTGGCATGAGCGAACTCAACTCAGAAGCCGAGGGCAAGGGCTCGACAGCGCTTTTCGTGCGCCGGCCGGTTCTCGCCTTCGTCCTCAATACACTGATCGCGGTCGCCGGCATCGCGGCCTTCTTCGGCGTGGAGGTGCGCGAACTTCCCGACGTCGACCGACCGGTCATCACCATCACCACCAATTATGATGGCGCGGCGGCCGAAACCATCGACCGCGAACTGACCGCCACACTGGAAGGCGCGGTGTCGCGCGTGACCGGCGTCAAGTCGATCTCGTCCAGTTCATCCTATGGGCGCAGCCGCGTCACCGTCGAATTCGGCGATGGCGTGGACCTGAACGCGGCCGCTTCCGACATGCGCGACGCTGTCGGCCGCGTCACCAACCAGTTGCCCGAGGACGCCGACCCGCCGCGCATCGTCAAGGCCGACGCCAATTCCGACGCGGTCATGCGCCTTGCCGTCACCTCCGACACCATGTCGGTGGAAGACATGACGGTGCTGGTGGAAGACCAGATCGTGGACGCCCTGTCGGCGGTGCCCGGCGTGGCCGACGTGCAGGTCTATGGTGATCGCGACAAGATCTTCCGCATCGACGTCAACCAGACCCGACTTGCCAGCATCGGCCTGACGATTGGTGACATCCGCAATTCGCTCGCCAATATCGGCCTGGATTCGCCTTCTGGCGCGATGAGCACCAGCGCCCAAAGCATCATCGTGCGAACGACCGCGCAGGTGACTACGCCGGAGGCTTTCGAAAGCATCATCATCGCCCCCAACACCCGGCTGGGCGATGTGGCGAGCGTGACGATGGGCCCCGATATCGGCGCTTCCTCGCTGCGTTCGGATGGCAAGACCGGTATCGGGCTCGGCATCATCCGCGCGGCCCAGTCCAACACGCTCGACATTTCCGACGGGGTGCGCGCCGCCGCCGAAAATATCCAGAAGACGCTGCCTGCGGGCATGAACATCCGCGTCACCAGCGACGACGCGACCTTCGTGAAGGGCGCCGTTCATGAGGTGGAGATCGCGCTGATGCTGTCGGTGTCGATCGTTCTGCTGATCATCTACATGTTCCTCCTCGACTGGCGCGCTACGCTCATTCCGGGCCTGGCCATGCCGGTGGCGCTGATCGGCACCATCGCAGCGATCTATCTCGCCGGCTTCTCGATCAACATCCTCACCCTGCTAGCACTTGTGCTGGCGACCGGCCTTGTCGTCGACGACGCCATCGTGGTCTTGGAAAACATCGTGCGCCGGCGCAACGAGGGCATGGGTCCGCGCGCGGCCGCCGTGCTCGGCACGCAGGAAGTGTTTTTCGCCGTGGTCGCCACCACCGCGACGCTCGTGGCGGTATTCGTCCCGCTATCCTTCCTGCCCGGCCAGACCGGCGGACTGTTTCGTGAGTTCGGTTTCGTGCTCGCCATCGCCGTGTCGCTGTCGGCGCTCGTGGCGCTGTCGCTGTGCCCGATGCTGGCTTCGCGCATGCTGGCTGGCCATACCGAGCATGAGCATACCGGCATAATGGGCCGCGTCGGCGGCGCGTTGGCCGGTGTCTATCGCCGCTGCCTGCGCGCCTGCCTCAACGCGCCGCTGGTCGTGGTGCTGTTTTCGGTTGTGTTCGCGGCCACCGCCTATGGCGCCTTCGGCCTGATCCGGCAGGAACTGACGCCTTCGGAAGACCGCTCGGTGGTGCTGCTCAGACTGCAGGCGCCGCAGGGCGTGAGCCTCGACTACACCACGGCGCAGATCAGCAAGGTCGAGCAACTGCTGCAGCCATTGCGCGATTCCGGCGAGATCGAGGGTACCTTCGCCAGCGCCGGCCAGAATGGCTCCTTCAACACCGGCTTCATGGTCATCTCGCTGGCGCCGTGGGAAAAGCGCGAGCGCAGCCAGCGAGAGATCGTAGACCAGATCAGTGGGCTGCTGACCAAGGTTCCGGGCGTGCGCGCCTTCCCGATCGCACCCAACAGCCTCGGCATCCGCGGCGCGGGCAACGGGCTGCAGTTTGCTATCGTCGGCAACAACTATGCCCAGCTTGGCGACACCGCCAACAAGATCCTCGCCGAGATGGAAAAGGACCCGCGCTTCCAGCAGCCGCGCCTTTCCAGCGACGCCACACAGCCGCAGCTTTCCGTGGAAGTCGACCGCGAGCGCGCCTCCGACCTCGGCGTAAACATCACCGGACTGTCGGAAGCCATCCAGGCCGTGCTCGACGGCAACAAGGTCGGCAAGGTGTTCATCGACGACCGCAGTTTCGATGTGAAGCTGGTATCGACCACCAATCCGATCAACGATCCCACCGACCTCGAAAACATCTATATGCGCACCGGCGACGGCCGCTATGTGCCGATGTCGACCATTGCAACGCTGACGGAGCGTGCGGTTCCGCCATCGCTGTCGCGCGAGCAACAGATGCGTTCCGTCGCGATCACATCCAACCTGCGCTCGGACTTTGCCCTGGGTGACGCGCTGAAGCGCGCGCAGGAAATCGCCGCGCCGTTCATGCAGCCCGGCAACCGCATTATCCCGCTGGCCGAGGCCGCAACGCTGGGCGAAAACAACAGCGGCATGCTGCTCGTGTTCGGCTTCGCACTCATCATCATCCTGCTGGTGCTTGCCGCACAGTTCGAAAGTTTCGTCAGCGCCGCCATCATCATGGCCACGGTCCCGCTGGGGCTGGCCTGCGCGGTGTTCGCGCTGCTCATTACCGGCACCAGCCTCAACGCCTACAGCCAGATCGGGCTGGTGATGCTGGTGGGCATCATGGCCAAGAACGGCATTCTCATCGTGGAATTCGCCAACCAGCTCCGCGACCGGGGCCTCGGCGTGCGCGAGGCGATCGAGCAGGCAGCCAATATCCGCCTGCGCCCTGTGCTGATGACCATGATCTGTACTGTGCTCGGCGGTCTGCCGCTGGTGCTCGCTTCGGGCGCGGGCGCGGAAGCACGCATCGCCCTGGGGTGGGTCATCGTCGGCGGCCTCGGCCTTGCAACCGCTTCGACTCTGTTCCTGACCCCGGTCGCCTATCTGCTACTCGGCCGCTTCATCACCCCGAAAGTCGAGGAACAATCCCGCCTGAAGCGCGAGTTGCAGGAAGCCGCCTACAGCAATGCGGAGCCGGCCGAGTAGCCGGCCTCCGGTCTTTCCGCCGCCCGGCTCGCAGCCAGGCTGCTTGCCGATGACATTGCCGGTGCGAAGCTGTATGGACGGTCTGCGGCCACGGCCGGCCTGTGACGCACACCGATCCCTGCAGAATACGTTCAGAAGGCGACCTTCCGTTGAAAGCGATTACCACTGACCAGCTCCTCTCCGGCGTCGGCACCGAAGTCGGCGTCTCACCCTGGCGCACGGTCACCCAGACGATGATCGACCAGTTCGCCGACGCGACCGACGATCACCAGTTCATTCATTGCGACCCCGAGCGCGCGGCAGCCGAAACGCCTTTCGGCGGCACCATCGCGCATGGTTTCCTCACGCTGTCGCTCCTGTCGGCCATGACTTATGAAACGATCCCGAGGATCGAAGGCGGCGACATGGGCATCAATCACGGCTTCGAAAGCGTGAAATTCGTGACCCCGGTGAAAACCGGCTCGCGCATCCGCACCCGTTTCGTCCTGGCCGACGTGAAAATCCGCCCCTCCGGCTGGATCCAGATCACGCATGACGTGACGATCGAGATCGAAAATTCGGTAAAGCCGGCACTCACCGCCCGCTGGCTGACACTGACCTTCGTCGATCCCGAGCGAAACGCGGCAGCCGTCTGAGAGCGGACGGGTCGGCGGCGCGGATTTACTTCGCGCCGCGAGAGCTTATGGGGAAGCGGGCCGCCAGCCTCAGCCCGAGCAATGCCAGGGCGAACAGCATCCACACCGGATCTACGCGGCGAAAGAAAAAGCTCTCCAAAAACGCATTGAACATGGTGAACACAATGATCATCATGAAGAAATCCGCCAGCAGCACATCCTCGCGACAGGACCGCACCCGCATATAGTCTCGTGCGGGCACCAGCGCGAATGTGATGACGGCAATCATCAGTGCCGGCAGTCCCATGGTAAGCGCAAGGTCCAGATAGCTGTCATGGCTATGCACGACTCCGCGTATGTCCCAATCCTGATCGAAATACACATCGGAATTGAGCACCAGTCCGGTGCCCCAGAAATTCTCGAAGCCATAGCCTGTCCATGGCCGCTTCGCGATCATCTCTCCGGCGAATGCCCATATCGAGGTGCGGCCGGTATAGGTCGGGTCAGGCAACAATTGGGCCAGTTGCCTGACCGGCTCTATGAATACTGTGCCCAGGGTTGCCACAGCTATCAGGCACAACGACGCCAGAAACAGCAGGGGGGTAAGGAAACGCAGGCCGAAAAGCCCCGGAAACATAACAAGGAAAGTAGCGACGGCAACCGTGGCGGCGGCTGTCTTAGACCCCGAATTCAGCACGAAAACGATCGCCAGAACATATATCACCCCGCCAGAGGTGCGCCAGCCGCGACGCCAGAGGTAAATTCCTGCGAAAGACAGGTTGGCCATCACCGGGCCGGCAATGTTCTTGTGCGTGAACACGCCCCGCCAAAGGCCGGCGTGCTGCCACTCCACCTCGCCTGCCTGATGGATCGCCTTGGCGGGCAACGCAACCAGTCCGAGATAGGAAAGGCCGAGCACGGCTAAACCTGCGAATGCCAGCACGCGCGAAAAGGCGTCCGCGTCGCGCGGCAGGGCCAGCACCGCGCCGACGGTCATGATCCCGATGATGGAGAACGCCGCGCTGCGCATCGTGTCCGATGGCACGGGCGTGTTGAGCACTGACAGGCCGAGAAAGCCGAAAAGCAGCAGCCACCAGGGGCTGAGCAGTGCCAGCGTGATACGCCGATCCGTCAGCATCAGCAGCGAACACAGAGCCGCCACGCCGACCATCCCGAAGCCGAGCTGGTTGACGATGTCGCCACCTCCGCCCGGCAATTCGGGCTGAACCGGCTGGAACGGCCGGAAAGAAATGAGCAGGACCGTCAGAAGCAGCGCAGCAATGATGGTCGATATCTGGCCGAGGGCTTCTTGAGAGAGGACAGGCAGTTTCGCATCATGTGCGGGACGGAGGACCGTACTCATCGGCATGTCCCCTTTCCCCAATGCGGACCGTTCGCGTGAGCGCGCAGGTGCAACGATGCAGCCGCTTTCGCGCCAGCGGCATATGCCGCATGGCCGCGAACCGTTCCACATTCGTCTAGCTTGCCTTTGCTAAGCAAAACTGTCTCCCGGAAGCGCATGAGAGACCGTGGTTCCTGCGCCGGGGACCGGTCCCATAAGGCGTGTTATGACGCCGAAATCATAACGATGCCCTAAGCCGCGTGCTACGCGACAATCCAATCCGCGGCGGATCACCAAAAGCGACATTTTTGACCGGAAGCCTACCGGAAAGATTAGCCATGGGGATCGCTTCGTGTTAGCTGCGACGCATGAACATGCATGTCTGGACGATCTATCTTCTCGCCGCCATCGGACTGTCGCTGACGCCCGGTCCGAATGGGCTGTTGTCGCTGACGCACGGGGCCTGTTTCGGCTTCCGCGCGACCGTCTTCACCATATTGGGCGGCGCGCTCGGCTTCTTCGTGCTCATCGCAGCCTCGCTTGCGGGACTAGGAGCACTCCTTGCGGCTTCCGAACAGGCATTCACGGTCATGAAATGGATCGGCGCGGCCTACCTCGTCTATCTTGGCATCCGGGTCTGGCGAGCGCCTGCCCCGGCGCTTGCCGCCGCATCCCGTGAGCGGGAAATGCCGGAAGCGGGCCCGATTCAGCTTTTCAGCCAGGGATTCCTGGTGGCGGTCACCAATCCGAAAGGGCTGATCTTCTTTGCGGCCTTCCTGCCGCAATTCATGGTTCCCGGCATGTCCTATCTGGAGCAGCTCGTCCTGTTCGGCGGAACCTTCATTCTCGTAGAAATCCTCTATGAACTGATGCTGGCGCGAACGGCTCAGCAGATTGCGCCCTGGCTTGCCAGACATGGGCGCTGGTTCAACAGAGCAACCGGCGGCGTATTCGTTGGCGTGGGCGCAGTGCTGACCACGATGAGCCGCTGATCCGGCGTCAGCGGGCGAAACCGTTGCGGGACAGTATCTCGCCGAAGCGTTTGCCGGCGCGGGCCGGTACGTCCGCAACCGGAAATTCCTCGGGAAGCGGCACATCGCCGACGCGAACGACCATCACCATGCCCATGCCAATATGCGGCGAGCATTTGATGCCGTAAAACCCCTCCCGATCGAGTGTAACCTCGATCTCCTCATTGATGCCGCCCTTGAAGCCGGAATGGCCGGCCGGCACCATCCCCTCGATCGTGGCAGCGTTGTGGCCGTTCGCCGTCGCCAGGAATTTCACCGTATCGCCCGGCGCGATCTGGAGGAAATCCGGTTCATACACCATCGGGCCGGACGCACCGCGATTGAGCATCCTGACCTCATGCATTTCCGCCTGCGCACCCGAGGCGGTGGCAAGTATAATGGTCATCCCAAGAAGAAAGCTGCGCATATTATTCCTTTCACGCGAGAGGGCGGAACCTGAACAGGCGTGTGCCATCGCAGGGGTCGCTGACGATGCTGACGCGCACGCCGAAGACGGCATGGACGCGCTCGATCGTCAGCACTTCCTCCGGCGTGCCGAGCGCCACCAGGCGGCCACTGGAAAGCACGCCGACGCGGTCGCATGCGAGCGCCTGGTTGAGATCGTGCAGCGCAATCACCGCCGTCACCGGGAGCCTGGCCACGAGCCCGAGGATCGAAAGCTGGTGCTGGATGTCGAGATGGTTTGTCGGCTCGTCCAGAAGCAGAATTTGCGGGCATTGCGCCAGCGCTCGAGCCAGATGCACGCGCTGCCTTTCTCCACCCGAGAGCGTGGACCAGGAACGCCGCTCGAAACCTTCCATGTCGGCATCCGCAAGCGCCCGCGCGACGATGCGGTCGTCCTCCGCCGACCAAGGTTGCAGCGGCGTCAGCCATGGCGTGCGGCCCAACTCGACCGCATCGCGCACGGTGATGGCTTCCGTGGTCTCGGCCTGCTGTTCCAGGAACGCGATCATCTGGGCAGCCTGCCGTCTCGGCATTTCGGCAAGGCGGCGGCCCTTCACCCGCACTTCACCCGAGGACGGCTCGCGAATGCCTGCAAGAAGCTGCATGAGGGTGGATTTGCCCGAGCCGTTCGGGCCGACCAGCCCCAACGTCTCACCTTCGCTGACGCTTAAATCCACTCCGGCCAGGATCGGCCTGCCACGCGCGGACCAGCAGAGATTTCTTGCCTCGAGGATCATCGTGCGCGCCGCCCACGGACAAGGATCAGCGCGAATGCCGGGGCGCCGACCAGCGCGGTGATGACGCCGATGGGCAGGACCTGCCCCGGAATGATCGTGCGAGAAAGGACATCGGCCGCAATGAGAAATGCCGCCCCAATGAGCGCCGTCGCCGGACCGAGCCTGCCGTGTCGCACGCCGACGATGAAACGCGCCGCATGCGGAATGACCAGACCGACGAAGCCGATCGAACCGACGATGGAGACCATCACGGCCGTCACCAGCGCGGTAAGGCCGATGAGCACGACCTGAACGCTGCGCACAGGCACGCCCAGCGACGCTGCCGCTTCCGCTCCGAATGCAAAGGCGTCCAGCGCACGGGCAAACCAGACGCAGGCCGCAAGGCCGAGCAACGCGACCGGCACCGCCAGCCACACATCCGGCCAGCGCGCGCCGCTCAGATTGCCGAGCAGCCAGAACATGATGCCACGCGCCTGCTCGGCATTGGCCGATTTGGTGATGATGAAGGATGTGAGCGCGTTGAAGAGCTGCGAGCCGGCAATGCCCGCCAGCACGATCTGTCCGGTGCCGTGAAGCGTAACGCCGCCGCCGGCCGCCCGCGCCAGTATCGCCACCAGCAGGAAAGCCGCAACAGCGCCGCCGAAAGCCCCGAGCGACATCGACACCGCGCCTGCGCCCAACCCGGCGACGGTTACTGCCACCGCCCCCGTGGAAGCGCCGGCGGAAATGCCCAGAAGATAGGGATCAGCCAGCGCATTGCGCAGCAGCGATTGCAGCACCATGCCCGAGATCGCCAGCCCCGACCCGCAGCAGGCGGCGACGATGGCGCGTGGCAGACGGTAGTTCCAGATGATGCCCATATCGATCGGATCGAGCACATATGCCGCGCCCAGAATCTTGTTGGCCAGGGTCTGCAGCACCACCAGAACCGGAATGGGCGTTTCGCCTATGCAGGTTCCCGCCAAGACCGCGGCGGCAAGCGCTGCGAAGCCCAATGCCCCCCGGCCGAGCCGGGAGACATATGCCTGTTGGGACAAGGCCAGACTCACTTGGCCAGCCCGAAGTCCCTGAGCGCCTGTGACAGCACTTCGATACCGGAAATCGTGCGGATCGTCGCGTCCATCGCATGGGCGTCCATGACGACGACGCGGTTGTTCTTCACTGCTTCCATCTGGCTGGCGACAGGATCGGTCTTCAGGAATTCAAGCTTCTTTTCATGGTCGTCGGCCGGGAAGCGGCGGCGATCCATCCGGGCGATGACGATCATGGTCGGATTTGCCTTGGCAATCGTCTCCCAGCCGACCACCGGCCATTCCTCGTCGGACTCCACGACATTCCTGACCCCGAGCTTGTCCATCATATAGGCCGGTGCTCCCTTGCGCCCGGCAACATAGGGGTCGATGTCCATTTCGGCGCTGGAGAACCAGAACACGGCCGAAGCGTCCTTGAGGTCGAGAGCTTTAGCCTGCTCGATGGACGCCGCCTCGCGAGCTTTCAGCGCAGCGACCAGTTCTTCGCCCTTGTCCTGCACGTCGAAGATCGCCGCCAGTTCCTCGATGCCCTGATAGATGGTCGCGGTCGAGAACATCTCGCTGCGGGTACCATCAACCCCGACCGTATTGTCCTTGGCCACGCAATCGGCCGGAAGTACATAAGTGGGAACGCCGATATCGTGGAACTGCTCGCGGGTGGCCACGATGCCTTCCGGCCCGACATGCCAGACATATTGCACGGCCACGAGGCCCGGCTTCTTCGCCACCACGCTCTCGAAGCTCGGATCGTTGTCGGCCAGCCGCTCGACGCGATCATTGATATCCTTGAACTCGGGCAGCACTTCATTGAACCAGACCGAGGTGCCGGTGACCTTGTCACCGAGGCCGAGCGAATAAAGAACCTCGGTGGCTGCCTGGCCGACTGTCACCGTGGTTGCCGGTGTCTGCTGGAAGGTGATGGTCTCGCCGCAATTCTGGACATTCAGGGGATAGGTGGTGGGCGCGGCGGCGGCGGCGACCGTCAGGAAGGCGAGGCTGGCGGCAGTGAATGCCATATGCTTGATTGTCATGACGCAAGGGTCTCCGATCTGTTGCTTGCCGGGCGCGAGCAGTTCGGATCGGGACGGCAATGATCGACCACACGCCCACATGGACGCGCTGACGCTGCATTCCAGGCTATGGCTGACATCATCAAGACCTCCCCGGACACCCCGCCCGGCGCGTTCAGTTTACGGGTGTCGGTAGGTCTCCTGACTGACGGGTCACTGTCCCTCTCGACCTTCCCGGACGCGGTGCGCCCAGTGGCATTGCTCGAGAAGGGACTGGCCGCCTACAGTTGCGGGGGCAGTTTCGTTTCGCCGCCCCGAAAGGCAGCGCCGAATTCCCTGTTACTTCCTTGCGGAAACCGACGCAGCCTCCCTAGCCGATCCCGCCTCCGGCATCAAGCGGCCTCGATGCCAAGTTTTTTTCCGGTGTTCGATATAGGCGGCGGTCTGGAGTGCGACGAGAACCACGATGGCGCCGAAAATCACCCGTGCTCCGGGGATCTCGCCGAAGAAGATGTATCCTGCAATGGCCGTCACCACGATCGACAGATAGCCGATGGGCGCCAGCACGCTGGCATCGGCCAGCCGGTAGGCGCGCAGGAAGCAATATTGCCCGGCCTGCGCCAGTAGCCCAATGCCGAGCAGCGGAACCCAGTCGGCCGCCTTCACCGGATGCCAGGTGTAGATTGCCGGAATGGCGGTGAGAACCACGAGGCCGACCGTATAGAACACCATCATCACAGTGGTGTTCTCCTCGCGCAGCATGCGCGTCTGGATGATCGCCAGCGAGCCGAAGATGACGGTGCCGGCAACAGCCAGCAGCCCGACATTCCAGTCCACGCCACCGGGCGCCAGCATGACCAGAACGCCGCAGAAGGCGACGCCCGCACCCGCCCAGCGTAGTCGGCTGATTCGCTCGCCGAGGAAGACGGCGGCCATCGCCATCGTCACCAATGGCCGCGAAAAACTCAACGCGTTCACGGTCGCCAGCGGCAGCAGCGTATAGGCCAGGAACTGGCTGGTCAGCGCGATCGCATTGCAGCTTATGCGCGAAATGTTGCGCCAGGGGTGGCGCGTGTTGCGGATGTGATGACGGTGCCGCCAGATCAGCGGCAGGATGAACAGGAGGCCGATCAGCGCGCGGATGAAGACGAGCTGGAACGCCGGATAGACCACGCCCTGCGCCTTGACGAGCGCCGTCATGCCGCCCGACACGAGCACCATGTCGGCCAGCACCCAGGCGACCCCCTCACGGTTCGCCCTGCGCGTTGCCTGTTCCGCCTGCCCGGTCATTTTTCCGTCACGCAGGCTGGACGAGATTGGCTATCAGGCGGAACGCGCCCGGCACCAGCCGATCCATCTGATGGTGCAGCACCAGGCTGGTGTGCGTATGGCGGCCGGCGCCTATCGCCGCCGAAACAAGCGCGCCAGTAAGCGGCTGCTCATTGGCGTCGTGCATGGACAATAGCGGCGTGTAGGCTTCATCCCAGCGCGACACGAAATAGAGGCCGCGCTCCTTGTCCCAGCCGGTCCAGTCCTCGGCGGTGATCCTGTTGGGCCCGTTAAGCAGCATGTGCTCCGGCTCGAGAACGGTGACTTCAGCGTCCCGGTCGGTGACGCGCCAGCGCAGCGAGGGCGAACCGATCTCCAGGCGTCGAGGCGGCGTCGCCAGCGGGTTCCAGCCGTCGCTCGGGCGGTGGTAGAGCGTCACCAGATGCCCGCCATCCTCGACGAACCGGTGCAGCCTTTGCGTGGCTGCGGCAAGGTCCTTGCGCAGGCCGAAGGCAAAGATGCCGACGACGATGGTAGTGTATTGCGACAGGTCGCCTGCAAGCTCCCGCGCATCGAGCTCGGTGACGTCGAGCCCCATTCTGGAAAGCCACAGGCCCACCCTGTCGGCCCCGCCGCCGACATAACCGATGCGTGTGCCATGCGGCAGCTTGAGGTCGAGCGTCAGCACACGCAGCGCCTCGGGCTGCCGATGGATGACGCGGCCTACATGCGGATAGGCGATGGGCGTAAGCCGGAACGCTTCCCTGCCGTCCACGTGCGGGGTAACGGTCGTCAGCCCTGCCACAAGTGTCTCGGGCGCGCGTAGCAGCGGGCTTTCGGGAGTGCCAGCCAGCGTCCAGCCGCCATCGGTGACAAGGGAAACCGCTGCGTCGGAACCACTCACGCGCGGGCTGATGGGCCAGACGCGGCGCGAGCCGTCGACGGGCACGATCAGCGCTTCGGGCTCCATCGCGACCGAGTGCGCAGGCTGGACGGCGAAAGGCTCCTCGAGATCGAAAATCGCATGCGCGGTGTGGTTGCCGAAATCCGCCTCCAGCGCGACATGCGCTTCTCCATTGCCGCCAAGCGCCCACCATGCGGCGGGATAGAGCGGCGAATAGGGCGCGTCGCCGGAAGCGGTGATCGCAAAGCTGCGCTTGCTGCCGGTGCTTGCGCCAGCCTCAGCCGCAACCCCTCGCGGCAGGACAGGCTTGATGCGCATCGCAGGACGCGCGCCGTTATGCGCGAGCTCGATGGCAAGGGTCGCGGCCTTGCCCGGCGCCAACGCGGCCGGTGACAGCGCCGCGCGCTCGAAAATGCCGGCGGCTTCAATCAGGGCGGCGTCGATTTCTTTCGCCTTGCGCTCCAGCCTGTGACTGTGAAGCGCGGTGAAGGATGCCGGTATTTGGGCACGCGCCTCGCCGAGATGGCGAACGGCTTCAAGAAGATGGCCGATGATTGCATCGCGCGCCGGGAAAGCAGCGATGGCCTTGCCGATGGCTTCGTCAGCGGCAGCAAGCGCCTGCGCGGCCGGCGCGGGAAACTCGGGCGACGCCGCCAGCGCGCCCAGCGAGGCGGGCAGATCGTCGAGGACAGAGCTTTCCGGCCCCGCTTCACCAGCCGCGATCAGCAGATGCAGCGGCCAGCGCGACCTGGCGGTTTCGCGCCAGTGCCCCATACCCTGTGAGGCGTGGTAGTAGCGCGACCATTCGCCGATGCGGTCATATTCGGCACCGGTCGCCGGCTCGCGCTCCAGCGCTTCCACCACCACGGTCGCGTCCGGCGGCGGAACCTCGTCGTCATAGGTGTCGCCGCCACCCGACCATGCCGGCAGATAATATTTGGCGACCTGCCAGGACGTGAGCCCTTCGGCGAAATGCTCGGGAAAGGCGTTCGGATCGGCGGCCAGCCGGATCGCGGCTTCGGCAGCGCGCGTCATCGCGCGATGGTGGCCATGCTGGCCGGGAACGTCGAGAAAGGTCGGCACGACGATGTCCGGCCTCTCGCTGCGATAGGCGCGCACGAGCCGTTCCACGATACGTTCCTCGCCCCAGCGGTCGAAAGTGCCGTCGCCGTCCTTGGAGAAGCCGAAATCATGCACCGGATCGTCCGGGCCGTGGCCCAGCCAGACCACGTCGGCGTCGAGCGCGCGGGCGGCTTCTTCCATCTCGCGCGTCCGCAGCATGCCGAGCGCGCCGAGGCGCTCGGGCCCCAGCGAATTCTGCCCGCCTTCACCGCGCGTGGAGCAGGCGACGATGACACGCATGCCCAGCCCCAGCCGCAGATAGGCGAGCAGCCCGCTCTGCTCGTCATCGGGGTGCGCGCCGGTGTTCATCATGGTGACGGTGGATTTCAGCCGGCTCAGCGCACGGTGAAGCCGCAGCAGTGCCGGGTTTGCCTTCTGCCGTTCGATGCGTTCGCGTGCGGTGAGCATGGTTTGTCCTCCCTCAGCCTTCGAGCTCTGCAGGCGCGGCGGCCGATGTTTCCAGTTTCGGTGTGGTGATTTCGAAAAGCGGCAGCGCGGCGGCCCCGAGTGCGGCCGTATATTGCCCGGTCTGACCGCGCAGCACGCGCGGCAACGAGCGCGCGCGGCGGCTGGCGACCGAGATGGGCAACTGCCCCATGCGCGCGATGATCTCGTCGATGACAGCGTCCGGCAGCGTGCCGCCGAGCACGACCGTTTCGGGATCGATGATGTTCTCGACCATGCCGATCATAGGGGCGAGCCGCGTCGCGGTCTCCTCCATCCAGTCCAGCAGGATCGGGTGGCGTTCGGAATGGAGTTGCGCAAGCCCGACGAAGTCGGCGGGCCTCATGCCGGCCTCGGCCAGCCGCTCCTGCAAGGCATGCAGCGAGGCATAGCGCTCAAGGCAGCCGTGTTGGCCGCAAGCGCAGGCCTTGCCGTTCGGCACGACCACGACATGGCCGATCTCGCCGGCATTGCCGAAGGCACCGCGAAAGGGCGCGCCGTCCTGAATCATGCCCATGCCGACGCCCGCGCCGAAGTAGATCATGGCGAAGCTGGAGATCGAACGCCCTGCGCCGAACAGGCGCTCGCCCACGGCGGCGGCGGTCGCATCGTTCTCCACGATGACCGGCTCGCCGCACGCGTCGCCGATGAAAGCCGCGACATCAATCCCGGCCCAGCCGGGCAGGGTGGTGGGACCGACCGAGGTCATGCCCTCGATCTCGAAGGGGCCGGGCATGACAACGCCGAGGCCGAGCAACGGCGACCGGAAGGCCGACCGGACGGCCTCCAGTTTCGTACGCAGATGCGCGACGACCTGCCCGGGGCTCGCGTCGCGCACGGCCGCGATTTGCCGCGAGCGCGGATGGCCGGCAAGGTCGAGCACCGTCGTGACCATGTGGTCGGCCGCAATCTCGACGCCCATGGTCATGGCGCCGTCGGGGTTGACCGCGAACTGAATCGGCGGCTGACCGCGGCCGGAGCGCAGGCGCCCCATCTCCATCAGCAGGTTCTCGCCAACGAGTTCGTCCACGATATTGGCGATTGCCTGAGCGGTAAGCTGCGTCAACCGCGCGATCTGCATGCGGCCCAGCGAGCCGTGCTGGCGCACGGCATCCAGAACGACCCGGCGGTTGTGATCGCGGGTGCGCTCCGGGTTCTTGCCCAGAGTGACCTGATGCGTGCCGCCGGATTGAAACATTGTTCCGGTCATCCTGCCCTGCTCCGCAAGATTGATAACGCGGCAATGACGCCATCCACAACAGATTAATTCAAGTAAATTATCTTATTGACAAAAGGCGTGCCGCAGGAAACCGTAAGCGGAATGCGAGCTGGCTCTTTTTGCCGGCCGCAAGGTATGGTCCGCACAGGTGGCCAGCCTGAGGATGTGATGGCCGGGCTTTGCATCGGGCGATGCCGGGCCGAGGGGATGGATATGCCGGCACGCGGGAGGACCCCGGTGAGGCGAGCTGGAGGTTGATATGCGCAAGATTTTGTTTGCCGGTCTGCTGGCGGGTTTCAGCACCATGGCGCTTAACGCGGCCCAGGCCGTCGAGATCGAATACTGGCAGTATGTCTTCGACACCCGCGTCAAGGCGATGGACAAGCTGATCGAGAATTTCGAGAAGGCCAATCTCGACATCACGGTCAAGCAGACGACCTTTCCCTATGCCGACTACCAGACCCGCGTGATCGCGGCGAAGATGGGTGGCCAGGGTCCGGACGTCATGCAGCTCTTCTACGGCTGGCTCGACAAGTTCGCGGCCGGCGGCATCCTGCAGCCTCTGCCGACCGATGCCTTCCCCCACGACAAGATCGAAAGCGAGTTCTTCCCGATCATCAGCGCCATGAAGCGCGGCGACGACTATTACGGCCTGCCGACCGCCGTGCGCTCGCTTGCCCTGTTCTACAACAAGAAGCTGTTCACTGAAGCCGGCCTCGACCCGAACAACCCGCCCAAGACGCTGGACGAGTTCGTTGCGGCGGCCGAGAAGATCGCCAGGCATGACGCCAGCGGCAATCTCGTCGTCGCCGGTTCCACCCTCGACATGGGGGGCCAGGATCATCAGTGGTGGCGCGAGGTGCTGATCCGCCAGTTCGGCGGCGAGCCTTACACGGACGGCGACCGCAAGGTGATCTATAACGACGAGGCCGGCGAAAAGGCGCTCAAGTTCTACACCGACCTTCAGACGGAAAAGAAGATCGGCCAGGCCGGCTTCATGGACGAGGGCCAAGCCGCGTTCCGCGCCGGCATGGCCGGCATGACCATCGACGGCACCTTTCGTCTCGGCGCCTTCAAGTCCATCGAGGGCTTCGAATGGGGCGTGACCGAGCTGCCGGCCAATGCCGAGGGCGTGCGCTCCAACTATGCCAGCTATTTCGCCAACGGCATCAGCGCCAAGACCGAAGGCGAGAAGCTGGAAGCCGCCAAGAAGTTCCTGGCCTACATCTCTTCGCCCGAGGCGATGGACATCTGGCTGAAGGAAGTGGGCGAGTTGCCGGCGCGCCGCACGGCCGCCATGACCGACGCCAATCTGGCCGACCCGATCTACGGGCCGTTCCTCAAGGGGCTGGAATACGCACACACCACCATGTTCGTGGACGAGGTCGCCCAGCGTCAGAACACCATCGACATGACCAACCGCATCCTGTTGGAAGGCCAGTCGGTGAAGGATTCGCTGGCGCAGGCCGCCGAGGCCGAGCAGGCCATTATCGACGCCGCGAAGCCGTAAGGCAGCACGTAGATGTCGGCGACGACGGCTGAAGGGCGGGCGGCTTCAAGCGGCCCCGGCGGTTCTTTCTGGGATCGCCGCTCCATGCGGGCGAAGCGGTTGGTGTGGGTGTGGAGCTTCCTCGCCCTGCCGATCCTGTTCTATTCGGTGATCCGCTTCTATCCGACGATCGAGGCGTTCTGGCTGTCGCTCACCAACTGGGACCTGCTCAAGCCGCCGCAGTTCATCGGTTTTGCGAACTACCAAAAACTGTTCGCCGATCCGCAGTTCTGGAAGGTGTTCAAGAACACCTTCGCCTATCTCGTCATCGGCACGCCGATCAGCCTGCTGCTCTCCTTCGTCATTGCCTATCATCTCGATCGCGTGCGGTTCCTGCACGGGCTGATCCGCGGGCTCTATTTCCTGCCCTATCTCACCACGGCCGCCGCCATGGCCTGGGTGTGGCGTTGGTTCTACCAGCCCGCGCCGATCGGCGTGATAAACAATGTGCTGGGCACGCTCGGCATCCCCCAGCACCCCTTCATCCGCTCGGTGGATCAGGCGCTGCCGTCCATCATGGTCACCGCCATCTGGGCGGGGCTCGGCTTCCAGATCATCATCTTCATGGCGGGGCTAAGGGCGATCCCCAACACCTTCTACGAGGCCGCGCGCATCGACGGTCTCGGCGAATGGGCGATCCTGCGCAAAATCACGCTGCCGCTGTTGAAGCCCACCACGGTGTTTCTCGTGGTGTTCTCCTCCATCGGCTTCCTGCGCATCTTCGACCAGGTCTACAACATGACCACCAACGACCCCGGCGGACCGCTGGGCTCGACCAAGCCGCTGGTGCTGATGATCTACCAGACCGCCTTCTCTTCCTACGCGATGGGCTATGCGGCGGCGCAAACGGTGGTGCTGTTCACCATTCTGCTCGTGGTGTCGCTGTTGCAGCTCTGGATATTGAGGGAAAAGAAATGAGCGCCGTGACGCAGACATCCGGCGGGCCGGCGCTCTCGCACGCCAATATCCGTCCCGGCCGCATCCTTGCGTGGACGCTGCTGTTCATGGGCGGCCTCGTCATGGTCACGCCGCTGGCCTTCATGTTTTCCACATCGCTGAAGACGGCAGGCCAGGTCTACGACCTGCGCCTCATCCCGGCCGCGCCGACGCTCAACAACTACATCGCCATCCTTGCCGACGGGCGCTTCGTGCGCTGGTTCATGAATTCGATGATCGTGGCGGTCGCTGTCACGGCGTCCAACGTGTTCTTCGACAGCCTCGTCGGCTACACGCTCGCCAAGTTCGAGTTCCGCGGCCGCTACTTCATCTTCCTTGCCATCCTCTCGACGCTGATGATCCCGACCGAGATGCTGGTCATCCCGTGGTATCTCATGTCGAGCAAGCTCGGCTGGCTGGACAGCTACTGGGGCATCATGTTCCCCGGCATGATGACCGCATTCGGCACCTTCCTCATGAAGCAGTTCTTCGAGGGCGTGCCCAACGACTTCCTCGAAGCCGCGCGCGTCGACGGCCTCAACGAATTCCAGATCTGGTGGAAGGTGGCGCTGCCGCTGGTCACGCCGGCGCTCTCGGCGCTCGCCATCTTCACCTTTCTCGGCAACTGGACCGCCTTCTTCTGGCCGCTCATCGTCACCACCAGCCGCGAGCTCTATACGCTGCCGGTCGGTCTCTCGAGCTTCGCCGTGGAGCAGTCCATCCAGTGGGAGATGATCATGACGGGCGCGGCCATCGCCACTCTGCCGACGCTCCTCGTCTTCATCGTCCTCCAGCGCTACATCGTCCGCGGCGTCATGCTGGCCGGGCTCAAGGGATAGAAAATGTCAGAACCAAACCCGAGGCTCACCGACCGCAGCGTCTTTCCCGATCCCGTCTACAAGGAAACAGTGCTGCGGCCGCTGTTCGACGGCGCAAAGAGCCATCATGTCGAGGGCTTCCGCAGCATCGACCGCGCACATCTGGTGATGTTGGTCGAGACGGGCATTCTCGACGCCAAACAGGCCGGGGCAATCGCCTCCGCGCTCGAAGCCATCGACCGCGAGGTCGATCCCTCCACGCTGGTCTACACCGGCGAGGTCGAGGATTATTTCTTTCTCATCGAGAAGGAGCTGAAGGCGCGTCTCGGGCCGGATATCGCCGGTCGCCTGCACACAGCGCGCTCGCGCAACGACATCGACCACACGCTGTTCAAGCTCGGCTTGAAGCACCGCATCGACGCGCTGATGATCAAGGCCCGGCATCTGCTCGCCGCCCTGATCGACGCCGCCGAGCGCGAGAAGGACACGCTGGTGGTGGCCTATACGCACGGCCAGCCGGCGCAGCCCACCACCTTCGGCCATTATCTTTCCGCTGCCATCGAGGTGCTGATCCGCGATATCGAGCGCTTCGCCGAGGCGCGCGAGATCGTGAACCTGTCGCCCATGGGGGCCGCCGCCATCACCACGTCGGGTTTCCCGATCGACCGCCAGCGCGTGGCGCATCTGCTCGGCTTTGCCGCGCCGCTGCGCAATTCCTACAGCTGTATCGCGGCGGTCGATTACGTCACCTCCACCTATTCGGCCATCGAGCTGATGTTCGTGCATCTGGGCCGTCTCATCCAGGATTTCCAGTTCTGGACCGCCTTCGAGGTCGGCCAGATCTATGTGCCGAACGCCTTCGTGCAGATCTCCTCGATCATGCCGCAGAAGCGCAATCCGGTGCCCATCGAGCATATGCGACTGCTGGCCAGCCAGACCATGGGCCGCGCCCGCACCGTGCTCGGCGTAATGCACAACACGCCCTTCACCGACATGAACGACAGCGAGGGCGAGACGCAGGCGATGGGCTACGAGGCCTTCGTCGCCGCCGGCCGCGTGCTCGACCTTCTGGCCGCCTTCGTCGCCGCGATCCGCATCGACCCGGCCCGCGTGGCAGAAAACATCCGTCGTTCCTGCATCACCATCACCGAGCTTGCGGATTCTTTGGTGCGGCGCGAGGGGCTTTCCTTCCGCGAGGCACACGAGATTGCCGCGACCGTCGCCAAGGCTGTCGTCGCCGCGGGCGGCGGGTTGGAGAAGGACGGCTACGAGCCCTTCCTTGCCGCCTTCCGGCAGTCGACGGGCCGCGAGCCCTCCTTCGGCCGCGACACCTTCGAGGAGATCGTTTCGCCGGCGCATTTCATCGCCGTGCGCAACCGCTTCGGCGGTCCCGCGCCTGCGCCGATGGCCGCCGCACTTGCCGCCTATCGCGACAAGGCGGCTGCCTTCGACAAGGCGGCAGAAGGCAAAGCCGCGCGCGAGGCGGCGGCGGCGCGCGAGCTCAACGAAAAATTCAAGGCCCTGGTAGAGGCGTCCTGATGGCAACCATCGAACTTGAAAAGCTGGTCAAGCGCTACGGCAAGGTCGAGGCGGTGCGCGGCATCGACCTCTCTATCGCCGATGGCGAATTTGTCGTCTTTGTCGGACCTTCGGGTTGCGGAAAATCCACCACGCTGCGCATGATCGCGGGTCTGGAGGACATTTCCGGCGGCGCGCTGAAGATCGGCGGCGACATGGTGAACGAGCGCGAGCCCAAGCAGCGCAACATCGCCATGGTGTTCCAGAACTATGCGATCTACCCGCATATGACGGTCCGCCAGAACATCGGCTTCGGCCTTTACACCTCCAAGATCGCCAGAGCGGAGAAGAATGCGCGCATCGACGAGGTGGCGCGCATCCTCGGCCTGGAAGCCTATCTGGAGCGCCGGCCGGCGGCCCTTTCCGGCGGCCAGCGCCAGCGTGTGGCGATCGGGCGCGCCATGGTGCGCAACCCCTCCGCCTTCCTGTTCGACGAGCCGCTTTCCAACCTCGACGCGCAGTTGCGGGCGCAGATGCGCATCGAGATCAAGCGGCTGCACCAGCGGCTGAAGACCACCACCGTCTACGTCACCCATGACCAGGTCGAGGCCATGACCATGGCCGACCGCATCGTGGTGATGAAGGACGGCAACATCCTGCAGGTCGGCACGCCGACCGAGCTTTACGAAAGCCCGGTGGATGTATTCACCGCCCGCTTCATCGGCAGCCCCTCGATGAACCTGCTCAAGGGCCGCAGGAATGGCGCGGGCGTCGCGCCAGCCGCCGATGGCGACATCCTCATCGGCGTCCGCCCGCACGACCTCGTCACGCAGACCGGCACCGATAAGGTGGATGGCGGCCTGCATCTCGAAGGCACGGTCACGGCCGTCGAGCCGCTCGGATCGGAGACGCTGGTGCATCTCGACGTTGCCGGCACGCCGGTCATCGCGACCGCTCCGGCCAGACTGATCCCGGCGACGGGCTCGAGCCTCGCTTGCCACGCCACGCCCGGCAGCCTCTATCTCTTCGACGCCAGGACCGAAAAGGCGCTCGGACGTCTCTGACGGCAAGGGTCGCAACCGCCCACACCGGAATACCGCACGCGTCGCTGCGCCCGCAGAAACAGTGCAGCGCGTTCGGTCGGGCGGACGGCGTTCAGATCAATGTCGAGCGTCGTTTTCCGCCGGCATCAGGCCGTGAGCGAGCGGCCGGCGTCCCGGATCTGCCTTGCATTTCGGCGCATGAATGGTCCGTGCGGAATTTCCGGCGGGGCAAAGCTCTCGGCGGTGGCGCGATCCCACCGGCTGTACCAGTCGGCAAGCTCCGGGATTTCCTCCTCGCCTGAAACGAGAAAGCCCTCGGGCAGGTAAGGATAGGCCTCGTTCCCGTCGAGAAACTCGTTATCCTTCTGTCGGAACATGAAGTGATACGGCATGAAATCGCGGGGGTCGCTCAGTCCGGCTGCCCCGGCGATCTCGCCCAGCGCCCTCATCGTGTTGCGATGGAACCGCGCCACGCGCTCGCTCTTGTCGTTGACATCGATGGCACGCTGACGCGCCGGTTCCTGAGTCGCGATCCCGACCGGGCATCTGTTGGTATGACATGACTGCGCCTGGATGCACCCGATGGCAAACATGAAGCCGCGCGCGGCATTGCACCAGTCAGCGCCCAGAGCCAGGGTCCTCGCGATATCAAACGCGGAGATAATCTTGCCGGCCGCGCCGATCCTGACTTCATGACGGATACCCGCGCCACGCAGCGCATTGTGAACAAAGGTCAGGCCCTCCAGCATCGGCATGCCGACACGGTTGGCGAATTCGACGGGTGCCGCTCCCGTTCCGCCTTCCGCCCCGTCGACGACGATGAAGTCGGGAACAATGCCCGTCTTCAGCATTGCCTTGACCATACTCATGAATTCGCGGCGATGACCAATGCAGAGCTTGAAGCCGACGGGTTTGCCGCCGGACAGCTCACGCAACTGGCCGATGAACTCCATCAGGCCTATCGGGGTCGCGAATGTGCTGTGCGCGGCAGGAGACACACAATCCACACCCATGGGAATGCCGCGTGCATGGGCAATCTCGGGAGAAATCTTCGACGCAGGCAGCATGCCGCCGTGCCCTGGCTTCGCGCCCTGGCTCAATTTCACCTCGATCATCTTGATCTGGGGATCGGCGGCGAGCTCTGCAAATTTCTCCGGCGAGAAGCTGCCGTCATCATTGCGACAGCCGAAATAGCCGGATGCAACCTGATAGATCAGGTCTCCCCCGCCCTGTCGATGATAGTGGCTTATGCCACCTTCACCCGTATCATGGGCAAAATTGCCTTTCCTCGCGCCGGTATTCAGCGCGCGAATGGCATTCGCGGACAGGGACCCAAAGCTCATGGCCGAAATATTGTAGAGGCTGGCCTCATAGGGCTGCCTGCAGGCAGAGCCGCCTATGCGCACCCGGAAATCCGTATCCCGTATGACAACAGGCGTGGCGGAATGGGTCAGCCATGCGTAGCCGGAACCATAGACGTTCTCGATTGTTCCGAACGGCCGCTTGTCCTCGACGCCCTTCGCCCGCTGGTAGACAAGCCCACGATCCTGGCGGCTGAAGGGCTCCGCATCGCGATCACCCTCGATGAGATATTGGCGTATCTCCGGGCGAAAGCTCTCCACGATGAAGCGCAGATGACCGATGATCGGATAGTTGCGCAAGATCGAATGTCTGCGCTGAAGAAGATCGCATACACCGAGAACAGTCAGTACTCCGGAAACTGCCGCAATCGGCAGAAACCAGACACTGTAGCGCCATGCGCCGAAACCCGCGAAAAGCGTGATGAGCACGACACAGGTAAACACGATGAAGCGCTGATATATGACCATCGTTGTCACCACCGATCACAGGCAGGGAGGGTTCGTTGCGATCCGGTCAGGACTGTTAGTGCATTGCCTGGCGGAAGGCCAGCGGCGAATGTGCCGCATGGCGCCTGAACCTGACTCGAAGGCGGCCTTGTCGATGTCAGCCGCCGACCGGCCAAACCCACTCGCCATCGATGAAGAAACTTTCGTGATTGCCGTTGTCGCGGGCGAGGTAGCCCATCGCCTCCAGCGTGAACACGCAGCGCTGGATCGTGCTCTTGTTCAAGTCGGTCGCATCCGCCAACTCTAGGAGGTTCATGGCGGGCCGGAAAGGCCCGAACGCCGTCAGAACGGAAAGGCCTTTGGCAAGGGCTGTGACATAAAGGGGCGAGTCTTCAGCTTCTGTCATGGTATACGCTCGAGAAAGTTGGAGGGGCCTAAGTCATATTACCACTTCCCTCCCGCAGCCACTCCGCCATGCCGGTTCGGCAACGGGCACGGCATACTGCCGGGCGTCGATTTGCGAGCATCTTGCGAGAATAAGATCGTGCCATGAATTTACCCTGCCCTGCGTGCATCGCGGGCGTCTTTGGCATGTAGCCAACGATACGCCATCCACTGCCCCAGCCGGATGAACGAGGCGAAGGGGTAGCGCTCGGGCTCGCGCGTGAGGAACGCAGCGCCCGTCTCGAACGGACGACCGGCCACCATCAGCGCGAGCTTCGTGCCCAGATGGATGGAGAAAGCAACACCGCTCCCTGCGTAGCCACCCGCCGTGAACACGTCGCCCAGCCCCGGAACCCTGTAGCAGAACGGAAGAGAATTGCGGGAGACGGCGACCCAACCGCCCCACCAGTGCTCCACGCCAATTCCGGCAAGGGCAGGAAACTTGCGGATCATGGCGTCGTAGAGATACTGGCGGTGACGGGGCGCGGCAGCATCGGCGCCGGAGACGGCGCTCCGCCCACCGAACAACATTCGACTGTCAGGCAGCCGGCGATAGTAAAAGAGCAGACCGCGTGTATCGAACATGCACTTTTCCGACGGAAGACTTGGCTGCACCTGCGCATGGCTCATCGGAGCGGTCACGATGATCTGGGAGTGAACAGGCAGGACCCGCGCAGCAAGGCGCGCGTGCAGGCGCGACGACGTATATCCGTTGGTCGCCACGATAACGCGCTTGGCCCGAACAATCCCCGCCGGCTTCACGAGACGGTGCTTATCGCCCTCGCGCACCCAGTCCGCGACGGGCGAATTGGTGTGAATCCGGGCGCCGTAACTGCGAGCCATGCGGTGGAGGCCGCGTGCCAATTTCAGCGGGTTCAGCGAGAAGCCATCGGGCAGGTAAAGCGCGCCATGGCTTTCAGGACCTTCATGGACGCCATGCAGGCCGCCGGCATCGACGTATCGGGCCGGATAGCCGAGAATATCGTTGTAAAGTCCCTCCTCCCGCCGGAGCGCGCTGGCATGAGCGCCGAAGGTCGCCACCTTGTAGACCCCGTCGGCTGCTTGTCGCAGGCTATCCCACCCCTGGAGATCAGGCCGCGGACCGTCTCAAGGCCCTGCTTCAGCTCGTGAAAATACGCTCGGGCGGTATCCGGCCCATAGGTCTTGACCAGACTCGACCACGGAACGCGGCCACCGGAGATGCCGGCAAAGCTTCCGTTCCGGCCGCTGCACCCCCATGTGGAAGACCGAGCCTCCAGTACGGTCGCCTTGATGCCGTGACCCTCGGCAAGCGCTAACGCTGCCGACAGGCCCGTATACCCTCTGCCTATGATCGCGACATCGACGCTCAAATCCCCGGCGATCGGACCATCATCATCCGGCACCTCATTACTGACCTTCAGCCAGTAGGAATCTGGATCGGGCTGAGTGCAATCTGGAAAAGGGTGGACAAATGGGTCATACATCAATTGTCTTCTATTGCTATGCGATTTTTTTAAATCGCGCTCCGCGCAGAAAGCGGCATATGCGACGCACCTGCGATCCACGACCCAGTTTGGTTTGGTCGAGTTCATAGCTCCAGCATGCCTATGTCGATGGTCGCGACGCAGCCAGCCATATGATCGATGCTGAAAATACCAACCCTGGAGGTTCTCGCCGCCCCTCCTCCAAACCTACGGATGGTCGGGGCAGAGCACTATTCCATCGTCAGCAGCGACATTGCCGTCGGCATGTGCGAAGGCGTCCGGTTCAGCGTCCTCGCATGCGGCATGCATGATCAAACAACTGATCATCAGCAAATAGCGCAAGGAACGCAGTTCTTCTATTCCTTAACGAGCAAAGGTAACGGGGGAAGGTAAGCGAGATCAGGTCAAGCGCAACTTGCACCACACCATAGACGCACACCAACGCACATTGGCTCTGCACCCCATGAACTATGAGGATAGCGGAACAGATGTGTACGCCAGACTACGCCCCTAAATGACGATTGAACCAATCCAGGATTGTTTCGAAGCGCTCCATTCTTTCGGCTGGAGGGCCGTGACGGAACGAGTTATGGCTTCCGCCGGGAAAAACCACGAACTCGACTGGCTTTTTCCGACTGCGCAGGGCCGCGAACAGTTGCTGCGCCTGCTCGAATGGGACGCGGCGATCATCTTCCCAGTGCATGATCATCAACGGAATGTCGATTTGGTCAACATGACTGATCGGCGACTGGACGAGCCAATTCTCCAGCTTGTCGCCTATCATACTCTTGGTTGCGACCGAGATGTCCGCGGTGCCCATCATGCTCGCCCAAGCATAGACGCCGCGCTCGCACAATGCCGCCCGGAAACGCTTGCCTTGATGTGCGGCCAGCCAGGCCGTCATGAAGCCGCCATAGGACCCGCCCATCACGCCGGAGCGCGAGCCGTCGATATCAGTGCGCGTGCAGGCTGCTTCATGCAATGCGACGATGTCGTCTGCGTCGAGTGTGCCGAAGTTGCCCCGCACGATCCGCGCATGTCTTTCACCATAGCCGGCCGAGCCGCGTGGATTGGCGACGAGAACCGCCAGGCCCGCATCGGCGTAGACTTGTATTTCATCGCTCAGGCTGTAACCAAATTGCAAATCCGGGCCGCCATGGATGTAAACGAGTAACGGATGCGGTCCCTCGCCTTCCGGCAAGGTGAGCCAACCATGAACAGGATAGCCGTCCGGCGCCAGCGCCGTAATCTCGTGCATAGGACGCAGGCCTTTGCCGGCGAGGTCTTGCCCGAGGCGGGTCAGCACCAATTCATGGTCGTCACGCAGCGCGACGACCTCACCGGCGCTCGCCTCGTCGGCGACGACGGCCGCAATGGTCCTGCCTTGCTGATCATAGTCCAGTACCTGCCGCCTGCCGGCGATCAGGTCGCGCGACTTGCCGTCGAGCCCAATCCGGCTCAATAGCACTGCGCCGCGCTCCAGACGCCCGCCCAGCACGCCTTGCGTGTCGATTCGCAGCGGCCGCGTCCGGCCATCGTCCAGATCCACGGATTCGGCATCGGTCAAACGATGCGGCGAACCTCCGGCGATGGGAACGGACCACAAGCCGAGATTGCGACCCCGCGCGTCGTTGCGGTCCGCGCCAAGAGGCCCGATACCCATGAAGAAGATGCGCTCGCCATCGGGCGCGAACGTCGGCAGGTTGACCGTCGTGGACTGATCGGTCAGCACCTTTTCGCGGCCATCGAGACCCACGAGCACTATGTCGTTTGCTTCGTCAAGGTCGTGATCTTCATGACGTGCGCTAGCAGCCAGAAGACACGTGCCATCGGGGTGCCAGGATATGTCCCAATGATCCCACCTGCCGTCGGTCAACATGCGGGGCTTCGCATCGTCGATGCCGACGACGAAGACCTGCGAGCGGCGGTCGTGAACATAACCCAGCTCGTCCACCCGGTAACGGAGCTGGGTGATGCGCCTCAGGGTTTCGCCGGACCGGCCCTCGGTCGCCACACGCGCAACATATGCGATCCTGGTGCTGTCCGGCGACCAGACGGGCGCGGCCATGGCGCGCGCGTGGCGCGCGCTAACGGGAGAGCCGACGCCGAGCCTGTGCTCCGTCAGGCGCCGCGCAGGGCCGCCGTGCGCCGGCATCACCATCAGTTGATGCGGCAATCCAGCCTCGGCCCGCAGGAACGCCAGCCATCGCCCGTCCGGGGACCAGGCTGGCGCAATGTCGCGTGGCCCTTCGGTCAGACGGACAGGCGGTTGCCCTCCCTCCACCGCAACGACATGGATCGACGACCGGTATGAGTCGGCATCAACCTCGCTAACGACGAAGGCGACACGCTCCTCGTCGGGCGCAACGACTGGAGAGGCCGGCGTCCGGATGAGATGGATATCTTCTGGCTTCATGGCTGCAGCCTACCTTAACCGTTACCGCGCTCTGCCGCATGCCAGCGGGTGAGGCCCGCCGTGAAATAGCGCATGATCTGGACGGCGATCGTGGCGATGATGACCAGCAGTACGAGAAGGGCCATGAAGCGGTTGATCTCGAAGGCATTGGCAAGCGCGGTCAACCTCACTCCAACGCCGAAGGAGCCGCCGACGATCTCCCCAGCCACGGCGCCTAGGAAACTATAGGTAAGCGACAGTTCAAGGCCCGCGACGATGGTCGGCACCGCAGCCGGAAAGATGAAATAGAGGATATGCTGGCGCTTGTCTGCGCCTATGCTGCGAGCAAGGAATTCGTGATCGCGGTTGGGCTGGGTGAGGCCGGCAAGCGTCGTCGTCAGCATCACGAAGAACACCAGACTGACAATCAGGGCCACCTTGCCGGCAATGCCGAGGCCGAACCAAAGCACGAACAGCGGCGCGAGCGCGACACGTGGCAGACTGTTGGCCGCCACCACCAATGGAGCTACCGCTTCCCGCAGGGCCGCCGAACGAAACAGGATGACGCCCGCAAGGATTCCCGCGCCCGAACCGATGACGAAGCCGATGATCGTTTCGACAGATGTATACCAGATGTCCTTCCAGACATTGGACGGCCCGTGAAGTTGGTCGAAGAAGGCTTGAAACGTCCCTTCCGGCGTACCGATGAAGATGGGATTAAAGAAGCCGAGCACACTCGCGAGCTTCCAGGCACCCGCGAACAGGCCGACGAGAAGCACCCGGATGATCCAGATACGAGCGGCGCTTCTCCGTTGCATGCCGGACATGGAACGAAAACCGGGTTCGGTATTGGTGAAGCTGGTGCTCACAGCTCGAAATCCTTCTCGATGTCGTTCCAAATCGCCTCGAACAGGCGGCTGAACTGGGGATCTGCACGCAATTCGCCAATATTGCGCTCGCGAGCCCCCAGACCGACTTCGTAGATCGCGGTAACCCGTGACGGCCGGGGACCGAACACCACGACGCGGTCGGCCAGGGTGATCGCTTCGGCTATGTCGTGCGTGACTATGAGCATCGTGCCGGAAAACTGCTTGAGCAGCGACAGCAAAAGCTCCTGCATGCGGATGCGGGTCTGAGCGTCGAGGGCGGCGAACGGCTCATCGAGGATCAGGAAACGTGGCTCGGTAACCAGGGTGCGCGCCAACGCCACCCGCTGTCGCATACCTTGCGAAAGCTGCGCGGGATGCCGGTGCAACGCATCGGCCAGCCCCACTTTGGCCAGGGCCTCGGTCGCCTTCCTGCGGCGTTCGTCTTTGTCAACCCCTCTCACCTGAAGCGCGAGTTCGACGTTGCCGAGCGCGTCGCGCCATGGCAGCAACGCGTCGCGGGCAAGTGCATAGGCCGAGTCACGCCGACCAGCCTTTGGTGAACTACCCGCAACAGTAAGACGGCCGGAGGTGAATGGCTGGAGCCCTGCCACCATATTGAGAAAGGTGGTCTTGCCACAGCCGCTTGGCCCCACGATCGCAACGAATTCTCCATCGCGCACGGCAAGATCGATGCCGGCGAGAATGTCCTTTGCCCCTCCCACGCGCAGACTGACCTGCTCGGCCAATATGGCTGGAGGCATCGTGCCCTTGTTGCCTCTGAAATCCGTGGGAATTGTCATTGCATTCATTCGGACGCAAGCTCCCGCACCATGTCTTCGTTAGCCGGCGTGCCTTCGGCGTAAACCGTTGCGACATCCAGCGGATTCGAGATCACACCGGCACTGGTGTCGACCTCGATCCAGCGCGCGAGGTCTTCGGGCGCGAAAGCTGCGCTCAACAGGGGAAGGGCGTAGTTTTCATAGTCTTTCTTCATTTCGTCCGAACTGTCGGCCGGAATTTGAACGAGTATGACCTCGCGGGCCTTTTCGGCGTTGGCCGGGTCGTGAAGAAACACGTCCGCCTTGGCGATCGCTCGACGTATCTTGTCGACAATAGCCGTATTTGACTCGATCCAGCTTCCCGTCGCCCACATGCCGACCTGACCTATACCGCACACGTCCAGTTGCGAAGGGCATTTGTCGGGTGAATGCAGATCAACCATTACCTTGGCGCCAAGCGACTGGCTGACGACGACATCAGGGCCGGTAACGAAGGCCACGTCGATCACATGATTGGCCAGCGCCTGGGACGGCGTCGGACCGACGGCCACGAACTCGACATCGGAGGCCCCGAGCCCTGCCTTCTCCAACATCATGATGGTCAGATATTGCGTGGCGGAACTGAGTGCGGTGACACCGATCTTCTTGCCTTTGAGCGATGCGACAGAATCCGGAAAATCCTTTGGAAACTCGAATCCCGGCCGCGCGATGAGCATACCGAGTTGCTTGGCACCGCCCGCGATCAGCTTGAGGGAGTGTCCCTTGCTCGCAAGCGCCACGAAAACCTCTGGTGCGTTCGTGGCGACATCGACCGCTCCAGAGGCCAGGGCTGTGACCGCCGCCGGGCCATTGGCCACGGTTACCATTTCAGGTTCTATGCCCTCTTCTTTGAAGAAGCCCTGTTCGACGGCGACTTCCACCAGGGTCGTAACGAGAGTGCGCGGCTGTACGGTGAAACGCACGGCGACAGGCTCGGATTGTGCATGAGCGACGACCGGACCAAGCGACACGAACAGGCTAGCGAGCAGCCCGCAAATTTTCAGGCCGAAGACCGGCGATACGAATCTGTGCTTCATAAAACTCCCCCTGGTTCGCGGCTTCGGCGATCTATTTCTCTTGCTCACTGGCTTTCCACCACACTGCGGATGATGAGCGGACTGGTGTCGGCTTCCTGCTGACGTGTCGAAAAGAAGAATTCATAGCGTTCGGTGCAGAACGAAAGGCGGCCGATCTCCTTGATCTTGCCGTCTTCGCCATAAGCGGAACGTTTCAGCACCATCACCGGTGCGCGCGCGGGAACCTTGAGATGCTTGCGTAACGCCGCGGTTGCGGCCTCGGCCACGATCGAGGTTTCTGAATAGGCCAGCGCCACACCGATCTGCCGCAGGATGTTCTCGGTCGAAATGAGATTCGCGGTAGAGCGCGGCACCATGGCTGCCCCGGCAATCAACCAGTCCTCACCCAAACCGACAGGCTTGGTGTCCATATAATAGAGCCGGGTGAGGGCCAGCGCCACTTCGCCCTCCTCCAGACCCATTGCTCGGCGCACCGCGACGGGCGGAACATCAAGCTCATACCGCACCAGTTCGACGCGCGCCTTTTCCGACTGGGCGAAGAGAGAATCCAGCAAGCCATGCGAGCGGCGCAGGTCATGGCGAACGGCCGGCTGAAGGACGAATGTGCCCTTCCCTTGCTTGCGCAGCAACAGGCCGCGCTGCACCAATTCACCGATGGCCAGACGCACGGTGACTCGGCTGACCTTGAAGCGGTCGGAAATCGCAGGCTCCGGCTCCAGTCGATCCCCCGCACGCAACCGACCTCCCTTGATCTCGGCCTCAATCAGAGCGGCCAATTGCTGATAGAGGGGTGACGGGCTTTCGCGGTCCAGCTCGGTCAAAAACTCGATCTGTGAGGGTCCCAATGTCTTGCTTCCCGTTTACGCCGTGTATAATACGTCTTACATCGTCTTAATCAAGTGGCTTTTACACGCTACAGACGCTCAACAGGCATCAATGGTGCAACCACGTCGCCAAAGAGGTGTTTTAAAGTGCCGTTCTCAACCTATCTGTCCGAGCAAATGGGCTCCGCAACGCTTCAACAATCCGACCCTCTTGTCGCGGGGGAGCGCGCCGAACTCGTGTTGACCTATCGGGCCGGCACCTTTGGCGTCGATGACAGCGGCATGGTCAAGATCAGCTGGCGCACGGCTTCCGACATGGAGAAACCACAGTTCAGCAACCCCATCGCCAGCGGCTATACGACGGCTGAAGCCAGCAACGGGGCCGTACTCGAATGTCGTTTCGATCGCGCCAACATCCGTCCCTGGACGAACACATTAATCGTGCGCGTCGTGCGCGGCTTCCTTCGTGAAGGCGACACCATCACCGTTCGGATGGGTGATCGTCGATATGGAGCCCCCGGTATTCGGATGCAGAGTAATGCCGAGCGCCGCTTTCCGTTGATGGTCTTCGTCGATGCTTTCGCCACATACGAATTCGCCGAGATTTCCGGCGCTCCAACCTTGGAGATCGTCGCTGGTGCGCCGGCCCATTGGAAGGCGATCGTACCGTCTTCAGCCCTATCCGGCGAAAACTTCCGACTGGCTGTTCTTGCCGAGGACCGCTGGGGCAATCCGACGATTCCGGGACCAACGCGCCTGCATCTTCGTTGCCAGCAACAAGTCACCGGCCTGCCAGAGGTCGTGGATCTGGCCGGGACGTCGATCGTCCACACAATCGAACCGCTTTCGTTCGAGGGCGTTGGCGACATCGTGATCGATGTACTGGACACCGGGCGACAAATTGGCTGTCGCGCCAACCCGATGCGTGTCGGCCAGCGTCCGGATTTGCGGCGGTATTGGGGCGACCTGCACGGTCAAAGCGGCGAAACCGTCGGGGCTGGTTCGATCGAGAACTATTTCGCATTTGCCCGCGATCTCGCGCTGATCGACATCGCCGGGCATCAGGCCAACGACTTCCAGATCAGCGATGCATACTGGGACCGGATCAACCGAACGACGCGGGACTTCGAGGTTCCCGGAAAATTCCTCGCCGTGCCCGGCTATGAATGGTCCGGCAATACCGGGCTTGGCGGCGACCGCAATGTCTTCTACCGCTACGAAGGCAGGCCAATCCATCGTTCTTCGCATGTACTGCTGTCGGAAACTGAGGTCTCGACCGACGCGCGGCCCACGGCCCGCGATCTGTTCGCAGCGCTCGCAGACGAAGACGCCGTGGTGATCGCTCATGTCGGCGGTCGCTATGCCGATATCACCTACGCTCATGATGCACGGCTGGAAACGGCCGTGGAAATACATTCGAGCTGGGGCACCTTCGAGTGGCTGCTGCATGAGGCATTCTCACAAGGATTCCGGGTCGGCGTTATCTGCCACAGCGACGATCACAAGGGGCGGCTCGGCGCAACCTCTCCGGGCGCTTCCTCATTTGGCGCGATCGGCGGGCTAACCTGCTATCTCATGCCTGAACTGACGCGGGACGCGCTGTTCGAAGCGCTACGGTGTCGTCATCATTACGGCACTACGGGTGTCCGCATCTATCTGGACGTACGCGGGCAGTTCGAAAGCCCGGTCGAGGTGGAAGCCGGCATTTCGACGCCAAGCGCGATGATGGGCGATATCGTCCGGCCGCGAGGTCAGCCCATGCGCCTTGAGGTGAGCACTGTCGGAACAGCACCGATCCAGCAGGTCGATGTCTTCCACGGCGCAAGACTGGTGCAGACTTTCCGCGCCGGACAGGTCGGGACAAGACGCCGCCTGGCCATTCGGTGGGAAGGGGCCGAGTATCGTGGTCGCGGTCGGGAGACATACTGGAACGGCGAACTTCACATCGAAGGCAATCGCTTCGAGACTGCTAGTCCGGTCAATTTCCTCAACCCCGAACACACCCTGAATAAGATATCTCCCGGAAGCGGACTTTCCTGGCGTTCTGTCACGACGGGCAACATGGCCGGCATCGACCTGGAGCTTGCGCAGCCCGCCAATGGCCGGATTTCAGTGGAAACCGACATAATCAAGGCAACAGTCGATCTGGCAGCCCTCGGAGAGGATCCTGCTTGTTTCGAGGCCGGCGGGCTGGATCGAAGACTGTGCGCATTTTGGCTGCCCGAGCAATACGCTCCATCGCATGCCGCGTTTTCGCACATGGTTTCGCATGAGAGCGGAGACCTTCCCGTCTATGTCAGGGTGACGCAGGAAGATTGCCACCGTGCCTGGTCGAGTCCGATTTATCTGGTCGACTAATTATAGATCACGTGAGGGGCTGTGCTGGCGCAGCTTGCCGAGACGCATGAAACGGGCCAACCACGGTCTGGCAGACTGGTCGTGCGGCGATTGAGAGCGCAGGTTGGCCAGGTGGCAAGTGTCCGGCCTAGTGATCCCCGGTTTTAGCCAGCCGACCGGGGCAGAGGTCAAGCATTTTCCGACGCAAGGGAAATCAATGAACAATTGATCGCGCTCTACGACCGCACTGCAAATCTGTGCGTACGCAATCCCAATCGGGACGTTGAAGTGGCGGGCGCCTGCCAATCCATGGCATGGCTCTCAACGAACGCGGCATGTAAGACGACACGCCTACGCCCCGACTGGAAGCACTTTGCCGGTTGGCGTCTGTGTCGGGGTTCTTTCTTATGTCCCTGATCAACAGATCGCCGGCTCCGAGTTCGAGACCGACAATGCGATCGATGGCGCCCACTGGTGACGATCGGAACATTCGAACCCGCGCGCAGGGCGCCACACCAGATCGCGGATTTCGTGGCAATCGTCGCCGACTGTTTCTCTATATGAATATTTATTGAATTACAGTTGACTCTCGTATGGCTTGTTCGCTAGGAATGAGATAGCGAAACCACAGGGCAAATCCACCGCGTGGTCCTGCAGGGAGGAGTAGGCCGATGGCAACGATAATCGACGGCAAGTCTGCGGCCGCGGATGTCGTGTCGAAGGTCAAGGCAGCGGCAGAGGAACTGACGCTTGCTTCTGGCCTGATCCCGGGAATTGCAGTCGTCATCGTTGGCAATGACGCGGCCAGCCAGGTTTATGTTGCCTCCAAAGGCAGGAAGGCTCGGGAATGTGGCTTCAGCTCGACAGAGCACGCATTGGCCGCAGAGACGTCGGAGAGGGACCTTCTTATTCTCATTGGCAAGCTGAATGCTGATCCCGACATCCATGGCATCCTGGTACAGCTTCCCTTGCCTGCTCATATCGATCCCGGTAAAATCATCCAGGCGATCGCACCGGAAAAAGACGTCGACGGCTTCCATTTCACGAATGTGGGCAAGCTCGGCACCGGCGAGCTGGATACCGCGTTCGTGCCATGCACACCGGCCGGCTCCATGCTGCTCATCGAATACGTTCTGGGGCGCGATCTGTCCGGCCTGAATGCGGTTGTGGTTGGCCGCTCCAACATCGTCGGCAAGCCCATGGCCAATCTTCTGCTCAATGCCAATGCGACCGTAACCGTCGCGCATAGCCGCACCAACGACCTGCCAGATATCTGTCGGCGTGCGGACATTCTCATCGCTGCGGTCGGTCGCCCCGAAATGATCCGGCGCGACTGGATCAAACCCGGTGCCGTCGTCATAGATGTCGGCATCAACCGCATCGGAGAAGCCGCGTCGGGCAAATCGAAGCTCGTCGGCGACGTGGCATTTGCGGAAGCGGTCGAGAATGCGCGGGCCATAACACCTGTGCCCGGCGGCGTCGGCCCGATGACGATCGCCCTGCTTATGGCCAACACGCTGGTGTCGGCCTGCCGCTCAGCCAACCGAGCACCGCCCCATTTCTGAATTCCAGGCTTGATGCCGGCCACCAGAAAACCAACCGAGGGAAGGAATTCCATGTCCGAATTCAAGAGTGACATCGAGATCGCGCGGGGGGCCAGGAAGCGGCCGATCCAGGAGGTTGGCGGCAAGATCGGCATTCCCGGCGAGCATCTTCT